>NZ_JBIAIG010000002.1:261073-821870 GCF_042871235.1 Streptomyces sp. NPDC005931
GGGGGAGACAGGGGCGACGCACCGGCGTGCGTCCCGGGCGCGGGACGCGCCGTACCAGTGCAGGCCCAGGGGACGACGAGGCGGCGCCGTACCGGGGGCACCCCGGGCGCGGGACACGGTGACGTACCGGCGCCGGTCCTGGGCACGGGGCCGTGGAGGCGGACGGCGTAGTGCCCGGCGCGTCGACCCGGGGGCGCTGGACGCACCGGCGCGCGCCGTGGGTGGGGACGCGCGATCATCGGGGCATGGACGTCACTCTTCACCTCGCCCAGGACCCCGAGGCCGACGCACTGCTGGGCCGCAGTCCGCTCGCCGCGCTGACCGGCATGCTGCTCGACCAGCAGATCCCGATGGAGTGGGCCTTCAAGGGCCCGGCGACGATCGCGCGGCGACTCGGCGCGGAGGACCTGGACGCCCACGAGATCGCCACGTACGACCCCGAGGCGTTCGCCGCCCTGCTGTCGGAGAAGCCGGCGGTGCACCGCTATCCGGGGTCGATGGCGGGGCGCATCCAGCAGTTGTGCCAGTACCTCGTCGAGCACTACGACGGTGACGCCGAGGCCGTCTGGCGGGGTGTCGACACGGGCCGGGAACTGTTGCGCCGCCTGGAGGAACTCCCCGGCTTCGGCCGCCAGAAGGCACAGATCTTCCTGGCCCTGCTCGGCAAGCAGCTCGGGGTACGCCCCACGGGCTGGCGCGAGGCGGCGGGCGCCTACGGCGAGGAGAAGTCCTTCCGCTCCGTCGCGGACATCACCGGACCCGAGTCCCTGGCCAAGGTACGGGCCCACAAGCAGGAGGTGAAGGCCGCGGCCAAGGCGGCGAAGGCCGCACAGTCGGGGACTGCGGGGAAGACGGCCGACGGCCGGAAGGGCAGGTGACCCGGCCGGGTCGAGGCATCACGGGGGTGGACGGCCCCTGCGGGCGGCCGTCCCGGTCACCGCAGCCGGTGTCCCCGTTCCCAGGAGCCGGCCGGTCCTGCGCCGGACGGGGCGGCTCCTCCCCTGCACGCGCCCGCCCCTGCGGCCCTGCACGAGGCCGGTCCTCCCCTGCGCCCGACCGGTGCGTCGTCTGCGCCAGACCGGTCCATCGTCGCGCGGGTGGTCCAAGTGGCGCCGTGGCCCCGGCGGGTTCCAGCATGGAGCATGACCGAGCCACCCACCGGCTCCCCCTGGGAACCCGAGCGCGGCTCCCGGGACGGCCACACCGCCGGCCCGCACGAGGCCAGGCCGCACGCCCCCCGTGCCCCGGGCTCCCCCGGCCCACCGGCCCCGCACGGCCGCGCCCCAGAACCGGGCAGCACCCCGCACGATCCGTACGAACACGCCCCGACGGACCCTCACGGCCCACGGGGCCCCCGCGGCCACGCACCGACCGAGCCCTCACGGGAGCCGGAACGGCCCCGGGACCCGGAGCACACGGAGGAGGCCGAGGACGAAGAGGAGCCCACGGACGAAGAGGAGGCCGAGGACATCGACGACCCGGCCGACTCCGAGGACCCCACGGACTCCGAGAGTCCCACGGACTCCTGAGCCTCAGGACACCGGAAACCCAAGGGCTCGGAAGATCCCTGGCCAGTGGCGGACTCGTCACCCGCCAGCACGCCATGCACGCCATGCACGCCAGAGAACGCACATCACGCGAGGCACGCGTACCACACACAGACTCGCAGTCTCCGATGACCCGTACGCCCACGCCGCCGCCGGAATGCCGATCGAGGCCCGCCCCGGCCCGATGACCGCATCCCACAGCCGCTCCGGTCATGCCCATGATCCGGTATGCCCTGCTTTCAGGCGTCTTTTTCAACGTCGTACTCCGGCGCCATGGCTGCGCCCGGAACGTCTTGACCGGTAGGCTTTCCGTGTGATCTTCAAGCGCATCGGAAACGGCCGGCCGTACCCCGACCACGGCCGGGAGAGCACCCGGCAGTGGGCGGACGTCGCGCCGCGCCCGGTCCGCCTCGATCAGCTCGTGACGACCAAGCAGCAGCTCGACCTCGAGACCCTCCTCGCCGAGGACTCGACCTTCTACGGCGACCTCTTCGCGCACGTCGTGAAGTGGCGGGGCGACCTGTACCTGGAGGACGGCCTGCACCGCGCCGTCCGCGCGGCACTCCAGCAGCGCCAGGTGCTGCACGCCCGCGTCCTCGAACTGGACTGACGGCCCGGGCCAGTCCCTCGACGCACCCCTGACGGGTCCGGTTTGACCCTTTCGGGTAGGACTGTGCGCAGTCGGATGATCATCTAGTAGGCAGAGCTGTCCGGGCGCACTACGCTGCGCTCATGAGCATGCTGACTCCTCCCGGCATGGGCGGCCAGTACCGGATCACGGGTGACAAGTACCCCCGGATGCGCCGGCCCCGGCGGCGCGGCAGGCTCGTGGTCCTCACCGTCACGTCCGTCGCCGTGCTCGGCGTGGCCGGGTGGGGGACGGTCCAGCTCGTCGACGTGTTCACCGGCGGCGGCGACCCCGCCGCGGCCGTCGGCACCAAGGCGGCCTGCGCCGCCGAGGCGAGCCCGTCGCCCCGCCCGAAGGCCCTGCCCGAGCCGGGACGGATCACCGTCAACGTCCTCAACGCCACGACCCGCGGCGGCCTGGCGAAGAAGACCGCCGACGAGCTGAAGAAGCGCGGCTTCTCCATCGGCGAGGTCGGCAACGCGAGCAAGCAGTACGACAAGAAGGTCAAGGGCACCGGCGTGCTGCTCGGTCCCGCGTCCGCCCGCGACACCTCGCTGGCCGTGCTCGGCACCCAGCTCACCGGCGCCGAGCGCCGCACCGACACCGTCCGCAAGGGCACCGAGGTCGACCTGATCATCGGCGAGCGCTTCACCCGGCTGACGGCGAAGGCGGACGCCGACCGGGCGCTGGCCGCACTGACCGAGCCGAAGCCGGCGCCCGCCGCGAAAAAGGGCTGCTGAACAAGGGCGCCGCGGGAGGCGCGGGGCGTGCCTACTCGGCCGCCCCGTACATCCGGTCGCCCGCGTCGCCGAGGCCGGGCACGATGTAGCCGTGCTCGTTCAGGCGCTCGTCCACCGAGGCCGTCACGACCGTCACCGGGGTGCCCGCCAGGTCGCGTTCCATGACCTCGACGCCCTCCGGGGCGGCCAGCAGCACCACGGCGGTCACGTCGTCCGCGCCGCGCTTGATCAGCTCCTGGATCGCCGCGACCAGCGTGCCGCCGGTGGCGAGCATCGGGTCCAGGACGTACACCTGGCGCCCGGAGAGGTCCTCCGGCATCCGGGTGGCGTACGTCGAGGCCTGGAGCGTCTCCTCGTTGCGGATCATGCCGAGGAAGCCCACCTCTGCGGTCGGCAGCAGCCGGACCATGCCGTCCAGCATGCCGAGGCCGGCCCGCAGGATCGGCACCACCAGCGGGCGCGGGTGGGAGAGCTTGACGCCCGTGGTCCGGGAGACCGGCGTCTGGATGTCGACCTGTTCGGTGCGCACGTCGCGCGTGGCCTCGTAGGCGAGCAGGGTGACCAGCTCGTCGGCGAGACGGCGGAAGGTCGCGGAGTCGGTGCGCCGGTCGCGCAGCGTGGTGAGCTTGTGGGCGACCAGGGGGTGGTCGACGACGTGGAGACGCATGTCCCCACAGTAACCGGGCCTGATGGGCCCGGCGTCCACGTGCCGGGCAAGCCCCCGGACCCGCCGCCACCCGATCGCTGGCGTCAAACGACCCGTCCGGGGGAAAGTGGGAGGGACGGACTGGGGTGGTGAACCGATGCCTGAGCAGGATTCCCGAGAAGATCCGTCGCCGCGCCGGATCTCCGACGCGGCCGACACGGAAGCGGAGACGGAAGCCGAGCGGCGGCGCCGCCGCGCCCGGTTCCTGCGCGAACTCGCCGAGGCGCGGGAGCTGCGCGCCCGTGTCCAGCCGCGCCGCGCCAAGGCGGCCCGGCTGCGCCATGCGATGCGCATGCGCACCTTCCGCTGGTAGACGGCCACGCGCGGGCGCTGCCGGGTGCGCGGATCGGCGGGACCGGGAAGATCGCGGCACGCGCGCGTGTTCACCGTGGTGGTCATGGGGGAACGGCGCCCGCGGCCGCGTACGATCCGCACGTGGCGGCAACGAGTGCGCTGGTGAGTCCTCACGGGCGTACTCGGCGGCGTGCGGTCGAAACTGCCGGACACAGGGAGCCGAAGACGTCCCCTGATGGCCTTGTTTCTGCCACGATTCCGAGTGGGTGGGACTCGCAAGCGGTATCAAGCACTTCCCGCCCGCAACCTCCGCCGGGGGGACCTCCAACCGGCACGCCTATGACCAGTGGGAGAGTCACGGTGTACTTCGCCGCACTGCTCGCGCGCACCGAAGACGGGTGGGAAGCGAGCGACACAGAGCTCGACGATGTGGAGACCCTGTCGGATCTGGCCGACCTGGCCCGGGAAGCCTCTCCCGACGAGGACACGGTGCTCGTACTGATCGAGCAGGAGGACGGCTGGTTCGGCGTCGTCCGCGTGGACGGCGAGGAGGACCCTCGTATCTACGTCTCCGACGCCGCCGCCGCCGCACGCAGCAGCTACGGCGAGATCCTGCTCACCGACGAGCTGCTCGGCCGGGAGCCCGGGGACGACGGCGCCGACCTGGACGCCCTCGACCTCGACGGCACGGAGGACGGTGAACCGGACGACGACGCCGACGACGGCGCCGCGGCCTCCGGCTCCGCCGACGCCGTGCCGCGCGGGCCGGTCGGTGACGCCCAGGTCCTGGAGGACCTGGGCGTGAGCGAGAAGGAGCTGCGTTCGATGTCCGAGGACGCCCTCACCGAGATCGCCGAGGCCCTGGGCGCCTCGGAGGTCCTGGAGACCGTCCGCTGACCGGGCGGACGGCCGCGCGGACCGTGCCGCAACCGCCGGACGCACCGGTGGCGCCCGATCCGGTGCGCGACCGCTGGCGGGGCGCCATGCGACTCGCCCTGGACGAGGCCGAACGGGCCGTCCGGGGCGGGGACGTGCCCGTCGGTGCGGTCGTGCTGGCACCGGACGGCACCACCGTGCTCGCCGCCGGGCACAACGAGCGCGAGGCCGTGGGCGACCCCACCGCGCACGCGGAGGTGCTCGCCGTGCGGCGGGCAGCCGCGAGGCTCGGGGAGTGGCGGCTGTCCGGCTGCACCCTCGTGGTCACGCTGGAGCCGTGCACCATGTGCGCGGGCGCGATCCAGCAGTCCCGGGTGGACCGGGTCGTCTACGGCGCACGTGACGAGAAGGCGGGCGCGGTCGGCTCCCTGTGGGACGTCGTGCGCGACCGGCGGCTCAACCACCGGCCCGAGGTGATCGAGGGCGTGCTCGCCGAGGAGTGCGCCCGGCTGCTCACGGAGTTCTTCCGGGACCGGTGAATACCGATTTCGAACCACGCCGCACCTTGCGGTAGGGTCTCCCTCGGTAGCGTGTCCGAGCGGCCGAAGGAGCTCGCCTCGAAAGCGAGTGTGGCGCAAGTCACCGAGGGTTCAAATCCCTCCGCTACCGCTCGTGAAGGGCCCCGTCGTCAGGCGGGGCCCTTCGTGCGATCATGGCCGCGCTCGAGGCGCGTGGGACATCGGCGCACATCGTGACAGGGGAAGCGACAGGGAGGCCGCGATGGCGGTGAACGCGAAGAAGGCCGCCGTCTACGTCCTTGCGGTCTTCGCGCTGTACGTGATCATCACGGACCCGGCCAAGGCGGCCGACTACGTCCAGATAGGCTTCGAAGGCATTTCGGACGCCGCGAACGCCATCGGCGACTTCATGACCTGGCTGGCCAACGGAGGAAAGTGATGATCCGCCACCTGGTGCTCTTCAAGCTGAACGAGGGCGTCGAGCGCGACGACCCGAGGGTCGCGAAGGGCGTGGAGGCCTTCCGCTCGCTCGAGGGCAAGATCCCGGAGATCCGGTTCTGGGAGTGTGCCTGGAACATCAGCGACCGGCCCATCGCCTACGACTTCGCCATCAACTCGGCCTTCGACGACCCGGCTGCGCTGCGCCGCTACGTCGAGCACCCCGAGCACCAGGCGGGGGTCGGGATGTGGCGCGAGTTCGCCACCTGGGTGATCGCCGACTACGAGTTCTGACCCTCCGCCTCCCGGAGCCCTCCGCCGTGACGGCGGGGGGCTTTCGTGTGTTTATGGCCAGATTTGCCTTCAACACGGAATATGCGGTGCTTGCACACAGTGAGCCTGTCTTGTGATGCTATGACCGCTTTTGACGGATGAGTTGACGGGCCGTCGACGAACGATTCGACCGATGAAGAGGTGGCGTTGACCGTGTCGGCCAGTACTGCGCCGCCCCAGGACGAGGTGTCCTCCGCCCCGTCCCCGGCCAAGCGCCGCGGCGCCGACACCCGGGCGCTCACCCAGGTGCTGTTCGGTCAGCTCAAGGAGCTGGAACCGGGCACGCCGGAGCACGCCCGAGTACGCGCGGCGCTCATCGAGGCCAACCTCCCGCTCGTGCGCTACGCCGCCGCGCGCTTCCGCTCCCGCAACGAGCCGATGGAGGACGTCGTCCAGGTCGGCACCATCGGGCTGATCAACGCCATCGACCGCTTCGACCCGGACCGGGGCGTGCAGTTCCCGACCTTCGCGATGCCTACGGTGGTCGGCGAGATCAAGCGGTACTTCCGGGACAACGTCCGCACCGTCCACGTACCGCGCCGGCTGCACGAGCTGTGGGTGCAGGTCAACGGCGCGACGGAGGACCTCACGACCGCCTTCGGGCGCTCCCCCACTACCGCCGAGATCGCCGAACGGCTGCGCATCACCGAGGAGGAGGTGCTGTCCTGCATCGAGGCCGGGCGGTCGTACCACGCCACCTCGCTGGAGGCCGCGCAGGAGGGCGACGGGATGCCCGGGCTGCTGGACCGGCTCGGCTACGAGGACCCCGCACTGGACGGCGTCGAGCACCGGGACCTCGTACGGCATCTGCTGGTCCAGCTCCCCGAACGGGAGCAGCGCATTCTGCTGCTGCGGTACTACAGCAACCTCACCCAGTCGCAGATCAGTGCGGAACTCGGGGTCTCGCAGATGCACGTGTCCCGGCTACTGGCACGTAGCTTCCAGCGGCTGCGATCCGCAAACAGGATCGACGCGTAACCGGAAAGAGCGAATCACCCACCGGTGTTCTAGTCTGCCTTTTCCTGCCGATAGGCCGTCAGACCCCTTGTTTCCAGGGCCTATTCGCGTCTCAGATGTCGACATGTCACTACAGCGCGTTGCCGACATGTGACATTCTGCCGGAAGCGCGTTTGCCGGGGCTTCGGCTCCGGTATTCAGGTGAAGGCTGCGTTCCTCAGACGGGAGCGCTCGCCGCGACCGTCCCGCGACCCAAAGGGGGTGGCATGTCCGCAGACCAGGGCAGCTCGAAGGTGCTCACGCTCGCGGAGAGCGAGACAGCTCCCAATGCTCTCGACGCACTCGGCCCCATCGATGACGTCCCGGCCCTCGCGGCCGCGCCCGCTCCGGCCCTCCCGGACACGGCGGCCATCGACACCCGCACCCTGTCCCGCTCCCTGTTCCTGCGGCTCGCCGCACTCGACGAGGACAGCCCGGAGCGTGCCTACGTCCGGGACACCCTGATCGAGCTCAACCTCCCGCTGGTGCGCTACGCCGCGGCGCGCTTCCGCTCGCGCAACGAGCCGATGGAGGACATCGTCCAGGTCGGCACCATCGGGCTGATCAAGGCGATCGACCGCTTCGACTGCGAACGCGGCGTGGAGTTCCCGACGTTCGCGATGCCGACGGTGGTCGGCGAGATCAAGCGGTTCTTCCGCGACACGTCGTGGTCGGTGCGGGTGCCGCGCCGGCTCCAGGAGCTGCGCCTGGCCCTGACGAAGGCCAGCGACGAGCTCTCCCAGAAGCTGGACCGCTCCCCGACGGTCACCGAACTCGCCGCCGTGCTGGGCGTGTCGGAGGAGGACGTCGTCGACGGGCTCGCGGTCGGCAACGCGTACACGGCCTCCTCGCTGGACTCCCCCGCCCCGGAGGACGAGGGCGGCGAGGGATCGCTCGCGGACCGGCTCGGCTACGAGGACACGGCGCTGGAAGGCGTGGAGTACCGCGAGTCCCTCAAGCCGCTGCTGGCCAAGCTGCCGCCCCGGGAGCGCCGGATCATCATGCTGCGCTTCTTCGCGAACATGACCCAGTCGCAGATCGGCGAGGAGGTCGGCATCTCCCAGATGCACGTCTCGCGCCTGCTCACCCGCACGCTGGCACAACTGCGGGAGGGGCTCATCTCGGACTGACGCACGACCGGCGCGCAAGGCGCCGGTACCCGTCCCGCCCGCGGCCCCCGCGGATCCGGGACCCGTCCCGACTCGGACTCGTGGCCGCCGGGGCGCCCCTGACGGGCGCGACGGCGGCCGCGCCGTGTCCGTAGTGCTTCCGTGTTACTTCAGCGCCAGCCAGGCCACGGCCGCGACGATCGCCACGGCGACGACGACGCCGACGATCAGGCCGATCCGGGGACCGCCCGACGCGGCGGCCTGCCGGCCCTGGGGAACCTCGTCGACGAACGCGCGGAACATCTGGGTGCTGCCGGCCGGGTCGTGATGGCCCTGCGGGCCCTGGGTGTTAGCCATGCCCCGAGACATTAGCGAATCGGGGGTGGGCCGCCCAAGCGGGGGCCAGGAGTGCGCGACGTGCGGGCCCGCCCCCCGGTCCTCGCCCGCGACCTGGACGTTTACCGCCCCCATAGACGCCTTTGCCAAGTTTTGGCCGCAACCCCGACGGCTTTTGTTTGCCTGCAGCAACCATTCAGTTCTATGGTTGCCCTAAGCAACGAAGTGGGAGGTGCCATGGCCGAGCGGGCGCAGTACGAGGAGCTGGTCCGGCAGTTCAGCGCCTTCGGTGCCGTGAAGCGCGAGATGAACCGGATCATGCCGGCCGACTGCCACAGCGGCTCCGCCGGTGTGCTGGCGCTGCTGGGACGGCACGGCCCCATGCGGCTGAGCAGGCTCTCCGAGCTGCTCGCCGTGGACCTCTCGGTCACCAGCCGGCACGTCGCCCATCTGGCCGAGCGCGGATGGATCGAGCGCGCCCCCGACCCCGCCGACAGGCGTTCCCGCATCCTGCACGTCACCCCCGCCGGCCGGGACCGGCTCGACGAACTGTTCCGGCGGACCACGCAGTTGCTCGCCGAGCGCCTGGGCGACTGGACCGACGAGGAGGTCGGCACGCTCACGCTCCTCATGGCACGGCTGCGGGACAGCTTCAACGACTGCCGGCCCGCGTCCCGCCCGGCGTCTCCCGCTCCCGAAGGCACCACCCGTACACCCGCGACCACATAAGAGAAGGAAGCCCATGGCAACGACCACACCAGCCGGTGTGCGGGCTCATGCCAAGCACGGGGGAGGCTCCTCCGAAGGCCACGCTCCGATGACGCACCGGCAGATCATGGAGGCACTGTCGGGCCTGCTGCTCGGCATGTTCGCCGCGATCCTGTCCTCCACCATCGTCTCCAACGCCCTGCCCGAGATCATCACCGACCTCGGCGGCGGACAGAGCGCCTACACCTGGGTCGTCACCGCCTCGCTGCTGGCGATGACCGCCTCCACGCCGCTGTGGGGCAAGCTGGCCGACCTGGTCAGCAAGAAGGCGCTCGTCCAGATGGGACTGGTCATCTACATCGTCGGCTCGGTCGTCGCCGGCATGGCGCAGAACCCCGGCATGCTGATCACCGCCCGGGTCATCCAGGGCCTGGGCGCGGGCGGTCTGACCGCACTGGCCCAGATCATCATGGCCGCGATGATCTCCCCCCGGGAGCGCGGCCGCTACTCCGGCTACCTGGGTGCCACCTTCGCCGTCGCGACCGTGGGCGGCCCGCTGGTCGGCGGCGTGATCACCGACACCGCATGGCTCGGCTGGCGCTGGTGCCTGTACGTCGGCGTGCCGTTCGCGCTCATCGCCCTGGTCGTGCTCCAGAAGACGCTGCACCTGCCGGAGACCAGGCGCCGGGTCGGCGTCGACTGGGCGGGCGCGTTCTTCATCACCGCGGCCGTCAGCCTGCTGCTGGTCTGGGTCACCTTCGCCGACGACAAGTACGCCTGGCTGTCCTGGCAGACGTCCGCCATGGTGGGCGGGGCGATCGTCCTGGCGCTGGTCTTCGTGTTCGTCGAGACCCGGGCCGCGGAGCCGATCATCCCGCTGGGCCTGTTCCGCAACCGCACCATCACGCTGGCCTCGGTGGCCTCGCTGTTCGTCGGCATCGCGATGTTCGCGGGCACCGTCTTCTTCAGCCAGTACTTCCAGCTCGCGCGGGACGAGTCGCCGACCATGTCGGGCGTGCTGACGATCCCGATGATCGCCGGCCTCTTCGTCTCCTCCACCGCCTCCGGCCTGATCATCACCCGGACCGGCAAGTGGAAGGCGTGGCTGGTCTCCGGCGGCGCCCTGCTGACCGCCGGTCTCGGCCTGCTGGGCACCATGCGCCACGACACTCCGTACTGGCACATCGCCGTCTACATGGCGGTCATGGGCCTCGGCACCGGCATGATGATGCAGAACCTGGTGCTCTCCACGCAGAACCAGGTCGCCCCGCACGAACTCGGCGCCGCCAGCTCGGTGGTCACCTTCTTCCGGTCCCTCGGCGGTGCGGTGGGCGTCTCGGCGCTCGGCTCCGTGATGTCGACCCGGATCACCCACTACGCCGAGGACACCATCGGCACGCTCAGCCCCCGGGAACAGGCGAGTGCCGCCGAGGCGCTCGGCTCCGGCCGGCTGCCCGACATGGACCTGCTGCCCGGGAACATCCGCACCTGGCTGGAGAGCGCCTACGGGCACGGCATCGCCGACATCTTCCTCTACGTCGCCCCGGTCGCCCTGCTCGCCTTCCTGGTGACCCTGTTCATCAAGGAGGTCCCGCTGCGGACCACCGGCGCGCTGGCCCAGGCGTCGGAGACACAGGTGTCGGAGACGCCGGAGACCACGGCTTCGGCAGCGAAGGCGCCGGAGGCGCACCACCGGGGACACGGTCGCGGCCGTGACTGACCGCCGCGGCCGTGACTGACAGGGGACGCCCCGGACCGCTCGGCAGGCGCCCCGGCCACCACCTCCGGCGCCGACGCGGAGGAGACCTCTGGAGGCCGGCGTCCCGGTGCGCGGTGCGTGCGGGGCACCGAGAACGCGCCGCGCACCGGGGCCGCCGTCACCCTGTTCTCCCTGGCCGGGCGTCAGCCGGGCCGCTCGGTCACCCGTCCGGCGGGTCCTGCGCGGTGGACGCGCCCCGAGGCGGGCTCGTACGTGCTGATCGCCTCCGCCGACGGGCACCGGCAGCAGGCGTCCGCCGTCGTGGTGAAGGGTGAGCCGGTCGCGTGCGACATCCGGCTCGGCGGGACACCGGTGGCGGACCGGGAGCGGTGCGGACCGCGGAGGGCGGACTGCCGGTGCGGGGCGCCATGGTGATCGTGACCGACGGGCGGGGCGACCTGCCGGCCACCGGCACCACCGGTGAACAGGGCGGGTTCTCCTGCGGTGAGCTGGTGCCGGGGACGGTGACCGTCGCCGTGAACGCCGGCGGCTACCGGCGGCGGCGCTGCCCGTCGAGGTGGGTGGCGCCGGGGTCACCCGGCTCGAGGTCGGGCTGGAGGCCGGCGCGCGGGTCCGGGGTGTCGTCCGGGCCCCGCACGGTCCCCTGGCCGACGCCCGGGTGTCGCCCGTCGACGCGGCGGGCAACGTGGTCGGCACGGCCACGACCGGAGCGGACGGGCGGTACGCCTGCGCCGATCTGGACGGCGGCGAGTGCACCGTCGTCGCCACCGGCTGTCCGCCGGTGACCAGCACGCTGACGGTCACCGGTGCCGGCGTCGACGGCCACGCCATCGCACCCGCCCACCCCAGCGAGCAGCCCTGCCCCAGGCCGCGGTGGACGGGCGCACTCCGACGAGCAGCCCTGCCCCGGCCCGCGGTGGACGGGCGCACTCCGGAGGCGGGGCGCGGCCCCCGCCGCGGTCCGGTCTGCGGGCACCCGGTAGCGGGATGCGCCGGGCCCCCGGTGTCAGGTCCGGCCGGTCGAGGACCCGTCGGCCGTGCGGGCCACGAGCAGGCCGCACAGGTCCCGGAGCTTGACGTTCCGGTCCTGTGAGACGCGCCGCAGCCGTTCCAGTGCCCGGGCCGCGTCGATGCGCTCGCGAGCCATGAGGATGCCGATCGCCTGGTCGATGACGCTGCGCGAGAGCAGCGCGGTGCGCACGTCGGCGGCCGACTGCTTGCGGCGCTCGACGTGCAGCGCGGTGTTGATCGTGTCCGCCGCCCGGGCCACGAAGGCGCGGGCCGTCTCCCGGCCGGCGGCCAGCTCTCCGGGCCGCTCGGCGTAGAGGTTGAGCGCGGCGCCGGTCGACTCCCCGTCGACGTTCATCGGGATCGCCAGCACACTGCGCACCCCGGTGGACAGCGCGTAGCGCGTGTACGCGGGCCAGCGGGTCTCCGCGGCGAGGTCGGGGGCGTATTGCTCGGTGCCGCTCTCGGCGGCCGCCACACAGGGCCCCGAGCCGTTCTCGTACTGCCGCTGGTCGAGTCCGCTCGGCAGGCCGCTGCTGCCCGCGAGGGTCAGCAGCCGGTCGGCGCGGCGGACCGTGATGCTGCATGCGGCGGCACCCGGCACCTCCCGCACCGCCCGGTCGGTCAGGTCGCGCAGCAGCGTGTCGAGACCCTTGCTGCGCACCATCGCCTGGTCCAGCGTGTCGGGTGTCTCGGAAGTCATGACCGTACGGATATCCCGTCGGCGCTCATTGACTCCCCGGGGACGCGGAACCGGCCGTCACGGCTGGGTGTGGGTGTCCACGATGCGGCGGGCCAGGTCGCGCAGTTTGACGTTCTCCCGCTGCGAGGCCCGCACCAGGCTGTCGAAGGCGCCGGACGCGTCGATGTTCATGCGCTCCATGAGGATGCCGGTGGCCTGGCCGATCAGATCGCGGGTGCGCATGGCCTCGGTGAGCTGCTCGCGCACGGTCGCCGCGTCCAGGGCGAGGCCGACGTGCGTGGTCAGCAGCCGACCGATCCACGCGGCCTCCTCGTCGAAGGCGTGCGGTTTGCGGGCGTAGGCGGTGAGGACGGTGAGCCGGCGCCGGTCGGCGCGCAGCCGCAGTGACAGGGCGGACCTGAGGCCCAGCTCGGACAGCAGGTCCCCGGCCTCCTCGGCCCGGCTGTCCGCGACGGCGGCCACCGGAGTGGTCCACAGCCGCTCCCAGTACGGCTGCTGTTCGCGTGCGGCGGGCAGGTCCTCGGCGGAGCGCACCACCTCGTCGGTCCAGGCGAGGGTGCGGCGCCGGTTGCCGCGCTCGATCTGCGAGATGCCCGCGTGCTCGGCGCCGGGCATCAGGTCGACCGCGAGGCGGACCGCGGTGTGCAGGGTGCTGTGCGGGGTGGGTGTCTCGTGCAACTGGCGGGCCGCCGCCGTGAGCGCCTCCGCCAGATGCAAGCCGGCTGGAAAACGGGGCAAATCAGAAAACCGGGACGCAGCCACCACGAACCTCTTCGGCATGCACGGCGATACGGCCGTGCGCAGGAGAGCTCCGCAGCACATTCCCGACTGCGAGCACAGGACGCACAGCACTTTAGCTGCTCGGTTGCCGCGAGGTGACGCGCGCAGGAGGGGCCGCCGGGCGTCCGCCCGCGGACCCGGGCGTTCCGGTCCCGGCGGATCACCGGCCGGGCGACCGCTTTCCCCCGGACCCCCCGGCATGGTGCAATGGTCCGACGGGTCAGGAAGTGGCCTTACCGGAATCCGGACGAACGTCTGCCAGGTGAGTGCTGTGACCTTCCGCCCGCATCCCCCGGAGCCCCGTGACGCGGCCGACCGCATCCTGCTCCCGCTCCCCCCGGAGATCGATTTCTGCAACGCGACCTCGCTCCACACACTGATCATGTCCGTGGCCCGCACCGGGCACGGCCCACCACGTGTCCTGGTCCTCGATCTCAGCGCGACCGACTTCATGGACTCCCAGGGCGTCCGCCTCATCAATGACGTACGTCACCTGCTGGCCCCCGGCACCCGGGTACACGTGGTGGCCCGGCCGGACGGTGTCGCGAGCCGTGTGATGGAACTGACCGGACTGCGCCGGGACGTCCCCGTGTACGACAACCTCGCGGAGGCCATGGCGGCCTAGGCTGACGGGCATGGCACCCAACGTCGCGACGAACACCCGTGTGTCCCGGGAAGAGCTGCTGGACTTCGTACGGCCCCGGCACCGCGCGATCCTGCTGACCCGGCGGGCCGACGGCGGCCCCCAGGGGTCACCGCTGACCTGTGGCGTCGACGACGCCGGCCGGATCGTGGTGTCCACCTACCCCGAGCGCGCCAAGGCCCGCAACGCGAAGCGGGATCCGCGGGTCTGCCTGATCGTCCTGAGCGACGACTGGAACGGGCCCTGGGTGCAGATCGACGGCACCGCCGAGGTCGTGGACGCGCCGGAGTCCGTCGAGCCGCTGGTCGAGTACTACCGCAACATCGCCGGGGAACATCCCGACTGGGACGAGTACCGGGCGGCGATGCTCAAGCAGGGCAAGTCCCTCATCCGGATCGCCCCGCAGCGCTGGGGTCCGGTGGCGACGGGCGGGTTCCCGGCGCGGCTGGTGGAGGGGGAGTAGACGCCGACGTTTTCGGACGCGCGAGCGTTCGGCGGCACGGTCGGTGCGGCCGGTCCGCCGGTGCCGCCGGCCCCCGGGTGCGGCCGGCTCCCGTGTGCGGCCGGTCCGCCGGTGCCGGTGCCGCCGCCGTCTAGTCCCGGCTGCGGGCGACCATCGCCTCGATGCCCGCGACCAGCAGGTCCAGGGCGAAGGCGAAGTCCCGTTCCAGCATCTCCTCGACCGTGTCGCCGCCCCGGGCCTCCATGATCCTCGTCGACTCCTCGATGACCTCGGCGGCGTCCGGGGCGCGGGTCACCGCGCTCACCGCCTGACGGTGGTACTCGTCGGGGGTCAGACCGGTCTCGGCGACCCGCGCGAAGAAGTGGCCCTCGATCGTGCCGTAGCCGTACACGAACTGGAAGACCGCGGAGATGGCCCCGGTGAGCCCGTGCTCGGGCAGGCCCGTCTTGCGGATGACCCGCTGGACCACCCGTGAGAAGGACAGCCAGTTCGGTCCGATGTTGAGGAAACTCCCGGCCAGCGGCGACAGCCAGGGGTGCCGCACCAGCAGCGCCCGGTACTCCCGGGCCAGCGTGCGCAACTGGTCGCGCCAGTCCTCGTCGGTGGCCGGGTCGGGCAGCCGCAGCTCTCCGAAGGCACGGTCCAGGGCGAGTTCGAGCAGGTCGTCCTTGGTGTCGACGTACCAGTAGACGGACATCGCCGTCACGTTCAGCTCGGCCGCCAGGCGGCGCATCGAGAACTTGGCCAAGCCCTCCGCGTCCAGCAGACGGACGGTGACCCCGGTGATCCGGTCCCGGTCGAGTCCCGAGGGCTGTCCGCCCCCGCGCCCGCTCCGGGACGCCTTGTCCTCCAGCCAGACGCTGGGCCGCGCCCCGCGCTCGGACCGCTGGGCTGCCCTCACCATGGCGCACCTTCCTCGACTTGCCGACGCCGGTCATGCTAGGCCGCCCTGTCCCGGGTGCCGGTCCGGCCCTCAGCCCTTCACCGTGGAGTCTGCCCGGTCCGCGCGGTGCAGCAACGCCGCCGCCACCAGTCCGCCGAGCAGCACGGCGAGCGCGCCCACCAGCTGGCTGGTCTCCAGCCCCGAGGAGAACGCGTCGGTGATCCGGCTCCGCTCGCCGTCCGAGTCCGCCGCGGTCAGCGCCGCCGGGAGGGAGCTCGCCGCCACCGGGATCAGCGCGGCGAACCGCGCGTTGAGCACCGCCCCCAGGACGGCGACGCCCAGCCCGTTGCCGAACTCGGCGAGCGTGCCGTTGATTCCGGCGCCGACGCCCGCCTTCTCCCGGGGGATGGCGCTCATGATCGCGTGCGCCATGGCCGGGTTGGCGACCGCGCATCCCACACCGATCAGGACCAGGCCGAGCAGGGTCCCGACGTAGCCGTGCCCGGTCAGGGTGGCGACGGACACCAGGCCGCAGGACATCAGCGTCATGCCCAGCGCGATGGAGACCGGCGCCCCGAGCCGCGCCGTCCACTTCGCCGAGACGCCGGTGAAGTTGAGGACGACGACGGTCAGCGCGAGCGGCGCCGTGCGCAGACCGGCCTCCAGGGGGCCGTAGCCCAGGACGAACTGGAGGTGCTGGGTGAGCAGGAACAGCGCGCCGCCCATGCCGAAGGTGATCAGCACGGCACCGGCCACCGCGCCGGTGAACCGGCGGTCGGTGAAGAAGTGCAGGTCCAGCATGGGATGCGGGACCCGGCTCTCCCAGTACGCGAACACCGCGAGGGCGACGGCCGCGGTGGCCGCCGTGGCGAGCACCCGGCGTGAGGTCCAGCCGTGCCCGGGGCCGGAAATGATCGCGTAGACCAGGGCCGCCATGCCGATCGTGGACAGCAGGGCGCCGAGCAGGTCGGGGCGGTCGCCGCGCGGGTCCTTCGACTCGGGGACCAGCGCCACGACGGCGAGGAGGCCCAGCGCCGCGACCGGCAGGTTGATCAGGAGATCGCGCCCCACCGGAAGTGGTCCAACACGAAGCCGCCGACCAGCGGGCCGGTGGCGAAGCCGAGCGCGTTGACCGCGCTCCAGACGCCGATCGCCCTGGGCTGCTCCTCGGGCGTGAAGATCTGCATCGCCACGGCGAGCGTCGTGGTGAGCAGCAACGCGCCGCCGACACCCATGCCGGCCCGCGCCGCGACCAACTGGCCCGAGGTGCCGGCGAATCCGGCCACCACCGAACCGGCACCGAACAGCGCCAGGCCCGTGATCAGCATCTTCTTGCGGCCATAGCGGTCGGCGGCGCTGCCGGCGCTGAGCAGCAGGCCCGACTGCACCAGTGAGTACGCGTTGATCATCCACTGGATGTCCGAGGTGGACGCGTCCAGTTCACGGGTGAGCGAGGGGATCGCCACGTTCAGGACGGTGTTGTCGAGCAGCACGGTGAGCTGCGCGAGGCAGATCACGCCGAGGATCAGCCAGCGTTGCGGGTGGCCCCGGAGGCGCGCCGGATCGGGGGCGGGGGCGGGGGCACCGGGGGCCGGCTCCCGGGAGGACACGGTCATGCTATACACCGTAGAGTAACTCCCTCGGCGTACAACGCGGCTGCGAGGAGGGTGGTGGCAATCCGCCACCGAGGGCATCCCGCCACCGCCCTCCCCGCCGGGGCGTCGGGCTCGCCCCGTCAGCCGGCCGCCTTCCGTGTGAGGTCGTAGAACGTGGCCGAACCGGCCGTCACCCGCTCGAAGTTCTCCCGCACCCAGGCCGAGATCTGTGCGGCGGAACCGGAGTTGCCGCCCCCGCCACCCGTGCCGCCACCGGCGACGAAGTAGTGGATCCTCCCCTCCGCCACGTACTGCCGGAACTGGTCCAGAGTCGGGGACGGGTCGGTGCCGTTGAAGCCGCCGATCGCCATCACGGGCTCGCCGGTGGCCAGTTGATAGCTCGCGGCGTTCTGGGCGCCGATGGCGGCCGCCGCCCAGGTGTGGTCACCGGCTCCGGTCTCCAGCAGTTCCCGCGCCTCGGCGTCGACAGCGGCACCACCGAGAAGACCGCCCGGGCCACCGGCCCGGCCGCCACCGGGCAGGCCCGCCCCGGCACTGCCGCCGGTGCCGTCCTGCCGGCTCGGGGCGGCACGGCCGCCCTGACCGGTTGCGCCGTCCTGACTGGTTGCGCCGTCCTGGCCCGCCGGGCCGCCGGGGAAGCCTCCGGCGCCGTCGCCGCCCGCGTCGGGCGGGGTCGGGCCCTGCTGGTTCCGGCCCTGTTGGTTCCGGCCCTGCTGGTTGCGGCCGTCGCCCGGGAAGCCGCCGCCCGGACCGCCGCCGCCCGTCGTGCTCGCGCCGGCCGGGCCCGCGGTGACGATGGAGCCGGTGTGGCCCTTTTGGAGCGTGCTGAGGGTGTACGCGGTCGGACCCGCCAGCGCGGACGCCAGGCCCAGTCCCACCACCGCGAGGCCCGCGCGGCGCCCGATCCGGCCCGCGAGGACCAGCCCGAGCGCGGCGACCAGGCCACCGGCCAGGACCAGCCACTTCAGCCCGGGCAGGTAGTCGGGCGTGCGGTTGAGCAGGACGTACCCCCAGGCCGCGGTGGCCGTGGCGGCGGCCGCGAGGGCGAGCGCGGCCGGGACCGCCTGCCGTCGCCGCCACAGGCCCACCGTCCCCATGCCGATGACCACGGCCAGGTAGGGGGCGAGGGCCACCGTGTAGTACTGGTGGAAGATTCCGGCCATGCAGCTGAAGACCACCGCTGTCACCAGCAACGAGCCGCCCCACACCAGGAAGGCGGCGCGGTCCGGGTCGGTGCGGCTGGCCCGGCGGGTGAGGACCAGGCCCGCGACGAACAGGATCAGCGCGGCGGGCAGCAGCCAGGAGATCTGCCCGCCGATCTCGGAGGTGAACATGCGGTCCCAGCCGGTCTCGCCCCACCGGCCACCCCCGCCGCCCCCGCCGCCCCCACCGCCGACGCTGCCGGTCTCCTCGCCGTTGAGCCGGCCCAGGCCGTTGTAGCCGAAGGTCAGCTCCAGGAAGCTGTTGTGCTGTGAGCCGCCGATGTACGGGCGGGACGACTCCGGCCACAGCTCGACGACCGCCACCCACCAGCCGCCGGAGACGACCAGCGCGAGGGTCGCCAGTGCCAGTTGTCCCAGCCGCCTGACCGGCCGCACCGGGGCGCACACCCCGTAGACCACCGCGAGGACCGGCAGGATCAGGAACGCCTGGAGGGTCTTGGTGAGGAAGGCGAAGCCGAGTACGACCCCGGCCCACACCAGCCACTTCGTGCGGCCGTCCGCCACCGCCCGCACCACGAGATGGCAGGCGAGGGACATCAGCAGCGCCAGCAGCGCGTCCGGGTTGTTGAACCGGAACATCAGCGCGGCGACGGGCGTGAGCGCGAGCACCACGCCCGCGAGCAGCCCGGCCGCCGCCCCGAAGCGGCGGCGTACGGCCGCGTACACGACGGCGACGGTGCCGACGCCCATGAGCACCTCGGGCACGAGGATCGCCCAGGAGTTCAGGCCGAACAGCCTCACCGAGAGCGCCATGGGCCACAGCGAGGCCGGGGGCTTGTCGACGGTGATGGCGTTGGCCGCGTCCAGCGAGCCGAAGAAGAACGCCTTCCAGGACTGGCTGCCGGCCTGGACCGCCGCCGAGTAGAAGGAGTTCGCGTAGCCGGAGGCGCTGAGGTTGCAGAGGTAGAGCAGGCCGGTCACCAGCAGCAGGGCGAGGAGGGCCGGGCGGGCCCAGCGGGGGTCCTCGGGACGGCCGCGCCACAGTCTGCGGGCGAGGGGCTGTCCGGGTTCGCCGGGGGCGGGGCCGGGTGCGGGAGCGGCGCGCCGGGACACCGCCGGGGGTGGCCCCCAGGTGGCGGCGTCGGCCGGGAGCCGCCCCCGGGTGCCGGCGTCCTCGGGGAGCTGTCCCGGAGCGCCGGCGTCCGCCGGGGGACTCGGCCGGTCGTGCTGCGTGGTCATCGGGGGTCCCTCGGGTCGTGGTCGGACGGGCCGGGCGTTCGGGTGGGGAGGGGCCGGCGCACCGGCGGCAGCCGCAGCGCGGCGTCCTCCCAGGGGCGGCCGGTGCCGTGGGCGCGGGGTGGTCCGCAGTCCCCCCGGGTGCCGACCGGGTCGTGGAGCGGGTGTACGGCGCCGGGCGCGGACTGGTCACCGGCCCTGAAGGCGGGCGCCGACAGTTGCGCGCCGGGGGCGCCGTGCTCCGGGAACACCCACGCGCGGAAGAGCAGGAACCGCAGGACCGTCGCCGCGAGGTTCGCCGCGACGAGCACCGCCAGCTCGGTGGAGTGCTCCGGTTCGGTGGTCGCGGCGTCGAGCGCGGCGAGGGAACCGCTGGTCAGGGCGAGGCCGAGGGCGAGGACGACCAGTCCCTGCGCCTGGTGCCGTACGACACCTCGGCGCCCCCGCACGCCGAAGGTCAGCCGCCGGTTGGCGGCCGTGTTGGCGATCGCGGAGACCAGCAGCGCCAGCCCGTTGGCGGCCTGCGAGCCGGTGAGGACCCGGAAGCCGCTGTAGAGCAGCAGGTAGAGCAGGGTGGACAGGACGCCGACGGCGCAGAAGCCGACCAGTCGGCGGGCCAGCCCGTGCGGCACATCCGCGATCCGGCGGTCGCGGGGGTCGTCGCCGAAGGGCCGGGCGAGCCGGTCCAGCGGCAGCGAACCGGTGGCCAGCGCCCGGCCGATCCGCCACACACCCTTGAGGTCGTCGGCCGCCGTCCGCACGATGCGCACGGTGGAGTCGGGGTCGTCGACCCAGTCGACCGGCACCTCGTGGATCCGCAGCCCCGCGCGCTCGGCGAGCACCAGCAGCTCGGTGTCGAAGAACCAGCCGGTGTCCTCCACCAGCGGCAGCAGTACCCGGGCCACGTCACGGCGGATCGCCTTGAAGCCGCACTGCGCGTCGGAGAAGCGGGCCCGGAGCGAGCCGCGCAGGATCAGGTTGTACGAGCGGCTGACGAACTCCCGCTTGGCGCCCCGCACCACCCGCGAGCCGCGGCTGAGCCGCGAGCCCGTGGCGAGGTCCGAGTGACCGGAGATCAGCGGCGCCACCAGCGGCAGCAGGGCGTTGAGGTCGGTGGACAGGTCCACGTCCATGTAGGCGAGGACGGGGGCGTCCGAGGCCGACCAGACCGTCCGCAGCGCCCGCCCGCGCCCTTTCTGCTCCAGCCGGACGGTCCTGACCTGCGCGATCTCGGCCTGGAGCCGGCCCGCCACGTGCGCGGTGGTGTCCGTGGAGGCGTTGTCGGCGATCGTGATGCGGAACGCGTACGGGAAGGTGCGGGTGAGGTGCTCGTGCAGTCTGCGGACGCACGGCCGGAGGTCCTTCTCCTCGTTGTGGACGGGGATCACGACGTCCAGGACCGGGGTGCCGGCTCCGGCGGCCGGGAGGTGCTCCCGCACCGGCAGGGTGCCGGGAGAGGAATCGGTTCGCATGGAACCGACTCTCCTCAGGCGTCCTGTCGCGCCCGTGTGGTGCGGCTGTGCCCTGCCTGTGAGTGCTCCGGCCGGGCCGCCGGGTCCGTCGACGGGGGCGCGGTGGCGGGCAGACGGAGCGTGAACACGGTCCTGCCGGGCACGCTGTCGACGGTCACGCCCCCGCCGTGCGCGGTCGCGACGGCCTGCACGATGGCCAGCCCCAGACCCGTGGAACCGGTCGCGCGGGTACGCGCCGAGTCGCCGCGCGCGAACCGTTCGAAGACGTGCGGCAGCAGCCCGGGCGGGATCCCCGGCCCGTCGTCCACCACGTCCACGCGGAACCGGCCGCCGTCCCGGCGCACCCGGGCGGTGACGGTGGTGCCCGGCGGGGTGTGGGTGCGGGCGTTGGCGAGCAGGTTGACCAGTACCTGCTGGAGGCGGGCGGCGTCGGCGAGCACCGGGGCGGGTTCGTCGGGCAGCTCCAGCCGCCAGCGGTGGTCCGGTCCGGCCGCGCGGGCGTCGCCGACGGTGTCCACGACGAGCGGGACGAGATCGGTCTCCTCGAACCGGAGCGGCCGGCCCGCGTCCAGGCGGGCGAGCAGCAGCAGGTCCTCCACCAGCAGGGTCATCCGGTCGGCCTCGGACTCGATCCGCCGCAGCGCGTGCCGGATGTCGGGGTCGACCTGCTGCCGTCCGCGCCGGGTGAGTTCGGCGTAGCCGCGGATGGAGGCGAGCGGGGTCCGCAGTTCGTGGCTCGCGTCCGCGACGAACTGCCGTACCCGGGTCTCGCTCTGCTGGCGGGCGTGCAGCGCGCCGTGGATGTGGTCCAGCATCCGATTCAGCGCGGCGCCGACCCGGCCGACCTCGGTGTGCGGGTCGCACTCGGACTCCGGGACGCGTTCCTCGAGGTTCACCTCGCCGCTGTGCAACGGCAGTTCGGACACGCGGGTGGCGGTGACGGCGACCCGGCGCAGCGGCCGGGTGGCGAGGCCGACCAGCACGTACCCGGCGATGCCCGCCGCGACGAGCCCCGCGCCGGTGACGCTGACCTCGACCAGGACGAGGGTGCTGACGGTGGCGTCGGTCTCCGCGGTCGGCAGGGCGACGTAGAACGAGCCGTTCCGGCCGGTCCGGTACTGCACCCGGTACTCGCCCAGCCCCGGGAGGTGCGCGCTGTGCGCCCGGCCGTCGCGCGGGACGGTGCCGAGCGCCACCAGCTGGGCGACGGTGAGCGCCGCGGCCTCCGGGTTCTTGACCCCGTCGTCCACCCTGCCCTCGCTGACGATCCCGTCGGTCACCCGTCCGGCCTCGACGGTGGCGCCGAGCGTGCCGATGCCCTGCGGGCCCTTGGTGACGAAGGCGAGCGGATCCTCACCGGTCATGCGCTCGGGCAACGGCAGGCCGTCGGTCGGCGGGCCCGCCGCCCGCATCGCCACCTCGTCCACCCGCCTGTCCAGCTGGTCGTACAGATGGGAGCGCAGGGCCAGCGTGGTGACCGTGCCGATCACCGTGCACACCACCGCGATGAGCACCAGCGACGCGACGACGAGCCGCGTCCGCAGGGTGCGCGGCCGGCCGGCCCGCCACCGGGGACGCGGTCGCCGCCGCCCGCTCACGAGCCGGCCGGCCTGATCAGGTAGCCGGCACCGCGCCGGGTGTGGATCATCGGCTCCCGGCCGGCGTCGATCTTGCGGCGCAGATAGGAGATGTACAGCTCGACGACGTTCGCCTGCCCACCGAAGTCGTAGCTCCAGACACGGTCGAGGATCTGCGCCTTGCTGAGCACGCGCCGGGGGTTGCGCATCAGGAAGCGCAGCAGCTCGAACTCGGTCGCGGTCAGGTGGATGCCGTCCCCGGCCCGGGTGACCTCGTGGCTGTCCTCGTCGAGGGTCAGGTCACCGACGACCAGCCGCGACTCGGACCAGCGGTCGGCCGCACCGGAACGCCGGATCAGCCCGCGGAGCCGCGCGACGACCTCCTCCAGGCTGAACGGCTTGGTGACGTAGTCGTCGCCGCCCGCGGTCAGGCCGGCGATGCGGTCCTCGACGGCGTCCTTGGCGGTCAGGAAGAGCACGGGCACGTCGGGCAGGTCGCGGCGCAGCCGCCCGAGCACGGACAGCCCGTCCAGGTCCGGCAGCATCATGTCCAGCACCACGGCGTCGGGCCGGAACTCGCGCGCGGTCCGCAGGGCACCCTGCCCGTCCCCCGCGCCGCGGACCTGCCAGCCCTCGTAGCGCAGGGCCATGGACAGCAGCTCGGTGATCGACTGCTCGTCGTCCACCACCAGCACCCGGACGGGGCTCCCGTCCGGCCTCAGCAGTTCGGTGCGCCCCTGGGGCGAGGTCGTGGTCATACCGGACACGATGGCGGGGCGCCCTGAGAGCGGTCTTGCGGCAGTCTGTGTTTTCCCTGAGAAACAGCCAGGGGGTTCCCCGCCGGGGGCCCATGCCCAGAAGGTTCCAGCGTCCAGGGGGTCCTCGGGGAGGCGGAATCACTCCTCCAGCCCGAAGAGCCGGACGGCGTTGTCGTGGCACACCGCCCTCAGCCACGCCTCCCCGAGCCCCAGCCGCTCCAACGCGTGGAGCTGGTGGAGGTACGGGTACGGGATGTTGGGAAAGTCCGAGCCGAGCAGGATCCGGTCGCCGAGGGCGGCGAGCCGGGGCCGGGCCGGTACGGGGAACGGCGCGAAACGCTCACCGAAGTCGGTGAAGGCCATCGTGGTGTCCAGACGTACCTCCCCGTACCGCTCGGCGAGGTCCAGGAAGTCCTCGTACTCGGGCATGCCGAGGTGGGCCACGACCAGCCGCAGCCGGGGATGCCGCGCCAGCACCCGGGCGATCGGACCGGGCCCGGTGTGCTTGCCGGGTGCGGGCCCGGAGCCGCAGTGGATCACCACGGGGACGCCCGCCTCGGCGAGCAGCCCCCAGGCACCGTCGAGCAGCGGGTCGCCCGGGTCGTAACCGCCCACCTGCACGTGCGCCTTGAAGACCCGCGCCCCGGCCTCGACGGCCTCCCGGACGCAGTCCTCGACGCCCGGCTCGGGGAACAGCGTCGACGTGTGCAGGCAGTCGGGTGTGCGGCGGGCGAAGCCGGCCGCCCAGCCGTTCAGCCACCGCGCCATGCCCGGCTTGTGCGGGTAGAGCATCGCCGTGAAGGCGCGCACGCCGAACTCCCTCAGCAGCGCGGTCCGTTGCTCCTCCTCCGCCCGGTAGGTGATCGGCCACTCGACCCCGCCGGTCAGCGGCCCGAGCGCGTCGAAGTACGCCCACACCTTGCGCAGTACCCGCTCGGGCATGAAGTGGGTGTGCACGTCGACGAGCCCGGGCAGCCCGAGTCGTTCCCAGAAGCGCCGTACGTCCAGGGCTTCGGCACGGCTGTCGAGGTGAGCGCTCATCCCGACACGATCACCTCTGCCCACGCTCCGGGTCCACCCCGTGGCCCAGCGGCACCGGGACAGGGCGGGCAACCGACAGGGCGGGAAACCGGGGCGGGGCACCGACGCATCGGGACCGGGTACGGGGCATTGGCGCCTCTCGGCAGAAGCAGCGGACGTCACTCCCCGGCGGGGAGCAGGCCACCTCACCCCCGCGCCCCGAAGCAGGGACACCTCACCCCCGCGCCCCGAAGCAGGGACACGTCACCCCCCGCAACCCGGAGCAGCCATCCTCACCCGCGCGACCGGAAGCACGACCACCTCACCCCGCGACCAGCCGCGACCAGCCGCGGCCGCGCCGACAGCCGCCTCCGGCAGCAGGGCGCCGACACCCGCCTCCGGCAGCAGGGCGCCGACACCCGCCGCGACCGGGTCAGAAGAGCCCGTCCTGCACCCCCGCACGCTCGCGCAGCGCCCTGACCGGCACGTCGAACTCCCGGTCCCCAGCCGGCACCAGGCCCCACCCGGCCAGCAACCGGGTGTCCAGGACCACGACGCCGCGCCCCGTCGCCAGATGCAGATCCGGCCCGGCGGCGGCCACCAGCTCCCCGCTCACCGAACCCCCCGCGACCAGCTCGCCCACCTGGCCGACCGCGGCCGGTACCCCGGCCAGCCCGAACGTCTCGACGTGGTCCACCGCCCGGAACGGCTCACGGACCAGCGACTCCGGCCAGCCGCCGAGCGCGACCGCGCCCGCGTGCAGCCGGGCGATCTCCCCCGCCCGCTCCGCCGCACCGGCCGGGAGGGCCGCACGCACGGCCCGCTTGTCGGCGTAGGCAATCCGGTCCGGTACGCCGAGCGCCGCACGCAGCAGTTCCTCGGTGCGCCGGGCCGCCATCAGCGGACCGGTCCCCAGCCAGCTGAAGCACACCGCCCCCTGCTCCAGCAGCCGCGCCGGACCCCGCTCCACGGCGGTGATGCCGACCTTGGTCATCCCGGCTCCGAACCACGCGAGATAGACGCGGTAAAGCCGCGGATCGTCCGCGATCTTGTCGGCGGCCACGGAGTGCGCCCGGTCCAGCCGCGCGCACTCCTCGCAGCGCGCCCCCGTGCTCCGCCCCGGCACGACCGCACCGCGCGGACACGCATGCCCCCGCGCCCCCACACAGGTCCGCACACCCCCTTCCACGACCCCGAAGGCCACCTGCTTCCCCCAGGTCAGCGCGCTGCGCCGACCGCCGTCCCACACCAGCTCGGGTCCGTCCGCCGACCAGCGCAGCCCCGAGCACCGCCATGCCTGTGCCATCTCTGTCGAGACTAGGCGCCACCACTGACAACGCCGCCCTGCGGCGGTTCGGCCTTGCGGCCCCGCCCGCACACCGGCCCGCCCTGCCCCACACCGGCCCGCGCAGCCCGCCCGATCCACCGAGGTGCCGACCAGCGCGCCTGATGCCAACCTGGACGGTGAGCCGCACCGCTCGGGGACAGTCGAAGGACAACCGAAGGGTCGGGCACATGGCGAGCAACGTCGGCAGGACACACCAGCATCGGGCCGGATGGGAGGCGGAGAGCACCTGGGCGACGGGCTGGACGGTGGCCGCGGCCGTCCTGATGACCTTCGGCGGCATCATGGCCGTTTTCCAGGGCATCGCCGCCATCGCCGAGGACGACGTCTTCGTCGTCACCCAGAACTTCAGCTACGAGTTCAGCCTGACCGGCTGGGGCTGGGTCCATCTCATCCTCGGCGCCCTGGTGGCGGCCGCGGGAATCGCCCTGATGCGGGGGGCGACCTGGGCCCGCGCGACAGGGGTCGCCCTGGCCGGGCTGAGCATGATCGCCAACTTCGTGTGGCTGCCGTACGCGCCGGTCTGGTCGATCGTGCTCATCGTCATCGACGGCTTCATCATCTGGGCCCTGTGCGCACCGCGCCGCGAGTCCCCGGCCTAGTACGGCCCCTCCGCCCGGGCCATGGCAGGCAACCGCGCGGCGCCCTCCCCCACATGGCACACCGTCTGGCCCTGGCTGGTCCAGCGGCCGGCATGGCCGCCATGGTCACCGCCTACTTCCTGCTCCCCCTGGACCGGCTCGGCCCGCGCCGGCCGGTCCTGAGCTGGATCCTCCTGGGCCTGGCCCTGGCACTGGTGGCCGGTCTGCTGCTCCGGCAGGTCCTGTGCGTGCTGCTGGGCCGCCGCGACACCCGCCCGGGTCTGGTCATCCCGCTGCTGATGTGCCTGTCCGTGCTGGTCTTCGCGAGCGCCTACCAGGCCCTGGCGCAGCGCCCGGGGGAACTCGACGGCATCCGCACCCGGCTGGACGCCCTCTACTTCACGATGGTCACCCTCGCCACCATCGGCTACGGCGACATCACCCCGCACGGCCAGGCGGCCCGCCTGGTGACCGTCCTCCAGATCCTCTACACCCTCGTCTTCCTGACCGCGGCCGCCACGGCCCTGAGCCGCCATCTGTCCCACGCGGTCCGCCACCATGCGGATCCCGACCGGAACCGACCGAATCAGCATCACCGGGCGCGCGACTTCCGTAGGGTTTCCGGCCGTGACGACGTTGGAGCGCCGGTCCCTGGTCGCTGCCTTCGGTTCCCTGCTCGTCAGTGTCGTGGCGTGCGGGGCACTGGCCTGGCAGCTCCTCATGCCGTCCCGCAGCACGGCCCAGGACCACGACGGCCGCCGCGAGCCTCCGCGCGGGGCAGGGCGGCCGCCACTGGTCGCTCCCGAGCCGAGCGAGCCACCCGGCCGCCTCCAGCCGAGAGGTGATCAGCCGCTCCACGTCCCCCGTCCGAGCGACAACGATCCGCACAGCACCGCGCCCCCGTCCACACCGAAACACCAGAGGCCCCGGATCTCTCCGGGGCCTCTGGTCTGTGCGCACTCGGCAGGATTCGAACCTGCAACCTTCTGATCCGTAGTCAGATGCTCTATCCGTTAAGCTACGAGTGCTTGTTCTGTTTTTTCGCCGCTCCCGGCCCTTCCGGCCCGCTCGCGGCGACAGGAAGAACATTACATGACTGCCGCCGCCATGTGAAATCCGTTTGCCGCACCCTTTGTGACCTGCGGAAACACCCAATGAAGGGGTGAGGGCCGGGCAGCCGGGCCGAGCTACGACGAAGCCCCGGTCGGGTGGACCGGGGCTTCGTGTTCGGGGCGGAGGCGGAGGGATTTGAACCCTCGATGGGCTTTAAGGCCCAAACCGCATTAGCAGTGCGGCGCCATAGACCGGACTAGGCGACGCCTCCCCGCACAACCTTCGCGCGCGAGCGCGGGTGGGTGGTGCGTGCCGATGATGACACAGTCGTGCGGGGTGTCACCAATCGCCCCCCACGGTACTAGGCCGGGAGGCCACAGGGCAAAGCCCTTCCGCGGGCACGTCGTCACCGGTTCGCCGCGCAACGTCGTGGGCGGTGGCGCGTTGTTCAGGGCATGTCGCACTCGATCCGTCGCATCCGCCGCCGGGGCGCCGCCCGGCCCGCCCCGCAGCCCGCACCCCGGCACAGGGCCGGGCACGCCGCCCCGCTCACCGTCCGGGCCGCGCTGCGGCGGTTCGCCGTCGTCGCCGTGGCCTTCACCGCCTCGCTCACCGGTGTCGCCTCGCTGTCCGCGGCGCCGGCGGCGGCCGGCCCTCCGACGCCCCGGCACGACCGCCACCACCTCACCGTCACCGTGCGCGACGCGGGCGGCGGGACGGACGGTACGTACGAGGTGTACTGCCGGCCCGGCGGCGGGAGCCATCCCGACCCGCGCGGCGCCTGCGCCGCCGTCGAGCGGAACACACGCTGGGGACGGGACGCCTTCGCCCCGGCGCCGGACGACCGCGTGTGCAGCATGCAGTACGGCGGCCCCGCCACCGCCCGCGTCACCGGCACCTGGGCCGGGCGTCCCGTCGACGCCACGTACAGCCGCGTGGACGGGTGCGAAATCGCCCGCTGGGACGGGCTCGTACCGCTGCTGCCCGATCTGCGCCCGGCGGCACCGGGCCCGACCGGCTGACCGCTCCGAACGGAGCCGGGGAACCACCCCGCCGACGGACCGCCCGGCCGCCGGGAACCACCGGCCCGAAGGGACCTCCCGGCTGACGGGAATCACCGGCCCGAAGGGACCGCCCGATTGCCCGGTCCGGCCCGGACGACGGGGCCGGGCGGTCCCGGGGTGCGGTGGGCGTGAAGGTCCCGCGAAGGCTGCCGGAGGCGTCGGCGCAGGCCGTCGCGGGTGGTGGGCGATCCGGGCGTCACACCGCCGTCACCTCCTCGTGCGACGTCCCTCTCATCCGGCGTCGCGAGCGCAACCCCAGCCCTTAGACTCCCTCGCGTGACACGCTGCGGGCCGGTTGGCAAGATGGCCCGAGCGGTCGGCACGTCGCGTAACAGGGAGGAAGCGTCTCGTGAGCAGCAGGCCATCCCGAGGCGCTGCTCGCCTCGCAGCCATACTGGACGCGCTTCCCGACGCCCTGGTGCTGGTCAACGCCAACGGGACGGTCGTCAACGCCAACACCATCGCCCTGGAGGCCTTCGAGACCCCGGGCACGGCCCTGGTGGGCCGGGGGCTCCTGGATCTGCTGCCGCAGTTCGACTCCAAGCTCATCCCCGGCTCCATGCGGCGGCCCGACCACATCGACCCGCGGGCCCGCACCAAGCCGACCCGGATGATCGCGCGGCGGACCGACGGAACCGAGTTCCCGGTCGAGGTCACCAGTGCGAATCTGGAGAACGGCCAGCAGGCGTACGACGGTTACGGCTACACCGGCGACGAACTGCTGATGCTCGTCGTCCGTGACCTGTCCGGCACCGTGGACACCGAGGCCGAGCTGGCCCGTTCGCAGCGGCAGACCGAGATGATCCTGCGGGCCGCCGCCGAGGGCGTCGTCGGCACAGACACCGACGGGCGGATCGTCCTGGTCAACCCGGCCGCCGCCCAGATCCTCGGCTACCGCGCCGGCGACCTCGGCGGACGCGAACTGCACACCCTGGTGCTGCACTCCCGCGCCGACGGCTCCCCCTTCCCGTACGACGAATCCCCGCTCGCCGACACCCTGCGCTCCGGGCGCAAGCACCGGGTGCGCGGGCAGGTGCTGTACGCCAAGAGCGGCGACAAGATCCCGGTCGACCTGACGACCTCGCCGGTGCGGGACGGCGACCAGCTCGTCGGCGCCGTCATGACCTTCACCGACCGGCGGCCCCACGACGCGCTCGTCAAGGAGAAGGAGCAGGCCGAGCAGCGGCACGCCGAGGAGTTGGACCGCCTCGCCGAGGAACACGCCTCCGAGCTCACCGCCCTACGGCAGGGCCACGTCACCGAGCTGGAGAAGCTGAGCGAGCGGCACGCCGAGGAACTCGCCGCGAACGAGGAGCGCTACGCCGCGCTCGGCGAGCGGGAGAAGGACCGCTACGAGGCCCTGGCCGCCCGGTACGAGCAGCTTCTCACCCTGCTCGGACAGTCGCTGCGGGGCCCGCTGGAGGAGCTGCGCCGCGAACTGGCCGCCCTCGCCGCCGACGACGCCGGGCAGCTGTGGCCCGAGGCCAATCAGGTGCTCCACCACCTGTCGGCCGGCTATTCGCGCATCACCACGCTCATCGACAACGTGCTCGGCTACCAGCGGCTCGACGTCGGCGCGGAGGAGATCGCCCGTACGAAGGTGATGCTCGACGCCGTCGTCGCCGCGGGTGTCGACGGTGCCGTGGAGCTCATCGGGCCGGGGCGGGTGCAGTTCGCGGTGCACGCGCCGCCCATCGAGGCCGAGGTCGATCCGCGGCTGCTCGCGACCGCGCTGGCGCACCTCGTCGCCGACGTCGCGGGCGTGGACGCCACCGGAAACACGCCCGTCTCGGCGGGCGGCTACCTGGACAACACCGTGGTGGTCGCGGCGGCGCAGCGCGGCGAGGTCGTACGCATCGAGGTGCGCGGGCCGTACAGCGGCGGCGACCCGGTGCACGAGCCCATCGTGCGCGGAATCGTGCGGGCCCACGGCGGTGTGCTCCAGACGCACGAGGTGCCGGGGATGAGCGGGAGCGCGTTCGTCCTCGAGGTGCCGATCGGCGGCGGGGCGGGGGTCGTCCCGGCGACCGGAGCGCCGGTCGGGACGGCGGTCGCGGTGCCGGGCGGGGAGACCTCCGGCGCTGCCGCTGCCGCGGTGGGTGCCGATGCGGCCTCCGGCGGGCAGACGGCCGGCGGACAGGTACCCGGTGGACAGGCTCCCGCTGGGCAGGCTTCCGGTGGGGGGCGGCGCCGGGCGCGGCGGGCGTCGGTGGACGCGTTCCTGGAGAGCGAGGTGCCGGGGGCCGGGGCGAACGAGGAGTCCGGTGCGGACGGTGCGACGCCCACCGGCCGGCGCAGGCGGCGGGCTGCGGCGCAGGAGCCCGCGCAGCTTCCGGCCCAGGCGCCCGACGAGGGCGTGGTCGCGTCCGGCGGGACGGGGCGCCGTCGGCGCGGACGGCCGGCCGAGGAGACGGAGGCCGGCGGCGCGGTGGTGCCCGCCGGTGCCGGGGTCTCCGAGGGCGCGGTCGTGACGGCCGCCGAGCACGCGGCGGGTGCCGCCGCCTCCAACACGGGGCTGGGCGGGACCGTACCGCCGCAGGGAGTGCCCGTTCCGTCGGGGCAGCGCCCCCGGCACGGGGCGGGTGAGCAGCACGCGTTGCCTCCGGCGCTTCCGGCGCCGGCCGGATCACCCCAGGGGCAGGTCCAGGTCGCGGGGCAGCTCCCGGTTCTTGCCCAGGGGCAGGCGGACGCGCCGGGCCAGGAGCAGGGGCGGGGACCGGCGCAGCCCACGGGGCGGCGTCGGCGGGCGCTGGCCGCCGCGACCGAGCGGGCGGCGGCGCAGGAGGCCGCGCCCCGCACGGTGTTCGCGCTGCCGCCGGCCGAGGCGGACCAGGAGCAGGCGGGCGGGACCGGGCAGGCCGAGGCGGTCGGGCAGATCCCGCCGGGTGCCCCTGCGCCACAGGCCGCGCAGGCCGTTCAGGGCGTGCAGGCCGTTCAGGGCGTGCAGGAAGTTCAGGCGGGTCAGACGGGTCAGGCGCACGGCGTCGGTTCGGGTGCGCCGGGGGTGCCCGGAGGGCCTGCGGTGCCCGGGCAGGGGGCCGTGCCGGTCCAGGGGGCCGTGCCGGTCCAGGGGGCCGCCGCGACCGGTGATGCCCTGATCGACGGCCGCCACGACGCCGTTCCGCACGACCAGTCCGCCGACCACACGCCACCGCAGCCGCATCCCACCAGCGCGCCCACGGGCCGCCGCCGACGGGTGGTCGCCCAGCCGACGGAGGGTGCCGTCGGGGCGACCGCGCAGGGACAACCGGCAACGGCACAGACGCAGGGGTCGCAGGCACAGGGGCCGCAGGCGCGGGCCGTTCAGGCACCGGGGATTCCGGTGCAGGGAGCCCCACAGCAGGTGACGCCCGTCCAGGGGACGGTGGGCCAGGGCACCGTGGCTCAAGGGACCCCGAGTCAGCCGGTTCCGGCGCAGGGTCTTCCCCCCGCCCAGGCCGTTCCCGGCGTGGCCGTGCCGCCGACGGCCATGCAGGCGGTGCCTGTTCAGGGCGGGGTCCCGCAGGGCGCCCAGGTAACGCCGGAGCCCGCCCCGCAGACGGGCGTGTCCGGCCAGGGAGCGACCGACGGGGCTCAGGCGCAGGCAGGCCCGGTGCCGCAGCCGGGGGCCGGCGTGGCGCCCCACGGGGCACCCGTCCCGGCACAGGGCGCACCGGTGCCGCCGCCGGAGGCCGCCGTTCCTCCGCAGGGCGTCGCCGTGCCCCCGCAGGGCGTTGCGGTGCCCGCGCAGGGCGTTGCGGTGCCCGCGCAGGGCACCCCGATTCCCGCGCAGGGCACCGCCGTTCCTCCCCAGGGCGCACCCGCCTCGCCGCACGCGGCCGCCGTTCCTCCGCAGGGCGTCGCCGTGCCCCCGCAGGGTGCGGCCGCCGCTTCCCAGCAGGTTGCTCCCGTATCTCCCCAGGGCGCTCCCGTCCCACCGCAGGGCACCCCCGCACCTCCACAAGCCGCCCCCGTCCCACCACAGGGCACCCCCGTACCACCGCAAGCCGCCCCCGCCCCGGCACAGGGAGCCGCCGCTCCGCAGCACCACACCCCCGCCGGCCCGGTGCCGGGCCGGGGCACCATGGGGCAAGGGGTGCCGGTAACCGTTCCCGGGCACGACACCGTGGGGCAGGGCATGCCGGTGGCCTTCCCCGGGCCGGCGCCGCAGGCACAGACACCGGCCCCCGGCACGCAGCCGCAACCCCAGGGCACCCACGCGCAGTTCCAGGACGGAGCCGCCGTCGGGCGGCCGTTGCCGCCGCAGGGCGGGGCCGCGGAGCAGCCGGCCGTCGCGCAGCCGCTCCCCGCCGAGGCGTCGCCGGGACAGGCCACCCCGCCCGAGGGGACCCCGGCACCGCAGTCGTGGCCCGCCGCCGGGGACACATCCGGCGCCGGCACTCCCGTACCCCCGGTGAGCCGACCGCGGCACGCCCACCCCGCGGGCGCCCCGCTGCCCCCCGAGGGCGCGGCGGTGCCGGGGCAGCGGGCGGCACAGCCGTTGCCGGCCGAGGCAGCGGCACCGGTGGACCCCAACTCGACGCAGGGCCGTGCGATCAGCGTGCGGACGCTGGGGCAGGGCGTGCCGTTCACCCGGCAGGCCGCCCAGGTGCAGCAGCCCATGCCGTCGGCCACGCCTCCGCCGCACCAGCCGGGCGGATCCGGCCGCCGGCGCAAGCTCGGTACGCGGCCCGACCCGGCCCCGGGCCCGGAGCAGGCCGCGCACCCGCACCCGCCGGCGGACACCGCCCCGGCCCAGCCGCAGGCACCGGCACAGCAGCCGCCGGCCCAGGCCCAGCCGCAGCACTCGCTCGCGGGGCAGTCCCGGCTCGCACCCGCGACGGAGGGCACCGGACGCTCGTACGCGATAGGCGCGCCGGACGCGGACGCCGCCGAGGGGCCCGAGCCGCTCGACGGGCCGGGTGGAGCCGTCGAGGTGGCGGACACCCCGCGTCCGCAGCCGATGGACGACGAACTGCCCCCGGAGCCGCTGGACAACCCGCGCAGGCTGCTGGTGTGGCCCGCCCCGGACGTGTCCACGCAGCAGGCGCTCAGCGACCGCGGCTACCGGCCGGTCATCGTGCACTCGCGCGAGGAGGTCGACGCGCAGATCGCGGCCTTCCCCGCCGCGCTGTTCGTGGACCCGCTGACCGGGCCGATCACCCGCACGGCGCTTCAGTCGCTGCGGCAGGCGGCGGTGGCGGCCGAGGTGCCGGTGCTCGTCACGGCCGGGCTGGGACAGGCCTCGCGCGACGCCGCGTACGGGGCCGACCCCGCCGTGCTGCTCAAGGCCCTGGCGCCGCGCGACAGCGAGCAGCATCCGCCGCGGGTGCTGCTGATCGACGAGCACGCCGAGATCGCGCTGGCGCTGACCGCGACGCTGGAGCGGCGCGGGATGCAGGTGGCGCGGGCGGCCGGTGACGCCGACGCGGTGGCCCTGGCGGGGCAGTTCCGGCCCAACCTGGTGGTGATGGACCTGATGCAGGTGCACCGGCACCAGGCGGGGATCGTGGACTGGCTGCGGGCGAACGGGCAGCTCAACCGCACCCCGCTCGTCGTCTACACCGCCGCCGTCGATCCCGCCGAGCTGCCCCGGCTGGCCTCGGGAGAGACCGTGCTGTTCCTCGCGGAGCGGTCGACCAGCGACGAGGTGCAGAGCCGGATCGTCGACCTGCTGGCCCGGATCGGCACCAACTGAGGCCCGGTGGCCCGGATCGAAACCGGCCGAGGCCCGGTGGCCCGGATCGGCACCAATCGAGGCCCGGTGGCCCGGATCGAAACCAGCCGAGGCCCGGTGGCCCGGATCGGCACCAACCGAGGTCGGGCACTTCCGGGGCCGGGCGTAACAACGGGTGCGCCGGGCAGTGAGCGGGACCGAGTCCCCCCACTGCCCGGCGCGCGTCCGAGACCTCCGGTGGTACCGGAGCCGGGTGCCGACCGTCAGAACCGGGTGACGTCCAGCTCACCCTCGGCGTACTGCCTGCGCAGCACCTTCTTGTCGAACTTGCCGACGCTGGTCTTCGGCACCGACTCGATCACCGTCCAGCGCTCGGGGAGCTGCCACTTGGCGATCTTGCCCTCGTCGGCCAGGAAGGCGCGCAGGGTCTCGAAGTCGGCGGTGGAACCCTCCTTGAGGACGACCGTGGCCAGCGGGCGCTCGCCCCACTTGTCGTCCGGGACGGCGACGACGGCGGCCTCGGCGACGTCCGGGTGGGCCATCAGCGCGTTCTCCAGCTCCACGGAGGAGATCCACTCGCCGCCGGACTTGATGACGTCCTTGGCCCGGTCGGTCAGGGTGAGGAAGCCGTCGGGGGAGATGGTCCCGACGTCGCCCGTCTTGAGCCAGCCGTCCTCGCTGAACTTGTCGGCGGGGCGCAGCGGTTCGGCGCCGGAGCCGTTGTAGTAGGCGCCGGCGATCCAGGGACCGCGCACCTCCAGCTCGCCCGCGGACTCGCCGTCCCAGGGGAGGCGCTCGCCACCGGGTCCGGTGAGGCGCGCCTCGACGCTCGCCGGGAAACGGCCCTGGGTGAGGCGGTAGGCGAACTCCGCCTCGGTGCCCACGGCGTCGGCCGGCGGGCGGGCGATGGTGCCGAGCGGGGAGGTCTCCGTCATGCCCCAGGCGTGGCAGACCCGCATGCCCAGGTTGTCGAACGCCTCCATCAGCGAGGGCGGACAGGCCGAGCCGCCGATGGTGACCTGGGTGAGGGTGGAGACGTCGCGGGGCTTCGCGGTCAACTCGGCGAGCAGGCCCTGCCAGATGGTCGGGACGGCGGCGGCGTGGGTCGGGCGCTCGCTCTCGATCATCTCGGCGAGCGGGGCCGGCTGGAGGAAGCGGTCCGGCATCAGCATGTTCACGCCGGTCATGAAGGTGGCGTGCGGCAGGCCCCAGGCGTTGACGTGGAACTGGGGGACCACGACCAGCGAGGTGTCCTGGTCGGTCAGCCCCATCGACTGGGCCATGTTGACCTGCATGGAGTGCAGGTAGATCGAGCGGTGGCTGTACACCACGCCCTTGGGGTCGCCGGTCGTGCCGGAGGTGTAGCACATGGCCGCGGCGGAGCGCTCGTCCAGCTCGGGCCAGTCGTAGGCGGTGGGCTTCCCGGCGATCAGGTCCTCGTACTCGTGCACCTGCGCGGACGCGCCCGCCAGCGCGGAACGGTCACCGGGCCCGGAGACGACCACGTGCTCCACCGTCTTCAGGTGGGGCAGCAGGGGAGCCAGCAGCGGGATCAGCGAACCATTGACGACGACCACCCGGTCGGCGGCGTGGTTGACGATCCACGCGAGCTGCTCCGCCGGAAGGCGGAGGTTCAGGGTGTGCAGGACCGCGCCCATGGAGGGGATCGCGAAGTACGCCTCCACATGCTCGGCGTTGTTCCACATCAGGGTCGCGACCCGGTCGTCGCCGACGACGCCGAGGTCCTCGCGCAGGGCGTGGGCGAGCTGGGCCGCGCGGGCGCCGATCTCCGCGTAGGTACGGCGGTGCGGGTCGCCCTCACCGGTCCAGGTGGTCACCTGCGATGTCCCGTGGATCGTCGACCCATGGGTCAGGATCCTCGAGATCAGCAGCGGTACGTCCTGCATGGTGCTCAGCACGGCGTCCTCCTGGGCGACATTGCCTACGCGGCGGTAAGAGTTGCGCTGATTCTGCGCACATACCGCGTGGTATGTCACTAGGGGAGCGGATGATCGATCAACCGTCAGAGCCCGACGATACGCCTCATCATCGAACAAGTCCCAGCTCAGCGTCGTCCCGCAGCTTGCCGAGCGCCCGCGATACGGCGGATTTCACGGTGCCCACCGACACTCCGAGAAGCTCCGCCGTCTGGACCTCGCTGAGATCCTCGTAGTACCGCAGCACGACCATCGCCCGCTGCCGGGCGGGCAGCCGCATGATCGCCCGCCACATCGCGTCGCGCAGCGCCTGCTGCTCGGCCGGGTCGTCGCCGCCGGGCGCCGGATCCGGCTCGGGCAGTTCGTCGCAGGCGAACTCGTCGACCCTGCGCTTGCGCCACTGCGACGTCCGCGTGTTCAACAGCGCCCGGCGCACGTAGCCATCCAGCGCCCGATGGTCCTCGATGCGCTCCCAGGCGACGTAGGTCTTGGTGAGCGCGGTCTGCAGCAGGTCCTCCGCGTCGCTCGGATTCCCGGTCAGCGACCGGGCGGTACGCAGGAGCACCGGCCGGCGGGCCCTCACGTACGACGCGAACGACGGGTACGGGAGGGTCTGCGTCGCTGGGGCAGCGGCGTTCGAAGCGCTGGTGCAGACGGGTGTGGTCATGGCTCAACGCTAGGAGCGCACCCCGGCCCGCGGATCGGCCGCAGGTCCCGAAGCGGAGTCCCCCTCAGGTTGTAGGGGCGGGGTCGGCTGCACCTCCTGAAGGTGGACGAGGAGGTTCGTGCGCATACGGGTTCACCCCTGGGGGAGGGCCGGGCGGAACCCGGGGGGCCGACGCTCCCCGCCCGCGCCGGCCGCCTGCGCGGCGGCACCGAAGCGCCGCCGCGCGGGCGCCTCGCACTCCACGAGCACACCCGTGATCCTTCGGAGCCGGCGGCCCCCTCACCCCCTCACCACAGCGGAGAGAAACTGATGGCCACGTTGCCGTCGCCCTGGTTGACGGACGTGGCCGCGGAGCCGTTGACGTGGGACGTGGTGCTCTCGTTCGAGGCACCGGCACCGGCGGCCTGCTGCTGCGCGGCGGAGAAGGTGCCGAAGTTGTCCCCGCCGACCCCGCTGTCCACGGCACCCGCCACCGCCGTGTCGGCCGCCGCGGTCGATCCGACGTCCGGGAAGGCGCCGTTGCCCGCCGCGGCGACGCCGCCGAAGAGGGCGGCCGCGAGAGGAAGGGCGGAGACGGCCGCGAGGACGCGGGCGGTACGGATGCCTGCCATGATCTGTTCCCTTCAGCGGGTCCAACGGTCCGAGTCGCCGTCGCGATCAGACTTGCCCGAGGGAAACCGACGAACCCCCCGAAGGGCGTCATTCGCACGCAAGCGTGAGGACCAGGAAGTAAACCCCTTCCTGCCACGCACGTCCCACGGCCCCCGGCCTCCCGGCCCCAAACCCAGGCCGCCCAACAGGCGAAGCGTTCCGGCAGCCTCCGCGCACTTTTCCGCACCCCGCGGGCACCCCTCTCCCACTCCTTCCCTTTTTCGAACGCATGTACGAAAATGGGCTCCATGGCCACCACCGACCGGCAGGCCACGACGTTGGCCCTCGCACACGCCCTGTCAGCCGCCGAACGCGGACTGGCCGTCATCCCCCTGTCCCGGACGAAGCTCCCGGCCCTGGGCTCCCCGCACCGCGACGACCCCGGCCCCACCCCCTGCCACGGTGAGTGCGGCCGCTTCGGCCACGGGGTGTACGACGCCTCGACCGACCCCGCCCGTATCCGGGAGATGTTCGCCGCCGCACCCCGTGCGACCGGTTACGGCATCGCCTGTGGCCTGCCCCCGCACCACCTCATCGGCGTCGACCTGGACACCAAGACCGGCACGGACTCCTCGGCCGCCCTGCGTGAACTGGCCCTGCGCCACCTGTTCACGATCCCCGCCACGGTCGTCGTGCTGACCCCGAGCGGCGGCCGGCACCTGTGGCTCAGCGGCCCCGCCGACGTGGTCGTGCCCAACTCCGCGGGCCGACTCGCACCCGGCATCGACATCCGGGGCGCCGGCGGCTACCTGGTCGGCCCCGGTTCCCGCACCGAACGCGGCGCGTACACCGCCGCGCCGGGCACGGGCCGTCTGGCGCCCGCCCCCTGCCCGCCCGCCCTCCTGCGCCTCCTGCTCCCACCACCCCGCGCGCACCACCCCACGCCGGCGTCGGCCGGCGGGCACGGCCAGGGACTCGTCCAGTTCGTGCTGGCGGCCCACGAGGGGCAGCGCAACACCCGCCTGTTCTGGGCGGCCTGCCGTGCCTACGAGGACGGCATCGGGCCCGCCCTGGTCAGTCCCCTGGTCGACGCCGCCCTCGACACGGGCCTGTCCGAACGCGAGGCCCGCGCGACGATCGCGTCGGCGGCGCGGATGACGGGCCACCGGCCCTGACTCCACCCCGCCGCCCGGCTCCGAGAACCGAAAGCGCGCCGCTACCCTCGCCCGCCGACAGCCACGGTCCGAACGTCCGCCGCGGGGGCCGCACCAGGACGCGGCCGTAGACCTTGTGGCCGACCAGCTCCACCCGCAGCCTGACCGACGCATCGACATCCGGAGCCTGCCGGATCCTGACCTTGCTGTGCTCCAGCATCAGACCGTCGGCGTCGACGACGATGCCCGGCCTGGATCAACGTCAGGGTCTTGCCGCACATGTCCGTGTCGATCACCAGGCTGCCGTGCGCGATCACCGCCTGGGTGAAGTCCAGCGTCACCTCGCAGAACTCCGTCACCAGTTACACCCGGCGTGGCACCACCCAGGCACCCGTGCGACGCACCGGACTGGACTTCTGGTCGATCCGCAGGACGTCCTTGGCCTCCGCCACGGCTGCGCCGGTGTAGGCCGACACGGGTGGCAGGTCGGGGTCAGCGCGGTCAGCTCAGCGAGGGTCCGGTCCGACAGCGCGGCCTCCAGGCGCTCGTCCAACTCGGCCGCGGTCAGCCGACCGTCCCCCGCCGCGACGCGCAGCACGTCACCGCCCGGTCCCGGTCGGCATGAGAGGCCCGCAGCTCGGGCGAGGGGGCGGGGCCGGAGCGAACCACCTGGTCGTCGCGGCCGGCGACCGGCCGGGCGTAGTGCCGGGTGATGACGCTCGCGTTCAAGCCCCAGCCACGCTCCACTCCGCCGGGCGCGCTTCCCGGCTCCGGGCGCTGCCGCCGCCGACGCGCAGCCACAGAAGTAGCAGTGCGGGTGAGCGGATCGGGGTGCAAGCGGTGCGGTGACTCCGGCTCGCCTCAAAGGTTAAGATCCGCTGCCACCTGCGGAAAGCCCGCTCAGGCGGGCCTCCGGGAGGTACGGCATGGGTGGAAGGGCGGCGTCGCCACGCGGGCTCGCCCGATGGACGTGCGGCATGCTCGCCTGCTTCGCGCTGGTGACGGTGGCCACCGATGTAGCAGGCTGGCACAAATACCAGGTGCTACTGGCACCACCGCTGAACGGGCCGGATGAAGGCGAGGAGTTGGTCAGTGCCGACATGTGGTTCGGGAATCTGACTGGGTGGTGGCAGGCGGCGTTCCTCGCGACCATGCTCCTGTTCCTCGTCTGGCTCGACAACGTGCGCACTCTCGCAGACACGCTTTGGCCCGAGGGGCAGCGCCACCACCGTGCTTGGGTGCTCTTCGGCTGGCTGGTTCCACTGGCGCAGCTGTTCGTACCGAAGATGTTCATCAACGACGTGTGGGCTGCCGCCCAGCCGGCGAGGCGACGCCGCCGCGGCAATCCCCTGCTCACCATGTGGTGGCTCACCGTACTCGCCGCAGGCGCCTGGGCCACGGACGGCTACTCGGCTCTGAAGCAGGCCGCAACAGCGGGCGAAGCCCGCCAGGCCCTGCGGCACGTGATGCTCAGCGACGGTCTGCGCATCGGAGCCGCCGCGCTGACCATCGCCGTCGTCTGGCGGCTGAGCGGCTCGCTGCACCAGGCGAGGGACGGCGAAGCCTCGGCGGATGCGCACGTGGCAAGGCGCGCTCCGCGTGCGTGCCCGAACGGGGGGACCAGCGGTCGCTCAACGACACCGCCAACGGCGGAGGCCCCCGACTGACTTAGCCGGTCAGGGGCCGTTCACCTGCGGTGGGTGTGGGATTTGAACCCACGGTGACTTGCGCCACGACGGTTTTCAAGACCGTTCCCTTAGGCCGCTCGGGCAACCCACCCGGGCCGCCGCCCAGCTGGGCCGGGCGGGGCGGCTACAGCCTACCGGCCCGGGGCAGCGCGCGGGGCCCGCGGGCCGCTGGGTCCACAGGCTGTGGAGCCGTTCGACGGGTTCCACCCGTGCGACTGCCCGGCCTGTCGCCACCGGTTCGGGCGGTGGCGGCACCGGCGGGTGCTCCGCGTCCCTGTCCGCCGGTGAGCAGGGGAGCGACCGGTGCAACCTCAACGTCTCGGTCAGCGGCTCGAACAACTGGACCGTGACGATGAACGTGCCCACCCCCGCGAAGGTCCTGTCCACCCGGAACATCAGCGCCTGCCAACCGAGCAGCCAGACCCTCGTTGCCAAGCCCAACGGCAGCGGCGACAGCCGGGGCCGGACCATCCAGCACAACGGCAACCACACCCGGCCGGTGTCCTGCAGCACGGGCCTGATCCCGCGCACCCCGCGCACGCACACCGGCCCCGCTGCCCGTGAGGGCGGCGGGCCGGGTCGGATCCGGTGCCCCGGGGCGGGTCAGCTGTCGCCGACCCGGGAGCCCAGGGTGAGCTCCGTGGTGCGCTCCTTGCCGTCGCGCTCGTAGGTGAGCGTCACCTTGTCACCCGGCTTGTGGGTCCAGATCTCCCCGATCAGCGTGGGACCGGAGTCGATGACGCGGTCGTCCAGCTTGGTGATGACGTCGCCGGGCTTCAGTCCGGCCTTGTCGGCGGGGCCGCCCGGGTCGACCGCCTCGGAACCGCCCGCGCCCTGCTCCGTGATCTTCGCGCCGCCGGTCGAGTCCTCGAGGGAGACCGAGGCGCCGATCTTCGCGTAGACCGGCTTGCCCGTCTTGATCAGTTCCTGGGCGACGTACTTGGCCTGGTTGATCGGGATGGCGAAGCCGAGGCCGATCGAGCCGGCCTGCCCGGTGCCGAAGCCGCCGTTTCCGGTCGACTGGATCGCGGAGTTGATGCCGATGACGTTGCCCTGCGCGTCCAGCAGCGGTCCGCCGGAGTTGCCCGGGTTGATGGAGGCGTCGGTCTGGAGCGCGCTCATGTACGACGCCTGGCTGCCGCTGCCGTCGCTCGACGCCACGGGCCGGTTCTTCGCACTGATGATGCCGGTCGTCACCGTGTTGGAGAGCCCGAAGGGTGCGCCGATCGCGATCGTCGAGTCGCCGACGGCCACCTTGTCGGAGTCGCCCAGGGTGAGTGGCTTGAGGTCGGCGGGGGCGTTCTCGAGCTTGATGACCGCGACGTCGTAGCCCTGCGCGTTGCCGACGACCTCCGCGTCGTACTTCTCGCCGTTGGGGAAGGTCGCCGAGACCTTGCCGCCGTCCACGGCCTCCGCCACCACGTGGTTGTTGGTGACGATGTGGCCCTGGGTGTCGAAGACGAAGCCGGTGCCGGTGCCGCCCTCGCCGCTGCGGCCCTCGGCCTCGATGGTGACGGTGCTGGGCAGCGCCCTGGCGGCCACGCCCGCGACCGTGCCCGGGTCGCGCTTGACGCTGCCGCCGCTGGTGGCCGCCGAGACGGTCGTCGAGCTGTTGCTGTCGTTCTCCTTGGCCAGGGTGTACCCGAGGCCGCCGCCCAGGCCGCCCGCGACCAGCGCGGCCGCGAGGACCGCGCCGATCAGGCGTCCGCGCCCGCCGCCGTTCTTGGGCGCCGGCGGCTGGTAGGAGGCACCCCAGCCACCCGCGCCGTGTCCGGCACCGCCGTCGCCGTACGACGGGGTGCCCGGCGGCGGGGGCGGGGGCCAGGAGGCGTCGGGAGCGGACGGGGAACCGGCAGGGCCGGTGCCGTGTACTCCGTGGCCGCCCTGGTCCGGGGCCGGGTGAGTCCCGTGGGCGCCGTATGCCGGCGGCGCGCCCGGAGCGCCGGTCGGGGCCGCGGGGGGCGCCTGGGTTTCCCCGTACGGAGCCGGGTGCTCCTGGTGCGGCGGAGCAGCGGGAGCATCCACCGGCGCGGGCGGTGCCGACGGGGCCGGGGGTACCGCGGTGCCCTCGTTCTCGGTGCTCACAGCTCTTCTCCTCGATCCACGGCTGTCGTTCCACGTCACGCTCGGTCACGCCCGGTCACGCGCGTTCACGGGTCCGGCGCGAGCAGCGGTGTACGTCGCATCGCACGTCTCTTTGTATGACGTCAGCTTTTCCCACGGGCCGTCAGGGCACCATAAGCCGTTCCTGTGAACCCGGGGCCATTCTTTATATAGGGCATCAGCGAATTAAGGGGCGCCACTTGGATGCCTCCACCGGACGTCCGCACCGTCACCGCCGTCCTGGCCGGCCCGACCGCACGTATACCCGCGCGCGGTGGCACCATGACGCGGTGACCCACGCACGCCAGCACCCGACCCAAGTCGTCGCCCACCGCGGGGCCTCCGAGGACGCCCCGGAGCACACCCTGGCCGCGTACCGCAAGGCGATCGAGGACGGCGCGGACGCGCTCGAATGCGACGTCCGTCTGACCGCCGACGGTCATCTCGTGTGCGTTCACGACCGGCGCGTCAACCGTACGTCCAACGGCCGCGGCGCGGTCTCGACCCTGGAGCTCTCCGACCTCGCGGCCCTGGATTTCGGCTCCTGGAAGACCCGTGACGAGGAGCCGGACTGGGAGCACCGCCCGGAGGACCGCGAGGCCACGTCCGTCCTCACCCTGGAGCGGCTGCTGGAGCTCGTCGCCGACTCCGGGCGCCGGGTGGAGCTGGCCATCGAGACCAAGCACCCCACGCGGTGGGCGGGCCAGGTCGAGGAGCGGCTGCTGGTCCTGCTCAAGCGGTTCGGGCTCGACGCCCCGGCCACCGCCCAGGAGTCCCCGGTGCGTGTGATGAGCTTCTCCGCGCGGTCGCTGCACCGCGTACGGGCCGCCGCGCCGACACTGCCGACCGTCTACCTCATGCAGTTCGTCTCCCCCCGGCTGCGCGACGGACGACTGCCCGCCGGTGTCCGGATCGCGGGTCCGTCGATCCGGATCGTGCGCAGCCATCCCGCGTACGTCCGGCGCCTGAAGGACTCCGGCCACCAGGTGCACGTGTGGACCGTGAACGACCTCGAGGACGTCGACCTCTGCGTGGGTCTCGGCGTGGACGCCATCATCACCAACCGCCCCCGTGCGGTGCTCGACCGGCTCGGCCGCTGAGACGAGCGGCTGCACGGCTCTTGACCTGGCGCCGTGATCCGGCGCATCCTCACCTCTCGGCCACACCGACGAAATCCAGCCACACGGTCACAGGGAGTGCCCCGGCGCGTTCGCTGCGTACTCGATCGTGTCGAATGCGTCACCACACAGGGACTGGCCGGTTTCCGGTTCAGGCCATTGGGGCATCCACACCGTGGCGTGGGGCGAAGGAGGTCTCGGGGGTGGCGTTGGTGGTGGCACAGGAGGTGCCCACGTCGTCGTGCATGGCCGTGCCCCATGGCCCTGCGGGCGTGGGGGAGGCGCGGCACCGGATGCGCGCGCAACTGCGCGACGGTGGCGTGGCGGAATCGGTCGTCGACGACGCCGTACTGATCCTTTCCGAGCTTCTGAGCAACGCGTGCAAGCACGGCAGACCGCTGGGCGACGCCCTCGCCGGTGACGGTGACGTCCGTGCCGCCTGGCGCGTGGACGCGCGGGGCAGGCTCGTCGTCGAGGTGACGGACGGCGGCGGCCCGACCCGCCCTGCGCCGGCCACCCCGTCGGTCACGGCGCACGGCGGCCGGGGGCTGAACATCATCACGGCGCTCGCCGACGACTGGGGCGTACGCGACGAGGTGCCCGGCGAGGTCACGGTGTGGGTCGTCGTCCACGACGACGTGTTCGACCCGGACGCCGGCCACCGGCGCGACGACTTCGCGGCGCGCGTCACGGCCCCCGCGGTGTCCGAGATACCCGGACTGGATTTCGCGGACGCCTTCGACGACCTGGACTGACGGCGGCACCGCCGCGTCCGCGCGGGCTGCGGGGCCGGCGGTGACGGCGGCGCTCCCGCAAGGTGCCCGGACCGGCGTCCGCGCGATCGGACGGTCGGCGCGCTGTCCACCGGACCCCGTCCGCGGTGGCGTGAACGGCTAGGCTCCCGCCCGTACGAGACGAGCCGTAACCGGGAGACACCCACGATGGCCAAGAAGCGACCCCAGACGAAGGCCAAGCGCCCGCAGCTCAGGGACGGAGAGATCCCGGTCGTCGGCGCCCGCGAGCCCTGCCCCTGCGGCAGCGGCCGCCGCTACAAGGCCTGCCACGGCCGGGCCGCCGCGCACGCCGTGACCGAGCTGGTGCACCGCCCGTTCGAGGGCCTGCCGGGCGAGTGCGACTGGGTGGCGCTGCGCGAGCTGGTTCCGGCGGCCACCGTCGAGCTGCCGCTCAAGGACGGCCTGCCCGAGGGCGTCCCGTCGGTCACCCTGGCCACGGTGCTGCCGATGGCCTGGCCCGCCCTGCGCCGCGACGACGGCTCCGTCCTCCTCGGCCTGCAGAACGACACCGCCTCGGGCGACATCAGCCGCGACCTGGCCGACACGCTCACCCGCGCGCTCGACGCCGCTCCCGGCACGCCCGTGCAGGGCCGCCGCGCCCCGGCCGACGGCCCCCGCCTCCAGGACCTGCTCGACCCCGACGGCGCGTTCGAGCCGGTGGTGCACAGCGGCTTCGAGTTCTGGGTGCCGGACACGGAGAACGCCACGCCCGAGGTGACCGCCTCCCTGGAGCGGGCCAACGCCGCCGCCATCCCGACCGTCAGGCTGTCGGGCGTGGACGCCGCGTACTGGTGCGAGACGCCGGAGAAGAACCACCTGCGGTGGGTCATGCCGCATCCGGAGGAGCAGCTTCTGGACGCCTTGGCGCGACTGCACGCGGCGGGCCGGTCCTCCCTCGGGGAGGGGACCCGTCTGGTGGGCTCCTTCCGTGCGCACGGGCTCACCGTCCCGGTCTGGGACCTGCCGAGCGGGGTCGGCGCCGAGGACGTGGAGAAGCCGGCGGCCGAGTTCGCCGAGCGCCTGGCCGCCGCCCTGGCCACGGAGGCGCCCCTGACCGCCGACGAGCGCCGCGCGCGCGGGGGCCTCACCAACCGCCAGGTCACGCTCAGCTGAGGCCCGGTCCCGCGGTCGGGTGTGCTGACCGACCGATCAGCACACCCCGCCCCTCGGGAACCACTGGTTCCGGCCGCAACTCCCGGCACGGGCAGCCGTTTCGGTGACCGGAAAAGCCGAGATGGAATTTGCGAACCGCCGATCTCTTGTTACCGTTCGAGTAGCCCGGTTGCTGGTGCATCCCCCGTCGCCAGCAACCGGGTCTTTCCGTGCCCGGCGCCGTTCACGGAACGCGTTCGCCCGTCAACTGCCCGTTCCGGAAGGGGAGTTGCCTCCCGGACCGAGCAGCACGGGCCCCTGACCGGCCGAGACCGCGACATCCGCGACTCACCCGGCGGCGCGCCGTACGGATGCTCCCCGTGCCCTCCGCGTGCCCTCTCCCGGGTGTCCGCAGATCCGCCGTCAGACTCTGGGGCGTCGGGGCGTCCGGGCGGTGTCCCCCGCGCGGTGCGTCCGCGCCCTCGGGACGCCCGGGTCCCAGGCGCTCACACGGCGCGCGGAGCCGCCCGGAATCGGACACACCGGCACGCCTCCCGGCGCAGCCCTCCGTCCGCGGGCAGACGACCGGCCCTGTCGACACCGGTCAGGGCGACATCCGCGGGCGGCGGCCGACTCCGCTGCCCGGGCCGCCTGGAGCGCACCGAACACGGCCGGCGCGGACCCGCCGTCCCGGGACCACCACGATGCGGCGTCAGCACCACCACGCCCGCCGGCACCTACATCTCGGGCGCGCTCACACCCGTACGCGTGAGGGCGTCGACCACGGCGTCCACCACGGCCTCGACGTCGGGCACCCACGGCGAGGCCGATCCGGGCAGCGGCGCCCGCTCCCAGCGGATCCCGCCCTGGCCGGTCTCGGACGGGGGCAGGGCGAGGTAGCCGCCCTCGCCGTGGAAGCGGAGGGAACCGGGGACGAAGTCCTTGGCGTACAGCAGCTCGCCCAGCTGCTCCATGGAGTACGGCTTCACGAGGATCGCCCAGCGCGCCGGCGAGGCGACGACCGGGCCGAGCCGGACACCGAGGCGGTCGAGCGCGCCGAGGGCACGGGCGGCCGGCAGGGCGGGCAGGGAGACCGCGCAGGGGGCCCTGTCCCCGGTGGCCAGGATGATCGGCGCCGTCGGGCGGTTGGTCCACCACCAGCGGACCATACGGGCGTCGGTCGTCGCCGCGAGCAGGGCGGGGTCGAAGGGATGGGCGCCCGGCACCGTGCACTCCGGGTCGGGGCAGCCGCAGCGGGACCGCCCCTGCTGGTCCGCCGCCGCACCCGGGAGTACGGGCCACCGCCACTGGGCGGCGAAGGTCAGGGCCGCGCCGATCAGCTCAGGCGTCCCGCCACCGCGCCGGGGCAGGAGCCTGCGTCGCCTTCCGAGGATCTCGCGCATGAGCGCTCGTTCCTTTCCGTTGCACGCCTGGCAACACCGTGGTCCACATCACATCATGTGTCGATCACTTCACTGTGCGTACCTGTTGGCGCATCACACCGCCGCCCCGGGCAAGGGGAACCCCGTCGATCGAGCAGGGGCTGCCTCCGCGGCACTTCCACCCATACTGCGTCTATCAGAAGCACGGGCGTGGCGAGGGGTGGCGAAGTCTGGCGTTTGCCGTCGCGCGTATTTCTCTCCGCCTCCACCGCGGGAGGATGGGGCACGGTCGTCGGTGGTTAGGACGCCCGGCTCCGGCGCCAGGTTCCGGGTGCTTCTCAACCACCCCTGGCCTTCACCGAGTACGTACCCCACACGACCGTTGTGACGCTCCGTCGAGCAAGCCCAGTCGACCGCAATATGCCTCCCCCTGAGGGAGTTTCAAGCCAAGTTTGATTTTCGGCAAGAGGTCTGCGGGGAGTTCCCCGAAACCCCACGGACACCACGAATCCCAGCAGGACAATGCTGGACATCTCCTCACGAGTACGTGTACATGTGGAGACACTGCTGGCGACGCAGAATGACATGGGGGTTTGCGATGCTTTTGAGCAGTACGCACCGTCCGGAAAGCCGGACGTCATGAACGCCCCGCATCCGTCGAAAGTGGCTGGAATCGATTCCACGGTTCCCGCGCCCGCACACACTGTCGCGTCCGCCGCGGCGCATTCCTCCCCGGCCGCCCCGCCGAACCCCCAGAACGCACCGGGCGCACTCCTCCAGGACCGTCTCGCCGGATGGGTCTCGGACCTGACGACACTTCACGAGCTCACCGAGCGCCTGGCCCGCACCGGCTCCCTGGACGAAGCGCTCCACGAACTGCTGCGCGCCGGAGCCGCCCTGGTGGGCGCCCGGCGCGGCCTCCTGGTGCTGGAACCGGGCGACGGTCTCGGCCCCGACACCACCATCGGCCTGGGCCTGGCCCGCGCCGACCTCGGTCACATCGAGACGGTCCCGCGCGCCTCCCTGTCCTACGGCAGGATCCTCGACGGGCTGCCCGGCGCCGACCACGGCATCGCCGAGCCCGACCTGTTCGCCGAGAAGGGCCTCGACCCGCGCCACCGCGAGGTCGCCGCCCGCCTCGGCTACGCCGCCAGCTACGCCCTCCCCCTGGCCACGGAGACGGCGGGCCGCCTGGGCGCCGCCGTCTGGCTCTACGACGAGCCGGCCGAGCCGTCGGAACGCCGGCGCCACCTCGTCGGCCTCTACGCCCGCTACGCCGCCGAGCACCTGGCCCGGCTGCTGGAGCTGCACCGCACCCGCGCGTGCATGGCCACGATGTCCGAGGAACTGCTGCCCTCGCGACTGCCCCGGGTCCCCGGCGTCCAGCTCGCCGCTCGGCACCGCACCGGCCCGCGCGGTGGCGGCGACTGGTACGACGCGCTGCCCCTGCCGGACGCCGCCCTCGGCCTCGCCGTGGGGTCCGTCACCGGCTCGGGGCCGAGCGCGGTCGCCGCGATGGGCCGGCTGCGGGCCTCCCTGCGCGCGTACGCCGTGATGGAGGGCGAGGACCCGGTCGCCGTCCTGTCCGACCTGGAACTGCTGCTCCGGCTCACCGAACCGGCCCGCTCGGCCACCGCCCTGTTCGGCTACTGCGAGCCCGCGCTGCGCAGGATCACGCTGGCCGGCGCCGGGCACAGCCCGCCACTGCTGCTCGGCGAGCGCCGCACGGAGTTCGTGGAGACGTCGGTCTCGGCCCCCCTGGGCATGCTCGCCTGCTGGGAGGCGCCGAGCGTGGAGGTCCAGGCCGAACCGGGAGAGACGGTTCTGCTGTACACCGACGGGCTGCTGCACCGCACCGGCGACCCCACCGACCGCGCCTTCGCCCGGCTGCACGCGGCGGCGGCCGGCGTGCCGGTGGCACTGCGCCGCGACCCGGGGGCGATCGCCGACCACGTCCTGCGCACGGTCCTGCCGGACGGCACGGACACGGCGGACTCCCCGGAGGACGTGGTGGTCCTGGCGGCGCGGTTCGAATAGGCCGCGGGGCGCCATGGGCTCGGCCCGCGGTAACAGGTCATCGCGCCCGGGGGCCGTTTCCGCGCGACCGTACGATGGGTGTCGGTCCAGTGCCGTACCCAAGGAGGATGACCGTGGCGGAGGAGCTCCCGGAGACCCCGGAGACTGCCGAAGAGGAGCCCGTCAAGCAGCGCAAGAACGGCCTGTACCCGGGCGTGTCCGACGAGCTGGCCGAGAACATGAGGAGCGGCTGGGCCGACACCGAGCTGCGCGACCTGGAGCCGATCCCCCAGGCCGCCCGGACCGCCGCCCGCCGCGCCGCGCTGTCCGCCCGCTTCCCGGGCGAGCGACTGGTCGTCCCCGCGGGCAACCTGAAGACCCGCTCGAACGACACGGAGTACCCCTTCCGCGCGTCGGTCGAGTACGCCTACCTCACCGGCAACCAGACGGAGGACGGCGTCCTCGTCATGGAGCCCGTCGACGGCGGTCACAAGGAGACGATCTACCTCCTGCCGCGTTCCGACCGTGAGAACGGCGAGTTCTGGCTCGACGGCCAGGGCGAGCTGTGGGTCGGCCGCCGCCACTCCCTCACTGAGTCCGAGAGGCTGTACGGCATCCCCGCCTCCGACGTGCGCGAGCTGCTCGGCGCCCTGCGCGAGGCCACCGGTCCGGTCCGCGTCGTGCGCGGCCACGACGCCGGCATCGAGGCCGCGCTGACCGACAAGGTCACCGCCGAGCGCGACGAGGAGCTGCGCGTCTTCCTCTCGGAGATGCGGCTGGTCAAGGACGACTTCGAGATCGGCGAGCTCCAGAAGGCCGTCGACTCCACCGTGCGCGGCTTCGAGGACGTCGTGAAGGTCCTCGACCGGGCCGAGGCCACCAGCGAGCGCTACATCGAGGGCACGTTCTTCCTGCGCGCCCGCGTCGAGGGCAACGACGTCGGCTACGGCTCCATCTGCGCGGCCGGCCCGCACGCCACCACCCTGCACTGGGTGCGCAACGACGGCCCGGTCCGCTCCGGCGACCTGCTGCTGCTCGACGCCGGTGTGGAGACGCACACGTACTACACCGCCGACGTGACGCGCACGCTGCCCGTCGCCGGCCGCTACACCGAGCTCCAGAGGAAGATCTACGACGCCGTGTACGAGGCCCAGGAGGCCGGTATCGCGGCCGTGAAGCCGGGCGCCAAGTACCGCGACTTCCATGACGCCTCGCAGCGCGTGCTGGCCGAGAAGCTGGTCGAGTGGGGCCTGGTCGAGGGCCCGGTCGAGCGCGTCCTCGAGCTCGGTCTCCAGCGCCGCTGGACGCTCCACGGCACCGGCCACATGCTCGGCATGGACGTGCACGACTGCGCCGCCGCGCGGACCGAGACCTACGTCGACGGCACCCTGGAGCCGGGCATGGTGCTCACCGTCGAGCCGGGGCTCTACTTCCAGGCCGACGACCTGACCGTGCCCGAGGAGTACCGGGGCATCGGCGTGCGCATCGAGGACGACATCCTGGTCACCGAGGACGGCAACCGGAACCTGAGCGCCGCGCTGCCGCGGCGGTCGGACGAGGTCGAGGCCTGGATGGCCGCTCTCAAGAGCTGACACGGAGGGCGAAGGGCCGGGTACCCGCGGGTACCCGGCCCTTCGTGTGCCGGTCGTCCGCGACCGGTGGCGCGGGGCGGCCGTCCGCGGGCCGCACACGCCCGCGCTCCTTGGGAGCGCGGTATGCACGCGGAGGCCGTGGACGGCCTCCGGTCCGGTGCCGGGTCGGATGGGCACCCGGGGGCGAACGGCTCGGGCCGCCGGTCGGGCTCGGGAGGGCGCTGCTCGAGGCCGTGCGGGTCGGCCGGCCGACCCGGACGCGGGGTCCCGGGGCTCGGGCACCCGGGTCGCCGCGCTGCCGCCGGCCGAGGCCGAACCGCCGGGTGCGGTGGCACGCGCGCGTGCGCCCGTTTCGGCCTGCGGCCCGGCCCGGCAGTCCCCGGACGTTGGCGCCTTCCCGCGGTGGCCGCGCTGCTGGCGCTGCGGCGGGCCGTGGCGACGGCGTCCTCACGCGCGTACGACCACGTGCGGCGGGGCCGGCTGGTGGAGCGGCGGCATGGTGGTGCCGTGGACGAGCGGGGCGCGGGTCGTCATCCTGCCGGGCGCGGCGGTGGTGAACTGCGGCCGCCGCGCTCACCGGCCGGGCACGGCACGGCTTGCGCTAGACGGCGATGAGCGGGGCGTCCTTGCGCCACTTCAGGATCTTGTCGAAGCTCACCACCGCGCCGCCCCGGCCCGGCTTGTTGCCGATGTGGACGTGGTCGGCGAGCTCCTGGATGAGACACAGACCGCGCCCGTGCTCCGCGTCGGCGGCCGCGGGGCGCACCGGTCGGTGCGAGCGGCCACCCGTGCCGGCGGGGAAACCGGGTCCCGCGTCGGCCACCTCGATGCGGCACTTCTCCCCGTCGAGGTAGGCGGTGACCCGGTACGCCTCCGAGGAACCGCCCCGCGCGCCGTCCCCGCCGTGCTCGACGGCGTTCGCGCACGCCTCGCTGAGGGCCACGGAGAGGTCGTAGGAGATGTCGGGGTCGACCCCCGCGGTCTCCATCGTGCCGAGGAGCAGGCGCCGGGCGAGTGGCACGCTGGCAGCTTCGCGCCGCAAGTGCAGTGACCACCAGATGCTCATGCTCCAGCCTCCTGGCCGCGGCTCGACATACCGTTACGTATTGCCCTGAGTACTCACTTGTAAGCGTGAAGTTGAGGTGACGCCGCCCATACGGCGGGTGTGTCGTGCCACCGATCGGTGTATTGGGGCGGTCCGCCGCAGACACGACCTTCCGGCCGTACCGCATCTTGCGGACCTGCCGTACGGCGGCCATGGGGCCAATGGGATGATGAGGCAGCCATGACTGCCCCCCACCCGCGCACGGCGCGCTCCGGAGGAGGACTCCGGTTCCTGCGGGCCGCGGTGTTCGCCGCGGTCTGCGTCGTGCTGGCCGGAGCGGGGCACACACTGGCGTCCTGCGCCGCCGTTCCGCTGTGGACGCTCGGCGCGGGATTCCTGGGCACGGTCCTGGTGGCCGCCCCGCTCGCCGGGCGCACCCGCTCGCTGCCGGGGACAGCGGCGCTGCTGGCGGCCGGACAGACGGTGCTGCACACGCTGTTCGGCCTCGGGCAGCACGGCGCGACCGCCGCACCGTCCGCTTCCTCGGCGTCCTCGGCGTCCTCGGCGTCCTCAGCGTTCGCCCTCTCCGACGCCGCACTGGTCGAGCAGGCCGCGCGGCTGGTGTGCGGCACCACGGCAGCGGCGATCAGTCCCACGCAGGCCCAGCGGATCCTCACCGACGCCCGCATCGCTCCCGGCGGCACGGCCGCCCACGCGGCGCACACCCCCGCGGACGCCCTGTCCTCCGCGGCGGGCTCCTCGGCGTCGCTGCTCCCGTCGCTGCCGATGCTGCTCGCCCACCTCCTCGCGGCCCTGGCGGCGGGCTGGCTGCTGCGCCGCGGCGACCTGGCCCTGCTGCGGCTCGTCGAGCTCTCGGCCCAGGGCATCGCCGAGGGCGCCCTCGTGCGGTCCCTCCGCGCGGCGCTCGCCCTGGTGCGCGCCCTGCGGGCCGGACTCCCGGGCACCCCGGCAGCGGGTCCGCGTCCGCCGCGCACCGCCCTGCTCGCGCCCCCGCGACCGCGCACCCTCGCACTCCAGCACACGGTGATCCGCCGCGGCCCGCCGGCCGCCGCAACCGCGCTCGCCCTCGCCGCCTGACGCGACGCCACCTCCGCTCCGCCACCGTCGGAACCTCTGCCCCCGGAACCTCCGGGCCCGGGGTCCTGCAGGTCCTCCCGGGGGAGAGAGGGGCGCCCGCGTGCGGCATGCGCGCGTGCGGCCCGTTCCGCGTGCGCCCGGCCCGGGAGCCGCCGTCCCCGACGGACGGCCCCGCCGCGTGCGCGCCTCTCCCACCGTCAGTGAACCTCCAACGAAGCGGAGTGCTTCTGCCATGAAGGCTTCCCGTATCGCCGCCGCCGGCGCCGTCGCCGGTGCCGCCGTCCTCGCCCTGTCCACCCCCTGCTTCGCACACGTCTCCGTGCAGCCCGAGGGCGAGGCCGCGAAGGGCTCCTACGCGGTCGTGAACTTCAAGGTCCCCAACGAACGCGACAACGCCTCCACCACCAAGGTCGAGGTGAACTTCCCCGCCGACCACCCGCTGGCCTCCGTGATGCCGGCACCGGTCGAGGGCTGGGACATCAAGGTCACCAAGGCCCGGCTGAACAAGCCGATCGAGCAGCACGGCAAGAAGATCACCGAGGCCGTCACCAAGGTCACCTGGACCGCCGACGGCGACGGCATCCGGCCGGGCTTCTTCCAGAAGTTCCCGGTGTCCGTGGGCACGCTGCCCGAGGACGCCGACGAGCTCGTCTTCAAGGCACTCCAGACGTACTCCAACAAGGAGGTCGTCCGGTGGATCGAGGTGCCGCAGAAGGGCCAGGAGGAGCCCGACAAGCCGGCGCCGGTCCTCACCCTGAGCGAGGCCGCCGAGGACGGCCACGGCGCCACCGACGAGAAGGGGGACGAGGCCGCCGACGACGCAGAGTCGGCACAGAACGCGTCCGCCCGGACCGAGGCGGCGTCCTCCGACTCCGACGACTCCGCCACCGACACCACCGCGCGGGTGCTGGGCGTCGTCGGCATCGTGGTCGGCGCCGCGGGCGTCGCCTACGGCGTACTCGCCGGGCGGCGGCGCACCACCGCCTGACCCCCTTTCGCGGCGCGCACCGGGGCCCCCGTGGACCCTTGGGCCCCGGTGCGCGCCGGAGCACTCACACCCGGGACACCTTTCATGCGCAACAAGAATCTGGCGGCAGCGGCCCTGCTCGCCGTCGCCTTCCTCACCCTCTCCGCCTGCGGCGGCGACACCGACAGCGGCAAGCCCGTCTCCGTGGTCTCCGAGGAGGCCGGCTCGGACAAGGCGGCCACCGTCCTCGACAAGCCGTTCGAGAAGCCCGACCTCGTCCTCACCGACACCCACGGCAAGAAGTACGACTTCCGCAAGGAGACCGCGGGCCGGCCCACGCTGATCTACTTCGGCTACACGCACTGCCCGGACGTCTGCCCGCTGACGATGAACAACATCGCCGTGGCCAAGAAGCAACTGCCCGAGGACCAGCAGGACGCACTGCGGATCGTGTTCGTCACCACCGACCCCGAGCGGGACACCTCCGCCGCGCTCGGCTCGTGGCTCAAGGGCATCGACTCCCAGGTGGTCGGCCTGACCGGCGACTTCGCCACCATCCAGGCCGGCGCCCGCACCCTCGGCATCTCGATCGACCCGCCGCGCAAGGACGACAACGGCAAGACGGTCTCCGACCACGGCACCCAGGTCATCGCGTTCTCGCCGAAGACCGACGGCGGCTACGTGCTCTACGGCGAGGACGCCACCGTCGAGGACTACACCAAGGACCTTCCCAAGATCATCAAGGGGCAGAACCCGTGAGGCGGCTCCCGCTCGCGGCCGCGGCGCTCACCGGGGTGCTGTCCCTGACGCTGGTCGGCTGCGGCGGCTCGGACGGGCCGGACACGACGGCCGCCCCGGACTCCGGCTCCGGCGGCGGGAAGCCGGTCCTGTCCGTGAGCGGCGCCTACATGCCGCAGCCGGTGTCGGACCTGGCGGCCGGCTTCCTCACCATCACCAACAAGGGCGGAGCGGCCGACCGGTTGACCTCGGTCGACAGCGACGTCGCCGGACAGGTCACCGTGCACGAGACCGTCGACGGGTCCATGCGGGAGGTCGACGGGCTCGACATCCCGGCGGGCGGGCGGCTCGTGCTCAAGAGCGGCGGCAACCACCTGATGTTCGAGCAGCTGAAGCAGAAGCCGAAGCAGGGCCGGAGCGTCTCCGTCGAGCTGCGCTTCGCCCGTTCCGAGCCGGTCACGGTCGAGATGCCGGTGAAACCGGCCACCCACACCCCGAAGAGCGGACACTGAGGGAGAGACGCCCGTGCCCCAGACCATCGCCCGCCGCGTGCGGATCCTGGTGCTGCTGCTCCTGGCCGCCGCCGGCGTCCTCTTGTCCGGGGCCGCCCCGGCCTCGGCGCACGCCGCGCTGACCGGCAGCGACCCCCGGCAGGGGACGGTGGTCGACACGGCACCCGCCCAGGTGTCGCTCACCTTCTCCGAACCGGTGGCGGTGGGCGACGACGCCCTGCGCGTGTTCGACCCCCAGGGCGAGCGGGTCGACAAGGGGGCCCCGGCCAGCCCCGGCGGCACCACGTACTCCGTGCGTCTGCTCGGCGGGCTGCCGGACGGCACGTACACCGTGACCTACCAGGTGGTGTCGGCGGACAGCCATCCGGTCGCCGGTGCCTTCACCTTCTCCGTCGGCGCCCCGTCCAAGACCTCGGTGGCGCTCTCGGGGCAGGGCGGTGACGCGGGCGTGGTCGGGTGGCTCTACGGCCTCGGACGGTACGTGTCCTACGCGGGGTACGTCGTGATGGTCGGCGGGGCGGCCTTCGTGCTGGCCTGCTGGGGGCGCGGCTCCGGGGTGCGGGCGGTGCAGCGGCTGGTCGTCTCCGGCTGGCTGGCGCTGACCGCGGCCACCCTCGCCCTGCTGCTCCTGCGCGGCTCCTACACCGGTTCCGGGAAGGTCGGCGACGTCTTCGACCTGTCGCTGCTGGGGGACGTGCTCCAGACGAAGACGGGGGCGGCGCTGGTGTCCCGGCTGCTGCTGCTCGCCGCGGCGGCGCTGTTCATCGCGGTGCTGTTCGGCGCGTACGACAAGCGGGAGGACGAGGAGAAGCGGGACCTGACCTTCGGGCTCTCGATCGGGGGGACGGTCGTGGCGGCGGGGCTCGCCGCGAGCTGGGCCATGTCCGAGCACGCCTCCACGGGGCTCCAGGCGGGCCTGGCCATGCCGGTGGACGTCCTGCATCTGCTGGCCGTCGCCGCCTGGCTCGGCGGGCTCGTCACCCTGCTCGTTGCGCTCTACCGGGCGCCCGCCGAGACGCCGGTCGGCTCCACGGCCGTCCGGCGGTTCTCCCGGGTCGCCTTCGGGAGCGTGGTGGCACTGGTCGTCACCGGGGTCTACCAGTGCTGGCGGCAGCTCGGCTCCTGGTCGGCGTTCACCGACACACGGTACGGGCAACTGCTGCTCGCCAAGATCGGGCTCGTGGTGGTCCTGGTCGGGGTCGCCTACGTCTCGCGGCGGTGGACGGCACGGCTGGCGGAGGCGGGGGCGTCCGCGGTGCCCCGGGGGACGAAGGAGCTCGCGGAGGCGGTGACGGGCAGGAAAACCGGTGAGGTCAGGGACGGAGCGGTCGGCGGGGGCGCCGGGCCCGAGACCGGCGCCGGGGCCGGAAGTGGCGCCGCCAATAGCGGTGCCACGGCCAGTAGTGGGAGCGCGCGGGAAACGGCGACCGCCGGGTCCTCCGGGCCCGACAGCGGCGCCGGGGCCGGAAGTGACGCTGCGGAGGGTAGCGGCGCTGCGGAGGGTAGCGGCGCCGGGGCCGGAGCCGGAGCCGACAGCGGCGGTGCCCTGACCGGAAGCGGTCCCGGGGCCGGCGGGACGACCGAAGCGGACTCCGAGCGGGTCGCTCAGCTCGCCCGGCAGCGGGTCGCGATGGAGAGCGCCCGGCAGAAGCGGCTGCGGGACGCCGACCCGCACCGCTTCGGTCTGCGCCGCTCCGTGCTCGCCGAGGCGGGCGTCGCCGTCGTCCTGCTCGCCGTCACCACCGTGCTGACCCAGACCGAGCCCGGCCGTACCGAGCTGGAGGCCAGGGCGGCGACCTCGGACCCGTCGTCCGCGCCGTCCGGCCAGGGCGTCGGCGCCGTGACCCTGGACATGCCGTTCGACACCGGCGGCAAGAACGGCAAGGGCGTCGTCACCGTCGAGATCGACCCCGCGCGGGTGGGTGGCAACACCCTGCACGTCTATGCGAAGCGACCGGACGGGGAGGCGGTCGACCTTCCCGAGGTGAAGGTCGCCTTCACCCTGTCCGCCAAGGACATCGGGCCGCTGCCCGTGGTCCCCGACCGCCTGGCCACCGGACACTGGTCGGCGAGCGGAGTGCAGATCCCCATGGCGGGTGACTGGGAGATCGAGGTGACCGTGCGCACCTCGGACATCGACCAGGTGACCGTCTCCAAGAACGCGAAGATCGGCTGAACCACCCATGGCTGACCAGTCCCTTCCGCAGGCCCGTGGCCCGGAGGCACCCCAGGAGGGCGCCGCCGTCGCGCAGGGCACCACGGACGGCATCTCCCGGCGCCGACTGCTCGGCACCGCCGGTGCCGCCGGGCTCGTGCTCGGCGCGGCGGGCGGTGCCGTGGGGTACTCCACCGCACCCGCCGAGGCCACGACGCCGCTCGCCTCGGTGGGCGAGGGCCGGGTGATGTTTCACGGGAAACATCAGCCCGGCATCACCCAGGCGCTTCAGGCCCGCGGTCACCTCGTCGCCTTCGACCTGGCACCGGCCGCCGGCCGAAAGGAGGCCGCCGCACTGCTGCGCCGCTGGTCGGACACCGCCCGGCGGCTGATGGCGGGTGAGCCGGCCACCCAGGAGGACACCGGTGTGGCGCGCGACGCGGGCCCCTCCTCGCTGACCGTCACCTTCGGATTCGGCCACAGCTTTTTCGGCCGCACCGGACTGGAGAAGCAGCGCCCGGTCGCCCTCGACCCGCTGCCCGACTTCTCCTCCGACCGCCTCGACAGGGCCCGCAGCAACGGCGACCTGTGGGTGCAGATCGGTGCCGACGACGCGCTCGTCGCCTTCCACGCGCTGCGCGCGATCCAGAAGGACGCGGGGTCGGCCGCCCGGGTGCGCTGGCAGATGAACGGCTTCAACCGTTCACCCGGGGCCACCGCCCGCCCCATGACGGCCCGCAACCTGATGGGCCAGGTCGACGGCACCCGCAACCCGAAGTCCTCCGACCCCGACTTCGGCCGGCGGATCTTCGTGCCGGAAGGCGGCGAGCCCGGCTGGATGGCCCACGGCTCCTACGCCGTCGTACGCCGGATCCGCATGCTGCTCGACGACTGGGAGAAGCTGTCGCTCACGGAGCAGGAGAGCGTCATCGGGCGCCGCAAGTCCGACGGGGCACCGCTGTCCGGGGGCACCGAGACCTCGGAGATGGACCTGGAGAAGACGAACGCCCACGGCGATCTGGTCGTCCCCATCAACGCACACGCCCGGATCACCCGCCCCGACCAGAACGGCGGTGCGGCGATGCTCCGGCGCCCCTTCTCCTACCACGACGGCATCGACGCGGACGGGGTGCCGGACGCGGGGCTGCTGTTCATCTGCTGGCAGGCGGATCCGTTGCGCGGCTTCGTTCCCGTGCAGCGCAAGCTGGACCGGGGCGACGCCCTCACGCCGTTCGTCCGGCACGAGGCGAGCGGGTTGTTCGCGGTGCCGGGCGGGGCCGCGGAGGGCGAGTATGTGGGACAGAAGCTGCTGGAGGGGTGAGAGCCGCCCACTGTCACTCCTGGGAGCGCAACCCGCGATGGTGCCGGGCGCGGGCCCATTAGGGTGAGGTCATGCCAGCGAGCTATGCGTATCTGGGCCCCGAGGGCACCTTCACCGAGGTCGCCCTGCGCACCCTTCCCGAGGCGGCCACCCGGGAGCTGATCCCTTACGTGTCCGTGCAGTCCGCGCTCGACGCGGTACGCGCCGGCGAGGCCGAGGCCGCGTTCGTGCCGATCGAGAACTCCGTCGAGGGCGGCATCACCACCACCCTCGACGAACTGGTCGCGGGCACGCCGCTGATGATCTACCGCGAGGTGCTGCTGTCGATCACCTTCGCGCTGCTCGTCCGTCCCGGCACCAAGCTGTCCGACATCAAGACGGTCACCGCCCACCCCGCCGCCCAGCCGCAGGTCCGCAACTGGCTGCGGAGGCACCTCCCGGACGTCACGTGGGAGTCGGCCGCCTCCAACGCCGACGGCGCCCGGTTGGTGCAGGAGGGCCGCTACGACGCCGCCTTCGCCGGCGAGTTCGCCGCCGCCCGGTACGGCCTGGAGGCCCTGGAGACCGGGATCCACGACGCGGAGAACGCCCAGACGCGGTTCGTGCTGGTCGGACGGCCCGCCCGGCCCGCCGCACCGACCGGTGCCGACAAGACGTCCGTCGTGCTGTGGCAGCGCGACGATCACCCCGGTGGGCTGCGCGATCTGCTGGGCGAGTTCGCCACGCGGGGCATCAACCTGATGCTGCTCCAGTCCCGGCCCACCGGCGCGGGCATCGGCAATTACTGCTTCTGCATCGACGCCGAGGGGCACATCTCGGACCGCAGGGTGGCCGAGGCGCTGATGGGGCTCAAGCGGATCTGCCTCCAGGTGCGTTTCCTGGGTTCGTATCCGCGTGCGGACGTCAGGCCCGGTGATGTGGGGGCGCCGCTGCTCGGGACGTCGGACGAGGAGTTCGTGTCGGCGGCGGACTGGGTGGCGCGGTGCCAGGACGGCCGGTTCTGAAGGGAGCCGTGGTCCGGTGGCCGCCGGGCCCCCCGTGTCGTTCCGCCGGTCCGGCCTGCCGCACCGCAGGTCCTGCCTGCTGATCCTCAGGTCCTACCTGCTGATTTTCGTTGTCCACAGGAGTTATCCACAGGTCCGCTTCTCGACCTGGGGACAAGTCGACAGCGAAGAGGCATTCAGTCGACAAATCGCCCTTCGGGCCATGATCGAGTTCATCGTTGCGCATCTCGCCCTTCGTCCGTGCTTTTCCTTTGGTCAACCCTTTGGGATGAACCCTTTCCGCTCGAAAGTGGGGTCAAAGGGAGTTTGGCCTGGGATTCCTCGGATGTGGCTCGGCGTATCGGAGTGATCAATTCCGATGTCCACAGATCTTCCCCACACCCTGTGGATAACTTCCGTCCCTACACGGGATCCCTGTGGACAACCAGACGCCAAATCCCCCTGATCGCAAGGGACTCGGGTCAACCGGTCTCCGGCGGGCCACCGCTTCGGGGCGGCCACCCCGCCTTTCCTTGACCGGAGGAACACAATGCGCAATTCCCCCATAACGTAAGGTAAGCGACACCCCGCAATAGTGAGTCGTGAGCCGTCGTGCCGCACCGGTAGCCTTGACCGCGTGATTGACCTTCGCCTGCTCCGTGAGGACCCCGACCGTGTGCGCGCCTCGCAGCGCGCCCGTGGAGAGGACGTCGCGCTCGTCGACTCCCTCCTGTCCGCTGACGAACGGCGCAGGTCGTCCGGCGTCCGCTTCGACGAGCTGCGCGCCGAGCAGAAGGCGCTCGGAAAGCTCATTCCCAAGGCGGCCGGTGACGAGAAGGCCGAGCTGCTGAAGAAGGCGAGCCAGCTCGCCGCGGACGTCAAGGCGGCCGACGCCGAGCGCGACGCCGCCGCGGCCGAGACCCAGGAGCTGCTGCTCAAGCTGAGCAACCTCGTCCACCCCGACGTGCCCGTCGGCGGCGAGGAGGACTTTGTCACGCTGGAGACGCACGGCACCGTCCGCGACTTCGACGCCGAGGGCTTCGAGCCCAGGGACCACCTGGAACTCGGCCAGCTCCTCGGCGCCATCGACGTAGAGCGCGGCGCCAAGGTGTCCGGCTCGCGCTTCTACTTCCTCACCGGTGTCGGCGCGCTGCTCGAGCTCGCCCTGGTGAACGCCGCGATGGCGCAGGCCACGGCGGCCGGCTTCACCCCGATGCTGACCCCGGCGCTGGTCCGTCCGCAGTCCATGGCGGGCACCGGCTTCCTCGGCCAGGCGGCCCAGGACGTCTACCACCTCCCCGCCGACGACCTCTACCTCGTCGGCACCTCCGAGGTGGCGCTCGCCGCGTACCACTCGGACGAGATCATCGACGCCGACCGGCTGCCGCTGCGGTACGCAGGCTTCTCGCCCTGCTTCCGCCGCGAGGCCGGCTCGCACGGCCGGGACACCCGGGGCATCTTCCGCGTGCACCAGTTCGACAAGGTGGAGATGTTCTCCTACGTCACCCCGGAGGAGTCGCAGGAGGAGCACCAGCGGCTGCTGGAGTGGGAGAAGCAGTGGCTGACCTCGCTGGAGCTGCCGTTCCGAGTGATCGACGTGGCCTCGGGCGACCTCGGCTCCTCGGCCGCGCGCAAGTACGACTGCGAGGCGTGGATCCCCACCCAGGGCAAGTACCGCGAGCTGACCTCGACCTCGGACTGCACCGAGTTCCAGTCCCGCCGCCTCCAGATCCGGGTCCGTGACGGCAAGCAGGTGCGCCCGCTGGCCACGCTCAACGGCACGCTGTGCGCCGTACCGCGCACCATCGTGGCGATCCTGGAGAACCACCAGCAGGCCGACGGCTCGGTGCGGGTGCCCGAGGTGCTGCGTCCCTACCTGGGCGGCCGGGAGATTCTGGAACCGGTCGCCGAGTGAGCACGGACGCCTCGACCCTGCCGTACCGGCTCGTAGCGACCGACCTCGACGGCACGCTGTTGCGTGACGACCACTCGGTCTCCCGGCGCACCCGGGACGCGCTCGCCGCGGCCACCGCGGCGGGCGCCGCACACATCGTGGTCACCGGCCGCGCCGTGCCCTGGACCCGCCCGATCCTCGACGACCTCGGCTACCGGGGCCTCGCCGTCTGCGGCCAGGGCGCCCAGGTGTACGACGCCGGTGCGGGCCGCCTGCTCACCTCGGTGACGCTGGACCGGCAGCTGGCCGGGGTGGCGCTGGCCAAGATCGAGGCGGAGACCGGTCCGCTGCACCTGGCGGCGAGCCGCGACGGGCTGGACGGCGAGGTGCTGGTCGGTCCCGGTTACGAGGTCGTGGGCGGGCTGCCCGGGATCCCCTTCTCGGACGCGTCCGACCTGTGGACGGCGCCCCTGAACAAGCTGTACATCCAGCACCCGAACCTCGCCTCCGACGAGCTCGCCAAGGTGGCGGACCGTGCCGCGGGCGGTTTCGTCACCGTGACCATGGCGGGCGAGGGCATCGTCGAGCTGCTGCCACTCGGGCTGTCCAAGGCCACCGGGCTGTCGCTGGCGGCCCGGCGGCTGGGCGTGAAGGCCGCGGAGACGATCGCCTTCGGCGACATGCCCAACGACATCCCGATGTTCGCCTGGGCCGCGCACGGCGTGGCCATGGCCAACGCCCACCAGGAACTGCGGGCGGTGGCCGACGAGGTGACGTCCTCCAACCAGGAGGACGGGATCGCGGTGGTGCTGGAGCGGTTGCTGGGCTGACGCCCGGCATGCTGCGGAGGATGCACGGATCGAACGTGCGCGGGCTTTCCGGCCCGACCGTGGTTTGAGCCCAAACCAGTGCCTTACCCCTCGGCCAATCCTCCGGGTGGGCGGCCTCACGCGGCCCGACGGCGCGTGCTCGAAGCGGCCGCCCCGGGCAGCTCCCCGTGCGGGGCGGACTCGACGGAGCAGTGGGACCACCCCGGAGTCCGCCACGGGCTGCCCTGACGGGAGCGGGACGTACTGCCGTGCATGGACATGCGCCCCGCTCCTCTCCCCGTGCGCGACACCGGACATTCCCGGCGGTGCGGACACCACCACTCTGCCCGCCGGGCCCCGCGGACGCCACCGAATTAGCCGGCCCGCGGATGCGGGGACCGCGCCGAGCACGCCGGCCCGGCGCAGGTGAGATCCCCGGCAAGAGCGCGTCCGCCTCACTCCTCGCCGGCGAGGGTCAGGGTGCGCAGCTTCCGGCCCGCGTACCAGGTGGCCAGAACGGTGACCGCGACCAGCAGGGCCGTTGCGGTCGTCAGGCCCACGTCCGAGGTGACCATGTCGCCGCCGGAGACCTTTTGGGCCACGGCGAGCGACCACTGCTGGACGCTCAGCGTGCGCGCGCCGGGCACCAGCGAGCCGAACAGCGCCTCCCACACCAGCGCGTAGACCAGGCCGAAGACCACGGCGTGCCGGGACACCGTGCCCAGCAGCAGGAACAGCGCGGCGTAGGCGATGGAGGCGACCAGCGCGGCGACCGTGTAGGCGACGGCGATCTGCTGCCCGTTGCCGTTCAGGACCAGGCCCGCGATCAGCGTGGGCACCGCCGAGAAGACCATCGTCACGGCGATCGCGACGATCAGCTTGGTGTAGATGATCGTCGGCCGCTTGATCGGCTTGGACAGCAGGTAGACCACGGAACCGTCGTCGATCTCGGGACCGATCGCGCCGGTGCCCGCGATGACACCGATGATCGGCACCATGGTGGCGAGCGCCAGACCGCCCAGCAGGTCGGCGGTCGTCTGGTCGTCGGCGCCGGCGAGACCGCGCACCGCCACGGAGATCACGATCAGCAGCAGCGGCAGGGCGCCCAGGATGAGGGCCCGGCGACGGCCGAGCAGGGCCCGGTAGGTGAGCCGGGCGACTGTGGGGTCGTACATCTTTCGGCCTCCTACGCCGCGACCAGATACGAGAAGACGGACTCGAGGGACTCGTCGGACGGCGAGACCGTGAGCAGGCGGATGCCGTGCTCGCGCGCGACCCTGGGCAGCAGGACGGTGAAGCGGCCGAAGTCGACGGCCTGGACGCGCAGCGCGCCCTCGGCGTGGTCGACCTCGATGCCGGAGGTGGACGGGTCGGCGATCAGCGCGGCGGCGAGGGCACGGTCGTCGCTGGAACGCACCAGGTAGCGGTGCGGGCGGTCGGTCATCAGCCGGCGGATCCTGCGGAAGTCACCGCTGGCCGCGTGCCGGCCGGCGACGACGACCTCGATGTGCCAGGCGAGCTGCTCGACCTCCTCCAGGATGTGGGAGGAGAACAGCACGGTGCGGCCCTCGTCGCCCATGCGCCGCAGCAGGTCCATCAGCTGCATGCGCTGACGCGGGTCCATGCCGTTGAAGGGCTCGTCCAGCAGCAGCAGCGACGGCTGGTGCACCAGGGCGGACGCCATCTTCACGCGCTGGCGCATGCCCTTGGAGTAAGTGGCGATCTTGCGGTCCTGCGCGTACTCCATCTCGACCGTGGCCAGCGCCTGCTGGGCCGCCCTGGCGCCCAGACCGTGCAGCTCGGCGTTGGCGAGGACGAACTCGCGGCCGGTGAGGAAGTCGTACATCGCCTCCCGCTCGGGGACGATGCCGATGTGGCGGTAGACGGCCTCGTTGCGCCACACCTGCTGCCCGTCGAGGGTGACGGTGCCGGTGGAGGGGGCGAGGAAGCCGGCCATCATGTTGATGAGGGTGGACTTCCCGGCTCCGTTGGGGCCGAGCAGCCCGGTGACACCGGGGCCGATCGTCATGGTGATGTCGTTGACGGCGACCACGTTGCCGAACCAGCGGGAGACGTGGTCGATGCTGAGCGTGGTCACAGTCCCACCTTCTTGTAGCGCCGCACGAGGAGTCCGTAGCAGGCGGCGATCAGGCCGAGGCCGACCAGGACGTAGACCACGCCCTCGGTGTCGCTCGGACCCACTCCGCCGGGGAAGGAGGAGTTCGCGCCCAGGAAGGCCGACTGCACCCCGTCAATGAGGGTGATCGGCGAGAACAGGCCGATCCAGGCGATCGAGCCGCCGCTGCCCTGGACGTCCGCGATCGCCTGGAGGGTGGAGACCGCGCCGTAGGAGATGGTCAGGACGGCGATCACGGCGGCGATGCCGAAGCCGCGGCGCGGGGTGACCGAGGCGATGACCAGTCCGATGCCGGCGAAGAGCAGTGAGAGCAGTGCCACCGAGACGAGTCCCTGTGCGAATCCCTTGGTCTGGTCGGTGAGGTCGAGCTTGGCCAGCAGCGCCCCGATGTACAGCACCAGCAGGGGAGCTGCGGTGAGGACGAACAGCGCCGAGGCCAGCGCCGCGAACTTGGCGCGCACGTAGTCGGCGGTCTCGATGGGCCGTGAGAAGTACAGCGGCACCGTCTTGAAGCGCAGGTCGCGCGAGACGGACTGGGGCGCCTGCGAGGCGACGTACAGGCTGATCACGGCCTGCATGATGATCGCGTAGCGCGTGTAGTCGACCGGCAGTTCCTTCGCCTTGGTGGCGACCGCGACGGCGACCATGATGGCGGCGGGCACGCACATCACCACGAACAGCAGCATCGGCAGCACCTTGGACTTCGCCGAGCGGCCGAGGCCGTAGGCGCCGCGCAGGGACTGCGAGTACAGCGAGAGCCGTGCGTAGGCGCGGCCGAGGCGAGGACCGTCGTAGGAGCGGTAGCCGATGTTGTGGATGCGGGTCTGGTCGCCCGGCGCGGTCGCCGGTGTGGGCACGGGGTGCTCAGCCGCCATGGCCGACCTCCTCCTTCCGCTGCTCGCCGCTGCCGGTGCCGGCCGCGGAGTCGCTGTCGTGCGTGAAGACCTCGGAGATGTGGTGTCGGCGCTGTTCCATGCGCACCAGGCCGAGGCCGAGGTCGGCGATGACGTCGCGGACCAGGTCGTAGGTCTCCTCGCCCTGCGCGGTGAGCAGCAGCACGTGTCCGGCGCCGGGCAGGCCGCTGCCGTCCTCGACGCTCACCCCGCGCGCGTGGAGCGCGTCGCGCACCGCGCGGGTGCCGTCCGGGTGCTCGTCGGTGTCGGTGACCTCGATCGCGAGGGTCGTGGTGGTCTGGGTGAAGTCGGTGGTGGAACTGGAGCGCAGCAGCTTGCCGCCGTCGACGACGACGACGTGGTCGCAGGTGCGTTCCAGCTCGCCCAGCAGGTGGGAGGTGACCAGGACCGAGATGCCGAAGTCGGTGTGAATGCGGCGGATCAGGCCGAGCATCTCGTCCCGGCCGACCGGGTCGAGGCCGTTGGTCGGCTCGTCCAGGAAGACCAGCTGCGGGTCGTGCACCAGGGCCTGCGCGAGCTTCACGCGCTGCTTCATGCCGGTGGAGTAGCCGCCGATGGGCCGGTAGCGCTCCTCGTAGAGGCCGACGTGGCGCAGGGTGTCCGCGGTGCGCTCCCGCGCGGCGGCCGGCGGCAGGCCGGACATGCGCGCCATGTGGACGACGAACTCGGTGGCCGAGACGTCGGGCGGCAGGCAGTCGTGCTCCGGCATGTAGCCGACGCGCTCCCGGATGGCGGCGCCCTTGGTCGCGACATCGAGTCCGAGCACTTCGGCGCGGCCCTCGGTGGCGGGGGACAGACCCAGCAGGATCTTGATCAGTGTGGACTTGCCGGCCCCGTTGGCTCCGACGAGTCCGGTCACACCGGGCCCGACCTCCACGGAGAGCCGGTCAAGCGCGGTCACCCGGGGGAACCGCTTGCTCAGGCTTTCGGTCGCGATCACAGTCACGTCCACGACGGTAGTGACCCGCGCCACGCCGGTCGTCAGACCGGAGAGCAGTCCTGCGTCCGCCTGGAGTCGTACGGGCCCGTAGGGGATCCCCTGCCTGAGAGGTACCACGGACGGTCCGGCACTGTTGACGGATTCTCTAACAAGTGCCAGATTCGCCGGTGTCACCCCACGGACACGTACCGTTGGCGTGGGCGGGCGACAGCGGCGCGGGACGGCCGGTCCCCGGGGGAGCGGAGGAGAGGTGACGGACTTGTCGCAGGTCGAGGCCCGGCTGAAGGGCGCGCGGGAGCGGTGGGTGCGCACGGGCGGGATCGAGCTGTGCGTGGCCGAACTCGGTGACCCGGAGCGGCCGACGATCGTCCTGGTGCACGGCTACCCCGACACCCAGGAGGTGTGGTCCGAGGTCGCACCCCGCCTCGCGGAGCACTTCCACGTAGTGGCCTACGACGTGCGGGGCCACGGCCGGTCGACGGCGCCGCGGCCGCTGCGCGGCGGCTTCACGCTGGAGAAGCTGACGGACGACTTCCTGGCCGTCGCGGACGCGGTGAGTCCCGACCGGCCCGTACACCTGGTGGGGCACGACTGGGGCTCGGTGCAGTCCTGGGAGTTCGTCACCGTCGCACGCACCGAGGGGCGGATCGCCTCCTTCACGTCCATGTCCGGGCCGTCCCTGGACCACCTCGGCCACTGGATCAACGGGCGGCTCCGGCGGCCCACCCCGCGCCGGGTCGCCCAGCTGCTCGGCCAGGGCGCCCGGTCCTGGTACGTCCACCTGCTGCACATACCCGTGCTGCCCGAGCTGGCCTGGCGCGGCCCCCTCGGCAAGGGCTGGCCGCGCATTCTGGAGCGCGGTCAGGAAATCACCGGTGGTGACCACCCGGCCCCGACCCTCCCCCGGGACGCCGCCCACGGGGCGTGGCTGTACCGGGACAACGTACGCCCGCGGCTGCGCAGGCCGCGCACCGACGCCTACGCACACGTGCCCGTGCAGCTGATCACGCCCCTGGCCGACAGGTTCCTCTCCGAGCGGCTGTACGACGACCTGGAGCTGTGGGCGCCGCGGCTGACCCGCCGGTCGCTGCCGGCTCGCCACTGGGTGCCGCGCACCCGCCCCGACCAGCTGACCGCCTGGATCACCGAGTTCGTCGGGTCCGTCGAGGGCGGCAGGACCGCGGTGTCCGCCCCCGGCCCGCACGCCGACCGGTTCGGCGGGCAGCTGGTCCTGGTCACCGGGGCGGGCAGCGGCATCGGACGGGCCACGGCGCTGGCGTTCGCCGGTGCGGGCGCACGCGTGGTGGCCGTCGACCGGAACGCCGGGGCCGCGGTGCGCACCGCCGAGGAGTGCCTGCGCGCGGGCGCGTCCGCGGCCTGGGCGGAGACGGCGGACGTCTCCGACGGGCAGGCGATGGAGACGCTCGCCGAGAAGGTCACCGCCGAGTACGGCGTGGTGGACGTCCTCGTGAACAACGCGGGCGTCGGACTGTCCGGCTCCTTCTTCGACACGACGCCGGCGGACTGGAAGAGGGTCCTTGACGTCAATCTGTGGGGAGTGATCCACGGCTGCCGGCTCTTCGGGAAGCGGATGGCGGACCGCGGCCAGGGCGGCCACATCGTCAACGTGGCCTCCGCCGCGGCCTTCCTGCCGTCCCGGGCGCTGCCCGCCTACAGCACCTCCAAGGCCGCGGTGCTGATGCTCAGCGAATGCCTGCGGGCGGAACTGGCGGAGCGGGGGATCGGCGTGACGGCGGTGTGCCCCGGCTTCGTCAACACGAGCATCACCTCCACCGCGCGCTTCGCGGGCGTGGATGCCGAGGAGGAGCGGCGCCTGCAGAAGCGTGCGGCCCGCCTCTACGGGATGCGCAACTATCCGCCGGAGAAGGTGGCCGACGCCGTCCTGCGGGCCGTGGTGCGGAACGAGGCGGTGATGCCGGTGACCCCGGAGGCGCGGGGGGCGTACGCGCTGCGGCGGTGGATGCCGGGCGTGCTGCGGAGGGCGGCCCGGGTGAGGCCGCCGGTGTGAGGGCGGGCGGCGGGGGCGGTCTCGGGGGCGGCGGTGCCGCCGCCCACCGCTGCCGCGACGATCGCCACCGCGTCGGTGCCGGCGTCGGCACGGGCTCGGCGTAGGGGCGCGGGGTCGACGTCGAGGGACGGGGTGCCTCGAACTCGCCTGAGTCCGGGGTGGGTTGTCCACAGAGCCGCCCATTTCCGCTGTGGATAACCGCACTTGGCTGTGGATCAAACCTGCGAAGGTAAATCTTTCGCGTGATGCGTGTCTCCCCCGGCAGTCTGGACGCATGGACGAAAGACACACCGTGAAGGTGTCGAAGTACCTCGCCAGGCATCTGCGCCACCAGCCCGACCGCATCGGGCTCACGCTCGACGAGGGCGGCTGGGTCGAGATCGACACGCTGATCGCGGCTGCCGCGGCGCACGGCTTCCCGTTCACCCGCGACGAACTCGACCACGTCGTCGCCGCCAACGACAAGCGGCGCTTCGCGATCGAGGGCGGCCGGATCCGGGCCAGCCAGGGCCACAGCGTCGAGGTCGACCTCGGTCTGCCGTCGGCCACCCCGCCGCCGTATCTCTACCACGGCACCGTCGCCCGTTCTCTGGAGGCAATCAGGGCCGAGGGGCTCAGACCCATGGACCGGCACGACGTGCACCTCTCGGCCGACCGCGAGACGGCGACCCGTGTCGGTGCCCGCAGGGGCCGACCGGTCGTGCTGTCGGTGGACGCGGGCGCCATGCACCGCGACGGCCACGTCTTCCGGATCAGCGCGAACGGCGTGTGGCTCACCAGGGCGGTGGCCCCGCGGTATCTGCGGTTTCCCCAGGGCCATTGAGCCTGCATCATCACCGGTATGGATCACCTGCCCACGACGGAAGCCGCCGTGACCGCCCTGCGGGAACTCGCCGAGGAGTACGAGCGCGAGTTGGAGGTCACCCACGCCATCGGCGCCGACCAGACCTCGCGGCGCACCTCGGCGGGCGTCGGCGTCACCACCGACCCGGACGGCTCGCTCCCCCACGAGGCCTTCGCCGAGTTCGGCGGGGTGCCCCGGGTGAGCGTACGGCTGTTTCCCGAGGACGACGCGCTGATCGACGTCGAGGGCGTCGAGTGCCCCGACATCCCCCGCGACGACGTACCGGCCTTCCTGCGATCCGTCTTCGGCGGCCTCGCGTATGTCAGGGCGCGGCGCTTCCCTCCGGGCTACTTCCTGATCGTGCCGCTGCCGGGGGACCGTACGCACAAGGAGTTCATCCCGATGATCGTGCTCACGCCATGGCTGAGCGGGCGGGTGCGCTGAGTGACCGGCACCGGGCATGAGGTGGCGGTTTCACGTGAAACACATGAGGGCACTTAGGCTCGACCCCATGAGCCTGCGTCTGAGCACCGTGATCCTTCCCCACCGCCGCTGGCACGAGGGCGGCCGTGCGGCCTGGACGCGGGCCGAACAGCTCGGCTTCCACACCGCGTACACGTACGACCACCTGTCCTGGCGCAGCTTCCGCAACGGCCCGTGGTTCGGTGCCGTGCCCACGCTGACCGCCGCCGCGTCCGTGACCGAGCGGATGCGGCTGGGCACCCTGGTGACGTCGCCGAACTTCCGGCATCCGGTGACCCTCGCCAAGGAGCTGATCTCCCTCGACGACATCTCCGGTGGCCGGATCACGCTGGGCATCGGCGCGGGCGGCACCGGTTTCGACGCCACCGCGCTGGGCCAGGAGCCGTGGACCCCGCGCGAGCGCGCCGACCGCTTCGCCGAGTTCGTTCCGCTCCTCGACCGGCTGCTCACCAAGGACGCGGTCTCCTACGAGGGCGACTTCTACCAGGCGCACGAGGCCCGCAACATCCCCGGGTGCGTGCAGCGTCCCCGGCTGCCCTTCGCCGTGGCGGCCACCGGCCCGCGCGGTCTGCGGCTCGCCGCCCGCCACGGCCAGGCATGGGTCACCACGGGCGACCCGAAGCTGTTCGAGGACGGCACCCCCGAGCAGTCGGTTCAGGCCATCCGCCGCCAGGCGGAGAAGCTGGCCGACGCCTGTGCCGAGATCGGCCGTGACGTGACGGCGCTGGACAAGATCCTGCTCACCGGCTTCACCCCGGACCGCGGCCGCCCGCTCGCATCGCTGGACGCGTTCGTCGACTTCGCGGGGCGGCACGCGGAACTGGGATTCACCGAGATCGCGGTCCACTGGCCCATCCCCGACTCGGACTTCGCCGCGGACCAGAAGGTCTTCGAGCGCATCGCCATGGAGGCCCCGGCACAGCTGCGGTGAGCCGGTCACCCTCCGGAACCGGCCCCGGGCACGCCGTTCCCGGCCGGTGCCGTGGCAGCCGGGCCGGTCGTGCCGCCGGGCACGGGCGGCGCCGCCGGCAGGAGCGGTTACCACTCAGATGTGCGGAGTGCCGCACGGGCGTGCGGGCATATGCGGGACAATGGCCGGGTGACCTCAGCGACCCGTCAATCCGAGACCCCGGCCTCCCCCAAGCTCACGACCGCGACCGAGCAGGGAGGTGCTCCCATCACCCCACCCCGGCTGATCGCCACCGACCTCGACGGCACCCTGCTGCGCGACGACAAGTCGGTGTCCCCCCGCACCGTCGCCGCGCTGGCCGCCGCGGAGGAGGCGGGCATCGAGGTCTTCTTCGTCACCGGCCGCCCGGCCCGCTGGATGGACGTGGTCAGCGACCACGTCCACGGTCACGGTCTCGCCATCTGCGGCAACGGTGCCGCCGTCGTCGACCTGCACGGCGGCCCCGGAGCGCACCGGTTCGTCAAGGTCCGCGAGCTGGCCCGGGAGAACGCGCTGGACGCCGTACGGCTGCTGCGCGAGGCCGCGCCGGGCACGGTGTACGCCGTCGAGCAGACCTACGGCTTCAACCAGGAGCCGGACTACCCCAAGCTGCACATGGAGATCCCGGACGTCCTGGCCCCCGCCGAGAACCTGCTGGGCCCGGACGCCCACACCGCCGGTGAGCCGGTGCTCAAGATCCTCGCCTTCCACCCCGAGATCGAACCCGACGCCTTCCTCACCCTGGCGCGGCTGGCCATCGGCGACCGCGCCAACGTCACCCGCTCCAGCCCCAGCGCCCTTCTGGAGATCAGCGGCCCCGGTGTGTCCAAGGCCAGCACCCTCGCCCTGTGCTGTGCCGAACGCGGTATCTCGCACGACGAGGTCGTCGCCTTCGGCGACATGCCCAACGACGTCGAGATGCTCACCTGGGCGGGACGGTCCTACGCGATGGGCAACGCCCACCCGGACGTGCTCGCCGCCGCTTCGGGGCGCACGATCGCCAACAACGACGACGGGGTGGCCGTCGTCATCGAGGAACTGCTGGCCGAGCGCGGGTAGCCGCCCCGGCACCGGCCGGTGCCGGGCCCGGGCAGGGGGTTCACAGCTCCACCCCGCGCCGTGCCAGCCACGACGCCGGATCCACCGCCGAGCCCATCTCCGGGGTGACCCGCACCTCGAAGTGCAGGTGCGGACCGGTGGAGTTGCCGCTGGTTCCGGACTGCCCGATCCACTGCCCCGGCGACACGTGCTCACCCTGGTCGACGGCGACGGCGGCGAGGTGCGCGTACTGCGTGTAGTAGCCGCCCGCGTGCTCGAGCACGATCTCGATGCCGAAGGCCCCGCCGCACGACACCTTCACCACCCTGCCGGCGCCCACCGCCCGCACGGGTGTGCCGATCGGCACCGCGAAGTCCTGCCCGGTGTGCCGGTTCGCCCACCGCGCGCCACCGCTCCCGAAGGAAGCAGACAACTCGTACGTCTCCACCGGGGCGACCCAGGAACGCGTGAACATCGTCTCCGCCTGGTCGAGCCGCACCGCGCCCCGGCAGGCACCGGCCGCGACCGAGGAGTCCGCCTGCCCCTGGAGCTTCCACCGTGCCGCCTCGAGCTTCCCCTCGATGTCCTTCTTCAGCTCGGCCAGTTCCTCGTTCCGCCGCTCCAGCGTGCGCCACTCCGCCGCGGCCTTCGCCTCGTCCCGCGCCAGCCCGGCCTCGGCCCGGGCGCTCTTCTCGATGGCGTTGTTGAGAGCCAGGTCGGCCTGCCACACGGCACGCTGACCGCGCATCAGCTCTTCGGGATCGTCCGCGAAGATCAGGTGCGCCGTGAGCGGCAGTCCGCCGCCGCTGCGGTACTGGGAGCGCGCGATCCGGCCCAGGTCCTCGCGCAGGCCGTCGATCTGCCGCCGCTCGCGGTCGAGGAGCCTCTCCAGCCGCTGTGCCTTCGTCCGCTGCTTCTCCGCCGCCTGCCGTCCGGCCTCGTAGCGCCGGGTCGCCGCCTCCGCGTCCTTGTACAGCCGCACCACGTCCGCGCTGATGCCGGAGCCGGAACCATGGCCGGGAACAGGGGGGCCGTCCTCGGCGGGCCGGGCCGCGAGGACGGCGAGCGCGCACAGCAGCACGGCGAGGGGGAGGGGGTGACGGCGGGTGAGACGCATGACTGCGATCCTTGCCCCGCCCCCGCGCCCGGTCCTGTTCACCTCGTACACACGGGGGAACCGCCACCACGGATGGCCCAGGGACACCGCCGAACAGGGCGGGAGAACCCCGGGACTGACGTGCCGTCACTCCATGGAGGCCCCAGGCCCTTCGTCCTCTCTAGCCCACACCCGCCATCAGGTCCGCCTCGGCCTCCCGGCGGACCATCGTCCGCAACAGCCCTTCGACGGCGAGCAGTTCGGTGTACGTACCGCGCTGTGCCACGCGACCCTCGTCCAGGACGACGACCTCGTCCACCGCCTCCAGGCCCGCCAGCCGGTGGGTGATGAGCAGGGTCGTACGGCCCTCGGTGGCGGCGAGCAGGTCGGCGGTGAGCGCGTCGGCGGTCGGCAGGTCCAGATGCTCCGCCGGCTCGTCGAGGACCAGCACCGGGAAGTCCGCGAGCAGCGCCCGGGCGAGGGCCAGGCGTTGCCGCTGCCCACCGGACAGGCGGGCCCCGTGCTCGCCGACGAGCGTGTCGAGCCCGTCGGGCAGGCCGTCGGCCCAGTCCAGCAGCCGGGCCCGGGAGAGCGCGTCGCGGAGTTCCTCCTCGGTGGCACCCCGCTTCGCGAGGAGCAGGTTCTCGCGCACCGTACTGTCGAAGAGGTGCGCGTTCTGGGCGCACAGCCCGACCAGCCGCCGCACGTCGTCGCCGTCCAGGGCGAACGCGTCCACCCCGGCCAGCGTGCAGGAGCCCGCCCGCGGGTCCAGGAAGCGCAGCAGCACCTGCGCGAGCGTCGTCTTGCCGGAACCGGACCTGCCGACCACGGCGATCCGGCGACCCTCCTCCAGGCGCAGGTCCAGCCCGGCGAGCGCGTCCCGGTCCTGCCCCGCGTGCCGGGCCGACAGCCCCTTGACCACGAGCGGGAACGGGGCGGCGGGCGCCTGCCGCGGCTGCTCCGGCTCCCGCACGGGCACCGGGGCGTCCAGAACCTCGTACACGCGCTCGGCACTCCTGCGCACTCGCTGCCGGTACTGCACGGCGAGCGGCATCCCGAGCACGGCCTCGAAGGCGGCCAGGGGAGTGAGGACCACGACGGCCATCGTGACCCCGGCCAGCCGCCCGTCGGCCACCGCCTGGGCACCGACGAGCGCGGTGGCCGCGACGGTCAGGCCGCAGACCAGCGCGGTCAGCCCATCGCCGAGGGCGGTGGCGGTGGCCGCGCGCGAGGCGATCCGGGTGAGGACGCCGTCGGCCCGCCGCGCCTCCGCGGCCCGGGTGGGAAGCGCACCGGCGACGGTCAGCTCGGCGGTGCCGGTGAGCAAATCGGCCACGCGGGTGGCGAGCGTTCCGCGGGCGGGCGCCAGCCTGCGCTCGGCACGCCGGGCCACCGCACCCGTGAGCAGCGGCACCCCGGCCCCCGCGGCCAGCAGCCCGAGGGCGAGCAGGGCCCCTGCCTCGGGCAGCAGCCACGCGGTGAAACCGACGGACAGGGCGGAGACCGTGACGGCCGCACCGGCCGGCAGCAACCAGCGCAGCCAGTAGTCCTGCAACGCGTCCACGTCGGCGACCAGGCGGGAGAGCAGGTCGCCCCGGCGCATCCCGCGCAGTCCGGCCGGCGCCAGCCGCTCCAGCCTCCGGTACACCGCGACCCTGGTGTCGGCGAGCATCCGCAGCACCGCGTCGTGCGACACCAGGCGCTCGGCGTACCGGAACACGGCCCGGCCGATGCCGAAGGCCCGCGTCGCGGTCACCGCCATCATCAGGTACAGCACGGGCGGCTGCTGGGAGGCCCGGGAGATGAGCCATCCGGACGTCGCCATGAGGCCGACGGCGCTGCCCAGCGCGAGACTGCCGAGCAGCAGGGCCAGCGTGAGCCGCCCGCGCCGGGCGCCGGACACGGCACGGACCCGGGAGAGCACACCACCGGATCCCGGTGCCGGGACGGGCGGGCGGCCGACGCCCTCGGTGACGGTCGCCCCCGCGTCGGCGCGGGTGTCCGTGCCCCGGTCCACCGGCCCGTGGCCAGGGGTGCCCGCCTCGGCCGCCTGCGCGGCGGAACCGGTCTCCCCGTGCGCACCGGTGCCGGCGCCCGGCCCGCCGGTCCGCCCCCTCAACCGCACCACGCGGTCCGCCACCGCCAGCAGCGCCGGGCGGTGCACCACCAGCAGGACCGTCCGGCCGGCCGCGAGCCGCCGTACCGCCGCCACGACCTCCGCCTCGGTGGCCCCGTCCAGCGCGGCCGTCGGCTCGTCCAGCAGCAGCACGGGCCGGTCCGCCAGGAACGCCCGGGCCAGCGCGAGCCGCTGCCGCTGCCCCGCCGACAGCCCGGCACCGTCCTCACCGAGCACGGTGTCCACGCCCTCGGGCAGCCCGTCCACGAACTCCAGCGCCCCCGCGTCCCGCAGGGCCCGCCGCACGGCGTCGTCGTCCGCGTCGGGGCGGACCAGCCGCACGTTCTCGGCGACGGTACCGGCGTACAGGTGCGGCCGCTGCGGCACCCAGGCGACGTGGCTGTGCCACTCGGCCGGGTCGAGGCCGGCGAGATCGGCTCCCCCGATCCGCACCCGTCCCTCGGCCGGCCGTACGAAGCCCAGCAGCACGTGCAGCAGCGTCGACTTGCCCGCCCCGCTCGGCCCGACGAGGGCGACCGTCTCTCCGGGTTCGACCGTGAGGGACACGCCGGACACGGCGTCCGCGGAGCGCCCGGGGTAGCGGACCGTCACGCCCTCGAAGGAGAGGGCCCCGCCCGTCGGCACCGCCCCGGTCCCCGTCGCCGGTACGGGGGTTTCCAGCACCTCGAAGATCTGCTGGGCTGCCGCCAGTCCCTCCGCCGCCGCGTGGTACTGCGCCCCGACCTGCCGCAGCGGCAGGTACGCCTCGGGCGCGAGCACGAGGATGACCAGTCCGATGTAGAGGTCCATCTCGCCGTGCACGAGGCGCATGCCGATCGTCACCGCGACCAGCGCCACCGAGAGGGTGGCCAGCAGCTCCAGCGCGAAGGAGGAGAGGAAGGCGATCCGCAACGTGCGCATGGTCGCCCGCCGGTACTCGGCGGTGATCCGCCGGATCGACTCGGCCTGCGCCTTGGCCCGCCCGAACACCTTCAGCGTCGGCAGCCCGGCGACGACGTCCAGGAAGTGCCCGGACAGCCGGGACAGCAGCCGCCACTGCCGGTCCATCCGTGACTGGGTGGCCCAGCCGATCAGCATCATGAAGACCGGGATCAGCGGCAGGGTGCCGACGATGATCGCCGCCGACACCCAGTCCTCGGTGACGATCCGCGCCAGCACCGCCACCGGCACGACGACCGCGAGCCCCAGTTGGGGCAGATAACGCGAGAAGTAGCCGTCGAGTGCGTCCACGCCCCGGGTCGCCAGGGCGACCAGGGAACCGGTTCGCTGCCCACCCAGCCATTCCGGGCCCAGCGCCGCCGCCCGCTCCAGCAGGCGTCCGCGCAGCTCCGACTTCACCGCCGCGCTCGCCCGGTGCGCGGCCAGCTCGGTGAGCCAGGCCACCACCGCTCGCCCCAGGGCGACGGCCACCAGCAGCACCAGGGGAGTGCGCAGCTGGGTGACCGTCAGCCCGTGCTGGAAGGCACCGACCACCACCTCGGCGATGAGCATCGCCTGGGCGATCACCAGCACCGCCCCCGCGGCACCCAGACCGACCACCGCCAGCAGGAAGAGCCGGGTGGTGCGGGCGTGGCGCAGGAGACGCGGGTCGATCGGTTTCACGTGAAACACACCTCAGTGCACGGATTCGGCGATGTGCTGGGTGCCGATCCGCTTGCGGAACACCCAGTACGTCCACCCCTGGTAGAGGAGCACGACCGGCGTGGCGATGACCGCGAGCCAGGTCATGATCTTCAGGGTGTAGGGGCTGGAGGAGGCATTGGTGACGGTGAGGCTCCAGTCCGCGTCCAGCGTGGACGGCATGACGTTCGGGAAGAGCGTCAGGAAGAGCATCGCCACCGCGGCCACGATGGTGACACCGGAGAGCGTGAACGCCCAGCCCTCCCGTCCCGCCCGGTTGGCCGCCAGGGCGGCGACCAGCGCGGCGACCGCCACGACCAGGGCGAGCAGGCTCGTGCCGTCACCGCTGTCGGCCTGTGTCCACAGCAGGAAGGCCAGCGCCAGCACCGCCGTGACGAGACCCACGCGCGTCGCCAGGTCCCGCGCCCGATCCCGGATCTCCCCGACCGTCTTGAGCGCGGTGAACACCGCGCCGTGGAAGGTGAACAGCGTCAGCGTGACCAGGCCGCCGAGCAGCGCGTACGGGTTGAGCAGGTCCCAGAGGGTCCCGACGTACTCGAAGTCGGAGTCGATCTTCACGCCGCGCACGATGTTCCCGAACGCCACCCCCCACAGGAACGCCGGCAGGAGCGAGGTCCAGAAGATGGCCGTCTCCCAGTTGCGCTGCCAGTTCTCCTCGGGCCGCTTCGCCCGGTACTCGAAGGCGACACCGCGGATGATCAGACAGACCAGGATGAGCAGCAGGGGCAGGTAGAAACCGGAGAAGAGGGTGGCGTACCACTCCGGGAAGGCCGCGAAGGTCGCGCCGCCCGCCGTGAGCAGCCACACCTCGTTGCCGTCCCAGACGGGGCCGATGGTGTTGATCAGCACCCGCTTCTCGGCGCGGTCTCGAGCGAGCAGCCGGGTGAGGATGCCGACTCCGAAGTCGAAGCCCTCCAGGAAGAAGTAGCCGATCCACAGGACGGCGATGAGAACGAACCAGACGTCGTGCAGTTCCATGACTGTGCAGCTCCCTCGGCCTAGTACGAGAAGGCCATCGGCCTGTCGGCGTCACGGAGGTCGCCGCCGATCTTCGTGGGCGGGTTGAGGTCGTCGTCGGTGAGCTCGGGCGGGCCCGCCTTGACGTACTTCATGAGCAGCTTGACCTCGATGACGGCCAGCGCGGCGTACAGGAGGGTGAAGACGCTCATCGACGCGATCACTTCGGCCTGCGAGACACCGGGGGAGACCGCGTCCTCGGTCCGCATCACGCCGTAGACGACCCAGGGCTGCCGGCCCATCTCGGTGAAGATCCAGCCCCAGGAGTTGGCGGCCAGCGGGAAGGCCATGGTCCACAGGGCCAGCAGCCAGTACAGCCGGGTGAGCCTCGTGCCGAGCGGCTGCTTCAGCAGCACCAGGTGCGGCACGTCGTCGTCCCCGGTGCGCAGGGCGGCGGGCAGCAGGAACTTCTTCCGCGTGAGCCACAGCCCCAGCACGCCGAGGCCGAAGGAGACCATGCCGAAGCCGATCATCCAGCGGAAGCCCCAGTAGGCGACGGGGACGATGGGCTTGTAGTCACCGGGGCCGAACTGCTCCTGCAGGGCCTCGTTGGTGTCGTTGATGCCCGGCACGTACGACTCGAAGTCGCTGTGGGCCAGGAAGGAAAGCAGGCCGGGGATCTCGAGGGCGACCTTGTTGTGGCCTTCGTCGACGTCTCCGTAGGCGAAGACGGAGAAGGGCGCCGGCCCCTCGCCGTCCCACAGGGCCTCGGCGGCGGCCATCTTCATCGGCTGCTGCTCGTACATGACCTTGCCGAGGGTGTCACCGCTGATCGCGGTGAACAGGCCGCCGACCGCCAGGGTGACCAGGCCGAGGCGGAGCGAGGTCCGCATCACCGGGACGTGCTTCCTGCGCATCAGGTGGAAGGCGGCGATGCCGACCATGAAGGCGCCGCCCGTCAGGAAGGCCGCGGAGAAGCTGTGGAAGACCTGGTTGAGGGTGGTGTTCTGGGTGAGGACCAGCCAGAAGTCGGTGAGCTCGGCGCGGCCCTTCTCCCCGTTGATCCGGTAGCCGACGGGGTGCTGCATCCAGGAGTTGGCCGCGAGGATGAAGTACGCCGACAGCAGCGTGCCGATGGAGACCATCCAGATGCAGGCCAGATGGACCTTCTTGGGCAGCTTGTCCCAGCCGAAGATCCACAGGCCGATGAAGGTGGACTCGAAGAAGAAGGCGATCAGGGCCTCGAAGGCGAGCGGGGCGCCGAAGACGTCGCCGACGAAACGCGAGTAGTCGGACCAGTTCATGCCGAACTGGAACTCCTGCACGATGCCGGTGACCACACCCATCGCGATGTTGATCAGGAACAGCTTGCCCCAGAACTTCGTCGCCCCGAGGTACTTCTCCTTCCCCGTCCGCACCCAGGCGGTCTGCAACCCGGCGGTGAGCGCGGCGAGCGAGATCGTCAGGGGAACGAAGAGAAAGTGGTAGACGGTGGTGATACCGAACTGCCATCGCGCCAGGGTCTCCGGCGCCAAAGCCAGCTCCACGTCGTGGCTCCTTACTTCGCCGTGGTCACAGCGGCCGTTTGCTCCCGTTCGTCCCCCGCAGGCCAGGAAAACGGGACGCGCTTGTGAACGCGTTCACATTCACAAGCAATTATGACCTACTGCTTTTCAGACGCGTAAGGGGGGTCCCCTGTGACGTCAACCCCTTCACGACAGTCAGTCGGCCGGTGACCGAAGTCACCGGCCGGCTGAGGTCTCCGCGGGCGTGGGTACGGTGTCCGCGGGCGTGGGTACGGCTCAGAACTCCTTGCGGAAGTCCCCCGCCACCTTCAGGAAGATGTCGTTCGCCTCGGCCTCGCCCACCGTGACCCGCACGCCCTCGCCGACGAACGGCCGGACGACCACGCCCGCCTGCTCACACGCCTGCGCGAACGCCACCGTGCGCTCCCCCAGCCGCAGCCACACGAAGTTGGCCTGCGTCTCGGGCACCGTCCAGCCCTGGCCGCGCAAGCCCTCCAGCACGCGGTTGCGCTCGCACACCAGCGAGCCGACCCGGCCGATCAGCTCGTCCTCGGCACGCAGCGAGGCGATCGCCGCGTCCTGCGCGATCTGGCTCACCCCGAACGGCACCGCCGTCTTGCGCAGCGCCGCGGCCACCGGCTCATGGGCGATCGCGAAGCCGACCCGCAGCCCCGCCAGTCCGTACGCCTTGGAGAAGGTGCGCAGCACGCAGACGTTGGGCCGCTCCCGGTAGATCTCGACGCCGTCCGGCACCTCGGGATCGCGGATGAACTCGCGGTAGGCCTCGTCGAGCACCACCAGGACGTCGCGGGGCACCCGGTCGAGGAAGCGCTCCAGCTCGGCCCGCCGGACCACCGTGCCGGTCGGGTTGTTCGGGTTGCAGACGAAGATCAGCCGGGTCCGGTCCGTGATCGCCTCGGCCATCGCGTCCAGGTCGTGCACATCGCCCGGCGTCAGCGGCACCTGCACGGACCTGGCCCCACTGATCTGGGTGATGATCGGGTACGCCTCGAAGGACCGCCAGGCGTAGATCACCTCGTCGCCGGGGCCGGACGTGGCCTGGAGCAGCTGCTGGGCGACGCCGACCGAGCCGGTGCCGGTGGCCAGGTGGGAGGCCGGGACGCCGAAGCGCTCGGACAGCTCCGCCATGAGGGCCGCGCAGGCCATGTCGGGGTAGCGGTTGAAGGAGGAGGCCGCGGCCGTCACGCGCTCCATCACGCCCGGCAGCGGCGGGTAGGGGTTCTCGTTGGAGGACAGCTTGTAGGCCACCGGGCCACCGGCCGCCGCCGGCTTGCCCGGCTTGTAGGTGGGGATCCCCTCCAGCTCGGCGCGCAGCTTGGGGCTCGTCTCGCTCACCGCAGTCCTCCTCGCGAAGACCGGCGGCCCTGACCGCCGCCGACATCCAATACTGCTCACCTTAAGAGGATTCGCGACCGCTGCGTAGAGCGGCGGCGAAGACGGGGCGCCGGGGCCTCAGCAGTCACACCGGCAACACGGGCAACACCGCCCCAAGCGCGCGAAACGGGGGGCGCGCCTCACATATATCTATGCGCCGGTGGCTCGCGCCGTGGCGCGCATCCCCCGTGCAGGTGAGTTGAGACCTCTTCGCAACATCGCCCCCTCGACAGGCCCGCGTGCGCCGACACGTCAGGTCCTGGCATCGAGGGACTCAACCTCCTTTATTTCTTAGGAACTTGACCCTTGAGGATCATGCAGAAACGTGCCTGTCGACGCGTGCATATGCGTCCGCCCTACCCCACCGCATGAGCCCTACTATCGGCTCGCCATGACAGCAGCAGGGAAGCACCAGGTGAGCCGCGCGGAAACCTCCCGTCGAGGCAGCCGGCCGGGTCGAGCGGGCATCAGGGACGTGGCCGCCGCCGCCGGGGTCTCCATCACGACCGTCTCCGACGCCCTCAACGGCAAGGGCAGGCTCCCGGACGCCACCCGTCGCCACGTCCGCGAGGTCGCCGACCGGCTGGGATACCGCCCCTCGGCGGCCGCCCGCACGCTCCGCACGGGCAAGTCGGGACTCATCGGCCTGACGGTGACCACGTACGGGGATGAACCTTTCACCTTCACGGAGTTCGCATACTTCGCCGAGATGGCCCGCGCCGCGACCTCCGCGGCGCTCGCCCGCGGCTACGCCCTCGTCATCCTCCCCGCCACCTCCCGCCACGACGTGTGGTCCAACGTCGCCCTCGACGGCACGGTCGTCATCGACCCGTCCGACCAGGACCCCGTGGTCAGCGAGCTGGTACGGCAGGGGTTACCGGTCGTCTCCGACGGCCGCCCGGCCGGCGCGCTCCCGGTCACGGCCTGGGTGGACAACGACCACGAGGCCGCGGTCCTCGGCATCCTCGACCATCTGGCCGACGCCGGCGCCCGCCGCATCGGTCTGCTGACCGGGACCACCACCGACACCTACACCCATCTGTCGACCACCGCGTACCTGCGCTGGTGCGAGCGGGTCGGCCAGGATCCCGTGTACGAGGCCTACCCGGCGCACGATCCGTGCGCGGGCACCGTCGCCGCCGACCGGCTGCTCGCCCGCCCGGACCGGCCGGACGCCGTCTACGGCCTGTTCGACCCCAACGGCACCGACCTGCTCGCCGCCGCCCGCCGCTACGGCCTGCGCGTACCCGACGACCTGCTGCTGGTCTGCTGCAGCGAGTCCACCGTCTACGCCAGCACCGATCCGCCGATCACCACCCTCTCCCTGAAACCGCGCCGCATCGGGACCGCCGTGGTCCAGTTGCTCATCGACGCCATCGAGGGCGTCGCCTCGGACCGTCCGGTGGAGCAGGTGATACCGACGGAGCTGATCGTGCGCACCTCCTCTCAGCGCAGGCCGCAGCGCAGGACCGTCAGCCCGCCGCGCTCACCGGAGGAGCAGTGACGGCGGGGCACGGACGCGGTGCGGCGACTCACCCGCACGCCCGACCCGGGACCGGCGGCCGAGCCCGCGCCGTCGGGGGCCACCGGCCCCGGAACCGGCCCCCGGAGGGGTGAACGGGGCCCGCCGCACCGCCACGCCTGCGGGGGAAACGGGCCGGTCTCCCGACAAACCGGGGCGCTCCCGTCCGGGGCGGACGCGGGAGCAGGCGGGCGAAGACGGTCACAGAACGGCCGAAGCCCGGTCCAAACGGGATGAAAGCCTCGGTGAACTGGAGTATTGCTCCGATTCACCACCCCTGGGTCATCACATGGCGCGATCCGCATTCCTATGATGGGCCCACGACACCGCGGGCCGCTGCGACCAGGCAGTCCGATGCGGTGCAGATGCGGCGCGATGGTGGAGGGGTCGATGACTCAGGGGGCCGGTCAGGGACCCGAGGTGGAGCGGACGGCGACGTTGCGCGACTTCCGGGTACCCGCGTACGTCCACGAGACCGGTCCGTACGCCCACAGCACCCACCCCGGCAACGTGGCCCCGCCGGACCAGGAGACGTATCCGGAGGGCTACACGCCCACCGAGCGCGACCTCCCCGTCATCAATCGGGGGGACACTGTTCAGGTGACCGTCGACCCCGCGTCCGTCGCCACCCCGCAGCCGGCCACCGGCCCCGGCCCGCTGTACGTGGTCGGTGACGTCCACGGCTACCTCGACCAGCTGGTGGCCGCGCTCCAGGAGAAGGGCCTCGTCGACTCCGCGGGCCAGTGGTGCGCCGGCACCGCGCGCCTGTGGTTCCTCGGCGACTTCACCGACCGCGGCCCGGACGGCATCGGCGTCATCGACCTCGTGATGCGGCTGTCCGCCGAGGCCGCCGCGGCCGGCGGCTACTGCAAGGCGCTCATGGGCAATCACGAGCTGCTGCTGCTCGGCGCCAAGCGGTTCGGCGACACCCCCGTCAACTCGGGCGCGGGCACAGCCACCTTCCAGGCCGCCTGGCTGCTCAACGGCGGGCAGAAGACCGACATGGACCGCCTCCAGGACCACCACCTCCAGTGGATGGCCCGCCTGGACGCCGTCGAGGAGGTGGACGGCCACCTGCTGTTGCACTCCGACACCACCGCCTACCTCGACTACGGCCGCTCCATCGAGGAGGTCAACGACACCGTCCGCGAAACGCTCACCCGTAACGACGCGGACGAGGTCTGGGACCTGTTCCGCAAGTTCACCAAGCGGTTCTCCTTCCGCGACGAGGGCGGCGCCGACGCGGTGCGCTCCCTGCTCGACACCTACGGCGGCACCCGAGTGGTTCACGGCCACAGCCCCATCCCGTACCTGCTGGGCGAGGTCGGTTCCGAGGACGGCGAGGACGACACCGGGCCCGTGGTCGAAGGACCGCACGTCTACGCCGACGGTCTGGCCATCGCGATGGACGGCGGCGTGACGATGGCCGGAAAGCTGCTGGTCCAGCAACTGCCGCTGGACAACTGAGCGTTCACCGCCCGGTGATCCCCCGGCCCGGGACCGTACCGGGCCGGTGCCAATTTCGGTAAATCCTCTGTCACCACGCGCCGTCACCGCTCTACCATCGGCTTATCCGTAGCAGGCTCCCCTCCGTTTCTGCCCGACGGCTCGTCAGCATGCCGAGCCCCAAGCCCTACGGAGCATCGGGGGATGCACATGAACAGCGTTCCGCAGCACCTGTTGAGCGAGGACCGCCAGGAATACGAGCGGATTCTCGATGAGGCGCTGCGCTCCGCACCACACCGCCCGGAACTGACCGCTGTCGGACAGCGGCTCAACCCCGAACAACTGCGCACCATGGCGCTCAACGCCACCGCGATCATCACCGCGGCCGCGGCGGCCGAGTACCAGCACTACGTGAAGGTGCGCGAGGCACTGCGCCGCCCACCGGCGCCGTCCACCCCGTCCCCGCGCGAGTCCGCCTCCACCGAGACGGACACCGGCGCGGCGGGAATCACCGCCGCCATGGGCGAGGCCGCCGAGACCGCCGGCGCGGGCGCCGTCGCCGTCGTCGCCGTGCTGGCGCCCGTCCTGGCCGGCACGGCGGCCGCGATCTTCCTGCTCGTCGGCTACCTCCTGCGGATGCTCGACCCGGAGGCCGCGTTCGCCCGGACCATGCTCACCACCGGCTGGGTGTTCGGCGCGGTCACCGCGGTCGCGATCCTCGTCGCCGCGGCGGGCCTGCTGCTCACGGCCCTGCGCAATGCGCCCGCGGTCCAGAGCGGCGCGTACGACGAAGCCGACGGGGAAGTCACCCGGGCCAGGGACGCCTGGCGTGAGGCACTCGTGGAGCGCGGCATCGTGCCGTTCCTGCGGGACGCACTCGCCGACCCGGGCACGGCCGCCGCGCTGCACCCCGCGGCACCGTCCGCACCGACCAGCCGTATCCCGCACCTGGGCTACGACCGGCCGGGTTTCACCAGCCCCGACGGGGGGCCGGCCCGCGGCCCGCGGCCGAGCTTCTCCAGCCCGGACTACACCAGCCCGGACTTCGGCGGGCCGGAACACCAGCCCGAGTAGCGCCCCGCGTTTCGTCCCTCCCCGGCGGAGCCCCTCTCGTCAGGCTCCGCGTCGGGGGCGGGATGAGGGGCGCCGGGGGCCGTCGCAGCGAGCGGACCTCGGGGTGTCAAGTGTCGCGGGCGTCAGGGCGTCGGCGGTGTGACGGCATCGGGGCGTCGCGGCGGTACCCTCCGGGTCGCCGGGCCGGTCAGATGATGCCCGCGCGCCCCGCCGCCGTGATCCACTGGGGGAACTCGGACAGTATCCGGTCGTAGAGTTCCTGGTCGGGCACGGTGCTGATGTCGTCGACGGCGAAGAAGCCGACGTTGTCGACACGGCGGCCCGGGAGCGTGTCGAAGCGCTCCAGCACCCCGTAATTGGCCCGGCCCAGCCCCACGAACTGCCAGAAGACGGGTTCCTCCACCGCCTCGCGCAGTTCCCGTTCGATCTCGGCGTTGCGGTAGACACCGCCGTCGGAGAAGAACAGCACCAGCGTGGGAGCCGCCGCCGGGTTCTCCCGGACGAACCCGCGGACCTCGGCGATGACCTTCTGCTCCTCGTTCTGGATGCCGACGTCCCGCATGTCGACCTGATCGGCCGCCAGCCCCTTCTTCCGTCCGCGCCGCCGGAACAGACCCATCTCGCCGACGCGCACGTGCAGCCGCAGCCACTCGGGTAGCTCGCCCAGCCGTAGGTCCGGCAGCCGGGCCGGGTTCGAGGCGAACGTCCAAGCCTGCATCTCGCCGTCGTCATCGAGCTGCGCGGCCACGGCGGCCATGCGCTCGACGACATCGCTCACGACGCCCTTGGAGTAGAGCATCGCCATCGACCCGGAGGCGTCGAGGACGAGCACGACGCGCGCGGTCACCCCGGCCGCCCCGTGCTTGCGCAGGCTGACGGCGACCTGCTCCTTGCGCAGGGACAGCCGCTTGCGCATGTCGACGGGCAGCCGCTCCTCCCCCTTGGTGAGCCGGGGGGCGCCGGGCGGGGGAGCGGCGGGTGGGACGGAGGCGGGTCGCCTGGAGGGGGCGGCGGTGGCTGCGGGCTCCGTCACCGCCGGAGATGCCGGAGATGCCGGGGGTCCGGGAGGAGCGGCAGGGGGAGTGGGCGCGGAAGACGCGGGGGCCGCGGAGGGAGCGTCGTCCACCGTGATGCCGAAGTCGGTGGCCAGTCCGGCGAGTCCGGAGGCGTACCCCTGGCCCACCGCGCGGAACTTCCACCTGCCCTGTCTCCGGTACAACTCCCCGCCGACGAGCGCCGTCTCCGTCCCGGCCTCGATGTCGAACCTCGCGACCTCGCCGCCCGTGCCGGCGTCGAGCAGCCTCAACGACAGCCCCGGCACCTGGCCGAACGTCCCGCCGTCGGCCGAGGCACACAGCACGATGCGCTCGACGACCGGCTCCAGCGAGCGCAGGTCCACCTCCACGGTGTCGGTCGCGGCGGCGCCGGTACTCCGCTTGCCCAGGTGCGTCACGGCCCGGGACGCGTGACGCGGCTGGTTGTAGAAGACGAAGTCCCCGTCGTCCCGCACCCTCCCCGCCGCCGTGAGCAGCAGTGCCGAGGCATCGACGTCGGGCACCCCGGGCCCGCCGGTCCAGGCGATCTCGACGCGCACCACAGGGGCGTCGACGGGAAGGTTGGAGCCCTTGCTCATGGATGTCACGGTCATGCACCCAGTCTGCCGAGTGGACGCCCACGGTGCGGAGAGGTGGGCGGAGCAGCGCATCCGGCGTTGGCATCGGTTCCGGCGTACTCCGAGGAGAACGCCCGCGATGCGGATCACGAAGCGATACGAGAGGTACCCGATCGGTTCAGCGTCGGCGCGTGCGGAGTTGCCCATCGATACACGTCCGGAATCGGGAACCCGAAATCGGGACACCGGAATCTGGCACCCGGACGGCAATACGGTGCGACTCCGCCCGCACACACGGGCGCCATGGATGACGAGGCCGAGGATTCCGGTCCGGCCCGCGCTACAGCGCACCGGACCGGATTCCCCGTGGAGGGACTCAGTCGGCCAGCGGGAGGTACACCCGGTTGCCCGCCGCCGCGAACTCCTTCGACTTCTGGGCCATGCCCTCCTCGATCTCGGTCCGCGTACCGCCGTGTTCGCGGCGGATGTCCTGCGAGATCTTCATCGAGCAGAACTTCGGCCCGCACATCGAGCAGAAGTGGGCCGTCTTGGCGGGCTCCGCCGGCAGCGTCTCGTCGTGGAACTCCCGTGCCGTGTCCGGGTCGAGGGCCAGGTTGAACTGGTCCTCCCACCGGAACTCGAAGCGCGCGTCGGACAGCGCGTCGTCCCACTCCTGCGCGCCCGGGTGCCCCTTGGCCAGGTCCGCCGCGTGGGCGGCGATCTTGTAGGTGATGACGCCGGTCTTGACGTCGTCCCGGTTGGGCAGACCCAGGTGCTCCTTGGGCGTGACGTAGCAGAGCATCGCCGTGCCCCACCAGGCGATCATCGCGGCACCGATGCCCGAGGTGATGTGGTCGTAGGCAGGCGCGACGTCGGTCGTCAGCGGGCCGAGCGTATAGAACGGAGCCTCGTCACAGATCTCCTGCTGAAGGTCGATGTTCTCCTTGATCTTGTGCATCGGGACATGTCCCGGGCCCTCGATCATGGTCTGCACGTTGAAACGCTTCGCGATCCGGTTGAGTTCCCCGAGCGTCCTCAACTCCGCGAACTGAGCCTCGTCGTTGGCATCCGCGATGGACCCCGGCCGCAGGCCGTCGCCGAGGGAGTACGTCACGTCGTACGCGGCGAGGATCTCGCAGAGCTCCTCGAAGTTCTCGTACAGGAAGGACTCCTTGTGGTGTGCCAGACACCACGCGGCCATGATCGAGCCACCGCGCGAGACGATGCCGGTCTTGCGGTTGGCGGTGAGCGGCACGTACGCCAGGCGCACGCCCGCGTGGACCGTCATGTAGTCCACGCCCTGCTCTGCCTGCTCGATGACCGTGTCCTTGTAGATGTCCCAGGTCAGTTCCTCGGCCCTGCCGTCGACCTTCTCCAGCGCCTGGTAGAGCGGCACGGTACCGATGGGCACGGGCGAGTTGCGCAGCACCCACTCGCGGGTGGTGTGGATGTTGCGGCCGGTGGAGAGGTCCATGACGGTGTCGGCGCCCCAGCGGGTCGCCCAGGTCATCTTCTCGACCTCCTCCTCGATGGAGGACGTCACCGCCGAGTTGCCGATGTTGGCGTTGACCTTCACCAGGAACCGCTTGCCGATGATCATCGGCTCGATCTCCGGGTGGTTGACGTTCGCCGGCAGAACCGCCCGGCCCGCCGCGATCTCCTCCCGAACCACCTCGGGAGACACGTTCTCGCGGATCGCCACGTACTCCATCTCCGGCGTGATCTCGCCCCGCCGTGCGTACGCGAGTTGAGTGACGGCCGCACCGTCACGCCCCCGGCGCGGCAGGCGCGGCCGTCCCGGGAAGACCGCATCGAGGTTGCGCAGACCACCGCGCGGTGAGGTGTGCTTGATACCGTCGTCCTCGGGACGGACGGGACGGCCCGCGTACTCCTCGGTGTCGCCGCGGGCGATGATCCAGTTCTCCCGCAGCGGCTGCAGACCCCTGCGGACGTCGGTGTCGACGAGTGGATCGGTGTACGGGCCCGATGTGTCGTACAACGTCATCGACTGCCCGTTCGTGAGATGCACCTGACGGACCGGCACGCGCAGATCGGGGCGGGTGCCCTCGATGTACGCCTTGTGCCAGCCGATGGACTTCCCGGCCTCCCCGCTCACCGACGTCTCCGTCGAGTTCTGCGTGGAGGCAGGCGTGCGCGCGTCCTTGCTGGTCATGAGACCTACTCCCTACGCCGGCATTACCCGGTAACAGGTTCGGCGGTCGACGCAGCGGTATCCGTCTGCCGACGTTCCGTGTGAAACATCACTCTGCTTCGGTGATGTTTCATGTGAAACATCGCAGGGACGGAGGTCAGCGCCCTCTCAGCCCGGTGCTCCGAGCTCCCGCGTGTACAAAAGGTGCCTCCACGCTAGCGTCAGTTCTGGCGCGGTGACCAGAGGGTCCCCTTCGTTCTTGCGATGATCGGTCGGTGACCTCGACGCAACCTCCCCCGTACCCACCGCCCGAACCACCCCGCGGATCCGGCGCCGGAAACGGCGTGGGCCGTGGCGGAGGCGATGCCGGATTCGGCTACGGTCGGGCGCCCGGAACCGGAGCGCCCGACGGGCACGGCACCGGCCGGAACCCGGGTGGTGACGTCTACGGCAGCGGCCCGAACCTGGGCGCCGGCCACGGCGACCAGCCCCAGCGGGGAGGACGAGGCGGCTACGGCGACGGCCCCGGCCATGGTCGTGGCGAACACGGCCACGGCGGAGGTCGGGGTTCCGGTGACCGTGGCAGTGATGGCACGGGCGACGGTTGGGGTGCCGGTGACCCTGGCGGTGCCGGTGGCGACGGCGGGGGCGACGGCGGGCGTGGACGCGGCGGGGATGCCGGGGGCGGTGGCGGGCACGGCCATCCACATGGTCACAGTCACAGCCACGGTCCGGCCGCTCCCGTGTCGCAGCACCTGCGCAAGGTCATCGCGGCGATCCTGATCCCGTTCGCGGCCGCGGTCCTGATCGGCCTCGCCGTGCTGTGGCCGGGCGGTGCTCCGGGGCACGAACGCACCGGTGTCGGTTTCGACCGGCAGACGCAGCAGGCCACCGTGACCGAGGTGGTCGAGGTGAGCTGCGCGTCCGTCAACGCCTCCGGAGGCGTCCCGACCGGCGACACCTCCACCGCCGAGGGCTCCTCCGCCCAGCAGCAGGCGGACGGCACCTGCAAGAAGGCGACCGTCCGCGTCGACACCGGCAAGGACAAGGGCCGTACGTTCACCGAGATCGTGCAGCCGGACCAGTCCCGTCAGCTGAGCGAGGGTCAGGAAGTTGTCGTGGCCTACGAGCCCTCGGCCCCCCAGGACCTCCAGTACTCGGTGACGGACGTGAACCGGCGCCTCCCCCTGGCGCTGCTCGCCGGCATCTTCGCGCTCGCCGTCGTGGCCGTCGGCCGGTTGCGCGGTGTGATGGCGCTCGTTTCGCTGGCGATCAGCTTCCTGGTGCTGAACTTCTTCATCCTGCCCGCCATCCTCCAGGGCTCGAACCCGCTGGTCGTGGCGGTGGTGGGGGCGAGCGCGATCATGCTGATCGCCCTGTACCTCTGTCACGGGCCATCGGCGCGCACATCCGTGGCGGTGCTCGGCACCCTCGTCTCACTGCTGCTGATCGGTGTCCTCGGCTCGGTCTTCATCGGGTGGGCGGCGCTCACCGGCAACACCGACGACAACACCGGCCTGATCCACGGGCTGTATCCCGAGATCGACATGAGCGGTCTGCTGCTGGCCGGCGTCATCATCGGTTCCCTCGGTGTCCTCGACGATGTGACGGTCACGCAGACGTCCGCGGTCTGGGAGCTTCATGAGGCCAACCCGTCGGTGGGCCGGCGCGGGCTGTACCGCGCGGGCATCCGGATCGGCCGCGACCACATCGCCTCCGTGGTCAACACGCTCGTCCTCGCCTACGCGGGCGCCGCACTGCCCCTGTTGCTGCTGTTCTCCATCGCCCAGAGCAGCGTGGGGACGGTCGCCAACAGCGAGCTGGTGGCGGAGGAGATCGTGCGCACACTGATCGGATCTATCGGTCTGGTCGCCTCGGTGCCGGTCACCACGGCCCTGGCCGCCCTGGTGGTCTCGGCCGACCGTCCTCCGGCCAAGGGACAGACGGAGGCTGCCCAGTCGGCTCCGGCGCGCGGCGGCCGGGGCAGGCGGCGCAAGCGCTGACGTCGTCCGCTCCGGGCGGCGGTTCACGCCCCCACCGCCTCGTCAGCTGCCGGTATGGCCTGTTCCGAGCCTGCTCCCGGCCGTCCCCGGCCGCTGGACCGTCCGTCCCGGCCGACGGCTCACCCCCCTCCGTCCGCCGGGCCACGCCGCGTCCGGTGTCAAGGCCGCCGCCCCCTCCGCAGAACCGTTCCTGCCTAGAGGGGCGGCGACCAGGGCAAGCCGACCGACGCCGCCCCGGGTGAAGCATTGCATCACCCTCCCGGGCGAGCGCTTCACCCGGCCCCCTGCTCCGCCAGGATGCGGTCCAGCGCGTCGTCGAGGTGGGCGTCGAAGTCGGCCAGCGCCCCCTCCTGCCCCAGTGGCACCAGCTTGTCCGTGCGGTCGAGGAAGGCGACGAGGGGCGCCGTGGACGACCGGAACAACGCGTGGTCGGTGCCGACCTGAAGCCGGATCAGCACCTCGCCCAATGTGTCGGGTTCCACCGGCCCGACCCGCACATCGCCCTCACCGCAGGGCCGCCCGACGCCGTCGATCAGCAGTTCCCGGCCGAACGCCCACGTCACGGGGGCGTCGCCCGGCAGATGGAAGGTCAGCCGTACGGCGTAGGGATCACAGGTGTCGTAGCGCAGCTCCACCGGGATGCGGAAGGACAGCTCCTCCGACACGAGAAAGCTCATCATGACCTCTGCCTGCACGGACTCGCGCATCGCCTACCCCGTCATTCGCCGTCGACTGGCCGGGAATGGACCCCTGACACTTGGTGAATCTTGCTGAACGTACACACCAGATCACAAGGAGTGATTTTTCAGATACTGATAGAGAGCGCGAACGAACCGATCAGCCGGCCCACCTCCGCCTGGAGCCGCTGTGCCGCGGGCACCAGCCGGTCGGACTGGTGGACGGGCAGGGAGATGGCGATCGTGGCGGCCATGGTGCCGACGGTGATGGGAAGGGCGGCGCAGACCGTACCCAGGGCGTACTCCTGCCGCTCGGTCACCAGATCCATGCGACGGGTGCGCTCCAGCCGCCGCAGCAGACTGTGGTCGTCGCGCACGGTGTACGGGGTCACGGGCTGGGCCGGGTAGCGGTCGAGGTGGTCACGACGGGCGTCCTCGTCGAGCTGGGACAGCAGACACTGACCCACCGCGTGGGCGTGGGCGGTCTCCCGGAAGCCGGCCCACTCCTCGACCGCCGGGTAGGCGGCGCTCTCCGAGACGCACAGGACGTCGACCTCCCCCTCCCGGTACGCCGCGTAGTAGACGGGAGCTCCGACGAGGTCACGCCAGCGGGCGAGCGCGTCGACAACCGTGCTGCGACGTTTCTGCTGTGCTGCGCTGCTGCTCAGCAGCTCGGCCGCCTCACCCAGGAAGAACAGTCCCCGGTCCCGGCGCAGATAGCCCTCGTGGACGAGGGTGCGCAGCAGGTGGTACGTCGTGGGGAGCGCCAGCCCCGTCTCGCGGGCCAGTTGCTTGGCGGGCGCGCCGTACTCGTGTCCCGCGACGGTCTCCAGCAACCGCATGGCGCGCTGCACGGAGCCGATGAGGGTCGCGGTGGGGGCCGCCGCGGGGGGATCCGGTGAGCGGGGCTGCGCGGGGACCGCGGTGAGGTGTGCAGGGGCGGTGTCAGCCGTGGCCAAGGGTCACTCCCGAAGCGCGAGGGGGCAGCCCGTGCGGGTGCACGGGTGGGGGTCTACGCCGCTCGCGGGGATCGTCCCCGCGTCGAGTTCCCGGACTCTAACCGCCTGTCACCGCACGCAGACGGGCCCTTCGGGAAACTTCCCCCGCCCGAGGGAACCGGCGGATTCCGTTACCGCTCCACCGGTCCCCGTGGCACTCACCAGTCGCCGCGCGACGAGGAACTCGTTGTGAACTTCCGTACGACATAGATCAGTCCGCCGACCAGGGCGACGAAGACCAGCAGTTTGAACAGCAGTCCGACGACGAACCCGACCACGCTGGCGATCAGTCCGCCGAACACGACCAGGGCGATGACCGGCACCGCGATCCACTTCACCCACCACGGAAGTCCCGCGAAGATCTCTCGCATCGCCCTCGTCCTTGCCTCTCCGCCCGTCGAGCGCCCGGGTCGCTTCGATGATGTCCTGCACTCGATGCTAGGGCGGCGGGCGGGACGGCGGGGGCCTCGCATCCCTTGTCCTCCCCTGACGCGTCCCCTAGGGAACCCCGAGGACGCGGCTCAGCTCTCCGGGGGAGAGAACACCACCAGGACCCGCAGGTCCTCGCTGATGTGGTGGAACTTGTGGGCGACGCCGGCCGGCACGTAGACGACGCTTCCGCGCGCCACCTGCGTGGTCTCCATGCCGACGGTGATCGCCGCCCGGCCGCTCACGACGAAGTACACCTCGTCCTGGTCGTGCGGCTTCTGCGGGTCCAGGGCACCGGCGTCCAGGGCGTAGAGGCCGACCGACATGTTCCGCTCGCGCAGGAACTGGAGGTACGCCCCGTCGTTGGCGGCGCGTTCCGCCTCCAGTTCGTCCAACCGGAATGCTTTCATCGCCTTGTCCGCCCCCGCATCACTGCTCAGTTCCGGTCGTGTCTGCCACGATCAGACACATGATGAATTTCCTAGTCAAGACGATCGCCAACGCGGGCGCCCTGGCGGTCGCGGTATGGCTGCTGGACAAGATCACCCTCACAGGTGACAGCACGGGCAAGAAGATCGGTACCCTGCTCCTCGTCGCACTGATCTTCGGCCTGGTGAACGTCCTGGTCAAGCCGATCGTGAAGCTCCTCAGCCTCCCGTTGCTGATCCTGACGCTGGGCCTGTTCACCCTGGTGGTGAACGCGTTGATGCTGCTGCTCACCTCCTGGCTCGCCGACGGGCTCGACCTGAGCTTCCATGTGGAGGGCTTCTGGACGGCCGTCCTGGGCGGCCTGATCATCTCGATCGTCTCCTGGGCGCTGAACGTCGTCCTGCCCGACAAGGACTGAGCGATGACCTACCGCGTCTGCTTCGTCTGCACCGGCAACATCTGCCGCTCCCCCATGGCCGAGGTCGTCTTCCGCGCACGCGTGGCGGAGGCCGGACTCGAGGGCCTGGTCGAGGTCGACAGCGCCGGGACCGGCGGCTGGCACGAGGGCGACGGCGCCGACCCGCGCACGGTGACCGTCCTGGAGGAGCACGGATACGACGCCGTCCACATCGCCCGGCAGTTCGATCCGTCCTGGTTCTCCCGGCTCGATCTCGTCGTCGCGCTCGACTCCGGCCACCTCCGGGCGCTGCGCCGCTTGGCGCCCACGGAGCGGGACGCGGCCAAGGTGCGCCTGCTGCGCTCGTTCGACCCGGCCACCGACGACGACCTCGACGTTCCCGACCCGTACTACGGAGAGGCGGACGGCTTCGACGCGTGCCTCGAGATGGTGGAGGCGGCAAGCGTCGGTCTGCTCGCCGCGGTACGCGCGCAGGTGGAAGGACGAGCCGCATGAACGAGTCGATCACGGACGGGGGAGCCGACGGCGGGACCGGTGACGGCACGCGCGCGGTACGGGCCGGGCTGCCCGAGCCGGTCAAGCACGAGCCGACCCTGCCGGGGCCGGTGTTCGCCGCGCACTTTCATCTGCCCGGCGACCCCGTCGGCCCGTACACCTACGGCCGGGACGAGAACCCGACCTGGACCCTGCTGGAGCGGGCCATCGGCGAGCTGGAGGCGCCGGGGGAGGACGGCGTCGAGACCCTCGCCTTCGCCTCCGGCATGGCCGCGATCTCCGCGGTGCTCTTCTCCCAGCTGCGCGCCGGTGACGTGGCCGTCCTGCCCGACGACGGCTACCAGGCGCTGCCCTTGGCGCACGACCAGCTCCGGGCGTACGGCATCGAGGTGCGCACCGCGCCGACCGCCCGGGACGCCCAGCTCGACGTGCTCGACGGCGCGAAGCTGCTGTGGATCGAGACCCCGTCGAACCCCGGCCTCGATGTGTGCGACGTGCGGCGCCTCGCCGAGGCGGCACACGCGCGCGGTGCGCTGGTCGCCGTCGACAACACCCTGGCCACGCCGCTCGGCCAGCGTCCGCTGGAGCTCGGCGCCGACTTCGCCGTGGCCAGCGGCACCAAGCAGCTCACCGGACACGGTGACGTCCTCCTGGGATACGTCGCCGGACGCGATCCCGAGGCCCTGGCGGCCGTGCGCAGATGGCGCAAGATCGCCGGGGCGATCCCCGGGCCGATGGAGGCGTGGCTCGCACACCGTTCGATCGCCACGCTGCACCTGCGCGTCGACCGGCAGAACGCCACCGCGCTGACGGTCGCCCGGGCGCTGCGGGAGCGGCCGGAGGTGACGGGACTCCGGTATCCGGGACTGCCCGAGGACCCTGCGTACAAGATCGCCTCGCAGCAGATGCGGCGCTACGGGTGCGTGGTGTCCTTCACGCTGCCCACGCGCACACGGGCGGACCGGTTCCTGGACGCCCTGCGGCTCGTGGACGACGCGACGAGCTTCGGCGGGGTGCGCTCCACGGCCGAACGGCGCGGTCGCTGGGGAGGGGACGCGGTGCCGGAGGGCTTCATCCGGCTCTCCGTGGGCGCCGAGGATCCCGAGGACCTGGTCGCCGATGTGCTCCGCGCACTCGACGAGTCGGCCGACTGAGCCGTCCGGCAACGGGCGACACCGTCGCACGGCATACGACGGACGGTCCGAGCCTCCCCCCTCGTGGCTCGGACCGCCCCGGTTCCGCGCGCGAGAACCGCGCGACCAAGGCTAGTTGACTGTCTGTCAGTGTCCAATCACGGTAGCGACAGAGGCCTATCGACAAATTTATAGTTGGGCCTGGTCGGGGGCCGGGATCGGGGGCCGCAAGAGGGAGGAGAGCCGTGGATCTGGCCTTGCTGCGGACCTTCGTGACCGTGCACCGGGCCGGCTCCTTCACTCGCGCCGCCGCCCTGCTCGGCCTTTCCCAGCCCGCCGTGACCTCACAGATCCGGACGCTGGAACAGCAGTTGGGACGACCTCTGTTCCTGCGGCAGGCACGCGGGGTGACCCCGACGACCATCGGGGACGAGCTCGCCCACAAGGCCGCACCGCATCTGGACGCCCTGGTGGAGATCGCCGAGACAGGGCTGGAGGAGGACTCCTCCTTACGGACCCTGCACCTGGTCGGGCCTCTGGAGTTCACCGCCGAGCGGGCGTTGCCCGCGCTCACCGAGCTGACCGGCGAGGACGGCCAGGGTTTCGCCCTGCGTGCCTCCTTCGGCACCGCCGAGGAGGCTCTGGAGGGACTCGCCGCCGGCCATCATGATCTGGCCATCAGCACCGTCCGCCCCCGCGGCGCACTGCTCTCGGCGACCACTCTCTGCGACGAGGAGCATGTGCTGGTCGCCGCCCCGTGGTGGGTCGAGCACCTCGGCACCGGCGACCCCGACCGGACCGCCTCGTCCACCCTGGACGCTCTTGAACGGACTCCGGTGATCGAGGTGCACGAGTCGCTGCCCTTCGTCTCCCGCTACTGGGCCTCCGTCTTCGACTCCCGCCCTGTGGCCCCCGGGAGGGTCATCGTCCCGGATCTACGCGCGGTGCTCGCCTGTGCCGTGGCGGGCGCCGGGCTCGCGGTCCTGCCGCGCTATCTGTGCGAGCCCGCGCTCGAGCGGGGTGACGTGATCGCGCTGCACGAACCGGCTGTGCCTCCGCTGCGGACGTACTTCCTGGTGGTGCGCACGGGCACCCTGGCGATGCCGCATATCGCGCGGGCCCACGAGTGGTTGAGGCAGGCGGCCGAGGACTGGTGCTGAGCGAGCCGTAATGATCTCCCGCCGGCAACGCGACGGGTGGCCCATGGATGTTTCACGTGGAACCAGCCGGGCCACATTTCACCCATGACCGTCCGTCCTGTCGTCAAGCGCACCGCCCGTGCCGTTCTTCTGGACGGTGACGACCTGATCCTTATCAAGCGCACCAAGCCCGGTGTGGATCCCTACTGGGTCACCCCGGGCGGTGGAGTCGAGCCGGAGGACCCGACCGTCGTCGACGCCCTGCACCGAGAGGTGTACGAGGAACTCGGCGCCAAGATCACCGATGTGGTGCCCTGTTTCGTCGACACCATGGAACACATCGGCGAGGACGGGGGCGCCACGGGTGTGAAGGTGCAGCACTTCTTCGTATGCCGTCTGGAGTCCATGGACCCCTCCTTGCGGCACGGCCCGGAGGTCGACGAGCCGACCGGCGAGTACGAGATCGTTCGGGTGCCGTTCACCCGGGTCGGTATCGCATCCGTCCATCTCGTTCCGCTGTCGCTGCGGCACTACCTGGACGGCAACATCGAGGGGGTCCGCGCCATGCACGCCCCCGACCTGGGCTGACGTGGACCAGCCGTCCGCCCTCACCAGAGCGCAGGCCTCCCACAGGTCCATGTCCGCCGGCCACCCACCGTTCGTGCACGTTCCACGTGAAACACCCGCGCCCGCCATGTCGGGGGCGTCCTGACCGCTGCATGACCAAAAGCTCATGCGTGTCCGACGAAACGGGTGGACGCCGACGGTTCAGGTCGGACAGCCTGACCTGCGTGCCGACACCTTCCCTTGACGCTCTGCCCATTCGCCGCCTGACGCTCCGCGATCTCACCGCCTGCGCCGACCTGTCCGAGGACCGGGGGTGGCCACGGGAGGAACACAAGTGGGGGCTCCTCCTCTCCGCCGGCAAGGGTTACGGCATCGCTGACCCCGGTGGCGGCCTGGTCTCCGCCTGCGTCGTCACCGAGTACGGACCGCGGGAGTACCCGGCCCTCGGCGCCATCGGCATGGTGCTGGTGGCCGAGCGGCACGCACGACAGGGCGTGGGCCGTCGACTGATGCGCCACGTCATCTCGGCCATGGGCACCACGCCCCTCACCCTTCACGCGACGCCCAACGGCCGTCCTCTCTACGAGGAGCTCGGCTTCAAGGTCACCGGCCGGGCGGAGATGCTGCGCGGCCGTTTCGTCCCCGGTGGGCCCAAGCCCCGGATCGCCACCCGTGCGGCGACCGCCGAGGACCTTCCGGCGATTCTCCGGCTCGACGAGGAGGTGTTCGGCGTGGACCGTACGCACATCGTCACCCGGCTCCCCGCCTTCGCCGACCACCTGCGCGTCGCCGAGGACGGCGGGCGGCTCATCGGGTACGCGGCCGCCTGGCCCAACATGGACACCCATGTCGTGGGTCCGTTGATCGCCCGCGACACCGGCACGGCGAAGGCGCTCCTGGCGTCCCTCGCCGCACACAGCGACCGGCCGCTGCGCACCGACATCGACGTCCGGCACGAGGAGCTGCTGGCCTGGGCCAAGGAACGTGGTCTGGCGTCCGTCGCCTTCAACGCCGTCATGACCTACGGGATCACGGAGTTGCCAGGGGTCTGGCAACGGCGGTTCGCCCCGGTGACAGTCGCAGCGGGCTGAGCCGCACCGGCATGACGAACGCCGGTTCCCGATGCTCTCGGGAACCGGTGTTTCGTATGAGCAAGCCGGTGTCAGGCGAGCGCCTCCACGGCAGCCGTCGCTAAGGCGTGGTCCTGCTCCGGCGCTCCACCACCGACGCCGATAGCGCCGATCAGGCGTCCGTCGCGGTGGATGGGCAGGCCGCCCGCGATGAACAGCAGTGGCCGGTCGAGCGCGGTGGGAAGGGTGTGGAAGGGGCCACCGGGCTGCACGGCGTCGACGAGATCGGCGGTGGGCGCGTTCAGCTGGAGCGCGGTGTACGCCTTGCGAGTGCTGGTCTCGCCGGAGATCAGCACGGCCCGGTCGTCACGCCGGAAGGCGAGCAGATGGCCTCCGGCGTCCAGGACGGTGACGCTGACCGTCGCCCCGGCGGCTTCGGCGGCCCGGCGGGCGGTGGCCACGAGCGATTCGGTGTCGGCGATGCCGAGCGGGGCAGCGGTGGTGATGCGCATGGGATCGGTCTCCTGGTGTGGTGCGGGTGGTGCCGGCTGTGCCGAGGTGGGGCCAGCCGATGGCGGCGGGAACGGTCTTGACACCGCAGCGGTCGTTCGGGGGCTCAGTGATGCACGGGGGTCGGCCGGTCGGCGGACAGGGAACCCGTGATCACGGTGCCGGTGGCCTGCTCGCGGCGCTCGAGGCCGGCCGAAACGAACGCCAGCACCAGGGCGGCCGCGGCGAGGACGGCACCGACCCAGTTGGGGGCGGTGTAGCCCAGGCCCGCTGCGATGACGAGACCGCCGAGCCAGGCGGACAGGGCGTTGCCGAGGTTGAAGGCTCCGATGTTCACCGCTGAGGCGAGGGTGGGGGCACCGTGCGCCTGGTCGAGCACCCGCTTCTGGAGCGGTGGGACGGTGGCGAAGCCCAGGGCGCCGACGAGTGCGATGGTGACGGCCGCGGCGAACTTGTTGTGCGCGGTCAGCGTGAACAGCGCGAGGACGAGGGCGAGGGCGCCCAAGGACACGTAGAGCAGGGGCATCAGGGCCCGGTCGGCGTAGGCGCCCCCGACCAGGTTGCCGCCGACCATGCCGAGGCCGAAGAGGACCAGCAGCCAGGTGACGGAGCCATCGGCGAAGCCGGCCACGTGGGTCATCATCGGTGCGATATAGGTGATGGCCGCGAAGACACCGCCGAAGCCGAGGACGGTCATCGCCATGGCGAGCAGGACCTGGACGTTCTTGAAGGCGGCCAGTTCGTGGCGCAGGTGGACGCCCTCGGTCCTGGGCAGGTCGGGCACGAGCCGGGCGATGCCCGCCAGGCCGATCACGCCGAGAGCGACGACGATGCCGAAGGTGACGCGCCAGCCGGCGGACTGGCCGACGAGCGTGCCCAGCGGGACACCCACGACGTTGGCGACAGTCAGCCCGGTGAACATCATGGCGATGGCTCCGGCCTTCTTGTCCGGGGCGACCAGGTCGGCCGCGACCACCGAGCCGATGCCGAAGAAGGCGCCGTGGGCCAGCGAGGCGATCACCCTCCCGATCAGCATGACACCGAAGGCCGGTGCCAGGGCCGAGAGCAGGTTCCCGGCGATGAACAGGCCCATGAGCAGCATCAGCATCCGCTTGCGGGACATCCTGGTGCCGAGCACGGTCATGAGCGGGGCCCCGAACATGACCCCCAGGGCGTAGCCGGTGACCAGGTAGCCGGCCATGGGGATCGAGACGCCGAAGTCGCTCGCGACCTCGGGCAGCAAGCCCATGATCACGAATTCCGTCGTTCCGATCCCGAAGGCCCCGATCGCGAGGGCGAGGAGCGCGAGAGGCATGGGGACAGACACCTTCCAAAGTGATTGCAGGAGCTCCTAAGGCTTGACCACAATAATTGCAGACGCCGACTATTTGCAAACGTCGTCTATTGCGTTCCTGCTCTACCCTGGGGTGAGCCGCTCCTGGACGGAGGAACCGCCAATGACCGCGACGGACCCCGCGCTCACCGCCCTGGCCCAGGGCTGGTGCGCCCTCTCCCTGCTGCACGGAAGGATCGAGGCCCAGATCGAGCGCGCCCTGCAGGCCGAACACGATCTGAGCGTGCGCGAGTACTCCCTGCTCGACGTGCTCAGCCGGCAGCACGACGGCGACGGGGGCCATCTGCAGATGAAGCAGGTCGCCGATGCCGTCGTGCTCAGCCAGAGCGCCACGACCCGGCTGGTCACCCGGCTCGAGGACCGCGGCCTGCTGGAGCGCTACCTGTGCCCCACGGACCGGCGCGGCATCTACACGAACGTCACCGAGGCCGGTCTCCAGCTTCTTGAGGAGGCTCGGCCGACCAATGACAGGGCTCTGCGCCAAGCCCTCGACGAGGCGGCGAAGAACCCCGAGCTCGCTCCTCTGGTCCGGGCCGTGGAAACGCTCAAGGCCCCGGTACCGGCATAGCGCCGCGAGTCGCCGTGATGTCCGCTTAGGGTGCACCCATGGGAGATGTGCATATACGCCCCGCGGTCGCCGAGGACGTCCCCGCGATCGTCGGCCTGCTCGCGGACGACCCCTTGGGCGCGCAGCGCGAGTCGCCGGACGACCTCGGCCCGTACCTGTCCGCACTCGAGCGGCTCAGCTCCGATCCGAACCAGCGCCTGGTCGTCGCCGTGCGCGACGGCCGGGTCGTCGGCACGCTCCAGCTCACCGTCATTCCCGGTCTCTCCCGGCGGGGCTCCACCAGGTCGGTCGTCGAGGGCGTGCGGGTGCACGCCGATGAACGCGGCAGCGGCCTGGGGACTCGGCTCATGGAGTGGGCGATCGACGAATCCCGCGCTCAAGGCTGCCAGTTGGTACAGCTGACCTCGGACAATTCCCGCACGGACGCCCACCGCTTCTACGAACGGCTCGGCTTCACCGCCTCCCACGTGGGCTTCAAACGCCCCCTGTGACGGACCATGGCGCTGTTTCACGTGAAACAGCGCCCGCTCCGGTCAGAGCCCGCCGATCCCCCTCCACCCGTCGGGATCCACTCCGCCCGGCACCGACGCACTCGGGTCGTACGGCTGGCGCGTGAACACGAACGATCCCAGGTCGAGATGGCTCACGGCCCCGTCCGATCGCCGTACGGGCTTCAGAAACTCACCGGCGTAGTAGCCCTCCAGGCCCGTCCACGTGCCGTCACCGTTGGAACGGAAGCGGGAGCGACGGCCGTGGCCCGACAGCGGCTCCAAGGAGAGGAACTCGTCGGCCGACAGGCGCAACGCGAAGGCGGACGTTCCCCAGTACCACTGCCCCACGAGTTCCAGCACCGTCGGATCCGCCTCACGCAGCGGCTGCCACGGAGCGGGGATGCGCGGTTCCGCCTCGGCGACGATCCGGACGAGATCGGTGGCGACCGTGAGCAGCGGAACACCGGAAGTGCAGTTGGCCAGCACCACCGCGGCCACGTCGTCCTCCACGCTGATCACGAGACAGGCGAGGAAGCCGGGCAATGAGCCCGTGTGCCCGACGAGGGACCGTCCGTCCTGGTGACGCAACTCCATACCCAGGCCATAGGCGTAACCGCTCGCGACGTCCGCCGCCTCGGCCGGCGCCGCGGGGGTCCTCATCTCGCTCAGCGAGTCGGCACTCAGGACGCGCTCGTCTCCGTCGGCCAGGAAGGCCGCGAAGCGAGCGAGGTCGTTCGCGGTGGACCACAACTGCCCCGCAGGAGCCATCCGCCCCAGGTCTTCCGCGGGTTCCGCCATCATCACGTCGGCCCATGGATGCACCGCCCACCCTCCCGCGTGCGGGGCCGTCGGACGAACGTCCGTCCGGTTGAGACCCAGCGGTTCGAGCACTTCACGGCGAAGCACCTCCTCCCACGGGGCGCCCCGCAGTTCTTCCACCAGCGCGCCCAGCAGCGCGTAGCCGGGGTTCGAGTAGTGGAACCGCCGCCCGACGGGGTGCACGAGGGGCCGCTCACCCAGAACGTCGGCGAGTTCGGGGCGCAGGGCCCCCGGGCTCCGCTCCCACCAGGGCCCCGGCGTCTCGGCCGCCAGCCCTCCGGCATGCGCGAGCAGCTCAGCAATGGTCGCCTCCCCCACGCCCGTACCCGGGAGATGTTCCTCCAGCGCATCCCCGAGATCGATCACCCCCTCGTCCCTCAGCCGGAGGACGAGCACGGCGGTGAACGTCTTGGTGATCGAACCGATCCGGTACTGCACGTCCCCGTCCGGTGCATGCCCCTCCACGGAGGTCCGCGCCCCCGTCCACACGCTCTGCCCACCCCGCACGACCGCCGCGACAACCGACGGCGCCCGCCCCTCGGCCTGGGCAACAGCGATCCGGTGCAACAGGGCCCGACGCGTGGTGGGCAGAAGTTGTTCTTCCTGAGGTGTCGTCATGCCCTCAGTTCATCAGCTGCCGCACCCCCTTCCGGGCCGAAGGGCAGAGCGAACGACGGGGTCGGGGCGCGCGAGCCACGGCGGGGCCGGACGGTTCTCAAGAAGCCCCCGCGCCACATCCGGCTGGGACGATCTCATGGACGGTGTGGCCGGCTGCGGCGTCGTGGACATGGCGTCAGGTCTGGGCCATGTCCACGAAGCGGGAGTAGTGGCCCTGGAAGGCGACCGTGATGGTGGCCGTGGGGCCGTTTCGGTGCTTGGCGACGATCAGGTCGGCCTCGCCCGCGCGGGGGGACTCCTTCTCGTAGGCGTCCTCCCGGTGCAGCAGGATGACCATGTCGGCGTCCTGCTCGATGGAGCCGGACTCGCGCAGGTCGGAAACCATCGGCTTCTTGTCGGTGCGCTGCTCGGGCCCACGGTTCAGCTGCGAGAGTGCGATGACCGGGATCTCCAGCTCCTTGGCGAGCAGCTTGAGATTACGGGACATGTCCGAGACCTCCTGCTGACGGCTCTCGGCGCGCTTGGAGCCGCCGGACTGCATCAGCTGGAGGTAGTCGATGACGACCAGTTTGAGGTCGTTGCGCTGCTTCAGCCGGCGGCACTTGGCGCGGATCTCCATCATCGACAGGTTCGGGGAGTCGTCGATGTAGAGGGGTGCCGCGGAGACGTCCGGCATCCGGCGCGCCAGACGCGTCCAGTCCTCGTCGGTCATGGTTCCGGACCGCATGTGGTGCAGGGCGACCCGCGCCTCGGCGGACAGCAGACGCATCGCGATCTCGTTGCGCCCCATCTCGAGCGAGAAGATGACGCTCGGCAGGTTGTGCTTGATCGACGCCGCCCGCGCGAAGTCCAGCGCGAGCGTCGACTTGCCCATGGCGGGACGCGCGGCGATGACGATCATCTGGCCCGGGTGCAGGCCGTTGGTGAGCGAGTCGAAGTCGGTGAAGCCGGTGGGCACGCCCGTCATCTCGCCGCTGCGCGAGCCGATCGCCTCGATCTCGTCGAGCGCGCCCTCCATGATGTCGCCCAGCGGCAGGTAGTCCTCGCTGGTGCGCTGCTCGGTGACCGCGTAGATCTCGGCCTGGGCCCGGTTGACGATCTCGTCGACGTCGTCGTCGGCCGCGTATCCCATCTGGGTGATGCGCGTACCGGCCTCGACGAGACGGCGCAGTACGGCGCGCTCGTGCACGATCTCCGCGTAGTACGCCGCGTTGGCCGCCGTCGGCACCGTCTGGACGAGGGTGTGCAGGTACGAGGCCCCGCCGACCTTGTTGATCTCGCCGCGCTTGGTCAGCTCCGCGGCGATCGTGATGGGGTCGGCCGGCTCGCCCTTCGCGTAGACGTCGAGGATCGCCGTGTAGATGGTCTCGTGCGCCGGCTTGTAGAAGTCGTGGCCCTTGAGGATCTCCACGACGTCGGCGATGGCGTCCTTGGACAGCAGCATGCCGCCGAGGACGGACTGCTCGGCCTCGAGATCCTGAGGAGGCACCCGCTCGAAGGCGGAGCCTCCGCCGTCCCACGCTCCGGTGTCCCGGCCTCGTTCGTGCTGCTCGTCACGGCCCCGGCCGACGTCCTCACGGCGGCGGGAGGCGGGCAGACGATCGCTGGGTCCGCTGTCGGCCCACGGGTCGTCCAAGGGCTCGGAAATGCTCAACCGAGCCACCTCCTCCCGTCCGCCGAGCGGACCTCGCCGTGCCCCTCAGTTCTACGGCACGGCACTGACAAGTAAGAGGCCCAACTCCGGTTGCACCGTGCCGGAATTGTGGGGGTTTCTAAGCCGGCGGACGGAGGGGGCGCCGCACCACCGTAGGCCCGGCGGCACCGTCAGCCAATCTGGTTATCCACAGGCCATGTGGACGACTGGCCCAATGCTGTGGAGAACTCCGCGAAACCTGTGCACGACCCAGTGGACAGTCCTGTGAACAAGACCCCAGACCCTTCTCCCTCACCGCTTTGACCTGCTGTTTTGTCATCCACGGGTTGTGCAGGAGAAAAAGTTTCCCGGTCGGGTCAAGATCCCCTCCGGAGGTGTACGCAAGCACACACCCTCACCTTGCATGTAAGGACTGAGATTCCTTTGCATCTCTTACCTGTGGAAGATTAGATTGGTGCACATGACACAGGCCCCCGCGCGCCCTGGAGCCGCCCGGCGACAGCACGACCGAGAGATCGTCATGCTGGCCGTCCCGGCCTTCGGTGCCCTTGTCGCCGAGCCCCTTTTCGTCATGGCCGACAGCGCGATCGTCGGTCATCTCGGCACGGCACAGCTCGCCGGCCTCGGTATCGCCGCGGCTCTCCTGATGACCGCTGTCAGTGTGTTCGTCTTCCTCGCCTACGCCACCACGGCCGCCGTGGCCCGACGCGTCGGTGCCGGCGACCTCCCCGCAGCCCTCCGCCAGGGCATGGACGGCATCTGGCTGGCGCTGCTGCTGGGCGCCGCCGTCATCGCCGTGGTCCTGCCCACGGCGCCCGCCCTGGTGGACCTCTTCGGCGCCTCGGACACGGCAGCCCCGTATGCGATCACCTATCTGCGGATCTCGGCACTCGGCATACCCGCCATGCTGATCGTGCTCGCCGCGACCGGCGTGCTGCGCGGGCTCCAGGACACCAGGACGCCGCTGTACGTGGCCATCGGAGGCTTCATGGCCAACGGCGTCCTGAACGCGGTGCTCGTCTACGGCGCCGGCCTGGGTATCGCCGGCTCCGCCTGGGGCACGGTCATCGCGCAGAGCGGCATGGCCGCGGTCTATCTGGCCGTGGTGCTGCGCGGGGCGCGCAGACACGGGGCCTCGCTGCGGCCGGACGCCGCGGGGATCAAGGCTTCGGCCCAGGCCGGGGCGCCCCTGCTCGTCCGCACGCTCTCGCTCCGGGCGATCCTGATGATCGCGACGGCCGTGGCGGCCCGTCTCGGTGACTCGGACATCGCCGCCCACCAGATCATCCTCTCCCTGTGGAGTCTGCTCGCCTTCGCGCTGGACGCCATCGCCATCGCGGGGCAGGCCATCATCGGGCGCTACCTCGGAGCCGGCGACGCCCAGGGAGCACGCGAGGCATGCCGCCGCATGGTGGAGTGGGGCATCGCTGTCGGAGTCGTCCTCGGCGTGCTCGTGGTGCTCGCGCGGCCAGTGTTCCTGCCGCTGTTCACCGGCGATCCCGCGGTCAAGGACGTCGCCCTGCCCGCTCTGATGATCGTTGCCCTCTCCCAGCCCATTTCCGGAGTCGTCTTCGTCCTGGACGGGGTGCTGATGGGCGCCGGTGACGGCCCCTACCTGGCCTGGGCCATGCTGCTGACCCTGGCGGTCTTCACCCCGGTCGCCCTGCTGGTTCCGGTGTTCGGCGGCGGGCTCACCGCCCTCTGGGCCGCGATGACGCTCATGATGACGGTGCGGATGCTGACGCTGTGGCTGCGGACCCGCTCGGGCCGATGGATCGTCACGGGCGCCACACGCTGACCGCTTCACGTGAAGCGACGTGTTTCACGTGAAACGCGGGCGCCATACCCGGAACACTCTGCCGTTTGGCACACCGACGAACACAGCGATGGGGGCCGCACCCCGAAGGGTGCGGCCCCCATGCTCACTGCTTCAGCGAGCGCAGCACTCAGGCCGCGACGACCTCGATGTTGACCTTGGCGGCAACCTCGGGGTGCAGACGCACGGACGTCTCGTGAGCGCCCAGCGTCTTGATCGGCGCGCCGAGCTCGATGCGGCGCTTGTCGACCTCGGGGCCACCGGCAGCCTTGATCGCGGAAGCGATGTCGGCCGGGGTGACGGAACCGAAGAGACGACCGGCGTCGCCGGAACGGACCGCGAGGCGGACCTTGACGCCCTCGAGCTGGGCCTTCACCTGGTTGGCCTGCTCGATGGTCTGGATCTCGTGGATCTTGCGAGCACGACGGATCTGCTCGACGTCCTTCTCGCCACCCTTGGTCCAGCGGATCGCGAGCTTCCGCGGAACCAGGTAGTTGCGAGCGTAACCGTCCTTGACGTCGACGACGTCGCCCGCGGCACCGAGGCCGGAGACCTCGTGGGTGAGGATGATCTTCATGAGTCGGTCACCCTTCCCTTATCGCGCGGTGGAGGTGTAGGGCAGCAGCGCCATCTCACGGCTGTTCTTGACGGCCGTGGCGACGTCACGCTGGTGCTGCGTGCAGTTGCCGGTCACGCGGCGGGCACGGATCTTGCCGCGGTCGGAAATGAACTTCCGCAGCATGTTCGTGTCCTTGTAGTCCACGTACGTGACCTTGTCCTTGCAGAAAGCGCAGACCTTCTTCTTCGGCTTGCGCACAGGCGGCTTCGCCATGGTGATTCTCCTGTGTGATCAAGAAGTGTGGGTACGGCCCGCCTAGAAGGGGGGCTCGTCCGAGTAGCCGCCACCGCCGCCGGAGCCACCGCCCCAACCGCCGCCACCACCCTGCTGGCCACCGGCAGGAGCGCCGGTCGCCCACGGGTCGTCGGCGGGAGCGCCGCCCTGCTGGCCACCACCGGGGCCGCCGCCCCAGCCGCCGCCACCCTGCTGGCCGCCACCGCCGTATCCGCCCTGGCCACCGCGGCCGGTGGTCTTGGTGACCTTGGCCGTGGCATTGCGCAGGCTGGCGCCGACTTCCTCGACGTCCAGCTCGTAGACCGTGCGCTTGACGCCCTCACGGTCCTCGTAGGACCGCTGCTTCAGCCGGCCCTGCACGATGACGCGCATGCCTCGCTGGAGCGACTCGGCGACATTCTCCGCCGCCTGGCGCCAGACCGAGCAGGTCAGGAACAGGCTCTCGCCGTCCTTCCACTCGTTCGTCTGGCGGTCGAAGGTGCGGGGAGTCGACGCGACACGGAACTTCGCGACGGCCGCACCGGACGGGGTGAAGCGCAGCTCGGGGTCATCGACAAGATTGCCGACGACCGTGATGACGGTCTCGCCTGCCATGGGTGAACCTCTCGGCGGGTTTGCTGCTGGCTGCTGGTGCTGCTACTCGAATCCCGAGATCAGCTGAGCGAGAGCTCAGTGGGTCTCGGGGCGGAGGACCTTGGTCCGGAGGACCGACTCGTTCAGGTTCATCTGGCGGTCGAGCTCCTTGACGACCGCAGGCTCGGCCTGCAGGTCGATGACCGAGTAGATGCCCTCGGGCTTCTTCTTGATCTCGTACGAGAGACGACGACGGCCCCAGGTGTCGACCTTCTCGACCTTTCCGCCACCGTCACGGACGACAGAAAGGAAGTTCTCGATCAGCGGGGAGACAGCACGCTCCTCGAGATCGGGGTCGAGGATGACCATCACCTCGTAGTGACGCATGTGGAACCCACCTCCTTTGGACTCAGCGGCCACGGTCGTTCCGTGGCAGGAGGGTCGTGATGCGTTGCGCAACGATGCCTGTCAGTAAAACAGCCGCCACTGACAATCGAGGTCGGGCGGCGGTTTCCCCAGGCCGGCCGGGACGGACCGCGGTCCTCTCCCCGACTCCTGCCTGGCTCTGTCCGGACAGACACCGGTGCAGACGGTACAGACTACCCGCACACCGGCTTCCGGTTGAAATCCGCCCGGGGAGCCCGTCAGTCTGTACGCATCGGGTGTATATGGCGCTACCGTGCGCCGTCCCTTCGCAGGAGGTGCCCCATGGCACAGGCAATGCGACCCAACACCGCCGGAGGACTCTTCGCCTCGGACGGCAAGCCCCACCCGCTCCAGGACACCCTGCTCGCGGTGACCCTGGTGCTGGGGATCACGTCCTTCGTCACGGCGATGTTCCACCACCTGCACCTGCTCAGCTCCTGGACCGGTCTCCTGGGCATCATCGCCGGCGGGTACGGCCAGTGGATCTCGGAGACGACGCGTGAGCGCTTCGGGCTGATCCTGGGCCTCGGTGCCGCTGGGGTCGGCTTCTTCCTGGGCATGGCGCACGGCGGCCTCTTCGGCGGACTCGTCGACTGACGCCGGACTCACTGCAGAACACCGCGGAACGCCCCGGCCGGCGGACGGCCGGGGCGAAGCGTCCGTGCGCCCAACCGGGGGGCTCGCCAGGCGCAGTAGGCTTCGCGCGAGAGCCGGAGCCCCTGAACCCATGGGGACACACCAGCCCGAGGAGCGCCCCGAATGAGCCTGACCCTGAGGACCATCAGTCGAGAGCAGCATCTGGCCTACATCCAGAGCCTGCCGTCGGCGAGTCACATGCAGGTCCCGGCCTGGGCAGACGTGAAGGCGGAATGGCGCTCGGAGAACCTCGGCTGGTTCGACGACCGGACCGGTGAACTGGTGGGCGCCGGCCTCGTCCTCTACCGGCAGCTTCCCAAGATCAAGCGGTACCTCGCCTATCTTCCCGAGGGCCCGGTCATCAACTGGTTCGCGCCAAATCTCCAGGAGTGGATCGAGCCGATGCTGGCGCACCTGAAGCAGCAGGGCGCCTTCTCGGTCAAGATGGGGCCTCCGGTGATCATCCGGCGCTGGGAGGCCGCGACCATCAAGAAGGGCATCCAGGACCCGGACGTGAAGCGTCTGCGCGACCTGGAGGCCGACTTCATCGAGCCCCGCGCCTTCGAGGTCGCCGACAAGCTGCGCCGCATGGGCTGGCAGCAGGGCGAGGACGGCGGCGCCGGTTTCGGCGACGTCCAGCCGCGTTACGTCTACCAGGTGCCGCTGGCCAACCGCTCCCTGGAAGAGGTGCACAAGAACTTCAACCAGCTGTGGCGCCGCAACATCAAGAAGGCCGAGAAGGCCGGCGTCGAGGTCGTCCAGGGCGGCTACGAGGACCTGGCCGAGTGGCAGCGGCTGTACGAGATCACGGCCGTGCGCGACCACTTCCGGCCCCGCCCGCTCTCTTACTTCCAGCGCATGTGGACGGCCCTCAACAGCGAGGACCCCAACCGTATGCGGCTGTACTTCGCGCGGCACAACGGCGTGAACCTCTCGGCGGCCACGATGCTGATCGTGGGCGGCCACGTCTGGTACTCCTACGGTGCCTCCGACAACATCGGCCGGGAGGTCCGGCCCTCGAACGCGATGCAGTGGCGGATGCTGCGCGACGCCTACGCCCTCGGTGCCACCGTCTACGACCTGCGCGGCATCTCCGACTCGCTGGACGAGACCGACCACCTTTTCGGCCTGATCCAGTTCAAGGTGGGCACGGGCGGCCAGGCTGCCGAATACCTCGGCGAGTGGGACTTCCCGCTGAACAAGTTGCTGCACAAGGCGCTCGACATCTACATGTCGCGCCGCTGACCCCACGTCCGCCGCCCCGACGGCTTCGTTCGCTCCCATACCTCTGATACACCGCAGCCACGAGAAAGGTTCCAGGTCCGGCCATGGCGCTCACGCTCTACGTCGACACCGCGCGCTGGCGGGCGCACCACAAGCACGTGCAGGAGCAGTTCCCGGGTCTCGTCCCGGTCTGCAAGGGCAACGGCTACGGCTTCGGCCACGAGCGGCTGGCCGAGGAGGCCACACGGCTGGGCTCGGACGTGCTCGCCGTGGGCACGACGTACGAGGCCGCCCGGATCAAGGACTGGTTCGGCGGCGACCTGCTGGTGCTGACCCCGTACCGGCGTGGTGAGGAGCCTGTGCCGCTGCCCGACCGTGTCATCCGCTCGGTGTCGTCGGTCGACGGCGTGTACGGCCTCGTCGGCGCGCGTGTGGTCATCGAGGTGATGTCCTCGATGAAGCGCCACGGCATCAGCGAGCAGGACCTGCCGCAGCTGCACGCCGCCATAGAGAACGTCCGGCTGGAGGGCTTCGCCATCCATCTGCCGCTGGACCGCACCGACGGCTCGGATGCGGTCGAGGAGGTCATCGGCTGGATGGACCGCCTGCGGGCGGCCCGCCTGCCGCTGCACACGATGTTCGTCAGCCACCTCAAGGCCGATGAACTCGCCCGGCTTCAGCAGCAGTTCCCGCAGACCCGCTTCCGGGCCCGGATCGGCACGCGCCTGTGGCTGGGGGACCACGAGGCCACCGAGTACCGTGGCGCGGTTCTGGACGTCACGCGCGTCGCCAAGGGGGAGCGGTTCGGCTACCGGCAGCAGAAGGCCGCCTCCGACGGCTTCCTGGTGGTCGTGGCGGGCGGCACGTCGCACGGTGTGGGCCTGGAGGCCCCCAAGGCGATGCACGGTGTCATGCCGCGGGCCAAGGGCGTCGCCCGCGCCGGCCTCGCCACGGTGAACCGGAACCTCTCCCCGTTCGTCTGGGGCGGCAAGCAGCGCTGGTTCGCCGAGCCGCCGCACATGCAGGTGTCGATCCTGTTCGTGCCGGCGGACGCCCCGGAACCCAAGGTCGGCGAGGAGTTGGTGGCCCATCTCCGGCACACCACCACGCAGTTCGACCGTCTTGTCGACCACTGAGCCGAGCGCGAGCCGGAAAGGCCGTACACGGATATCCCGTGTACGGCCTTCCCCTTTCTCGAACCTCCCCAGGCGGAGCGTTCGCTCAGAGCGAACCGCCCGTGGCACCGGTCCGGCCCCACTCGACCGCAGGCCCCTTGATGTGCGCCGCGTGTCGCGCGGGACGGGCAGCGGGCCCGAAGACATGGACGTCCTCGGCCCCGTCGAGCACTCCGCCCGAGGGATCGTCGTCCCCGCCACGGCGCACGGGGTCCCGCTCCGGCATGAGGATGTCGCGCACGACCATGGCACACAGGTAGAACGTCCCCATCAGGTGCAGAACGATGGTCCAGTGGTAGCCGTCGGTCGGCAGGCCCTTGTGGGCGTCCCCGCTGGTCGTGTACGCGAGGTACATCCAGATGCCGAGGAAGTACGCCACCTCACAGGCCTGCCAGATCAGGAAGTCCCGCCACCGGGGCCGGGCAAGGGCGGCCAGGGGCACCAGCCACAGGACGTACTGCGGCGAGTACACCTTGTTGGTCAGGATGAACGCCGCGACGATCAGGAAGGCCAGCTGGGCGAAGCGCGGCCGGCGCGGAGCCATGAGGGCGAGTGCGGCGACGCCGACGCAGCCCAGGACCATGAGCAGCGTGGCAAGGGTATTGACCGTGTCGGTGCTGAGCGGGTCGGAGGAGTTCTGGGCCAGGATCAGCCAGAACGAGCCGAAGTCGACACCGCGCTCCTCGCTGAACGAGTAGAACTTCGACCAGCCGTCGAAGGCGGTGAGCATGACGGGCCCGTTCACCAGGGCCCAGGCGGCCAGCGCACCGCCCAGCGCGGTGCCGTACGCCCGCCATCGTCCCGTACGCCAGCACAGCACCAGCAGCGGCCCTAGCAGCAGCACGGGATAGAGCTTGGCGGCCGTCGCGAGCCCGAGCAGGACACCGAACGCGAAGGGACGCCCCCGCGACCACATCATCATCGCGGCGGCCGTCAGGGCGACCGCCAGCAGGTCCCAGTTGATCGTCGCGGTGAGCGCGAAGGCGGGCGCGAGGGCGACCAGCAGACCGTCCCAGGGCCGTCGTGCGTGCGTGCGGGTCACACAGACGGCGATGACGGCCACGCAGAGCATGAGCATCCCGGCGTTGGCCATCCAGTACCACTGGGCCTGCTCCTGGAGCGTGCCGGAGCCCGGCGTGAGCCAGGCGGCGACCTCCATGAACACGCCGGTCAGCACGGGGTACTCGAGGTACTCCATCTCGCCGGGGAGCTTGTCGAAGTACGGCACGAGTCCGTCGGCGAAGCCGCGTCCCTGGTAGAGGTGCGGGATGTCCGAATAGCAGGCGTGCGTGTACTGGGAACTGGCGCCGAAGAACCATGCGCCGTCGTAGCAGGGTGCCTTCTGCACCAGCCCGAGGGCGTACATGCCGATCGCCACGAGGGCGATCACCCGGACCGGGGTCCACCAGGAGGTCCCGAGCAGCGCACGGCGCCCGACGGGGCCGCCGATCAGCTCACTGCCGGCCGCGGCTACCTCGTCCTCCTCCGTCGGCCGCACCAGCTCGGGCTCGTGGGCGCTCGCTTGCGTCGATTCTCCACTGGGCATGCCGCACATCCTGCCGTACGTGTCCGGGAAAACGCCGAGGGCCGCCGTACCGGAAAGGTACGGCGGCCCATGTTTCACGTGAAACACCCGAGCGTTTCTCGCGAAACGCCGATGTCGGCCGATCGTGGGCTAAGCGGCGGGCCCCCCGAAGAGGCCTCCGCCTCCGTTGCCGTTCCCGCCCTTGTCGTCGCCGGAACCGTCCGTTGCGGTGGGCGTGGGTGAGGTGGTCACCCCACCGTCCGTGCCACCGGTATCGGTTCCGCCCTGGCCGTTGCCGCCCGTGTCCCCACCGCCGTCGTCACAGGTGAAGTCGAACGGATCACAGGTGGTGGTCTCGGTGGGGGTCGGGCTCTTCCCCGGCTTCTGGGTCGGCGTCTCGCTCGGCGTGGGAGTCGTCTCCACAGTCTCCGACGGCGTCGGAGTCGCACTCGGTGTCGGAATGTCGTTGACGATCTCGCCGATGGGCTGCGGTACCGGGAATTTCACCGGAGGCAGGTTCTTCAGTGCGTCCTCCATGTAGTCGGCCCAGATCACGGAGGGGAAGGAGGCACCGTGGATCTTCTTCTGGCCGCCCGTTCCGAACATCTCCAGGAACTGCCGGTCCTTGATGGACTCGTCGTCGGGATAACGGAACATGGTGATCGCGGTCGACAGCTGGGGCGTGTACCCGACGAACCAGGCGGATTTGTTGCCGTCCGTCGTACCGGTCTTGCCGGCCACCTCGCGGCCGGCCAACTGCGCGTTGGTACCGGTGCCCTTTTCGACGACGGTCTTCAGGACATCCGTGACGTTGTCGGCCACGAGGGAGGTGAACGCCTGCTTGGTCTCGGTCTTGTGGGTGAAGACCGTGCCGTTCTTGCTCGTCACCTTCTTGACGGAGAAGGGCGTCCGCTGCTTGCCGCTGGATGCGAACGTGGCGTAAGCGCCCGCCATGCGGATCGCACTGGGGTTGGATGTACCGATGGAGAACGACGGGTAGTCCGTGCCGGCAAGGCTGCTCTCGAGGATGCCCGCGTCGACCGCGGCCTCCTTCACCTTGTCCAGGCCGACATCCATGCCGAGCTGCACGAAGGAGGAGTTCACCGACTCCCGCATCGCCTCACGCAGATCGATCTTGTAGTCGGGCGGGGTGCCGTACGAGACGTCGCCGTCGTTGACCTGCAGCCACTCCTCTCCCTTCTCGTTCTGCCAGATCGACCCGTCGTAATTCTTGATCTTGAGTTTGTTCTTGCCGGGGTACAGGCTCTTCTCGGAGACCTGGGTGCGCTCGTCCTGAGCCTGATCCGGGTCCAGCTCGGGGTCACGGACGCCCCACTTCATCGCGGCCGCGAGCACGAACGGCTTGAACGTCGAACCGACCTGGGCGCCGGTCGCGTCCGCGTTGTTGGTGAAGTGCTTGGTCGCGTCCTCACCGCCGTAGATCGCCCTGATCGCGCCGGTCGCCGGGTCCACCGAGGCACCACCGAACTGGACGTGGGTGTCGGTCTCCGGACGCTCCTTGGGCTTGATGTTCTGCTTGTAGACCTTCTTGACCGACTTCTCGAGTTCCTCCACCTTCTTCCTGTCGAAGGTGGTGTAGATCGAGTAGCCGCCCTGCTCGAGGTCGCTCGCGGTGATTCCGGTCTCTTCGCTGTTGTTGACGATGTACGCCTTGGCGAGGTCCACGAGGTAGCCGACCTGGCCGCTCAGCGCGGTGTTCGACCGGGGGTTCTGCACGTGGGGCAGCTCGGGGTACTCACCCCTCGTCCCCGCGTCCAGAAGGCCGTACTCGACCATCTTGTCCAGCGTGTCCTGCATCTGCCGCTCGGCACGCTTCTTGTTCTTCGCGGGGGTCGCGCCGACCGGGTCGATGGAGGTCGCGCCGGCCGGGTCGTAGTAGGTGGCTCCCTTGAGCACCGCGGCCAGGAAGGCGCACTGGCCCTCGTTCAGCTGGATGGCGTCCTTGTTGAAGTAGGCCCGCGCCGCCGCCTGGATGCCGTAGGCACCACGACCGTAGTACGCGGAGTTCAGGTAGCCCTCGAGGATCTTGTTCTTGTCGACGGTGGCGCCCACCTTGACCGAGACCAGGACCTCCTTGAACTTGCGGGAGATCGTCTGGGACTGGTCGTCCAACATCGCGTTCTTGACGTACTGCTGGGTGATCGTCGAACCACCCTGCGTCTCGCCGCCCTTGGCCATGTTGAACAGGGCCCGGGCGATGCCCTTGGGGTCGATGCCCTTGTCGTCGTAGAAGGTCTTGTTCTCCTGGGCGATCACGGCGTTCTGCATCGCCTTGGGGATCTGGGCGAGGCCGACGATCTGGCGGTTGCGCTCACCACCCGTGGCGACCATCTGCGAGCCGTCGGCCCAGTAGTAGACGTTGTTCTGCGCCTGGGCGGTCTTGGCCACGTCCGGCACACCGACCAGCGCGTAACCGATCCCCGCGACGGCGACCATGCTGCCCAGGAAAGCGAGGCACAATCCGGACACGAGCTTCCAGGACGGCATCCAGCGCCGCCAGCCGTACTTGTCGTGCCGCGGATAGTCGATGATCCGCCTCTTGCCGGGGGGAGCGCCGCGTCCCCTGCCTCGACCGGGCCCCGCGGAACCGGCACGACGGCCGCCCCCGCCCCTCTGGGCCGCGCGCCGCGCCTCGGCACGGCTGCCGTACTGACGTTCCTCACCCCCCGAGCCGCGGGAACCCGTCCGATAGGACTCGGACGGAGACCCGGTGGCGCCTCGCGGTGCCGCGCGGCGGCCGGAGGACGAGCCGGACTGGCCGCGTCGGGCCGCGGCACGTCCGCCTCCCTGCGGCTGCGGCGGTTTGCGACGGTGCTCGCTCATCGAACGACTACTCCTCGGGCAGGCGCACCCTTGCGCGCCTGGAAACGGCGGCTGGTTTCCGGTCCCCCCGAAGTACGGATGCGGCTGGTGCCACATTCACCCGTACTGCACCGAGGACCATGACGCCCCCAGACATCACTCGGTTCCCGGTGTTGTGCATGGCGCACAGACTACGCACCGCCAAAACCTGCCGAGTCCAGAAGTTCACCTCAAATCAGGCAACTTACCTGTGACGAATCAGTGATGTGATCCCGTTCACCACACTCCCCCTTGTCGCAACCGGAACGCCGTTCTATCGTGCTGATGTATCGAGTCGATACATCAGCACGGCATAAGGACGGCGGCACTCCGTTCCGAACCCGTCACGGCACGACCGCGGCAGAGAGGAGGCGACGATGAGCCGGCGTTCCGGGATCCTCGAGTTCGCCGTACTCGGCCTGCTCCGCGAATCTCCTATGCACGGTTATGAGCTGCGCAAACGACTCAATACGTCGCTGGGCGTGTTCCGTGCCTTCAGCTACGGGACGCTCTACCCCTGCCTCAAGACGCTGGTCGCAAACGGCTGGTTGATCGAGGAACCGGGGAACACCGCCGAGGACGCCCTCGCCGCTCCGCTCGCGGGACGCCGCGCCAAGATCGTCTACCGGTTGACCGCGGAAGGTAAGGAGCACTTCGAACAGCTCCTGTCCCAGACGGGGCCGGACGCCTATGAGGACGAGACCTTCGCCGCGCGGTTCGCCTTCTTCGGGCAGACGTCGCGCGACGTACGGATGCGCGTGCTGGAGGGCCGTCGCAGCCGGCTGGAGGAGCGCCTGGAGAAGATGCGCGCCTCTCTGGCGCGGACCCGGGAGCGCCTCGACGACTACACGCTCGAGCTCCAGCGCCACGGTATGGAGTCCGTGGAGCGCGAAGTGCGCTGGCTGAACGAGCTCATCGAGAGTGAGCGGGCGGGGCGGGACCTGAGAGGTTCCGCGTCCGGGCGACCCGCTCAGCAGGACACCACACAGGGAGCGACGGGCGGCCTGCCCCGGCCGGGGGACGACCCCCGACCGGATACGCCCGACGACACCGCCACGTGAGGACCACTGAAGGTCCCCACTCGTACACATAGGGAGCAACCGGAATGGGTTCGGTTCGCGTAGCCATCGTCGGCGTGGGCAACTGCGCGGCATCGTTGGTGCAGGGAGTCGAGTACTACAAGGACGCCGACCCGGCGTCCAAGGTGCCGGGCCTGATGCACGTCCAGTTCGGCGACTACCACGTCCGTGACGTCGAGTTCGTCGCCGCGTTCGACGTGGACGCCAAGAAGGTCGGTCTCGACCTCGCGGACGCCATCGGCGCCTCGGAGAACAACACCATCAAGATCTGCGACGTGCCCAGCACCGGTGTGACGGTCCAGCGCGGCCACACCCTCGACGGTCTCGGCAAGTACTACCGCGAGACGATCGAGGAGTCCGCCGAGGCTCCCGTCGACGTCGTCCAGGTGCTCAAGGACAAGCAGGTCGACGTCCTCGTCTGCTACCTGCCCGTCGGCTCCGAGGACGCGGCGAAGTTCTACGCCCAGTGCGCCATCGACGCCAAGGTCGCCTTCGTCAACGCGCTCCCGGTCTTCATCGCCGGCACCAAGGAGTGGGCGGACAAGTTCACCGAGGCGGGCGTGCCGATCGTCGGTGACGACATCAAGTCCCAGGTCGGTGCGACCATCACGCACCGCGTCATGGCGAAGCTGTTCGAGGACCGCGGTGTCATCCTGGACCGCACGATGCAGCTGAACGTCGGCGGCAACATGGACTTCAAGAACATGCTCGAGCGCGAGCGCCTGGAGTCCAAGAAGATCTCCAAGACGCAGGCCGTCACCTCCCAGATCCCCGACCGGGACCTCGGCGAGAAGAACGTCCACATCGGCCCGTCCGACTACGTCGCGTGGCTCGACGACCGCAAGTGGGCCTACGTCCGCCTCGAGGGCCGTGCCTTCGGTGACGTCCCGCTGAACCTGGAGTACAAGCTCGAGGTCTGGGACTCCCCGAACTCCGCCGGTGTCATCATCGACGCCCTGCGCGCCGCGAAGATCGCCAAGGACCGGGGCATCGGTGGCCCGATCCTGTCGGCGTCCTCGTACTTCATGAAGTCCCCGCCGGTGCAGTACTTCGACGACGAGGCCCGCGAGAACGTCGAGAAGTTCATCAAGGGCGAGGTCGAGCGCTAGGACCGTCACCTTGCGGGCAGTTGAGGGTCTCCGGGTCGTACGGCCCGGAGACCCTTCCCCTATGTGAGGCTGAGCCCCATGGCCGTCGTCCGTGATCTGCGCGTCCTGCTGCGCTTCCAGGGCTTCAGGCGCCTGCTCGCCGTACGGCTGCTGTCCCAGGGTGCCGACGGAGTCTTCCAGGTCGCGCTCGCCGCCTACGTGGTCTTCTCGCCCGAGCGGCAGACGTCGGCCGCGGCGATCGCCTCCGCGATGGCCGTCCTGTTGCTCCCGTACTCCCTGGTCGGCCCCTTCGCCGGCGTGTTCCTGGACCGCTGGCGCCGCCGTCAGGTCTTCCTGTACGGCAATCTGCTGCGCGGGCTCATGGCCGCGGTGACCGCCGTGCTGATCCTCGCTCAGGTACCGGACTGGATCCTCTACGTCTCCGCCCTGTGCGTCACCGCCGTCAACCGTTTCGTCCTCGCGGGCCTGTCCGCCGCGCTGCCCCGCGTGGTCGACACAGAACGACTGGTCGTCGCGAACTCACTGTCGCCGACCGCGGGGACACTCGCCGCGACCGCCGGCGGTGGACTGGCGTTCGCCGTGCGCCTGGTCGTCGCGGACTCCGACGCGGCCGTCGTGGTCGTGGGCGCCGCCCTGTACCTGGGTGCGGCACTGGCGTCGCTGCGCATCGCGGCGGAACTGCTGGGCCCGGACCGCGCGTCGACGCCTCCGCGGCTGGCCACCGCGCTCACCGGCACGGCACGCGACCTGCTGGCGGGCGTACGACACCTGGCCGCCCCGCCGCGCAGGGAGGCCGCGTGGGCGCTCGTGGCGATGTCCCTCATGCGCTTCTGTTACGGCGCCATGCTCGTCATGCTGCTGATGCTGTGCCGGTACGCCCTGACGTCGACCACGGACGAGGGACTCGCCCTGCTGGGGCTGGCGTTGGGCGTCTCCGGCGCCGGCTTCTTCGCCGCCGCCGTCGTCACGCCGTGGGCAGCGGGGCGGCTGGGGCCGGGTCGCTGGATCATGGTGTGCGCCGGTGCGGCGGCAGTCCTGGAACCCGCACTCGGTCTGCTCTTCGCCACCGTTCCCTTGCTTGCCGGGGCGTTCGTCCTGGGGCTGACCACCCAGGGCGCCAAGATCGCCACGGACACCATCGTCCAGTCCTCCGTCGAGGACGGCTTCCGGGGCCGGATCTTCTCCGTCTACGACGTGCTGTTCAACGTGGCCTTCGTCGGCGCCGCCGTAGTCGCCGCCCTGATGCTGCCGCCTGACGGCCGGTCGGTTCCGCTGGTGGTAACAATCGCCGTTATCTACGGAGCGGTAGCTATCGCTATGGGCCGTTTTGCACGCCAGTAAGTGTCACATCAGTGCCACAGAGCCCCACTGGACTACAGGGATGTCAGTAGAGGCCGGTAGCTTACGTGCGTCTTATCAACGCGTCGTGTTATCGCCTCGTGTTATCGCGTCTTCGCATCACGCACCCAAGTTCTAGGGGGACCCCCAAGTGACCACTCCGCCGCCCCAGGGCAACCCGTTCGCGCAGGGTCAGCAGCCGCAGCCCTACGGTCAGCCGCCGCAGGGTTTCCCGCAGCAGGCGGGTCAGCCCGGGTTCCCCGCGCCGGGTGCTCCCGTTCCGCCCGAGCAGCCGCGCAGCAAGTGGGGCTTCAAGAAGATCAAGAACATCGTCGTCGTCGTGGCAGTGCTCAGCATTGCCATCGGCGGCTACATCGCCAGCCGGGACGACGCGGACCAGGCCAAGGTCGGCGACTGCCTGAAGGCCGCGTCGTCGTCCTCGGACCGCATGGAGGTCGTGGACTGCTCCTCCGCCGAGGCCGAGGCCAAGGTTCTCAAGAAGGTGCCGGGCAACTTCATCTCGCTGACCGCTGAGACCGAGTGCCGCAAGGTCAAGGGGGCCACTGGCTTCTACGCCGAGACGGGAGACGGCGAAGAGTTCCTGCTGTGCCTCGGCGACGCCTGACCCGTCGTTCCTTCAGCTGCTCAGCTGCAGAGGGCGGTGTTTCACGTGAAACACCGCCCTTCTTGCTGTGAGCGGTGTTGTTTCACGTGAAACACCCCCGTTCCCGACTCAGCCCTGCTGCTCGGCCCACCACTCCCTGAGTGCCGCCACCGCCGCATCGTGCTCCATGGGCCCGTGCTCCAGGCGAAGCTCCAGCAGGTGCTCGTAGGCCTTGCCGACGGCCGGGCCCGGCTTGATGTCAAGGATCTTCATAATCTGGTTACCGTCGAGGTCCGGACGGATGGCGTCCAGCTCCTCCTGCTCCTGCAGCTTGGCGATCCGCTCCTCCAGGCCGTCGTACGCGCGCGAGAGCGCGGCGGCCTTGCGCCGGTTGCGTGTGGTGCAGTCCGAGCGGGTCAGCTTGTGCAGGCGATCGAGCAGCGGGCCCGCGTCACGGACATAGCGCCGGACGGCCGAGTCCGTCCACTCTCCCGTGCCGTAGCCGTGGAAGCGCAGGTGGAGTTCGACGAGGCGCGAGACGTCCCTCACGAGCTCGTTGGAGTACTTGAGCGCCGTCATGCGCTTCTTGGTCATCTTCGCCCCGACCACCTCGTGGTGGTGGAACGAAACCCGGCCGTCCTTCTCGAAGCGGCGGGTGCGCGGCTTGCCGATGTCGTGGAGCAGTGCGGCCAGGCGCAGGGTGAGGTCGGGTCCGTCCTCCTCCAGGGCCATCGCCTGCTCCAGGACGATCAGCGTGTGCTCGTAGACGTCCTTGTGCCGGTGGTGCTCGTCGCTCTCCAGCTGCAGAGCCGGCAGCTCGGGCAGCACACGATCGGCCAGCCCGGTGTCGACGAGCAGCGTCAGCCCCTTGCGCGGATGGGCCGACAGGATCAGCTTGTTCAGCTCGTCCCGCACACGCTCGGCGGAGACGATCTCGATGCGCCCCGCCATCTCGTTCATGGCGGTGACGACCTCGGGAGCCACCTCGAAGTCGAGCTGGGCGGCGAAGCGCGCGGCGCGCATCATCCGCAGCGGGTCGTCCGAGAAGGACGCCTCGGGGGTGCCCGGGGTGCGCAGGACGCGCGCGGCGAGATCGTCGAGACCACCGTACGGGTCGATGAACTCCTTCTCCGGCAGCGCGACGGCCATCGCGTTCACCGTGAAGTCCCGGCGGACGAGATCCTCCTCGATCGAGTCACCGTAGGACACCTCCGGCTTGCGGGAGGTGCGGTCGTACGCCTCCGACCGGTAGGTGGTGACCTCGATCTGGTAGCCGTCCTTCTGGGCCCCGACCGTGCCGAACGCGATTCCGACCTCCCAGACGGCGTCCGCCCACGGACGCACGATCTTCAGCACGTCCTCCGGGCGGGCGTCGGTGGTGAAGTCCAGGTCGTTGCCGAGCCGGCCGAGCAGCGCGTCCCGGACCGAGCCGCCGACCAGGGCAAGTGAGAACCCGGCCTCCTGGAAACGGCGGGCGAGATCGTCCGCCACAGGGGCGACCCGCAGCAGTTCGCTCACTCCGCGGTGCTGCACTCGGCTCAGGGCACTGGTTTCTTCGTTGGCGTTCGGCACAACAGAAGAGGGTACGTGCCCCGGGCGGCCGACAGCTCCCTCATGGGAGCCCGCACGCACTGCCGAGGCGCCGTGCCGGTCCCCCTCACTGTTCCCGCGGCCCGGTCCGTGGCACGTCCCCACAGCGCGCATCGTTACCATGCGTGGACGCACATTCCGACGACCAATGAACGACGACGAGGGACGGACGAGCGCGTGGCCGAGGCGGCAGACTTCCAGGGGACCCTTCCCTCACCTGCCCGCCGCTGGCTGCGGCGCACCGGAGCGCTGCTCACCGGGGCGCCCCTGCTGGCCGCCCTCCTCCAGCTGCCCGCCGCCGCCACCGCCGCCGCCACCGGACAGGACGCCCCGCAGGCCCGTTCCGCCACGGGCTCCGTCTCCGTCTCCGTGGACTCGCTCACTCCCGGCGCTCCCACCGAGGACGACACGGTCACCGTGTCCGGCACAGTGACCAACACGGGCAAGCAGGCGGTCACCGACGCCCACGTCGATCTGCGCGTGGGCCAGCCGCTGACGACCCGCTCGGGAATCGACATCGTCGCCAGGAACAGCGACGACGTGCAGAGCACCGTCGGCACAGAGATCGACGAGAAGTACACGCAGGAGTTCACCGAACTCACGCCCGGCATCTCCCGCCCCTTTCGCATCTCCGTACCGGTCGACGAGCTGAACCTCGGAGAGGACGGTGTCTACCCGCTCGCCGTGTCACTCGCCGGGCAGACCTCGGCCCAGCCGTGGGAGCAGGTCCTCGGCGTCCAGCGGACGTTCCTGCCGTGGCAGCCCGAGGAAGCCGACACGAAGACGAGGACGACCTTTCTCTGGCCGCTCGTCTCCACCACCCACATGACGGCCGAGACCAAGTCGGACGAGCAGCAAACCCCGGTTTTCCGCGACGACGACCTCGCCAAGGAGATCGCGCCCGGAGGCCGGCTGGACCGGATGGTCGCGCTCGGCAAGGACCTGGACGTCACCTGGGTGATCGACCCCGACCTGCTGGCCTCGGTCAGCGCGATGACCGAAGCGTACGAGATCCAGGGCGAGGGTGGCTCCACCATCGCGGGCACTCACCAGGCCGCCGCCAACCGGTGGCTCGCCGAGCTCCAGGAGGCGGTGGCGGACAAGGAGGTCGTCGCCCTTCCGTTCGGTGATCCCGACCTCGCCTCGCTCGCCCACGGCGGCACGTCCGTGACCGGCTCGCTGAGCCACCTCAAGGAGGCCACGGACGTCGCCGTCGACACGGTGTGGTCGATCCTCCACGTGACGCCGAGCACGGACTTCGCCTGGCCGGTGAACGGCGCCGTCGACCCCTCGATCGTCAAGGTCGCGACCTCCGCCGGCGCCGACAAGGTGATCGCCCGCAGCGACAGCTTCCAGGAGACCGGCGGACTGTCCTACACACCGTCCGCGGCACGTCCCATCGGGGGCGGCACCACGGCGGTCGTCGCGGACTCCCGGCTGTCCACCGCGTTCCAGGGCGACATGACCAAGGCGTCCACGTCCACACTGGCGGTCCAGCGGTTCCTGGCCCAGAGTCTGATGCTCGGCCTCCAGACGAGTGAACAGCGCAGCGTCGTCGTCACTCCGCAGCGCACCCCCTCTGCCAGCCAGGCCCAGACGATGGCCGAGGCGCTGCGAGCCCTCCAGGACGGCGACTGGTCCCAGTCCCAGGACCTCACCGCGGCGGCCAGGGCCAAGCCGGATCCCGCCGCCACCACCAAGGTCCCCGCCGCCTCCGCGTACCCCTCCTGGATGCGCAAGCAGGAACTGCCCCGGACGGCCTTCGAGCAGATCGCCCGGACACAGGCCCAGCTCGACAAGTTCAAGGTGATCCTCTCCGACAAGTCCCGGGTGGTGACCCCGTTCGGGCGCGCCCTGAACCGCGGGATGTCCGTGTCCTGGCGCGCCCGGGCCGCCGAGGCAGCGATCTACCGCAGCGGGGTCGAGTCGTACCTCGGCACCCTCACCGACCAGGTGAAGCTGATCGACAAGTCGGACACCAAGCTCTCCGGCCGCAGCGCCACGATTCCCGTGACCGTCCAGAACAACCTGGTGCAGGGCGTCGAGCACCTCGTGCTGCGGCTCTCCTCCACCAACCCGACCCGTCTCGAGATCGACGGGGACGCCTACCAGGAACAGCCCATCGCGGTCTCCGGCGGCCACAGCCAGTCGGTGAAGTTCACCACCTCCGCCAACGCGAACGGCCAGGCCACGGTGGTGGCGCAGCTGTACACACAGGACGGTCAGAAGTACGGCGACCCCGTCACGTTCGACGTCAAGGTCACCGAGATCACCGCCACGGTGATGCTGGTCATCGGTGGCGGCGTGCTGCTGCTCGTGCTCGCCGGATTCCGTATGTACACGCAGCGCAAGCGAGCCGCTGCCCGCGAGGCCGGGGACGACGCCCGGGAGGACGGGCAGGAGGCGACGGCGCCGGCACGGACGGGCCACGACGCCGACGGCACCGAGGACGAAGGCCCGCGGAACCAGAACCCGAGTGCCCCAGGCGGGCGTCTCACCCAGGAGTCCGAGGCCGGCTCCCGGGCGGACGCCCCGGAGCAGCCGAGTGACCCGGCCCCGGACACCGAACCGGAAAGCGCCGACCCGTCCGGCACGGGTGAGAGAGTGGACCGTTGAGGATGTCGTGGCCGGTGGGCCCGGGACGATGAGGTGGGGTAACCATGAACGCGCCGTACGACGGTGACCGCGGCAGCGCCGCGGGCAGCTCGGGCCGCCCCGAGCCGGGTCATCCCGAGGGCCCGCCGCCCGGGCACGACCAGGTGCCGCAGCCACCCGCTGACATGTACCTCCAGGACGCCTACGACCAGGACCCCTATCGGGGCCAGGACATCGCCGCGCAGGATCCGGTGGCGGAGGCGCTCTACGACCGTGCGGCGCACCCGCCGCCGCCCCCGGGCACGCATCCGCCGCAGCAGCCGCTGTACGGGCAGCCGCCCCAGTCCCCGTACGCACCCGACCCACGGGTGTGGGCCCAGACCCCGGCCCCGGAACCGGAGGGACCGACGCAGTACCTGCCGTACGGCGACGATCCGCGCACGACCCAGTACGTAGGGGTGGACGACCTGATGGGCCGGTCCGGCGAGCAGCGCCACGAGCACGACGCCTTCGCGCATCTCTTCCGCGATCAGCAGCACGGTGGCGCGTTCCCCGACCAGCACGGCGGCGGACACCCCGAGCGGCCCGCCGGTGGGCACCCCGGCCACCACCAGGGCGGAGCACACCCGCAGCACGAGCCCGCCTCCGTGCCCGCCCCGTCTCCCGCGCCGGGCCAGTACGCGGCCCCGACGCCTCCCCCCGCCGCGGAGGCTCCCGAGCCGCAGGCGGCCCACGCCCCCGCCCCGAAGAAGGGCGGCCGGGCCGGTGGCCTGCTGAAGTCGAGCGCCGTGATGGCGGCGGGCACGATGGTGTCCCGTCTCACGGGGTTCATCCGGTCCGCGCTGATCGTCTCCGCGCTGGGTCTGGCTCTGCTGGGCGAGTCGTTCCAGATCGCGTACCAGCTGCCGACGATGATCTACATCCTGACCGTCGGCGGCGGCCTCAACTCCGTCTTCGTGCCGCAGCTCGTGCGGGCCATGAAGGACGACGAGGACGGTGGCGAGGCGTACGCGAACCGGCTGCTGACCCTTGTGATGGTGGCACTGGCGGCACTCACCGCGGTCGCGTGGCTGGCCGCTCCGCTCCTCGTGCGGGCGCTGTCGAACCCGGTTGCCACCGACCCCGAGGCCAACGACGTCGCAGTCACCTTCACCCGGTTCTTCCTGCCCTCGATCTTCTTCATGGGCGTTCACGTGGTGATGGGTCAGATCCTCAACGCCCGTGGCCGGTTCGGCGCGATGATGTGGACCCCGGTCCTGAACAACATCGTCATCATCGTCACGCTCGGCACGTTCATCTGGGTCTACGGCACCGCCGCCGAGTCCGGCATGACCGTCGAGACCATCCCGCCGGAGGGCGAGCGGCTGCTCGGCGTGGGTGTCCTCCTCGGACTGGTGGTCCAGGCCCTGGCGATGATCCCCTACCTCCGTGAGACCGGGTTCCGTATCCGGCTGCGCTTCGACTGGAAGGGCCACGGCCTCGGCAAGGCCGCCATGCTCGCCAAGTGGACGATCCTCTTCGTCCTCGCCAACCAGGCGGGCGCACTCGTCGTCACTCAGCTGGCCACCGCATCGGTCGTGGACTCGCGTGTCGCGGGCACCGGCTTCTCCGCCTATGCCAACGCCCAGTTGATCTGGGGTCTGCCGCAGGCCATCATCACCGTCTCCCTGATGGCCGCCCTCCTGCCGCGCATCTCGCGCTCGGCGGCCGAGGACGACGCCGGGGCCGTCCGCGACGACATCTCCCAGGGCCTGCGCAACACGGCCGTCGCGATCGTGCCGATCGCTTTCGGGTTCGTCGCGCTCGGCGTCCCGATGTGCACGCTGATCTTCGGGGCCTCGGGCACCAGCGAGGCGACCAACATGGGTTACATGCTGATGGCCTTCGGCCTCGGCCTGATCCCCTACTCGGTGCAGTACGTCGTCCTGCGCGCGTTCTACGCCTACGAGGACACCCGAACCCCTTTCTACAACACGGTCATCGTGGCGGCGGTGAACGCGGCTGCCTCGGTCGTCTGCTTCCTGGTGCTCCCGGCTCGCTGGGCCGTGGTCGGCATGGCCGCCGCGTACGGCCTGGCCTACGCGATCGGCGTCGGCGTGGCCTGGCAGAGGCTGCGCAAGCGACTGGGCGGTGATCTCGACGGCGCCCGCGTGCTGCGGACGTACGCCCGGTTGTGCATCGCCTCGGTGCCGGCCGCGCTGCTCAGCGGCGCCGCCTGCTACGGGATCAGCCAGGCACTCGGTCAGGGCGTCGTCGGATCCTTCGCCGCGATCCTGTTCGGCGGTGCCGCGCTGCTCGGGATCTTCTTCGTGGCCGCCCGCCGCATGCGCATCGAGGAACTCAACTCGCTGGTCGGCATGGTCCGCGGACGCCTGGGACGCTGAGGCGGGGGGTAGGGGCACAACCATCGTCAGCCACCGTGTGTCGTGCATAGCGGCGGACTGTGGGCACAATTGGTCTCGGCGTCGGACGGCGCACTACGGATGCCGGCCGACGCGTTATGGATGGGGAGGCAGGGAACGACGGTGGCGGAACGGAGCACAGCTGCCGTCGACGTGGCAGACAACAGCGGCGAGCAGTCGCTGACCGCAGAGGCGGACCAGTCCACGGCCGACGGGGTGGCCAAGAACCGGGAGCGGGACACGGACAGCGACGAGGCACAGGAGAACACCGGGACCGACGGTTCCGGGAAGACCTCGCCGCCCGAACTGCACAGCGGCCACAAGCTCGCCAGACGCTACCGCCTCGAGGAGTGCGTCACCCGTCTGGACGGCTTCAGCAGTTGGCGGGCCGTGGACGAGAAGCTCCGCCGCGCCGTCGGGGTCCACATCCTGCCCGCGGATCACTCACGGGCCCGCTCCGTCCTGGCCGCGGCGCGCTCCTCGGCCCTGCTCGGTGATCCCCGTTTCGTGCAGGTGCTGGACGCCGTCGAGGAGAACGACGTCGTCTACGTCGTGCACGAGTGGCTCCCCGACGCCACCGAGCTCACCACGCTGCTGGCCGCCGGCCCCCTGGAGGTCTACGACGCCTACCAGATGGTCAGTCAGGTCACCGCCGCCATGGCCGCGGCCCACCGCGAGGGCCTCGCGCACCTGCGCCTGAACCCCAACGCGGTGCTGCGCACCTCGACCGGCCAGTGGCGCATCCGCGGCCTCGCCGTGAACGCGGCACTGCGCGGCGTCAGCTCCGACACCCCGCAGCGGACCGACACCGAGTCCATCGGCGCCTTGCTGTACGCGGCACTCACCCAGCGCTGGCCCTACGAGAGCGATGCCTACGGCCTCTCCGGACTGCCCAAGGACGTCGGCCTGATCCCGCCCGACCAGGTGCGGGCCGGTGTCCACCGCGGTCTGTCGGAGCTCGCGATGCGGGCGCTCGCGAACGACGGGGCCACCGCCTCCCGCCACGAGTCGCCCTGCACGACGCCGGAGGAGCTGGTGAAGGCGATCGGCGAGATGCCCCGCATCCGCCCGCCGGAGCCCGCGTTCACCTCCCCGCCGGAGTACCAGCCCACCTCCTACCAGCAGGGCAGCTACGGCCGCCCGGCGCCCCACCCCGGCATCTCCCAGCCGGTCCCCACTCCGCCGCCCCCGCTGCAGAGCCGCACGGGCAAGGTATTGAAGTGGGCCGTCTCGGCCCTGCTGATCGCCGCGCTGGGCCTGGGCAGCTGGCAGCTCGCGGACGCGCTCATGGACCAGGGCGGCAAGACGGACGACTCCAACCAGACCCAGACGACGGACGGGGACGGCGACAGGAAGCCCGCCGCGCCCCTGCGGCGGATCCCGATCGAGAGCGTGCGGGAGTTCGCCCCGAGCGGGTCCGGCATACAGGAGGACGAGGTCCAGCTCGCCATCGACGGCAGGGCGGACACTGCCTGGATCACTCCGCAGTACAAGGGCTACGCCAACTTCGGGAACCTGCCGCAGCGACGTGAGGGCAGCGGACTGATCCTGGACCTCGGCAGCGTGAAGGACGTGTCACGTCTCGACGTCTCCATGTACCGGAGCGGACATACCACCGAGGTACTCGCGGCGGACGCCGACGCTTCGTTTCCTTCGTCCCTGAGTGACTTCTCCCAGCGGCTGACCAAGCTGTCCGTCGCGGGTTCGAGCCTCCAGGTCGAACTGAAGAAGCCGATCCGGACGCGGTACCTTCTCGTCCACGTCACGGAGTTGCCGCAGGACGGGTCTGCGAGCCTGTTCCGCGGCGGCATCGCGGAGGTCGAGGTCCGGGGCTGAGCCGGTCGGGGGTCGTGGTGTCCGGGGCCTGAGTCCCGATCTCGTCCGCGATGTCATGAGCCCACCTTCGGCTCCCCGCGTCAGGAGGAGGGAGCCACCTCCGGCTCCCTCAGACCTGTCGCGTACTCGATGGCGATTACGTAGAGTTGCCCGCGGGAGGGGCCTATGGCACAGGGCGCTGGTTACGGCGATGCAAGCGATCAGCACCTTCTCGCGTGCCATGTCGAAGGCGACCCCGACGCCTTCGGTGAGCTCGTACGCCGTCACCGTGACCGCCTCTGGGCGGTGGCCCTGCGCACGCTGGGGGACCGCGAGGAGGCCGCCGACGCCGTCCAGGACGCCCTGGTGTCCGCCTACCGTGCCGCCCACACGTTCCGCGGTCAGTCGGCCGTCACGACCTGGCTGCACCGGATCACCGTGAACGCCTGCCTGGACCGTGCCCGGAAGGCCGCCTCCCGCAAGACCTCACCGGTCGACGACACCGAGCGCCTGGAGCAGTTGCTGGAGCCGCACGAGTCCGCCTCGGCACCCGCGGAGCGCAACGATCTGCACCGCCAGCTGATCGAGGCCATGGGCACCCTCCCGCCCGATCAGCGGGCCGCCTTGGTGCTGGTTGACATGCAGGGCTACCCCGTCGCCGAGGCCGCCCGCATCCTCGGCGTGCCCACCGGCACGGTGAAGAGCCGCTGTGCCCGTGGCAGAGCCAGGCTTCTGCCCCTGCTCACCCATCTGCGGCCGGACGGCAGCCGTGAGGGCAGGAAACAGGGCGGGGAACGGAACCGGACTCCGGAGACATCCGTCCCACCCGCAGCGGGACCGCGTCGAGCAGACCCCCCGGACCCGGGACCGAGTGACCCAGCGACAGTGAAGGGCGGAGGTGGGCGAGCGTGACGTCGACGACCGACATGGCGGAGCACCCGGACGTCGCGGAGATCTCCGACCTCACCGAGGGAATCCTCCCGCCGGCCCGCACTGCCGAGGTACGCCGGCATCTGGACGGATGCGAGCTCTGCGCGGACGTCCAGGCCTCGCTCGAGGAGATCCGGGGTCTGCTCGGCACCGTGCCGGGAGCTCCCCGTATGCCCGCCGAAATCGCGGGCCGTATCGACGCCGCACTCGCCGCGGAGGCCCTGCTCCACGCCACCGCGCCCCAGCCGGAGCACGAGACCGCCCCGGAGTCGGTGGGCGCCTCACCCCATGCACCCGATGGCGACCGCGTCCCTGTTTCACGTGAAACACCGGCTGCCGTGGACCGCCCGACCGGGCACGCCCGCACATCCACCACCGGTCCGGGCCGCAAGGGCCGTCTGCGCGGCGGACGGCGCCGGGCCGCCGCCCTGGGAGCCGTACTCACCGTCGCCGCCCTGGGGCTCGGTTCCGTACTGCTCTCGTCGTTCGACGACGGTCCCGACGGGCGCGCTCAGGATCAGCAGACCTACGCCGCCGACACCTTCTCCGAGCGAGAGCTGGAGAAGCAGGTCTCCGATCTCCTCGCGAAGGATCAGCGAGAGGACAAGCTCTCGCGATCACCGCACACCCTCGGGAACGAGCCGGAAGGCAGCGGCGTCAACCCCAGGGTCCTGAAGCAGCCCGCGACGGTCCCGGCATGCGTCCGTGAGGGCATCGGCCGCAACGACGCAGCCCTCGCCACCGAGGAAGGCACGTACAAGGGGCGAGAGGCGCTGCTCGTGGTGCTCCCCGACGCTTCCGACGCCACCCGCGTCACCGCGTACATCGTCGAGGCGACCTGCGTGAACACCCCCTCCTCCGGCACCACAGCGAAGGTTCTGCTGAAGCACTCCTACACGCGATCCTGACGGGCATGACGTCGTCGGCGTCCAGCGCGGTACCCGTACGGTGACCGTCCTCCCATGCCGCTCCCGGGGCCCGTCCTCGTGTGCCCGGACACAGTGGGAATGCGCGCCCCTTAGGATCCGTTGGGTGGGGTGAGAGTTCCGAAAGAAGCTCCCACCGGTCGACGAAGCAGACCAGAGACGAGGAATCCAGCCGTGAGCGACGTCCGTAACGTGATCATCATCGGCTCGGGGCCCGCCGGCTACACGGCGGCGCTCTACACCGCCCGCGCGTCGCTGAAGCCCCTGGTGTTCGAGGGAGCCGTCACCGCAGGCGGTGCCCTGATGAACACCACCGAGGTCGAGAACTTCCCCGGCTTCCGGGACGGCATCATGGGCCCGGAACTCATGGACAACATGCGGGCCCAGGCGGAGCGCTTCGGCGCCGAGCTCATCCCGGACGACGTGGTCGCCGTCGACCTGACCGGTGAGATCAAGACCGTCACGGACACCGCGGGCACGGTCCACCGTGCGAAGGCCGTCATCGTCACCACGGGCTCGCAGCACCGCAAGCTCGGCCTGCCGAACGAGGACGCCCTCTCCGGCCGTGGCGTCTCCTGGTGCGCCACCTGTGACGGCTTCTTCTTCCGCGAGCAGGACATCGCCGTGATCGGCGGCGGCGACACCGCGATGGAGGAGGCCACCTTCCTCTCGCGCTTCGCGAAGTCGGTGACGGTCGTCCACCGCCGTGACACCCTGCGCGCCTCCAAGGCGATGCAGGAGCGGGCCTTCGCCGACCCGAAGATCTCCTTCATCTGGGACAGCGAGGTCGCCGAGATCCAGGGCGAGCAGAAGCTCTCAGGTCTGAAGCTGCGCAACGTGAAGACCGGCGAACTCTCGGACCTGGCGGTCACCGGCCTGTTCATCGCGATCGGTCACGACCCGCGCACCGAGCTCTTCAAGGGCCAGCTGGAGCTCGACGAGGAGGGCTACCTGAAGGTCGACGCGCCCTCGACGCGGACGAACCTCACTGGTGTGTTCGGCGCCGGCGACGTGGTGGACCACACCTACCGCCAAGCGATCACCGCGGCCGGTACGGGCTGTGCCGCCGCCCTCGACGCGGAGCGCTTCCTCGCCGCTCTGGCGGACGAGGAGAAGGCCGAGCCCGAGAAGACCGCTGTCTGACCCTCACTCCACGTACCCCTCAGTTAAGGAGCCCGCCGTGGCCGGCACCCTGAAGAATGTGACCGACGACTCCTTCGAACAGGACGTCCTCAAGAGCGACAAGCCCGTCCTGGTGGACTTCTGGGCCGCCTGGTGCGGTCCGTGCCGCCAGATCGCTCCGTCTCTCGAGGCGATCGCCTCCGAGTACGGAGACAAGATCGAGGTCGTCAAGCTCAACATCGACGAGAACCCGGGGACGGCCGCCAAGTACGGCGTCATGTCCATCCCCACCCTGAACGTCTACCAGGGTGGCGAGGTCGCCAAGACCATCGTCGGTGCCAAGCCGAAGGCCGCGATCGTTCGCGACCTCGAGGAGTTCATCGCCGAGTAGCCGGCTGCGCCGGTGACCCGGTGAGCGCCACACCGGCGGCGCACGTTTCACGTGAAACACGAATGGGCCGACCCTCATGGGTCGGCCCATTCGTACATGGTCACGTCGCCTCAGAGGGGACGCAGTGCCGGCTCCTTCTGCACGGCCCCCAGGAGCCTGTCCAGCGCCATCTCCACGTCTTCCTTCCAGGACAACGTGGTCCTCAGCTCCAGCCTCAGCCGGGGATACGCGGGGTGCTGGCGGACCGTTTTGAAGCCCACGGCCAGCAGATGGTCCGCGGGCAGGACGCAGGCGGGTTCCTTCCAGCGAGCGTCACCGAAAGCCTCGATCGCCTTGAAGCCCCGGCGCAGCAGGTCCTTCGCCACCGTCTGCACCATCACCCGGCCCAGCCCCTGTCCCTGGTAACCCGGCAGAATGAACGCGGTCATCAGTTGCACCGCATCGGGGGACACGGGGCTCGTGGGAAACGCCGTGGAGCGCGGCACATAGGCGGGAGGGGCATAGAGCACGAATCCCACGGGGACGTCGTCGACATAGACGACCCTGCCGCACGAGCCCCAGTCCAGCAGAACGGCGGAGATCCACGCCTCCTTCTCCAGAGCGGCCGTGGCTGCCTTTACTGCTGCTTCACCGCTGACCGGATCGAGCTCCCAGAACACACACGAGCGACACCGCTGGGGGAGGTCCTGAAGGTTGTCCAGCGTGAGCGGTACGAGCCGACGCCCCATGAAGGCTGTTCCTCGCTTCCTTCGCCCGCTGCGCCGCGGGCGGCTGTCAATGCGCTCCGTTCCCTGAGCAGACTGCCGATGAATCCTCCTACGGCGCCCACCCCTAACCCTGCACTCACCAGTCCCGTGCGGCTCGTCATGCGCATGGACCCTGCCCCACTCCTCGGAGCTCGCCTGCCATCCCCAGAGGCACTCCATAGGGATGCGCCATATCCGAACGCATCGTATCCACGAAGCGATTCCATCGATACCGGCAGAAAGCAAAGGGCGGACACTTTCCGGTACACACCGGACAAGAGTCCGCCCAGGTCGGCTGCTGAATGCCGCCGCTCGGTCACCGTCAGCTCAGGCTTCGCTCTCCTCGGCGTCACCGTCCAGCAGGCTCTTCTGCAGAACAGGACCCTCACCGGGAGCCAACGTACTCAGGATGCGTTCGAGGTCCTCCATGGAGGCGAACTCGACGGTGATTTTGCCCTTCTTCTGCCCCAGGTCGACCTTCACCCGAGTCTCGAAACGATCCGAGAGACGCGTGGCCAGGTCGCTCAGCGCCGGTGAGACACGGCCCCCGGCCCGTGGGCCCTTGGAACGCTGGGCCTTCTGCGGTCGTGATCCCATCAGGGTCACGATCTCCTCGACGGCCCGTACCGAAAGCCCCTCGGCCACGATTCGGTGGGCCAGTCGGTCCTGGTCCTCGGAGTCCTCGACGGACAGCAGTGCCCGGGCGTGCCCGGCGGAGAGCACCCCGGCGGCTACCCGGCGCTGCACGGCCGGCGACAGCTTCAGCAAGCGCAGTGTGTTGGAGACCTGCGGACGGGATCGACCGATGCGGTCCGCCAGCTGGTCGTGTGTGCAGTTGAAGTCCTTCAGCAACTGGTCGTAGGCGGCGGCCTCTTCCAGCGGGTTCAGCTGGGCTCGGTGCAGGTTCTCCAGCAGGGCGTCCAGGAGGAGTTTCTCGTCGTCCGTGGCCCGTACGATCGCGGGGATGGCTTCCAGGCCCGCCTCGCGGCAAGCCCGCCAGCGACGCTCGCCCATGATGAGCTCATAGCGTCCCGGTCCCACCTGTCGTACGACGACCGGCTGGAGGAGGCCGACCTCCTTGATCGAGGTGATGAGCTCGGACAGGGCGTCCTCGTCGAAAACCTCACGCGGCTGGCGTGGGTTCGGCGTGATGGCCTCAAGGGGAATCTCGGCAAAGTGGGCGCCGACGGGCGGTGCGGGCGTCATCGCAGCGACGCTCACCGACGGCTCCTCCGTTTCACGTGAAACAGGGGGCAGCGTGGCCACCTTCGCGGCGGCTACGCCACGCTCGTTCGGCAGCACCGGGACCGCCGCCGGAGACGTGGAAGCAGCGCCTCCCACAGCGGCCGGAGCCACTGTCTTCTCCGTCGGGGCCGCAGGGATCAGTGCGCCGAGACCACGGCCCAGCCCCCTCCGTCGCTCGCTCACTGGACGCCCTCCACCATGTTCGGATCGTTCTGTTGTGCGCCGATGTGCGCCTGGGAGCCGTCGTAGCCGACCCCCACGCCCTTCAGCGCGATCTCGCGTGCCGCCTCGAGGTAGGAGAGGGCACCGCTCGATCCAGGATCGTAAGTCAGTACCGTCTGCCCATAACTCGGCGCCTCCGAGATACGCACCGAGCGGGGGATACTCGTGCGCAGCACCTCGTCGCCGAAGTGGTTGCGCACCTCTTCCGCGACCTGGGACGCGAGGCGCGTCCGGCCGTCGTACATGGTGAGCAGGATCGTCGAGACGTGCAGGGTGGGGTTGAGGTGTCCCCGCACCAGGTCGACGTTGCGCAGCAGCTGGCCCAGGCCCTCCAGCGCGTAGTACTCGCACTGGATGGGAATCAGTACCTCCTGACCCGCGACCAGGGCATTGACGGTCAGCAGGCCCAGCGAGGGCGGGCAGTCGATGAGGATGTAGTCCAGCGGCTGCTCATATGCCTGGATCGCGCGCTCCAACCGGCTTTCCCGCGCCACCAGGGACACGAGCTCGATCTCCGCACCGGCGAGATCGATGGTGGCGGGTGCGCAGAAGAGTCCCTCGACGTCGGGGACCGGCTGGACAACCTCGGCCAACGGCTTGCTGTCGACCAAAACGTCGTAGATGGACGGAACTTCGGCGTGGTGGTCAATTCCCAGCGCCGTGGACGCGTTGCCCTGCGGGTCGAGGTCGATCACCAGGACGCGGCTGCCATGCAGAGCCAGCGAGGCAGCGAGGTTGACGGTGGTCGTCGTCTTGCCGACACCGCCCTTCTGGTTGGCGACCACCATGACGCGGGTCTGCTCCGGCCGTGGCAGGCCCTCGCCGGCGCGACCCAGAGCCTCCACCGCCAGTTGGGCGGCACGACCGATGGGAGTGTCGTCCATTGGAGGCGGTGTTTCACGTGAAACATCCGCCCCCATCGACTCGGTACGGGGACCGGGGACCGGATCGGTCATCGGTCCCGCGATGTTGGCGTCGGACCGCACGGATTCACTCTCCTCGACTTCAGGCTCGCAATGAACAGAGCCTCCCATGCCTTCGGGGTCGTGAACCAGTGAGGCCTGACGTTCTGTGGAGAAATCCACCTCTGTGGACAACTCCGTGCCCCCTGGCGGCGACGGAGGCCCATCGGAAGCAGGCCCCTCCCCAAGGGAACCGAGAGGCTTACGGTCGCGGGGTTCGGCCGCAGCGCGGCCCCGACTGATGATGCCGTGCAGCAGTGAGCGACGTTTCACGTGAAACACGATGCACAGCAGCAGGCATCGCGCAGCCACGACACTCCGGCACCCATGGCTCGGGCAGCTTGTGTGGAGTACGTCTTGTCCAGTGGCTCCGTTCCGTCCCGCGCGAAGTCGCCGGCGTCCGGCAGGAGCTCGGGACGAGCCGAGCGCCTATCCGCGCCGCCGACGGACCCGTCCCGTCCGGGCGGCCTTGGCCCGCTTCGCCGCGAACCGCACGCCTCCAGGGCTCTCACCGACCTCGACCCGAACGACCGTGGACATCGGATCCACTATGCCCTCACCCACGTGGATGATCGACGTGCCCACGGCTCCCAGCTTGCTCAGTGCCGTCGCCGCGCTCTTCAGCTCTTCCTCGGCAGTGTCGCCCTTGAGCGCGAGCATCTCGCCGTAGGGACGCAGGAGGGGAATGCCCCAGGTGGCCAGCCGATCGAGCGGAGCCACAGCACGGGCGGTCACCACGTGAACCGGAGTGAGCTTGCCCATGACCTCCTCGGCCCGGCCCCGCACGACCGTGACATGATCCAGGCCCAGCAGCTCCACGACCTCGGTCAGGAACGTCGTGCGCCGCAGCAGTGGCTCCAGCAGGGTGATCTTGAGATCCTCCCGGACCAGCGCCAGGGGAATGCCGGGCAGGCCGGCGCCCGAGCCGACATCGCACACCGTGACCCCCTCGGGCACCACCTCCGAGAGCACAGCGCAGTTCAGTAGATGCCGCTCCCACAGGCGGGGCACCTCTCGTGGGCCGATCAGACCGCGCTGCACGCCCGCCTCGGCGAGCAACTCCGCGTACCGGACCGCGTCCGCGAAGCGATCACCGAACACCTCGCGCGCCTGCTCGGGCGCGGGGGGAAGCTCCGCTGCCTCCGTCACGGGGGGACCGTCCTTCCGTACCGCGTCGGCACCGGGCGCCGACACCAGAACCACAGAACTATCAGGCTGACAAAGATCGGCCCCGTCTGCGCAACAGACGGGGCCGGTGGGTCGTGGAGCCGCTCAGGCGGGAAGCACGACGACGAAGCGCTGCGGCTCCTCGCCCTCGGACTCGCTGCGCAGGCCCGCGGCCTTGACCGCGTCGTGCACGACCTTGCGCTCGAAGGGGGTCATCGGCCGGAGCTTCACGGGCTCGCCGCTGCTCTTGGCCTCGGCCGCCGCCTTGGCACCCAGCTCCGACAGCTCGGTCCGCTTCGTGGCGCGGTACCCGGCGATGTCAAGCATCAGGCGGCTGCGGTCGCCGGTCTCCCGGTGCACGGCCAGGCGCGTGAGCTCCTGCAGCGCCTCGAGCACCTCGCCGTCGCGACCGACCAGCTTCTGCAGGTCTCGGCTGCCCGTGTCGCTGATGATCGAGACGGAGGCGCGGTCGGCCTCGACGTCCATGTCGATGTCGCCGTCGAGGTCGGCGATGTCGAGCAGACCCTCCAGGTAGTCCGCCGCGATCTCGCCCTCCTGCTCCAGGCGGGTCAGGGTGTCTGCACCCTCGGCAGCGGCGGAGGTGGTGCCTTCCGTCACGGGATGGACTCCTTCTTACTTCTTGGACGGGGACTTGGGCCGCTGCGGACCCTTGCGCTGCCCGGACTGGGCCTTGCTGCGGGTACCGCTGCCGGGCGCGGCGTTGCCCTTCCGAGCGGCCCCGGAGGGCTTGGCGTCGTCCTGGGGCTCGTCGGACTTGGTCAGCGAGGTGGGCTCACCAGCCGGCTTCGTCCCACCCGTCTGGCGCTTGGACTTGGGCTGACGCTTGGGCTGCTGACGCTTGGGAGCCGCGGTGCTGACCGGCGTACCGTCCTCGGTCTGGGCCGTCACGGCCGGCTCGCTCTTGACCACCGAGCCGTCGGACTGGGCAGCGAGGCCCGCCTTGTTCAGGCCGTTGATGAACTTGCGCTCGTACTCGTTGCGGTCCCGGCCCTTGGCGACGATGGCCTTCACAATGACGCGCTCGCGTCGGCTGCGGGTCTTGCCGTGCTTGGTGACGTGCTTGGAGAGGCGCTCCAGGTAGGCGGCCTGGGCCTTCGAACCCGGCGTCGGGTTGTTGTGAATGACGTACATCTGCTGACCCATGGTCCACACGTTGGTGGTCAGCCAGTAGACGAGGACACCGACCGGGAAGTTGATGCCGAAGACGGCGAAGATGATGGGGAAGACGTACATCAGCATCTTCTGCTGCTGCATGAAGGGCGTCTTCACCGTGGTGTCGATGTTCTTCGTCATCAGCTGGCGCTGCGTGTAGAACTGCGACAGCGACATCAGGATGATCATGAGCGCGGTGACGACACGCACGTCGGTCAGTGAGGCGTTGAGCGCCTCGACCTTGTCCGCGCTGTCCGTGAACTTCGCCGCGAGCGGGGCACCGAAGATGTGGGCCTTCTGCGCGCTCTCCAGCAGGCGTTCGTTGATCACGCCGACGGTGTCGTTGGACGCGATGCTGTTGAGCACGTGGTACAGGGCGAAGAAGAACGGGGACTGCGCCAGGATGGGAAGGCACGAGGAGAGCGGGTTGGTGCCCGTCTCCTTGTACAGCTTCATCATCTCTTCGGACTGACGCTGCCGGTCGTTCTTGTAGCGCTCCTGGATCTTCTTCATCTCCGGCTGGAGCGTCTGCATCGCGCGCGTCGCCTTGATCTGCTTCACGAAGAGCGGGATCAGGCAGATACGGATGAGGATCACCAGGGACACGATGGACAGGCCCCAGGCCCACCCGGTGTCGGGGCCGAAGATGGCGCCGTACACCTTGTGGAACTGGACGATGACCCAGGAGACGGGTGTCGTGATGAAGCTGAAGAGGCTGGCAATCGTGTCCACTAATCATGCTCCTTGGGCATGGGACGAGGTCTCTGCGGCCGGGCTCGAAGGACTCGTCGGACTTGTGGGAGAAGTCTGTCCTTCGGTGGCCGGTTCGGCGGCGGAGGGCCCGCCCTTGCGTGCGCGCCAGGCGGTACGCAGCATTTCGTGCCACCGCGGACGCTTGCGCGGCGGGACATGGTCCACACCGCCCAGCGACCACGGGTTGCACCGCAGGATGCGCCAGGCCGTGAGTGCTGTGCCCTTGATGGCACCGTGCCGGTCGATGGCCGTGTAGCCGTAGTGGGAACACGACGGGTAGTACTTGCACACCGGCCCCAGCAGTGGACTGATCGTCCACTGGTAGAGCTTGATCAGAGCCAGCAGCGGGTACTTCATCGTGCGCCCCCTCCCAGGAGCCGCTGGAGGGCGGCGTCCAGGTCTCGGGCCAGTTGTGCATGGTCGGCGTCACCCGCTCCGGGCAGCGCTCGTACGACTACCAGGCTACCGGGGGGAAGCAGGGCGACTCGGTCGCGCATCAGGTGGCGAAGCCTGCGCTTCACCTTGTTGCGGACCACCGCGCCCCCCACGGCCTTGCTCACGACGAAACCCGCACGCGTCGGGGGAGCGCTCTCCCCAGGCGCATGCGGGTCCGTGGCACCGCTACGTAGGTGTACGACGAGATGCTGGCGTCCGGCCCTGCGTCCTCGCCGTACCGCGGTCGCGAAGTCCTCGCGCCGCCTCAGCCGGTTCTCGGTGGGCAGCACGACGTCATGACCTGACCGGGATCAGGCGGACAGACGGGCGCGACCCTTGCTGCGGCGGGACGCGAGAATCGCGCGGCCGGCACGGGTACGCATACGCAGCCGGAAGCCGTGGGTCTTGGCGCGACGACGGTTGTTCGGCTGGAAGGTGCGCTTGCTCACTCGGGGGCTCCAGAAGAAATCGGTGGTTGCGGGGTGCCGTCCTGGCTGTCACCGTGCGCCCACGAGTAGCTCGCGTTACGCCCGAGTGCACCGCTGACCGATCAATCTTGCGCGATCTGTGCCCATCGGAGGCAGGCGGCAGCAGCCATCGACAACTCGACCTGGTTACGGTACGCGCGGCTGCGCCATTCGGTCAAACCAGCGGTCACCGGGAGACACTTGTCCACAGGCTGGGGACAACAACTTGAACCGCACCGGTCGCCCTGACTACCGTGACTGGACTCCGATTCGTTCCCTTGACCCTCCACCACCCCATTTACATCCCGACCTTCCTTCGAATCACACCTTCGAGGGACCTGTGAGAGAGCGTGCCCTGTGGCTGACGTACCTGCCGATCTTGCCGCAGTGTGGCCACGCGTACTGGAGCAGCTACTCGGCGAGGGCCGCGGCCAGGGGGTCGAGGGGAAGGACGAGCACTGGATCCGGCGCTGCCAGCCGCTGGCGCTGGTCGCGGACACGGCTCTGCTCGCCGTGCCGAACGAGTTCGCCAAGGGCGTGCTCGAGGGCCGTCTGGCACCGATCGTCAGCGAGAGCCTGAGCCGCGAGTGCGGCCGTCCCATCCGCATCGCGATCACCGTCGACGACTCCGCCGGCGAGCCCCCGCCCCCGCCGGCGCCCCGGCCGCAGTCCCGCTACGAGGAGCCCGAACTCCCCGCCTCCCGCCAGGACCGTCCCGAGCGCCCCGAGCGGCAGGACCGTCCGGAGCGCGAGCAGTACGAGGGGTACGACGGCTACGAGGGATACGGCCGCCGTCGCGCCGACCAGCAGTCCGGGCCGTCCGGCGACCAGCTCCCCACGGCCCGGCCCGCCTACCCCTCGGAGTACCAGCGCCCCGAGCCCGGCTCCTGGCCGCGCCCGGCGCAGGACGAGTACGGCTGGCAGCAGCAGCGCCTCGGCTTCCCGGAGCGGGACCCGTACGCCTCGCCGTCGCAGGACGCGTACGGCGCGCCGGACCGGTACGGCGCCAAGGACGGCTACGGCCCCCAGGACGGCTACGGCCCCCAGGACGGTTATGGCGGTGGCCCTTCGCAGGACTACCGTCCGCAGCCGATGGAGCGTGCGACGTACGACCAGCCGCGCTCCGACTACGACCGCGGGGACTACGACCAGCGCGATTCCGCCCGCCGCGAGCTGCCCGAGCCGCCCTCCGGCTCCGGGCACGTGCACCGCGGTGGCCCTGTGGGCCCGAACCTGCCGACCACCGGCGCGCCCGGTCCGCTGGCGGCGCAGCCCGCGCCTGCCACGGGCCCCGGTGAGCCGACCGCGCGGCTGAACCCGAAGTACCTCTTCGACACGTTCGTCATCGGCGCCTCCAACAGGTTCGCGCACGCGGCCGCGGTGGCCGTCGCCGAGGCTCCCGCCAAGGCGTACAACCCTCTCTTCATCTACGGGGAGTCCGGGCTCGGCAAGACGCACCTGCTGCACGCGATCGGACACTACGCGCGGAGCCTCTACCCGGGCACGCGCGTGCGGTACGTGAGCTCGGAGGAGTTCACGAACGAGTTCATCAACTCGATCCGCGACGGCAAGGGCGACAGCTTCCGCAAGCGCTACCGCGAGATGGACATCCTGCTCGTGGACGACATCCAGTTCCTCGCGGACAAGGAGTCGACGCAGGAGGAGTTCTTCCACACCTTCAACACGCTCCACAACGCCAACAAGCAGATCGTGCTGTCCTCCGACCGGCCGCCGAAGCAGCTGGTCACCCTGGAGGACCGGCTGCGGAACCGTTTCGAGTGGGGTCTGATCACCGACGTGCAGCCGCCGGAGCTGGAGACGCGGATCGCGATCCTGCGCAAGAAGGCGGTGCAGGAGCAGCTCAACGCCCCGCCGGAGGTACTGGAGTTCATCGCCTCCCGGATCTCACGGAACATCCGTGAGCTGGAGGGCGCACTGATCCGGGTGACGGCGTTCGCGTCGCTCAACCGGCAGCCGGTGGACCTCGGGCTGACGGAGATCGTCCTGAAGGACCTGATGCCGGGCGGGGACGACTCCGCCCCGGAGATCACCTCGACGGCCATCATGAGTGCGACCGCCGACTACTTCGGGCTCACGGTCGAGGACCTGTGCGGCACCTCGCGCGGGCGCGCGTTGGTGACCGCCCGGCAGATCGCCATGTATCTGTGCCGCGAGCTGACGGACCTGTCCCTGCCGAAGATCGGCGCACTGTTCGGCGGCCGCGATCATACGACGGTGATGCACGCCGACCGGAAGATCCGCAATCTGATGGCCGAGCGGCGCTCCATCTACAACCAGGTCACCGAGCTGACGAACCGCATCAAGGCCGGCTGACGGGCCGCCTCACCGCCTCACCGCCTCACCACCGCCACCGCCACCGCACTGCCGTATCGGCCCCCACCGCATCGAGGGCGCCCCGGGACCCACGCTCCCAGGGCGCCCCTCTTCTTGCCGAGTGCCCCCGCCGACGGTCCGCTGCGCGGCGGGACGCCCGTCACCTCGCCCGCCGGTGCGACGCCGCTTGTTCGATTACCTGCCTGGTTACGGCCTCTCTCCACAGATTCGGCGACTTTTTCCCGTCCACATCCTGGGGACCGTGAGGTTGTCCCGATGCTGTCCACAGGCATTCCTGGTGAGAGATCATCGATCCAGGTCAGCCCCTTGTGGATTCGTGGACGAAGGATCTCCACAGGCTGTGGACAAAGCAGTGGTCCACAGCCTGTGCATCGAGTTGTCCACGGGCAACCCACAGGCTGGGCCCGGTTGTCCCCAGTGATCACCAGCTTCTCCACATGGCTGTCCACTGTTCGGCAACGAGAGGCGCTCCCTCACCGTGTCGAGTGAAAGGCATCACATGAAGCTGCCGGAGGGGGCTGTGGGAAAGACGGGCAAAGCTGGGGACGGCTCTGGGGAGAACTCGCCCCGACCTGTGCACGGGGTGTGCAGAACTTTCCGTTCTCCACAGCGGGCCCCGGTTGTCCACTGCTCCCGCCCACAGGCCCCGTGGACAAAATCACTGCTCTGAGCTGGGAAAACGGGGTTATCCACGGTATCCACAGGCCCTACTACTACTCCCGACAAGAGAGAGTGCTGAATTCGTTTCGAAGAAGGCCCTGTGCACAACTCGCCGCTCGGACCCCGACTGCCACTCGTCACGACTTGACCCCGAGGGGCACCTACTGTCAGTGCGGTGCGTCAGACTGGTCCCCGGTGTCCTTCCCCTCCCAGGGGCCGACGACACCGAGTCAGACGACGAAGCCAGGCAGGGCGAGAGCGCCGGCAACAGCAGGAGGCGGCAACAGTGAAGATCCGGGTGGAACGCGACGTACTCGCGGAGGCAGTGGCCTGGGCGGCGCGCAGCCTTCCGGCCCGTCCGCCGGCGCCTGTCCTCGCCGGCCTGCTGCTGAAGGCCGACGACGGCCAGCTCAGCCTGTCCAGCTTCGACTACGAGGTCTCCGCGCGGGTGTCCGTCGAGGCGGAGGTCGAGGAGGAGGGCACCGTCCTCGTCTCCGGCCGGCTGCTCGCCGACATCTCCCGCGCCCTCCCCAACCGCCCCGTGGAGATTTCCACAGACGGTGTACGGGCGACGGTGGTCTGCGGCTCCTCTCGGTTCACCCTCCACACCCTGCCCGTGGAGGAGTACCCGGCCCTGCCGCAGATGCCGAACGCGACGGGCACGGTCCCCGGCGAGGTGTTTGCCTCCGCCGTGCAGCAGGTCGCCATCGCGGCCGGCCGCGACGACACGCTGCCCGTCCTCACCGGTGTGCGCATCGAGATCGAGGGCGACACCGTGACGCTGGCCTCCACCGACCGGTACCGTTTCGCGGTCCGCGAGTTCCTGTGGAAGCCGGAGAACCCGGACGCGTCCGCGGTCGCCCTGGTGCCCGCCAAGACGCTCCTGGACACGGCCAAGGCCCTCACGAGCGGCGACCAGGTGATCCTGGCGCTGTCCGGTTCGGGCGCGGGCGAGGGCCTGATCGGCTTCGAGGGCGCAGGACGCCGTACGACCACGCGTCTGCTCGAGGGGGATCTCCCGAAGTACCGCACGCTGTTCCCGACGGAGTTCAACAGCGTCGCCGTCATCGAGACCGCCCCCTTCGTGGAGGCCGTCAAGCGCGTGGCCCTGGTCGCCGAGCGCAACACCCCGGTGCGGCTGAGCTTCGAGCAGGGCGTGCTCATCCTGGAGGCCGGTTCCAGCGACGACGCACAGGCTGTGGAAAGGGTCGACGCCCAGCTTGAGGGCGACGACATCTCGATCGCCTTCAACCCCACGTTCCTGCTGGACGGCCTGAGCGCCATCGACTCCCCGGTGGCCCAGCTGTCCTTCACCACGTCCACCAAGCCGGCGCTGCTCAGCGGCCGCCCGGCGGTGGACGCGGAGGCGGACGAGGCGTACAAGTACCTGATCATGCCGGTGCGGCTCAGCGGCTGAGGCCGGACGCGGCCGTCCGGCGGCCGCCGCGCGGTCCGCGCACCGCTGTCCACAGCTGTGCACACCGTTTCCGGGTCCGGTGGACAACCCGAGGCCGGACCCGGAGACCGCCCGCTGGGGCCTGTCGGGGAAACCGCAGGTGAGGGCGTGCGCATGAGCGCGTATGCCCACAGATGTGCGTGCGCGTCCGGGTTTAGGCTCGGGCCGGTACGTCAGTGCCGCGGCACGAGCGTGCCGCCACCCACGTCGCAACCTAAGGAACACAACTGATGGAGCTCGGTCTCGTCGGCCTCGGCAAGATGGGCGGCAACATGCGCGAGCGGATCCGCCGCGCAGGCCACACCGTCTACGGATACGACCGCAACCCGGACCTCGCCGATGTCCACAGCCTGGAAGAGCTTGTGGGAAAGCTTGCGGGCCCGCGGGTGGTGTGGGTGATGGTCCCGGCCGGCGAGCCCACCCAGTCCACCATCGACAGGCTCGCCGAGCTGCTGGAACCCGGTGACGTCGTGGTGGACGGCGGCAACTCCCGCTGGACGGACGACGAGAGGCACGCCGAGGAGCTGGCGGCCAAGGGCATAGGGTTCGTCGACTGCGGCGTCTCCGGCGGCGTCTGGGGCCTGGAGAACGGCTACGCGCTGATGTACGGCGGCGACAAGGAGAACGTCGCCAAGGTGCAGCCGATCTTCGACGCCCTCAAGCCGGAGGGCGACTTCGGCTCGGTGCACGCGGGCAGGGTGGGGGCGGGCCACTTCGCGAAGATGGTCCACAACGGCATCGAGTACGCGATGATGCAGGCCTACGCCGAGGGCTGGGAGCTGCTGGAGAAGGTCGACTCGGTGACCGACGTCCGGGAGGTCTTCCGGTCCTGGCAGGAGGGCACCGTCATCCGCTCCTGGCTGCTGGACCTGGCCGTGCACGCCCTGGACGAGGACGAGCACCTGGACGGTCTCCGGGGTTATGCACAGGACTCCGGTGAGGGACGCTGGACCGTGGAGGCCGCCATCGACAACGCGGTCCCGCTGCCGGCGATCACCGCCTCGCTGTTCGCGCGGTTCGCCTCACGTCAGGAGGACTCGCCGCAGATGAAGATGATCGCGGCGCTGCGCAACCAGTTCGGCGGCCACGCGGTCGAGAAGAAGTAAGCGTTGCTCGAAGGAACATGGGTGGAGGTCGGCGCACGACCATGCACGTCACGCATCTGTCGCTGGCCGACTTCCGCTCCTACCCCCGGGTCGAGGTCCCCCTCGACCCCGGGGTGAGCGCCTTCGTCGGGCCCAACGGTCAGGGCAAGACCAACCTCGTGGAGGCGGTCGGCTACCTGGCCACCCTCGGCAGCCACCGCGTCTCCTCCGATGCCCCGCTGGTCCGCATGGGAGCCGACCGCGCGATCATCCGCGCCCAGGTCCGCCAGGGCGAGCGGCAGCAACTGGTCGAGCTGGAGCTGAACCCGGGCCGCGCCAACCGGGCCCGCATCAACCGGTCCTCGCAGGTCAGGCCGCGGGACGTGCTGGGCATCGTGCGCACCGTGCTGTTCGCGCCGGAGGACCTCGCCCTGGTCAAGGGCGACCCCGGGGAGCGGCGCCGCTTCCTGGACGAGCTGATCACCGCCCGCTCCCCGCGCATGGCCGGCGTCCGCTCCGACTACGACCGGGTCCTCAAGCAGCGCAACACCCTGCTCAAGTCGGCCGCGCTGGCGCGCCGACACGGCGGCCGGACCATGGACCTGTCGACCCTCGACGTGTGGGACCAGCACCTCGCGCGGGCCGGCGCCGAGCTGCTCGCCCAGCGGCTCGATATGATCGCCGCGCTCCAGCCACTGGCCGACAAGGCGTACGAGCAGCTGGCACCGGGAGGCGGCCCCGTCGCCCTGGAGTACAAGCCGTCCGCAGCGGGTGAGGCACACACGCGCGAGGACCTCTTCGAGCAGTTGACGGCGGCGCTCGCCGAGACGCGCAGGCAGGAGATCGAGCGGGGGGTCACCCTCGTGGGACCCCACCGGGACGATCTGCTTCTCAAACTCGGTCAGCTGCCCGCCAAGGGCTACGCCTCGCACGGCGAGTCCTGGTCGTACGCGCTGGCGCTGCGCCTGGCCTCCTACGACCTGCTGCGCGCCGAGGGCAACGAGCCGGTGCTGGTGCTCGACGACGTCTTCGCCGAGCTGGACACCCGCCGCCGCGAGCGCCTCGCCGAGCTGGTCGCGCCCGGCGAGCAGGTGCTGGTGACCGCGGCCGTCGACGACGACGTCCCGCACGTGCTGTCGGGGACCCGGTTCACCGTGTCCGAGGGGACGGTGGAGCGCGTATGAGCGAGCCCGGCCCGCCCGACCGCGCCCCCGGCGACGCCCCGGGGAAGACGCCCGAGCCCTCCGGGGTCGACCTCGCGCGCGTGGCGCTGCGCGCGGCCAAGGAGGCGGCACGCGCGCGGGGTGACGCGGCACAGCAGAAGAAGCAGGCCCGGCGCGGGGGCCTGCGCTCCGGCGCGCGGGCAGACCGGCGCGATCCCATGGCGCTCGGCGCCGCGATCAACCGGCTGCTGACCGAGCGGGGCTGGGAGGCCCCGGCCGCGGTGGGCGGTGTGATGGGCCGCTGGCCGGAGATCGTCGGCGAGGACGTGGCCAAGCACTGCGAGCCGGAACGGTACGACGAGGACGAGCGGGTGCTGGTCGTGCGCTGCGACTCCACGGCCTGGGCGACGAACCTGCGGCTGCTGGCCCCGACCCTCGTGGCACGGCTCAACGAGGACCTCGGGCACGGCACCGTACGGCTGATCAAGGTCAACGGCCCCGGCGGCCCGGTCCGCCGCTACGGCCCGCTGCGGGCCCCCGGAAGCACGGGCCCCGGCGACACGTACGGGTGATTCGACAGCGATTTCCCGCCCTTCGGCAACAAGTGACGGACATCACATTCGGGCCCCGCGGTGGCCCCTCCGTGCCCTCGGCGCGCCCTTGGCCGAGGGGCCGCACACGGTTGCGAATCGTCACCTGACTCCTAAGTAGCCAAGGGTTGACGGCTCGAAGCGCTGAGTGCCCTTGTGAGCCTCTCGGAGCCCCCATCCGTATATCGGGAGTCGGGCGAGACCCGGCGAGGGCGGCACATGCGGAGCCAGGTACCGGCAAACCCCCATCGATGTCAGTGCTACCGGTAGACTGGGAGACAATCCCGCCCCGATCGTGGGGACCGTCCGGGAAAAGCTGAGCAACGCTGAATCAGGGCTTACCAACGCAACATGCCGCAGCCGCTCCGGCGACCTTCCCCCTCCAGCGGGGGAACCCCCAGGAGCCTGGCTCGTGCTGTGCCAGAAAGGGCGCTTCGTGGCCGATTCCGGCAACCCCAACGAGAACATCCCGTCCACCGACACCGGCGTGAACAGCGAGGCCACTGCCTCCGGCAACGAGGTCACCGCCTCGTACGACGCCAGTGCCATCACCGTCCTCGAGGGTCTGGACGCGGTCCGCAAGCGACCCGGCATGTACATCGGCTCGACCGGTGAGCGAGGACTGCACCACCTCGTGTACGAGGTCGTGGACAACTCCGTCGACGAGGCGCTGGCCGGTCACGCGGACACGATCGACGTCACGATCCTCGCCGACGGCGGCGTCCGGGTCGTCGACAACGGCCGAGGCATCCCGGTGGGCATCCACCCGGTCGAGAAGAAGCCGGCCGTCGAGGTCGTGCTGACCGTGCTGCACGCGGGCGGCAAGTTCGGCGGTGGCGGCTACGCGGTCTCCGGTGGTCTGCACGGCGTCGGTGTCTCCGTCGTGAACGCCCTGTCGACCAAGGTGTCGGTCGAGATCAAGCGCGACGGCTACCGGTGGACGCAGGACTACAAGATGGGCGTCCCGACGGCCCCCCTCGCGCGGCACGAGGAGACCGGGGAGACCGGCACCACGGTCACCTTCTGGGCCGACCCGGACATCTTCGAGACCACCGAGTACTCCTTCGAGACGCTCTCGCGGCGCTTCCAGGAGATGGCGTTCCTCAACAAGGGCCTGACCATCAGGATCACCGACGAGCGTGAGTCGGCCAAGGCCGTCACCGGTGCCGACGAGGCGGGTGCGGACGAGAAGGACGAGGTCAAGGCCGTCACGTACCACTACGAGGGCGGCATCGTCGACTTCGTGAAGTACCTCAACTCCCGCAAGGGAGAGCTGGTGCACCCCTCCGTGATCGACATCGAGGCCGAGGACAAGGACCGGCTCCTGTCCCTCGAGGTCGCCATGCAGTGGAACAACGGCTACAGCGAGGGCGTGTACTCCTTCGCCAACACCATCCACACCCACGAGGGCGGCACCCACGAGGAGGGCTTCCGCGCGGCGCTGACCAACCTGGTCAACAAGTACGCGCGCGACAAGCGGCTGCTGCGCGAGAAGGACGACAACCTCACCGGTGACGACATCCGCGAGGGTCTGACCGCGATCATCTCGGTCAAGCTGGGCGAGCCGCAGTTCGAGGGCCAGACCAAGACCAAGCTCGGCAACACCGAGGCGAAGACGTTCGTCCAGAAGGTCGTCTACGAGCACCTCCAGGACTGGCTGGACCGCAACCCCAACGAGGCCGCGGACATCGTCCGCAAGGGCATCGCGGCAGCCACCGCGCGCGTGGCGGCCCGCAAGGCGCGCGACCTGACCCGCCGCAAGGGACTGCTGGAGTCGGCGTCCCTGCCGGGCAAGCTCTCCGACTGCCAGTCGAACGACCCCACCAAGTGCGAGATTTTCATCGTCGAGGGCGACTCCGCCGGCGGCTCGGCCAAGTCCGGCCGCAACCCGCAGTACCAGGCGATCCTCCCGATCCGTGGAAAGATCCTCAACGTCGAGAAGGCGCGCATCGACCGGATCCTGCAGAACCAGGAGATCCAGGCGATGATCTCCGCGTTCGGCACCGGTGTGCACGAGGACTTCGACATCGAGAAACTCCGCTATCACAAGATCATCCTGATGGCGGACGCCGACGTCGACGGCCAGCACATCAACACCCTGCTGCTGACCTTCCTGTTCCGTTTCATGCGGCCGCTGGTCGAGGCCGGTCACGTGTACCTCTCCCGCCCGCCGCTCTACAAGATCAAGTGGGGCAAGGACGACTTCGAGTACGCGTACTCCGACCGCGAGCGCGACGCGCTGATCGAGATGGGCCGCCAGGCCGGCAAGCGCATCCGTGAGGACTCCGTCCAGCGCTTCAAGGGCCTCGGTGAGATGAACGCCGAGGAGCTGCGCATCACGACCATGGACCAGGAGCACCGCGTCCTCGGCCAGGTCACCCTCGACGACGCCGCGCAGGCCGACGACCTGTTCTCGGTGCTCATGGGCGAGGACGTCGAGGCCCGCCGCGCGTTCATCCAGCGCAACGCCAAGGACGTCCGCTTCCTCGACATCTGAGTCGGTCTCAGCTGACCGCACCAGGAAGGATCTTCACCAGCAATGACCGACGAGAACACTCCCGTCACGCCCGAAGAGGACGGCCTCGTCCTGCGCGTCGAGCCCGTGGGGCTCGAGACGGAGATGCAGCGCTCGTACCTCGACTACGCGATGTCCGTCATCGTCTCGCGTGCGCTGCCGGACGTCCGTGACGGCCTCAAGCCCGTCCACCGCCGCGTGCTGTACGCCATGTACGACGGCGGCTACCGCCCCGAGCGCGGCTTCTACAAGTGCGCCCGCGTCGTCGGCGACGTCATGGGCAACTACCACCCGCACGGCGACTCCTCGATCTACGACGCACTGGTCCGCCTCGCGCAGCCGTGGTCGATGCGGATGCCGCTGGTGGACTCCAACGGCAACTTCGGCTCCCCGGGCAACGACCCCGCGGCGGCGATGCGCTACACCGAGTGCAAGATGGCGCCGCTGTCGATGGAGATGGTCCGTGACATCGACGAGGAGACCGTCGACTTCACGGACAACTACGACGGCCGCTCCCAGGAGCCGACCGTCCTGCCGGCCCGCTTCCCGAACCTGCTGATCAACGGTTCGGCCGGTATCGCGGTCGGCATGGCGACCAACATCCCGCCGCACAACCTGCGCGAGGTCGCCGCCGGTGCGCAGTGGTACCTGGAGAACCCGGAGGCCTCGCACGAGGAGCTCCTGGACGCGCTGATCGACCGCATCAAGGGCCCCGACTTCCCGACCGGCGCGCTCGTCGTGGGCCGCAAGGGAATCGAGGAGGCGTACCGCACGGGGCGCGGCTCGATCACCATGCGCGCCGTGGTCGAGGTCGAAGAGATCCAGAACCGCCAGTGCCTGGTGGTCACCGAGCTGCCCTACCAGGTCAACCCGGACAACCTAGCGCAGAAGATCGCCGACCTGGTGAAGGACGGCAAGATCGGCGGCATCGCCGACGTCCGCGACGAGACGTCCTCGCGCACCGGCCAGCGCCTGGTGATCGTGCTCAAGCGGGACGCGGTCGCCAAGGTGGTGCTGAACAACCTCTACAAGCACACCGACCTCCAGACCAACTTCGGCGCCAACATGCTGGCCCTGGTCGACGGCGTGCCGCGCACGCTGTCGCTGGACGCGTTCATCCGCCACTGGGTGACCCACCAGATCGAGGTCATCGTCCGCCGTACGCGCTTCCGCCTGCGCAAGGCCGAGGAGCGCGCCCACATCCTGCGCGGCCTGCTGAAGGCGCTGGACGCCATCGACGAGGTCATCGCGCTGATCCGACGCAGCGACACGGTCGAGATCGCGCGCGGGGGTCTGATGGGCCTCCTGGACATCGACGAGATCCAGGCGAACGCCATCCTCGAGATGCAGCTGCGCCGGCTGGCCGCCCTGGAACGCCAGAAGATCGTCCAGGAGCACGACGAACTCCAGGCGAAGATCACCGAGTACAACGAGATCCTCGCCTCCCCGCTGCGTCAGCGCGGCATCGTCAGCGGGGAGCTCGCCGCGATCGTCGAGAAGTACGGCGACGACCGCAAGACCAAGCTGATCCCCTACGAGGGCGACATGTCCATCGAGGACCTGATCGCCGAAGAGGACATCGTCGTCACCGTCACGCGCGGCGGTTACGTGAAGCGCACCAAGACCGACGACTACCGGGCGCAGAAGCGCGGCGGCAAGGGCGTGCGCGGAGCGAAGCTGAAGGAAGACGACATCGTCGACCACTTCTTCGTCTCCACCACGCACCACTGGCTGCTGTTCTTCACCAACAAGGGCCGCGTATACCGCGTGAAGGCGTACGAGCTCCCGGACGCCGGGCGGGACGCGCGCGGGCAGCACGTGGCGAACCTGCTGGCCTTCCAGCCGGACGAGGCGATCGCCGAGATCCTCGCGATCCGCGACTACGACGCCGCCCCGTACCTGGTCCTGGCCACCAAGGCCGGCCTGGTGAAGAAGACGCCGCTGAAGGACTACGACTCCCCGCGCTCGGGCGGTGTGATCGCGATCAACCTGCGCGAGCGGGAGGACGGCAGCGACGACGAACTGATCGGTGCCGAACTTGTCTCGTCCGACGACGATCTCCTGCTGATCAGCAGGAAGGCGCAGTCGATCAGGTTCACCGCTACGGACGACACTCTGCGCCCCATGGGCCGTGCGACCTCGGGTGTCAAGGGCATGAGTTTCCGCGAGGGGGACGAGCTGCTCTCGATGAATGTCGTTCGACCCGGTACGTTCGTGTTCACTGCCACAGACGGCGGGTACGCGAAGCGCACCGCCGTCGACGAGTACCGCGTCCAGGGTCGCGGCGGCCTCGGCATCAAGGCCGCCAAGATCGTCGAGGACCGTGGGTCCCTCGTCGGCGCGCTGGTGGTCGAGGAGACCGACGAGATCCTCGCCATCACGCTGTCGGGCGGCGTGATTCGTACGCGAGTCAACGAGGTCAGGGAGACGGGCCGTGACACCATGGGCGTCCAACTGATCAATCTGGGCAAGCGCGATGCCGTGGTCGGCATCGCCCGTAACGCCGAGGCGGGACGCGAGGCGGAGGAAGTCGACGGCGACCTGGCCGTGGACGAGACCGACGAGGGTGCCACGACCACCGGCACGGACGAGGGTGAGGCGCCCTCGGCCGAGTAGGACGAGGAGTGAGTCAGCGTGAGCGGAGCCACGGGCGCCGGACCGACCGGTACCAGTACGGACACGGGCGGCGGTGGCCGTGGCTCAGCCGCGCGGGCGACGGATCCGCACACGACCAATCTGAAAGCGATCAGGTCGCCCGCCAAGGACTCGCCCTCGTCCGGCACGCATGGATCCCAGGGGGCACCTGTGACGGACACCCGAGGTCAGCAGCAGGCCGCGCCGGACCAGGGCGCCGGCGCTCAGCCGGCTTCGCCGCTGCCGGGGGAACGGCAGCCGCAGCAGCAGGCGGGGCCCTACCACCCGCCGCAGGCGTACCAGGCGGGCCCCGCGGGAGGCCCGGCCGACGCGGTACGCCGCGCGCGCACCGGGGCGCGCACCACTCCGCGGGTGCGCAAGGCGCGCCTGCGCGTGGCGAAGGCCGACCCGTGGTCGGTGATGAAGGTGAGCTTCCTGCTCTCCATCGCCCTGGGCATCTGCACGATCGTCGCGTCGGCGGTGCTGTGGATGGTCATGGACGCGATGGGCGTGTTCTCGACCGTCGGCGGCACGATCTCCGAGGCGACCGGCTCCAACGAGTCGAACGGCTTCGACCTCCAGTCGTTCCTGTCGCTGCCCAATGTCCTGCTCTTCACCACGATCATCGCGGTCATCGACGTCGTCCTGGCGACGGCCCTCGCGACGCTCGGCGCGTTCATCTACAACCTCTCCGCGGGCTTCGTGGGCGGGGTGGAGCTGACGCTGGCCGAGGACGAGTGAACGACCGCATCAGCGGACCCCGACGTGCTGCGGGGCACTCCGACGGTCCTCCGGGAACCGATTTTGGGACTGCCCCTGTCGTGCGCTAATCTTCAGGAGTCAGCGCGCGGGACACACACCGCAGAGCGCGGCGGGGCTATAGCTCAGTTGGTTAGAGCGCATCCCTGATAAGGATGAGGCCACAGGTTCAAATCCTGTTAGCCCCACCAGCGAGAAGACCCCCAGTCGATACCGGCTGGGGGTCTTTGGCATCCATGGCTGACATCAGCCGATGAGCGGATCTTCCAGAAGCTCGGCGAGCATGCCCACCGCTTCGCGCTCACTGTCGCCGACGACGTGCGTGTAGACGTCCATGGTCATGCTGATCTGGCTGTGCCGGAGGATCGCCTGAGCGACCTTGGGATGCACCTTCAGGAAGGCGAGCAGGGTCCCGCAGGTGTGCCGGGCGAGGCGAACCGTGATTCGGCGCACACCGGCCCGCCTGACGAGCCGATCGAAGGTGCGGGAGAAACCCACCGGGTCGATCATGCCGCCGTGCTCGGAGGAGAAGATCAGAGATCCTTGAGGACCAGACCCACGCCCTTGACCCGCTGAACCTGCTTGACCGGGGTGAAGTGGCCGGCCTCGAAGTCGATGTCTTGCCAGCGCAGCCCGAGCACCTCGCTGCGACGAAGGCCGAGGACCAGGACGAGGACACAGGCCGCGTAGAGGCGGTGAGCGCGGACCGAGCGGAGGAAGGCGATCGCTTCCCGCGCGTTCCACGCCGTGCCCCTGTCCTTGGCCACCTTGGGCATGTCGACCAGGAGCGCGACGTTGCGCGTCACCAGCTCCTCGCGCATTGCCCGGTTGAGCGCGTTGCGGAGGACGCGCAGAACCTCGAAGCGGGCGGAGGCCCCGACCTTCTCCCGCGCCAGCGTGGCCATGAAGGCGCGAATCTGTGCCGGGGTGAGCTTGACCAGCGGCTTCTTGCCAAGGTGGGGAACCAGGTAGAGCCGCACCTTGGACTCGTACTTCACGTACGTGTTGTGCTCCCGCTCCGGGGCGACGATGTGCTCCAGCCAGTAGGCCAGCCACTCGCCGAGCGTCCAGGACCGGGAAGGCACCGGGATGGCGTTGCGCTCCTGGTCCTGGAGCTTGCCGAGCTTCTCGTTCGCCTCGTCCCACGTCCGGCCGTACACGTACTTGCGCACCCGGTTGCCGTCCGTGTCGGTCACGTAGGCGGCCCCCTGGTACCGGCCATCGGACCGCTTCGTGATCGTGCCACCGCCATTGGGTCGACGCTTCGCCATCAGGCAGCCTCCCCGATCTGCCCGGCGATGAAGTCGCGGACGGCGTGGTCCGGGATGCGGCGGCATCCGTCGACCTTGATGGACACGAGGCGATGGGTGCGGATCAGGTCGTAGACCTTGGTCCGGCCCACCTTCAGCCGCGCCATGACTTCGGGCACGGTCAACAGCTCCGGGGCAGCGGTGGTCATGTAGCGGCTCCTTCCAGGTCGAGCAGGGCGGGTAGTTCCTCGCGGGCGGTTTCGCGGTTGTGCTGGATGTCGCGGCGGATGTTGGCGGCGAGCCAGGATTCGCCGGGGGTGTGGCCGTGGCCGGCGTAGGTCCAGTGGGCGAGGGTGAGCGTGGTGGCTTCCTTGTCGTCGGGGTCGGGCAGGCCGAGGGCGGCGCGTTGCTGGGCGGCGCGGTAGTCGGCGCGGGTCTGGCGCAGTTCGCCGAGGGTGGTGGAGTAGCGGCGGGACTTGGTGGAGAAGTGGCCGCGGAAGCCGAGCATGTGGGCCCAGTCGCGGAGCTTGCGGTCCGGGTAGAGCGGGTGGAGGTCGAGGCAGGCGGCGATGAGCCGGGCCGGGTGCTCGGGGACGTCGAGCAGGACCAGAGCTTCCTTGTTGCCGATGCGGCGGTCCACGGTGCCGGTGGTCTCGGCTGCTTTGGTGGCGTACTTGGCGACGTAGGAGGCGACCGCCTGCTCGGTGACGTCCTCGCCGTCGCCGAAGGCGCGGATCGGGCGTACGTCGAGCTGGGTGCCCCATCGCAGGGTCCGGGCCGGTTGGTCCCCGGACGGGGGCACGTCGACTTCCACACGGGCGGCAGCGGCCCTAATGGCGTCGGTGAGCAGATGGAGGGTGGCCCACGCGGGGGGCGGGTCGTCGGGGCCGGCCGGGCCGTCGAGGCGGATCACGGCATGGAAGTGCACCGCCCCGCGCTTCTGGTACTCGGCGACCTTCCCGAACGACACCCGCGACTGCTCGCGGGCCGCCTTCTGCGTGAGTCCGGCCAGCTTGGCGATCTCCCGGCGCAGGTAGATCGTGAAGTAGCGCCACAGCTCGGAGGCATGGTTGTTCCACAGCACCGCGCCCGCGTAGCCGTAGGTGTCCGGGTCGAGGGGTGTGCCCAGCTCGGGGGCGTCTTCGGTGTGGCGGTTGCCGCAGCGGCAGGGCCGGTTGCCGGGACGGTTGTGGACCGGGCCGAAGGACGGCGCGGTGAGCGTGGTGAACACGCGCGGGTGGTCGCGGATCGTCTCGGGGGTGCCCTTGGCGGGGTCGCCGACGAGGCCGGCGCGGATCAGGTGGTAGGTGTCGCCCGCGTAGGTCCAGGCGCAGGCCGGGCAGCGGGAGGCGCGGCGGTTGCCGCAGGCGACGCGCAGGACCCCGCCGGGTTCGGCGTCGGTCGAGTACGAGTGCAGCACCTGCCCCGTGGCTGCGTCGCGGGTGACGGTCGAGCCCGTCAGGCGGATTGGGTCGGTGCAGCCGCCGGTACGGCGGATCTGGTCTTGGATGCGGTCGAAGCCGGGAGACCCGGCCAGCCTCAGCACGTCGGCGAGGGTGGCCGGGTCCAGGCCCGCCATCGTGGCGGTGTCGGTCACTTGATCACCGCCCCCAGCGGGCGCACACGGCGGGCGGTGCCGGTGCCCCTGCAGGCCGGGCAGGCGACGCGGAGAGTGGCGCGGGAGCCGTCCGGGCGGCGGACTCCGGTGGTGATCGCGGCGGTGGCGTAGCCGTCGCAGTCGCGGCAGACGCGCGTGATCTGGGCGTGTTGGGGCATGATGAGGCGCCCTTTCGGGTCCGTTGGATCTGGATGGGTGGAGCCGTCCGGGGCGGCGGATACTTGGCGGTAGAGGCCGCCCCGGAGGGCGTTACTTGATGTGGCCGGAGCGCTTGCGTCCGGCGTTCCAGATGCGCTTGTCCTGCTTCGTGGCGGTGCCGTCCCTGATCCGGCTGTAGATCTCCCGGTTGAGCTGCGCGCCGCGACGCTTGCCCTCTTCGATGTGCCTGTCCTCGTCGGGGTGGGGACGCTTGCTGAAGATGCCCATGTCAGATTCCTTTCTTGGTTTTGGACGTGCGGTTGATGGCGTAGGTGAGTCCGCTGGTGGCCGACAGGACCGCGACGGCGGCACCGGCCACGACCTGGGCGACGAAGGCGATGACCAGCAGCATCGCGATCGACCCGGTGACGACGACGAGCGTCAGCACGATCGGCCCGGTGTAAGAGCGGGGTGCTTCCTGCACGATCACGACACGTCGCACATCGGTGCCGGGCGGGAGCCGCCGGTAGACGTCGGCGGGGATGTGACCGGCGCGGAGCTGGTCTTCGGGGAGCTGCATGGTCGGCCCTCCTCTCAGGGGTTGCAGCGGTGGGTGCGGGCGGCGAGTTCGGCCGCCGAGCGGTCGCGGTGCTCGGTGGAGAAGCCGCACTCGGGAGCGGTGCAGGCGGCGGTGTGCCGGGTCTGGCCACGGCCGTTGTTGAAGGTGCCGACCTGCACGGGTCCGATGCGGATCACGTCGTAGAAGCGGTTCGGGCGCACCTGGTCACCTCCTTTCAGGCGAGTTGGGCGACGATCGCGCCGGCGAGGTCTTCCGGGATGCCGAGACGAGCGCGCAGGGTGGCGGTGTCGATGTCGGTTCCGGTGCGGGTGCGGTGCTCGGTGGCGACCTTGCGTGCGTGGTCGACCAGAGCCGGGGGCACCACCGGCAGCGAGGCCGGGGCTTCCGGCAGAGCCGGGACCGGTTCGGCCGGGGCGATCTCCGGTCCCTCGTCCGCCACGTCGGGGCGGTCGATGACCGGCGCGGGATCGGCAGAAGCCGCGGGTGCCGGTGCGGGTTCGGTGGGTTGGTGGACGAGGAGGGTGCCGCCGAGGAAGGCCAGCGCGGGCCAGCCCGCGACGAGGATGCGCAGCCAGGCGGGAACGTTGGCCAGGTCGAGGAGTCCGGCGGTCGCGACGTTCGCGCCGAGGGAGGCGACCAGGGCGATAACAAACCACGTCCAGGCCGAGCGATCCCGACGGGCGCCGCGCAGTCGACGCCAGGCCGCCACCAACAGCAGGTCGACGGAGACCGGGTAGGCCCACGCCTTCCAGCCGGACTGTCCGGCCGCTTCGGCGAGGTCGTGCAGGTGGGCGAAGGACAGGGCACCGGCGATCACGGCCTGAATGAGCACGGCATCGATGCGGATCGAGCGGAACGCGTCCTCACCTCCCTCAGTGGTCAGGACTGCGGGACGGACGGCGGTGTGGTGGGCATTGGCGGGATCGCCACGGGCGGGCGGAACGAGGCCAGGAACGGCAGGTCCGGGGTCATGTGGGCGTACTCCCGGCAGACGGCCGCCGCTTGCGCCGGCGTGGTCTCCGGGGTGCGGATGCGCGACCAGCCACCGGAGGTGTCACCGGCCACCGCGACACCGGGACGGTCCACCCGGATCGAGGTCGCGGACACGACCGCCTCAGCGGCGATGTCACCCAGGCCCATCTCTGCCGTCTGCTTGTCGTTGACGCGGTGCACCACACGGCCGGTGAGCTGAGCCCGCAGGGCGGTCGCGCCACGGCCGAGGTCGGAGCCGAAGCGCTGCCCGCACACCTCCAGGTAGATCCCGACCGCGCGGGCCATCTGCCCCAGCCGCACGAGCTGCATGACCGTCCTGTCCCGCGCCGCTTCCTCCTTCTTGGAGGTGACGAAGAACAGCTCCGCCACCTCGTCGACGAGGACGACCAGCGGCACCGGTCGCAGCTTCTCGGGCAGATCCCACAGGTCGGAGACCCCGTGCAGGGCGAGGAGATCGAAGCGTTCGCTCATCTCCAGCACCAGCGCGTCTATCAGGCGGCCGGCCATGTCCGGATCGGTGGCCAGCGCCGACAGGCGGGGCAGGTACCGGCTGTGCTCGACACCGCGCTTGCAGTCGATCCCGACCAGGCCGACCGGGAGCTTCGCCAGGCCCATCACCAGGTTGCGCTGGTACATCGACTTCCCCGACGAGTTCGCCCCCAAAGTCAGGGCGTGCGGCATCTTGCGGTAGTCCCGCTCGAAGACCGTGCCGTCCTCCCGCAGCGCCACCGGCACCACCAGGTCGCGCGGCCGGGCCTTGCGCGGCAGACGCACACGCCGCAGCACGTCATAGCCCGTCATCCGGAGTTCCACATAGCCCGGCTTGGTCTCCGCCACGTTCACCGACTGCACCCCGAAGGCGTGCCGCAGCCGCTCTGAGGACACCGCCACGTCGATCGGCTCCAGACCGGCCGGCAGCCGCAACGTCACCCGCAGGCCCGTCAAGGTCGGGCGGATACGGCGGACCTTCGGCGCCACGGGCCGGACCTCACGCCGGGCCAGGTTGCGGGTCATGAACGCCCGCAGACCCGTCGGCTGCACCGTCAGCCCGCACACCTCCATCGTGGATCGGTACGACCAGGCGAACCGGCCCCACGTCAGCGGCAGACCCACCGTCGACCAGTACACGCGCGGAGCCCGAACCTTGGCGTAGCCGACACCGCCGGCCCCCGCTAACGCCCCCGTGGCCTCCAGCCACAACGTCCAGTCGCTCATGGTCAGGCCGCCGGGGTGATCGCGACGGCGCGGAACGAGATCCCGTGCCGCTTCTGGCCGTTGAACTCGTTCTCCCAGTCCCGCGCCTTGAGCCCGACGACCCGCACCGGCATACCCGGCTGGAGCCCTTCCGGCAGGCCCGTCTCCGGGATGGTCACCTGGTAGAGGTTCCCCTCCCCCTCGTCCGAGACCAGCAGGCCCACCGTCGACAGCGGAGCCCCGGTCTCCCGGTCCATCGCCCGCTCGCCGGTCTTCGCGTTCGCCAGCTTCGGCACCGGCGCGGTCGCCACGAACACCACAGCAGACGACGTGTCGATCTTGAAGGACGGCATCAGTTCTCCCAGCGTTGAAGACGAGGCAGCCCAAACCGGACTGCATGACGCTCGCTGTCCTAGGACTGCGAGCCGCTGAGAGAGATAGTGCACCGCAGTCCTAGGACTGTCAACAGTCCTAGGACTATGTTTCACTAGACCTCGTTGAGAGGGGTTCGAGATGGCGTCCAAGTGGCGGGAGCTGGCGGACAAGCTGGCCGAGCAGATTAGAAGGGGTGACTACGCCCCTGGCCAGCGCTTGCCTCACATCCGAGAACTCGTCGACGCCGGTGAAGGCTCCAAGGCGACCGTGCACGCCGCCTACAAGGCACTGGAAGCCGAGGGCCTGGTCACCTCTTCACGCGGCCACGGCACTGTCGTGCGCCAGCAGGTCCCCCTCAAGCGCTTGGGCATTGCCCGCTACGACAAGGCCAAGTGGCGAGACGGCGACGAAGTCGCGTTCATCGCGGACCGTGTGGCATCAGGCCGCAGCTACCGCCGGAACGAGCAGACCCAGACGGTGAGCCGCGTCGTGGCACCGCCGGAGGTCGCAGCCGCACACGGGCTGCCGGAAGGCGCGGAGGTCTACGCACGCGCTCGCTTGGTCAAAGAAGGCGACCAACCGACGCACACGCTGACCAGCTACTACCGGCCCGAGCACGTGGAAGGGACGCGACTGGTCGACCCCACTCCGGGCCCCGCCGGCCGAGGCGGCGGATTCCGCGTGCTGTACGAGGCGGGATACGAGATCGACCACATGAAGGAGCAGCTGTTCGCTCGCGCCGCCACACCGGACGAGGTGAAGCAGCTCCAGTTGCCGCCGGGCGAACCGGTGGTCGAGCTGCACCGGACGACGTACACAGCCGACGGCACCGTCGTGGAGTTCGCCATCGGGGTGCACGCGGCATCACGCTTCGCGTGGGAGTACGACTTCAAGGTGCCCGACTCGGCGAGGGACGGAGAAGAACAGCAGTGATCTCGACGCAGGATTGGGCCGACGCCCGGCGCGTATGGGACTACCACCAGATGGGCCATGCGCCCCGGCCGTGCTCCGTGGCCATCGGACTGGGCAGTCACGACCTGGGAGTGGCTGACACCGCCGTGGACCTGTACAAGCGCGGCATGGCCCCTCTGCTCGTCTTCACCGGAGCCACGAGCCCGACGACACGGGAGCGAATGCCCCGCGGCGAAGCCGTCCACTACCGCGAGCGGGCATTGGAGCTGGGGGTTCCCAGCACGGCCATCTTCGTGGAGCCGCACGCCCGGAACACCGGGGAGAACATCCGCTTCTCCCGGCAGCTGTTGGTGGGGAAGGGGGAGGAGGTCTCCTCTGTACTGCTGATCAGCAAGCCGTACGAGGAGCGGCGCGCGTATGCCACGGCACGCAAGCTCTGGCCCGAGGTCGAAGTCGTCAGCGCTTCCACGCCCATGACCTTCGCCGAGTACGTCGACTCCATCGGCGACGCCCGCTTGGTGATCGACATGCTTGTCGGCGCCCTGCAACGGCTGATGATCTATCCGGATCAGGGATTCATGATCCGCCAGCCAGTACCCGGCGACGTGGCCGAGGCGTACGAGCGCCTGTGCCAAGCCGGGTACACGAGCCGACTCACGACCGCCGCGACATCTTCGACCTGACCAGCGAAACGATGTCTGGTCCCAGCTGATGCCTGACGTTTCTGTCCCGGGTGATGCTTGACGGTGGGCCTAGACAACGTAGGGAGCCCCGTGGGGCTTGTTCGCTTTCACGTTACGGACCGGGACGTCGGTCGTGCGCCGGATCACCCGGATCTGCCCGTCCAGCTCGACGCTGATCGTCGTGTCAGACACGTGGACGGTCACGGTCTGCCCTGCGTACGGGCGGCCCAGGGAGACGACCTGCCGACAGACCATGACCGTGCCCACCGCGCTGACCCGCCGCTGCACCCGCACCGGCTCGACGCCCGGACGCGGCGGCGGTCCGGCCGGACGCAGGCCCCGTAGCCGACGGACTTCCTCGCTGGTCAGCGGGTTGGGCCGCACCCGCAGCAGTTCCCGCGAGGACGGATCGAAGAACGACAGCGTCTCACCGTCGATCCGGATGCCCACCTGGCGGCCACCGAGGATCTCCGCCGCCAGCACCTGGCGCCCGCCCAAACCGACCAGGCCGCTGTTGTTCACCACCCGGTCCACCTCGAACGCCGCCCCGTCACCGCCCGGCAGCGGGGCCGGCCCCGCCGGACGTCCGCCCCGGACAGCCAGCCTCGCCAGATCCGTTACCGACAGGTGCGAGCGCACGGTCTTGATCCGCGCCCCGGCGATCAGCAGATGGATCACCTGCGTGTCGGCCCAGAAGGTCACCGTCAGCCCTGAGCGGGCCGGTCCCAGCCAGAACTGCTTGCCCGCGACCTGCAGATTCCCACTCGCAGGCACCACCCGCTCGAACTCCACCGGCCCACCGGACTCCACCGACATCTCAGGCAAGGCGGCAGGAACCTCGCAGGCTTCGGTCGGAGCCGGCTCCGGAGCCTCTGAGGGTGTCCGCTGCTGCGGCACCAGCGCCAGCACTCCAGGGATCTTCAGGCCCAGGACGTCCCGCTCCTGCTCGGCAACCGGGGCGAACCGGTCTCCCGGAGACTGCATGTCCAGCGCCTGATGCGGCCGCGAGGAGTTGTATTCCTCCACCCACGCATCCAGTGCCGCCTGAGCCTGCTCGACGCTCTCGAAAGCCCCACAGTCGTCGAGGAGTTCGCGCCTCAGCGTCTGGTGGAACCGCTCCACCTTGCCCGTCGTGGTCGGCGAGGCCGGCTGGGTGAGGCGGTGCGCGATCCCGTTCTCCCGGCAGATCCGGTCGAACAACACCTCACCGCCCTGCCCGAACCGGTCGGTGAACTGCTTGCCGTTGTCGGTCAGCACTTCCTCCGGCACCCCGAACGTCTGCAAGGCCCGAACGAAGGCCGCACAGACCGCCCTCCCAGTCGCCCGCTCGACCACCGACGCGATCACGCAATACCGGGAATGGTCATCCACCCCGGTCACGACCTTCGCCTCGGTCAGCTCCCCGGTGACCGGGTCGACCAGCATCACGCCGCCGACGATGTCCATCTGCCACAACTGCATCGGACGGTCCCGCTGCCAGCGCTTGTAATCCGACCGCTTCCGGCGCCGCACTCCCGGCTCCACCAGGCCATGCCGGAGCAGGATCCGATACACGGTCATCCGCGACGGCACCGGGCTCACCGTCCCGGACCGCTCCAGCACATGAGCGATCCGCCGCGGACCCCACTTCGGGTGCTTGCGCCGCAGCTCACACACGTCCGCTTCGACCTCGGCAGAGGCCTGATGCGGACACGACGCCGGCCTGCGCGAACGGTCCGCCAACCCGGCCAGACCCGAAGCCTCATACCTCGACTTCCAGCCGCTGACCGTCTGCCGCGACACCCCAAGCGACGCGGCAACCTCCGTCACCGTCGCCCCCGCCAGCACCGCAAGCACAGCCCGGTATCTCTGCTCGACAACCGACAACTCCACCAGCGCCAATCCCGGCCTCCTGCCACACGCCGCAACGACGCGCACAGAAAAGCCGATCACGGCCATCGTCAACCATCAGCTGGGATCGAACTGTCAAGCATCTACCGGGACCGGACAAGACCAGCGAAACGAGAGCTGTTACAGGTTTCTCTACCTCATCAAGTGCCCGCGCGAGGCGCGGGCTGGCCCTGGGGGCGGCCCCCCACACGCCTGCGGCGCAGGGGGCCGCCCCCTGGGCCGCAGCGAACTACGGCCCATGAGTCGATCACCGCATAGAGCGGCCCGCGGCCAAGACAATGCCTCCGGCGGGGGATCGGCCGGCACCGGGATGGAGGGGGCACCGCCCCCGGCTGCGGGTCCGTAGGGGCGTGCGGGGGAGGCTCCCATCCCCGTCCACCATCGACCCAGGCAGAGCCGAGCAGACGCGGCCCATGGCGTCCAGGTCGTTCGTACAGTGGCGCGCTCCACCTGGACGCCATGAACCACGCCTGCTCCACGATGTGTGGGTCGACGGCGGACGGGATGGGAGCTGGGGTGAGTGGTGGGAACTTCTGGCTTGGCAGGGGCGGGCTATCCACCAGCAGCAGAAGAGAACAGTGCCGCCGCGCCCCCAAGGACAACCAGCTGCACGATGCCAGCAATACGCCAGCCCTTGGCCAGGAGGCCACCGCCTGTGACTACCGCGCCGCCTACCAGTAGCCACGATGCCTGCAATGCCACCCCCGACGCACTCGACGGCTTGGTGTTGTCACTGTCGTAGCTTTCGGCCCATCCCGTCATCCCGTAGACGTACACAGCGCAGGCGATGACCATGAAGTCGATGACGAGTAGCGCCACGCTGACCGCGATCTGCCGGCCGGTTGATGGCTTATCTGCCTGTCCCATGCCCACTGTCGTCCCGTCTTCAGGCCGATCTGCTAAGTACATGGAGTCAGCATGGTGTTAGGGCGGGCACTGCACATGAGCACAGGTACTCAGATGCGCCGTCTCCACGAAGTACCGGGCCGAATCTGTCAAGGCTGTCGCTCTGGGCTGACATCAGCGGCTGACACCAACAAGCGCGAACAGCGGGGACCTGAGCCGGACGGCAGCGCACGAGCAGGCAAGGCACGGAGCGCCTTGACCGATGTCGCCGACACCGCATGATCGACCTGATAAGGATGAGGCCACAGGTTCAAACCCTGTTAGCCCCACCAGCACAAACACCCCCAGTCGGTACCGGCTGGGGGTCTTTGGCATCCACGGCGATGGTCCGCCGGGTGTCGGCACGCTTGGTCCTCTGCGACCGTGTCGTGGACGTCGCGGACAGCGCGAGGGTCCTGGGCACGACCCTTCTACGATCCTCGGCGCTTGGGAAGCGAACCTGTGGAAGCCGAGGCACGTTTCCACTGTGGCCTGACCGCCTGGGGGTACGGCGTGCAAGCTTCCCGTTGCCGGCTCGACGGCACAGGCCGCAGACGCGCGGCTGACGGCGTGCTCGGACTCTCCGTGGGGGCGGGGAGCCGCCGGGGTGCTTCCGGTCGCCGGCCTGTGGGCATGCCGCGGGCCCGGCTGCTCTGGTGGGCTGCCGGGCCTGTGCCGCGTGGTGCGTTGGGATGCGCTGGGTGCGTGCCGTCGTGCTGTACGCAAGTTCGCCGGGACTTCAGGGAGCCGGGGACGGCACGGGGAGGGTCAGGGGGGCGAGGGCAGGTCCCTCGGGATCAGCGCTGGAGCGGGGCGGTGTGCTCGGTGACGGGGTCCGCCGGGGCGGTGGTGTCGTCGGAGCAGGTCGTTGCCGTCGTGTCCGCGGTCGCGTCCTCGAGCGGGCGGTGGCGGCAGCGGGGTGACTTTCCGTGGGCCTCGGCGTGGATGCGCTGTTTCATCGTGGGGGGCAGGGCCCGTGCGTGGGACCAGGACCAGGGGGACAGCACCGGTGCCGGTGCGGGTGCGCTGCTGTCGCTGTTGCGCGTCGTCTCGGTCTGCGGTACCGCCGCGGTGGCGGTCGTGGTGATCAGTCCGAGCGCCGTGAACAGCGCGAGGAAGGCGGTGACGATGGTGGTCCACAGCTTCATGACCTTGTTCCGGGCCATGGTCCCTCACTTTCGGGTCGGGCGATTTGCGTACTTTCCTCATGATGTGTATGGGGCTCGCGAAGTGGTGGACCGACGCCCGTGGCGCGTCGATGTTCAGATGAACACCACTCGGATGGGTGCAAGGCGGTCGAAAATCAGGGGATGAGGGCCAGAAACGGTCAAAGTGACCGTCCGTGCGAGTGTGATCACCCTCCGATCGGATCGGACCAGGTGCGCCTACTGGGCACATTCGACGGGAAGTTGATGGGCCGACGCAGGTCACCGATCGGTATCGGTCGGTGTGTATAGTCGGGCGCCAGAGGTCCCCTACGTCAACGAAAGACGAGGTCGCGCGGTGAAGAAGCTTCTCCTGGTCGCACTGGCCGCCATCGGCGGGCTCCTCGTGTACCGCCAGATCCAGGCGGATCGCGCCGAGCAGGATCTGTGGACGGAGGCGACTGACTCCGTGCCCACGGGTTCGTGAGTACCGACATCCGACGCTGAACAGACCCCGGCCGCCCTCGCGGCCGGGGTTTTGTGTGGGGCGGGTCATGTCCACGGCCCGTGCCCGCGGGGCAGGATGGGCCACGGTTCGACGTCCGGCGACGACAGGGGAGGCGCGTGAGGGGACGGCGGTGTACGGCGCGGGGGCGCGTACGGGCTGGACGCGGTCGTCCGCCGCTGTCGGTGCGGGGCGGTGCGCTGACCGCGGTGTCCGCCGTGGTGGTCGCGCTCGGCCTGGGGGGCGTGCCGGTCGGGCAGGAGGCGGCCGCGGCACCCGGCGCGGCGTCCGGCACGCCCCGGCCGTACGCCTTCGCCGAGGGGGCACGGACGGTCGACGGGGCCCTGAGCACCGCGGACGCCGTACGACTCGAGATCGGACCGGCCCACCGGAGCACCCTTCCGTCGAACGGCAGGGTCCACTACAGCCTGGAACTCGACGCCGCCTCGAACGCGTACGTCTCCGCCACCGCGGTTCCCCCGGCGGGCGGCACCGGCTCCGTGAGCGACGGCATCAAGGTGTCCCTGAAGGACGACGACGGCCGGTCCTGCGACGCCGACACCGCGACCTTCGGCGCGGCCCGCAGCCCGCATCCGCTGGCCGCGTCGGCCGTGCGCGAGATCGCCTCCACCCGGTCGCTCTGCCAGCAGCCCGGCACGTACTACCTCACCGTTGAACGCGCCGATCCGGACGGCGCCGGATCCTCCCCCGGCCCCTGGGAACTTGAGCTCACCGCGGTGACGGAACCGCCACTGGAGGGGACCGCCGCGACGGAGGAGCCCGAGGACTGGGACTCCGCCTCGCCCGCACCCGTCGCAGGGGAGCCCCGGCGACGGGCGGGCGGCGCGGGCTTCGCGAGGGCGACGACCCTCGGCGAGGGGGCGTGGCGGGACGACATCCGGCCCGGGCAGACGCTCTTCTACAGGGTCCCCGTCGACTGGGGCGGGCGCATCCACGCCACCGCCGAACTGGGCAGCTCCCGCTCCGGCGGCCGGGGATTCGTCCCCGCTGCGCTCGACCTCGACCTCTACAACCCCGTCCGGGGCCGCGTCACGGACCTGGGCATCGGCTACGACGGCAACCAGAAGTCGGACGGCCTCGATCCCCTGCCGCCCGTCGCGCACGCCAATCGTCACGCCGTCAGCAGCCGGGTGAAGGCGATGCGGTTCGCCGGCTCCTACTACCTCGTCGCGCACCTCGCGGCCGGGGTGGCGGACGACTTCGGGGACGGGCCCGTGGGGCTGACGCTGCGGATACGGGTGGGCGGCGCTGCGCAGAGCGGTCCGCGGTACGCGGGGGAGCCGGTCCCGGCGGAGGTCTTCACGGTCACCGAGGAGGACCGGGAGACGGCGGCCGGGGGCGACGCCGCTGACGACCGGACCGCGATGACGGCGCTCGCCGTGGGCGGGATCGGCACCGGGAGCGCGCTGCTGGTGGGGCTGGGCGTGTGGACGGTGCTCGCTCGCCGGAGGGCCGTGCCGTAGCGCCGTCGTCGCCGCACCGGTCGCTGTCGCCGGTGCACCGGTCGCTGCACCGCCGCCGCGCCGCCGTGCGGGACGGTCAGAGCCGGGTGAGGGCCCAGAATCCCACGGCGTAACAGGCCAGGGCGAGCAGCAGGAGGGGGACCGCGACCTTCGCCGTGGGGCCGGTGCGGCGGCGGTGTGACCGGTGGTGTGACCGGTGGGTCGCTGCGGGCCGCCCGATCACCCCGGCCGGAGGGGGAACCCGAGGCTCCTGGGCGGTGTATGAAGCAGTAGAGGCATCGGGGCGGTCGTACCTGGCCGCGACGGAGGGGGACGGCGGGTGCGGCAGGGGGGAACGCAGCGGGTGAGTGGGGTCGTGCGGGGAGACGTGGGGGGCGGGGGCCTGCTGAGGGGCCACGCCGTGGCGGTCGTGGCCGCTGTGGCCCTGGGCCTGCGCCGATGCCTGCGCCTGTGCCTCATGTCGTGTCGGAGGGGTGGGTACGTCGGTTCGCGGGGCCGGTGGAGGAGGGGGAGCGGGAGAGGGCGAGGAAGTGACCGTGCCGGACGCCGACTGGGGCGGCGGCAGGTGGAAGCTGCCGGTGTCGGACATGGAGGGCGGCTGTGCGGAGGGGGCCGGCGCCGGGCCGGAGGGGGCCGAAGTGGGTGGTGCCGGCGTGGGCGAGGCGCTCTGCCGGGGGTCGGCCGGCGTGACGCCGCCGCCGGGTACCGCGCCGGTGCCACCGGCAGGGGCGGACCCGGTACGGGCGTCCGTCGGACCGTGGACGACACCGTGCATTCCCGTGACGCCGTCGGCCCCTTGTGCACCGGAAGCCCTCTGCGCGTCGAAAGCCTCTTGAGCACCGGCGCCATCAGCCCTGTGGGCACCGGCCGCAGCGGCCCGGTCGGCCTCACCGGACACGGGGGCGGCAGCGGCATCCCCGGCCCGGCTGCCCTCCACAGCCGCACGGCGGCCCCCGGGACGCAGACCCGTGGCTTCCTTCAGTGGGCCGTCGGGGCCGAAGCCCGGGGGGAGCGGGCCGAGTTGGTCGAAGATCTCGATCAGCTCGTCGTCGGGACCCGGCTCCGGGAGGAGCTCCGCGGACGCGGCGAGCGCCTTGCGCGCCCCCGTGGCGGTGCGGAACCGCGCCTGCGGGTCCGGTTGCAGCAGCGTGGCCACCACCTGCCACAGCGGTTCGGGGATGCCCTGGGGCGCACCGGGCGTTCCGTGGTCCGCGAAGTACTGGATGAGTGCCTTGGTGTCCGGCTTGGCACCCTCCAGCAGGTAGAGCGCGACCAGGCCCACGGCGAACAGGTCGGCCGGGAAGTCCGGTTCGGCCCCCATGATCTGTTCCGGCGCGAGATATCCGGGCGTGCCCACCACGAGGTTGGTCTCGGTCAGGCGGGGTTCGCCCAGCCGCATCGCGATGCCGAAGTCGGACAGCCGCAACCGCGGCCTGCCGGTGCCGGTGGCCTCCAGGAGCACGTTGGCCGGTTTGATGTCGCGGTGTACGACGCCTTCCGCGTGCACCGCGGCGAGCCCCGCCAGCAACTGGTCGAGCAGGGTGCAGACGAAGGCCGGGGGCAGGGGCCCGTAGTCGCCCACGAGGTGGACCAGTGAGCCGCCGGCGACCAGGTCCATGGTGAACAGGACCTTGTCGTCGTCGGCGGCCCAGCTGGTGGGGGCGAGCACATGGGGATGGTCGATCCGCAGGGCCTGCTCACGCACGAAACGCAGCAGGGAGTGGGCGTCGCTCTGGAGGAGCACCTTGGCGGCCACGTAACGACGGCGGCGGTGGTCCCAGGCGCGCCAGACCGCGCCGACGCCTCCGCGTCCGATCGGGTCGACCAGTTCGTAACGGCCGGCGAAGACCTCACCCATGGCTGTGCGTCGCTCCTCCCCCTGCGGTCTCCCCCTTGCTTCCCCCGTGACGAGCGGTGCGACTCCCCCCGCGGCACACCCGTCCCGGCGACCGACCCGCTGCGGCGGCCGGGGCGGGGATCAGTTCTGGTGGGACTGGTAGTGCGCGACCGCGTCGGAGGTGCGGCCGGCGCCGTAGACCCGGAGGAACTCCGCCAGCTCGGGGTGGGTGGGAGCGAGGGTGTCGGCGGCGTCGATGATGTCGCCGGCGGCCGCCACCGAGCGCAGCAGGGACTGGATCTCGCGAACCACCCGCTTGACCGTGGGCGCCCCCGAACTGCTCGTCGTCTGCGTGGTGTTGCTGAGTACCGAGCCCCCCTGCGACTTCTTGATCTCCTCCATGCGCTCGGTCGCCTCGGCGGCGCTGACGCTGCCGTCCGCGACCTGCCCCGCCAGATCCTGCAGCAGCTGTACCCGCTGGACCACCGCGGGATTGCCGATCTTCGCTCGCTGGCCGCTCATCAGCTGCGACAGCATCGGTGCGGACAGTCCCAGGACCCCCGCCAGCCGGGCCTGGTTGAGGCCCAGGTCGTCTATGAGCCTACGGAAGAGCGCCCCCAGCGGCTCCCCGTACCAGTTCCGCTGCAGTTCCCGCGCTCTTGCGGTGGCTTCCTGCTGTGCGGCGTCCATTGCGTCTCCCCATCGCTTCCCCGAGAACTGCGGTTCGCTGTAGCGAACCACGCCGAGCATCTTACGGAGAGTGGTCGGCCACGGGGACCCCCAATCTTTTTGCGGAATCACGGGGGTGACCCGGTACTCTGGTCTCCGGCGCCCGCCGGGAGACGTTCTTCCGGGCGGACGTTTCCCTTCCGGGGCCTTAGCTCAGTTGGTAGAGCGCTGTCTTTGCATGGCAGATGTCAGGGGTTCGACTCCCCTAGGCTCCACATGCCGACCCCTCCCACCTGCGGAAACGTGGTGGGAGGGGTCTTGTTTCACGTGAAACGGCGCGGTGGGGCCGAAGACGTCATGTCTTCGGCCCCACCGCGCCGTCGAAGGGGTGCGGGCCCTTTCTGTCAGGGCTCCTCGTCGCGCTTGGCGGCCTCCTGGGCCTCCTTCGCCTCGACCTCGGGATCGAGCACGGTCGCACCACTGCCGTCCACCGACGTCAGCCCGCCCGACTCGGAGACGTCCGTCGCAGCCGGCGGTTCGACCAGCCAGTCGGGGTTGGCCTGCTTGTCCCACCACTTCCAGGCGGCGTAGGCCCCACCCACGGCGACGCTCAGCATCAGCAGGGTCCGCGCGGCCCGGCCGGCCTTCGCCCGCCGCTGCTGCTTGCGGACCAGCTTCTGGATCTGCTGCGGCGTGACCTGACCGCGGAGCGCGGCCAGCACCGCCAGGCTGCGAGCCGCGGCCTCTTCCCTGGCGGGCCCGGCGACGGCCACCGCCTGCTCGATCCGCGGCCGGGAGTACTCCGCCGCCTGACGGGCGGCCTTGCGAGTGCGGGTGACGGCCTCGTGGGCGGCGAGGTCGACCTTCGGTGGCACATGCGCCCGAGCCTGTTCCAGATACGGCTGGACGTGGGCGCCGTACTGGACGCGAGCCTGCCCGGCGGCCTGCGTCACCTTGGGCGCGAGCCGTACGCGTGCCTCGTGTGCGTAGTGCGCGGCCCTTACCTTGGCCGTGTCGGCGTAGGGCGCCACCACTTCCGCGGCGTGCAGCACGCTGTCCTTCGCCGAACCTGTCGCGGCGCGCACGCTGTCGATGCGGGTCACGGGTTCCTCCTCCTCGGTGGCGTACGGTATTTCGACTTTCCACCCTTTTACGGATCATGCCTGTCCGGTCGCTGCGGGGCATGCGCGGGCGGGCATACGGGTGCCGATGGAGTTGATCGAGTGCAATAGAGGATGAATCAGGGGCAACGGAGCTTGTCGTCGACAATGCCACGGATCGCTGCCGCGCGCCCCCGCCACGGGCCCACCGTGCCGGTTTTCCGCAAGCGGATCGGTGAGGTTGCTCCCCTGTGAACGGGCGCCGGGCGACTGCGCGCCCCGTCCGTGCGAGGATCAGGGAGTCACGGAAAGACAACGGAAGGCACATCGTGGCTGAGCAGCTCTACGCCACCCTGAAGACCAATCACGGCGACATCGACGTTCGGCTCTTCCCGAACCAGGCGCCGAAGACGGTCAAGAACTTCGTCGAGCTCGCCAAGGGCGAGCGGGAGTGGACCCACCCGCAGACCGGTGCCAAGTCCACGGACAAGCTCTACGACGGTACGGTCTTCCACCGGGTGATCAGTGGCTTCATGATCCAGGGCGGTGACCCGCTGGGCAACGGCACCGGCGGTCCCGGCTACCAGTTCGAGGACGAGTTCCACCCGGACCTGCGCTTCGACAAGCCCTACCTGCTGGCGATGGCCAACGCCGGCCCGGGCACCAACGGCTCGCAGTTCTTCATCACCGTCGCCCCGACGGCGTGGCTGAACCGCAAGCACACCATCTTCGGTGAGGTCGCCGACGCCGCGAGCCAGAAGGTCGTCGACACCATCGCCTCGGCGCAGACCAACCCGCGCACCGACCGGCCGCTCAACGACGTGGTGATCGAGTCGGTCGAGATCCGCGAAGGCTGAGCACCTCCCGGTGTTCCCGGCGCTCAGGCAGGCGCAGGAGCGCTGACGTGCAGGTGCCGGGAGCGCTGATATCCCCCAGAGGGAACCAATCGCCCCGTTCATCCGTAAGGATGGGCGGGGCGGGGCTTTTCCACACGACGTAGGGGATCGCATGGACGACCAGGCTGCCGGCAGCCCGCAGGACGCGCACAGCGTCCCGGCGTGCTATCGCCACCCGGACCGCGAGACGGGCGTGCGCTGCACCCGCTGCGAGCGGCCGATCTGCCCGGAGTGCATGGTCGACGCCTCGGTCGGGTTCCAGTGCCCGGAGTGCGTCCGCGGCGGATCGGGGACCGGGCACGCTCCCGCGGCCTCGGCGCCCCGCACCCTCGCCGGAGGCACGGTCGCCGCCGATCCCAGGCTGATCACCAAGGTCCTTCTGGGAATCAACCTGGTGGTGTTCGTCGCGATCTGGATCGACGAGTCGCTGGCGCGCGAACTCTATCTCGTGGGGGCGTGGCCCCCCGCACCGTTCCAGCCCGTCGTCGGGGTCGCCGACGGTGAGTGGTACCGCATGGTCACCGCGATGTTCACGCACGAGGCGCCCTGGCACTTCGCGTTCAACATGCTCGGCCTGTGGTGGCTCGGCGGACCGCTGGAGGAGGCTCTCGGACGGGCCCGGTATCTCGCGCTCTATCTGCTCTCCGGGCTGGCAGGCAGCGCACTGACCTACCTGCTCGCCGAGGGTACCGCTGCCTCCCTCGGGGCGTCCGGCGCGATCTTCGGCCTCTTCGGCGCGACGGCCGTGCTGGCCCGTCGGCTGCGCTACGACATGCGGCCGATCATCGCCCTGCTGGTGATCAACCTCATCTTCACCTTCGGGTGGAGCAACATCGCCTGGCAGGCGCACATCGGCGGGCTCGTGGCCGGTGCGGTGATCGGGTACGCCATGGTGCACGCCCCGCGCGAGCGGCGGCCGCTGATCCAGTACGGGGCCTGCGCCCTGGTCCTGGCGGTGATCGTGCTCATCACCCTGCTGAGGACGGCGCAGCTCACCTGAGCAGGAGTTGTCCACAGCGTGTGGCGGATCTTGTGCACACGGTGCGGGAACATCTGTGCCCCCTGTCGCTGACTTGTGTTTCCGCAGGTCAGCCAGGGGGCGAACGCATTTTCGATTGCCGGTGCTTCTGTCACACCGGCGTCAACACCTGATGAGTTATCCACAGATGGTCGTTCTTTTTCCCCATGTGGAAAACGGCTGTGGATAACTCAGTGGATACTCTGCCCGGAGCCGACGGACGACGGTGGGCCGAGCCACCCTCAGGCGGGGCCGAGCGCTACTTCCACTGCGTGGAGACGCCGAATCCGGCGGCGATGAAGCCGAAGCCCACCACGATGTTCCAGTTGCCCAAGCTGTCGATCGGCAGCGAGCCGTCGGTGACGTAGAACACGACGATCCAGGCCAGGCCGATGAGGAACAGGGCGAGCATCACCGGCGCGACCCAGGCGCGGTTGGTGAGCTTGAGCGTGGTCGCCTGCTTCGCCGGCGGCGGCGTGTAGTCGGCCTTCTTGCGGATACGTGACTTCGGCACGAGGGTCTCTCCTGTCGATGCGCTGCGTGGCCGCGCAGGGAACTGGGTCGGGCTCGGGTCAGCGTACAAGGGGACTCTGAGCGCTCCCCCGGGCGTCCGTTAGCGTAGTGCTTCCGCGGCGCCGAAGGAGATAAGGGTACGTTGAGCAATTCTGCCGACTTCCCGGGGACGGAATCCAGCCCTGCCCGCCGGCACCGTTTCCGGCCCGTGCGGGTGCTCACCGCTGCCGTCTTCGCTCTCGCCGGACTCATCTTCTTCACCAGCTTCAGCACCGCCAGGGGCACCAACATCCGCACGGACGACTCCCTGCTGAAGCTGTCCGACCTCATCCAGGAGCGCAGCCGCAAGAACGGCGAGCTGGACGAGTCCAATGCCGCCCTGCGCGAGGACATGGAGGCGCTCGCCGAGCGCGACGACGGCAGCACCAAGGAGGAGGACGCCAGACTGGCCGGTCTGGAGAAGCGCGCGGGCACCCAGAAGCTCAAGGGCGAGGCGATCAGCGTCACGCTGAACGACGCCCCGCCGGACGCCACGGCCAAGCTTCCCGGCTACCCCGAGCCCCAGCCCGACTACCTGGTCATCCACCAGCAGGACCTCCAAGCCGTGGTGAACGCCCTGTGGCAGGGAGGTGCCGAGGGCATCAAGGTCATGGACCAGCGGCTGATCTCCACCAGCGCGGTCCGCTGCGTCGGGAACACCCTGATCCTCCAGGGCCGCGTCTACTCACCGCCGTACAAGATCACGGCGGTCGGAGACCCGGAGAAGCTGAAAAAGGCTCTCACGGCCTCACCGGCGATCCAGAACTACATGGTCTACGTCAACGTCTACGGGCTCGGCTGGAAGGTCGAGGACAACGGGACGGTCACGCTGCCCGGCTACACGGGCACAGTGGACCTGCACTACGCCGAGCCCGTGGAGTAAGCGGCGAGGACCGGGGAGCCGCCGGTGCGGGTGATCGTCACGGCTCCGTGAGCGGTGGGCCGGACGGAGCGCGCACCCGGCGGCCGTGCCGCGCGCCCCCCCGCGGGATCCCCGGAGGCCGGGCCCTGCGTGAGCGGCAGTCCCTACGCGATCATGCACGTCCCGCGTCTTGGTTTCACGTGGAACACGGCCCCCGTTCGAGGCACCGCCGCGGTGCCGACCCACGGCACGAGCTGGTTCCTGTACCGGATCGGCGAAGGGCCGTACAAAACTGTGCCCACGGACATCGAGGTGATCGACCCTGTGCCCCGTACTTCGGGGTACACGCGTCCGGGCCGTGCTGTCGTACGCCGACGACGCGCGAACCGGAACGGGACCACGGTCACCCGCCGATCGTCCGGGCCCGCCCGGCCTCCACACGGCCTGTGGAGGCCGGGAAACCGGAGGCGTTGCGCCGTTAGTCTGGTGGCGTACGGCGTGTGTCTGGTGCCGTGGTACGACGGAAGGGACGGCATGTACAGCTGGATCTGGCGGCATCTGCCGGGGAACGGATGGGTGCGGGCACTCATCTCGCTCGTGCTGATCATCGCTGTGGTCTACATCCTGTTCCAGTACGTCTTCCCGTGGGCCGAGCCGCTGCTGCCCTTCAACGATGTGACGGTGGACAACCAGTGAGCGCACGCATTCTCGTCGTCGACAACTACGACAGCTTCGTCTTCAACCTGGTCCAGTACCTGTACCAGCTGGGCGCCGAGTGCGAGGTGCTGCGCAACGACGAGGTGTCGACGGCACACGCACAGGACGGATTCGACGGCGTGCTGCTGTCCCCCGGCCCCGGGACCCCCGAGGAGGCCGGCGTCTGCGTGGACATGGTGCGGCACTGCGCGTCGACCGGGGTGCCGGTCTTCGGTGTCTGCCTCGGCATGCAGTCGATGCAGGTGGCCTACGGCGGGGTCGTGAACCGCGCCCCCGAGCTGCTGCACGGCAAGACCTCCCCGGTCGAGCACGAGGGCAAGGGCGTCTTCACGGGCCTCCCTACACCGTTCACGGCGACCCGCTACCACTCGCTCGCCGCCGAACCGGCCACCGTACCGGCCGAGCTGGAGGTGACCGCCCGGACGCCCGACGGCATCGTGATGGGCCTGCGCCATCGCGAACTGCCGGTGGAGGGCGTGCAGTTCCACCCCGAGTCGGTGCTGACCGAACACGGACACCGGATGCTGGCCAACTGGCTGGTGGAGTGCGGCGACCAGGACGCGGTGGCGAGGTCGGCGGGGCTCGCCCCGGTGGTGGGCAGGTCCACGGCGTGACCGCGCTGCGCCCCGAGCGCGAGTCCGGCGCGGATGTCCACGGCGGCGTCGGCGACCAGGGCACCTCGTACGGAAGCGGGCCGTACGGGGCACCGGGTGCGTTCAGGGAGCGGCAGGGCGTGGAGGCGTACACGGACTGGGGAGGCGCCGAGCCGCGCACCCCGTACCCGCCGGACCAGGGGCGGGGGACGACCGCGCCCGAGCCTGTCCCGGACGACGAGACGGTCGCCCTGCGGATCCCCGACCCGCCCCGGAGCGTCGCGCGTGCGGCACCCGCACCGGCACCCGGAGGACGGGCGGAGCGCAGGAAGGCCGCGAAGAGGCGTCAGGGGCGCCGTGGAGGCTCGCACAAGTCCTCCCGGGCGGCGGGGGCCCCCGGGACGGCAGTGGGCGGTGAGGGGGCGCCAGGAGCGTCCGGCGCGCCCCTGTCGCGCGTGGAGGCCCGTCGGCAGGCCCGGGCGCGCAGACCCGGCCCCGCAGTCGTCGCGAGCCGGGCGATCGGCGAGGTGTTCATCACCACCGGTGTGCTGATGCTGCTCTTCGTCACCTACCAGTTGTGGTGGACGAACGTCCGGGCGCAGGCCCAGGCAGGCAAGGAGGCCAGTGACCTCCAGAACGACTGGGCGAACGGCAAGCGCAACCCGGGCGCCTTCGAGCCGGGGCAGGGCTTCGCCCTGCTGCACATCCCCACGCTGGACGTGGTGGTGCCGATCGCCGAGGGCATCAGCAGCAAGAAGGTCCTCGACCGGGGCATGGTGGGCCACTACGCGGAGGGCGCGCTCAAGACGGCGATGCCGGACGCGAAGACCGGCAACTTCGGGCTGGCGGGCCACCGCAACACCCACGGGGAGCCCTTCCGGTACATCAACCGGCTGGAGCCGGGCGACCCGATCGTGGTGGAGACGCAGGACAAGTACTTCGTCTACAAGATGGCGTCGATGCTGCCGGTGACCTCGCCGAGCAATGTGAGCGTCCTCGAGCCCGTCCCGAAGGGCTCGGGCTTCACCGCACCGGGCCGCTACATCACGCTGACCACCTGCACGCCGGAGTTCACCAGCAAGTACCGCTTGATCGTCTGGGGCAAGATGGTCGAGGAACGGCCGCGCAGCAAGGGCAAGCCGGATGCGCTCGTCAGTTAAGGGCGGATGAAAACGTGGCAGCGACCACCGACGACACCGAACAGCACACCGGCAGGCGCGGTTCCCCGCCGCCCCGGACAGGCCGGCGCATGGGCCCGGTCGCCATGGTGGTCAGCTTCTTCGGGGAACTCCTCATCACCGCGGGCCTGGTGCTGGGCCTGTTCGTCGTCTACTCGCTGTGGTGGACGAACGTCCTCGCCGACCGGGCTGCGGACAAGCAGGCGGACAAGGTCCGCGACCACTGGGCCCGGGAGACCGACGGCGACGGACCGGCGTCCTTCGACAGCAAGGACGGCATCGGCTTCCTGCACGTGCCCGCCATGAGCGGCGAGGAGATCCTCGTCGAGAAGGGCACGACCATGAGGGTCCTCAACGACGGCGTGGCCGGCTATTACACGGACCCGGTCAAGGCGGCCCTCCCCACGTCCGGCAAGAAGGGCAACTTCTCCCTCGCGGCGCACCGGGACGGGCACGGGGCCAAGTTCCACGGCATCCACAGGATCGAGAGGGGCGACGCGATCGTCTTCGAGACGAAGGACAGGTGGTACGTCTACAAGACCTACGCGATCCTTCCCGAGACCTCGAAGTACAACGTCAACGTCCTCCTGCCGGTCCCGAAGGAATCGGGCCGGAAGAAGGCGGGGCACTACATCACCCTGACGACCTGCACGCCGGTGTACACGAGCAGGTACCGCTACGTCGTATGGGGCGAACTGGTCCGTACGGAGAAGGTGGACGACCGGCGGACGCCGCCGAAGGAACTGCGCTGACGGAAGAGTCCCGGAACCCCAAGGGTCCCGGGACTCACTCCCCGCGGAGCGCAGGAGGCTCAGTCCTCGCGCGACTCGCCCGTGAGGCCGCCGAAGATGCCGCCGTCGCCGCCCCCGCCGTTGCCGCCCTGGTCGGCGGTGAACAGGGTGACCGCCGTGCCCTTCTGGACCTGGGTGCCCTGGGGCGGGTTGGAACCGAAGACGCGGGAGTTGGGATCCTGCGAGCCGGCCACGCTGCCCACGCTCAGTCCGGCCTCCTGGAGCATCTTCTGGGCGTCCTTGAGGGTCTGGCCGTTGACGTTCGGGACCGCGACCTGCTCGTCCTGCTGCTTGGCCTTGCCGATCTGGATGGTCACCGGCGAGTTCTTGGCGAGCTGGGAGCCGGCCGGCGGGTCCGTGCCGACGACCTTGCCGGCCAGGTTCGGGTTGTCCGTCTCCACCTCGACGCAGTTGCCGACCAGTTCGTTGGCCGTCATCTGGGCCTTGGCCTCGTCACAGGTCTTGGTGCTGACGTCGGGCACGGTGGACTTCGCCGCCGCCTTGGCGATGATGAGGGTGATCGTCGATCCCTTCTCCACCTCGTCGCCCGTGGTCGGGTTCTGCTCGAGCACGGTGTTCGCCTCCTCGGGAGACTCACGGGTCTCCGTCCGGACCTCGAACGCGTACTTGTCGCCCTCCAGCTTCGCCTTGGCCTCGTCCAGGCTCAGGCCGGTCACGCTGGGCACTGTCACCTTCGGCGCCCCGGTGGACACCACCAGGTTGACGGTGGATCCCTTCTTGACCTCGGTGTTGGGCTTGGGGTCCTGGTCGCAGATCTTGCCCTTGCTCTCGGTCTCGCAGGGCTTCTGGGTGAACTCCACCTGCAGGTCGCCATTCTCGGCGAGCCGCGTGGCGTTGGCCTTCGTCTCACCGATGAAGTTCGGGGTCGCGACGGTGTCGTTGCCCACGCCGCCGTCACCGCTGAACGCCCAGCGGCCGATCAGGATGGCGCCGATCAGCACCAGGACGCCCGCCACGACCAGCAATATCGTCGAGGTGTTGTTCTTCCGCTGGCGGCGGCGGTCGGGGCGGTCGTCATAGCCGTAGCCGCCGCCGTCCGGGTTCATGGGCGGGAGCATCGACGTCGGTGCCCCGGCACCCGCGTCCGAGCGCAACGCGGTCGTCGGCTGGTCGTCGGGGTAGCCGCCATAGGCCGCGGCCCCCATCGCGGCGGTGGCCGCGACCGGCTGGCCGTCGAGGCAGGCCTCGATGTCGGCGCGCATCTCGTCGGCCGACTGGTACCGGTAGTCCGGGTCCTTGACCAGCGCCTTCAACACGATCGCGTCCATCTCGGGCGTGATCTCGGGGTCGAAGACGCTCGGCGCCTGCGGTTCCTCCCGCACGTGCTGGTAGGCGACCGCGACCGGAGAGTCGCCCACGAACGGCGGGCGCACGGTCAGCAGCTCGTACAGCAGGCAGCCGGTGGAGTACAGGTCGGAGCGGGCGTCGACCTGCTCGCCCTTGGCCTGCTCGGGCGAGAGGTACTGGGCGGTGCCGATGACGGCGGCCGTCTGCGTCATCGTCATGCCGGAGTCGCCCATGGCGCGGGCGATGCCGAAGTCCATCACCTTGACCTGGCCGTTGCGCGTCAGCATGACGTTGGCCGGCTTGATGTCGCGGTGGACGATGCCGTTGCGGTGGGCGTACTCCAGGCCCTGGAGGATGCCGATGGTCATCTCCATGGACCGCTCCGGCAGCAGCTTGCGGCCGCTGTGCAGGAGCTCACGGAGCGTGGAGCCGTCGACGTACTCCATGACGATGTACGGGATGGAGACCCCGTCGATGTAGTCCTCGCCCGTGTCGTAGACCGCGACGATCGCGGGATGGTTGAGCGAGGCGGCCGACTGGGCCTCCCGGCGGAACCGGGCCTGGAAGGACGGGTCGCGCGCGAGATCGGCGCGCAGCGTCTTCACTGCCACGGTGCGGCCGAGGCGGGTGTCGTGCGCGAGGTAGACCTCCGCCATGCCACCGCGACCGAGCACCTGGCCCAGTTCGTACCGGCCGCCGAGGCGACGCGGCTCTTCCATAGCTACCTACCAGCCCTCTCCGTCGGTCCCGGGCGGCACGCTCGTGCCGCCGGAGGCTGCCGTCCGGGCCTACCGTACCCGGCTCGCTTTGTATGACCTGGCCAAGTACGTCAGCCGATACAGGACCGGTACCGCAACGTGCACCGATGTGAAGCAGACGTGATCCGGGTCACTGCTTGCCCTTGATGACCGCCTCCATCACGCTCTTCGCGATCGGTGCCGCGAGGCCACCGCCGGAGATGTCGTCACGGTTGGCGTTCTGGTCCTCGACCACGACCGCGACGGCGACCGGCGAGCTGCCGTCCTCCGCCTTGGCGTAGGAGATGAACCAGGCGTACGGCTTCTCGCTGTTGTCCACACCGTGCTGGGCGGTACCGGTCTTGCCGCCCACCGTCACGCCGTCGATCCGCGCGTTCCGGCCGGTGCCCTCGTTGACGACGGTCTCCATCATGTCCTGGAGGATCTGGGCGTTCTCCGGCGACATCGGCCGGCTCAGCGTCTCCGGCTCGGTCTTCTCGATCGGATTGAAGTCGCGGCCCTGGAGCTCGTCCACCATGTACGGCTTCATCAGCTCACCGTCGTTGGCGACGGCCGCGGCGACCATGGCCATCTGGAGCGGGGTCGCGGCGGTGTTGAACTGGCCGATGGAGGACAGCGCCGTCTGCGACTTGTCCATGTCGTCGGAGAAGACGGAGGCGGTGGCGCGGACCGGAGTGAACTGCTCGGAGTTGAACCCGAACTTCTCGGCCTGCTCCAGCATCTTGTCGTTCTCCAGGTCGGCGCCGACCTTGCCGAACACGGTGTTGCAGGAGTAGCGCAGGGCGATCCGCAGCGAGGCGTCCTCGCACGGGATGTTGCCCTCGTTCTTCAGGGGCGTCCTGGTGCCGGGCATGATCCACGGCAGCGGGGTCTCCGTCTTCTCGTCTGCGGACTTGTAGAGACCGTTCTCCAGGGCCGCGGCCGCGGTGACCACCTTGAAGGTGGAGCCCGGCGGGTAGGCCTCGCGCAGCGCCCGGTTGAGCATCGGGTCGTCCGTGTTGTTCTTCTTCTGGAGCTTCTGCCACGCCTTGCTGTCCGTCGAGGTCGAGTTCCCCGCGAAGGAGCCGGGGTCGTACGACGGGTAGGAGGCCAGGGCGAGGATCTTGCCGGTCTTCGGCTCCAGCGCGACGACAGCGCCCTTGCCGCGCGACTCAAGGCCCTCGTAGGCGGCCTTCTGCGCGGCGGCGTCGAGCGTGGTGACGACGTTGCCGCCCTGCTTCTTCTTGCCCGTGATCATGTCGAGGGTGTTGTCGAAGAACAGCCGGTCGTCGTTGCCGGTGAGTATGCCGTCCTCGAGGTTCTCCAGCTGGGTCGCGCCGAACGCCTGTGAGGCGTAGCCGGTCACGGGCGCCCACATGGGGCCGTTCTTGTAGGTGCGCTTGTACCTGTAGTCGCCGCTGGTGTTCTCGACGGAGCCGGTGATCGCCTTGCCCTCGACGATGATGTCGCCGCGCGGGGTGGCGTAGCGCTCGATGGAGACGCGGCGGTTGTGGGGGTCGGTCCGGAGACTGTCGGCCTTGGCGTACTGCAGCCAGTTGTCACGGATGAGGAGCGTCAGGACGAGGAGGCCACAGAAGATCGCGATCCGGCGCAGGGGCTTGTTCACGGGCGGACCACCTGGGTCATCTCGGCGTCGGGGTTGGCGGGGGCGGGCGCGGGCCGGCGCGCGGTGTCGCTGATTCTGATGAGGATGCCGATCAGCGCCCAGTTGGCGATGACGGACGAACCGCCGTAGGCCACGAACGGCAGCGTCATACCGGTCAGCGGGATGAGGCCCATGACACCGCCGGCCACGACGAAGACCTGGAGGGCGAAGGCGCCGGACAGGCCGACGGCCAGCAGCTTGCCGAACGGGTCCCGGGCCGCGAGCGACGTGCGGATGCCCCGCTCGATGATCAGGCCGTACAGCAGCAGGATCGCCATGACGCCCGCCAGGCCCAGCTCCTCGCCGAAGGTGGCGAGGATGAAGTCGGAGTTGGCGGCGAAGCCGATCAGGTCGGAGTTGCCCTGGCCGAGGCCGGTGCCGAGGGTGCCGCCGGAGCCGAAGGCCCACAGGGCCTGCATGGCCTGCTCGGAGTGGACGATGCCGTCCTGGACGCCCGCGCGGGAGAGCTCGTACTCCCGCATCGGGTCGAGCCAGGCCTGCACACGCGTCTGAATGTGCGGCTCGAAGCTCGCCACGCCGACGGCGCCGACCGCGGACATCAGCAGACCGAAGACGATCCAACTGGTCCGCTCGGTGGCGACGTACAGCATGATGACGAACATTCCGAAGAACAGCAGGGACGTACCGAGGTCGGTCTCGAAGACAAGGATGAGGATCGAGAGCGCCCACACGACGAGGATCGGGCCGAGGTCGCGCCCGCGCGGCAGGTACAGGCCCATGAAGCGGCGGCTGGCCAGGGCCAGGGCGTCCCGCTTCACCATGAGGTAGCCGGCGAAGAAGACCGCGAGGACGATCTTCGCGAACTCACCGGGCTGGAGGGTGCCGAGACCGGGGATCTTGATCCAGATCTTGGCGCCGTAGATGTTCGCGCCGAGTCCGGGGACGAGCGGAAGGATCAGCAGGAAGAGGGCTCCGGCCATGGAGATGTAGGTGTAGCGCTGGAGGACGCGGTGGTCCTTCAGGAACAGCAGCACGGCCACCAGCAGGCCCACGCCCATCGCCGAGTAGAGCAGCTGGCGCGGCGCCGCCTCCACGAAGGTACTGCTCGCCTGGAGCCGCTTGGACTGGTCCAGGCGCCAGATGACGACCAGACCGACGCCGTTGAGCAGAGTCGCCAGCGGCAGCAGCAACGGGTCCGCGTACGGAGCGAACTTCCGCACCACGAGATGCCCCACCCCGGCCATCAGGCCCAGCCCGAGCCCGTACGCGAGCAGGCCCGACGGTACGGAGCCGTCGATGGCCAGGCCCACGTTGGCGTACGCGAAGACCGGGATGACGACGGCGAAGACGAGGAGGGCCAGCTCGGTGTTGCGGCGGCTCGGCGCCCCGATCGCGCCGATCGTGGACGTGTGGTGCGTCGACGGATTGGTTGAACTGCTCATCGTGTGACAGGGCCTCTCACGGCTTGCCTACTGCTTACCGCACAGCGAGACGACCTTCTGCTCTTCCTCCGAGAGGCTGGGGCCGGGGCTGGGAGTGGGTGCGGTCGTGGACGGGGTCTGCTGGGGCGCCTTCGTCGTATCCGAGGGGTTCGGCGTCGGCGTGGCCTTGGACGCGAAGGAGGCGGGAGTGGTTCCGGTGGTGCCTCCGGCCTCGCCCTCGCCGGTCTGCGCGTTCTTCTCGCTCTCGGCGGCGCGCCGCTCGGCCTCCTTCCTGCACGCGGAGGCCTGCACCGACAGTTCCTCGATCTTCGCCCGGGCGCCCTTCAGGTCGCCCTCTGCGATGGTCGCCTCGACCAGCTTGCGCTGGTAGGGCGGGAGGTACTTGAGTTCGATCTCGGGGTGGTCCTTCTCGACATCCGAGAGCGACACCCAGGCCAGGTCCTGGCTGATGCCCCGGTACAGCGCAACGTGCTCGCCGTTGGTGCCGACGTAGTACTGCGTCTGCGTCCAGCGCCAGCCGCCGTACAGGCCGCCGCCGATGACGGCGAGGACCAGCAGGCCGTAGGCGGACCTCTTGAGCCACCTGCGGCGCTTGCCGGGCTTCTCGAAGTCCTCGTCGGCGTAGCCGAAGCCGTCGGTCGGGATGAAGCCGGTCACGTCGCCGCTGCCGGGCGGGCCGAACTCGCCCCCGCCGCCACCCGGTGCGCGCCGGCGGCCGAGGCCGGAGGCGCGGCCGGCCGGGGTCTGCATGATGCCGTTGTCGTGCAGCTGGCTCTGGTTCTCGGCGACGGCGCCGACCACGACCGGGGTGTCGGACAGCTGCCCGGCCAGGGTGTCCCCGGTGTCGAGGTCCAGGACGTCGGCGACGATCACGGTGATGTTGTCCGGACCACCGCCGCGCAGCGCCAGCTCGATCAGGTTCTGGACGGTCTCCTCGGGGCCCTGGTAGCTCGCCAGGGCCTCCTCGAGGGTCTGGTGGGAGACCACGCCGGACAGGCCGTCGGAGCAGATCAGGTACCGGTCGCCGGGCCGCACCTCGCGGATGGACAGGTCGGGCTCGACGTGTTCGCCGCTGCCGAGGGCCCGCATGAGCAGGGACCGCTGCGGGTGCGTGGTCGCCTCCTCCTCGGTGATGCGGCCCTCGTCGACCAGGCGCTGCACCCAGGTGTGGTCCTGGGTGATCTGGGTGAGGACGCCGTCGCGCAGGAGGTAGGCCCGGGAGTCGCCGACGTGCACCAGGCCGAGGCGCTGGCCGGTCCACAGCAGGGCGGTCAGGGTGGTGCCCATGCCCTCGAGCTGGGGGTCCTCCTCGACCATCATGCGCAGCTGGTCGTTGGCCCGCTGGACGGCCGCGCCGAGCGAGGTGAGCAGGTCGGAGCCGGGGACGTCGTCGTCGAGCGCGACGATCGTGGAGATCGCCTCGGAGGAGGCGACCTCGCCGGCCGCGGCGCCGCCCATGCCGTCGGCGATGGCGAGCAGGCGCGGACCGGCGTAACCGGAGTCCTCGTTGCCCTCCCGGATCATCCCCTTGTGCGATCCGGCGGCGAAGCGCAGGGACAGACTCATGCGCACCTCGCCTGTCGGCTCCGGGTACAGCCGGTCGTGTCGAGCCACACTGCCCACCCTCCGGTCGGGAGCGCGCCGGGACCCTGGGTGGGGACCCCCACTGCGTGCTCGCTCCGCTCGCGCTCATTCATGACGTGGCACTACTTCCGCAGCTCGATGACGGTCTTGCCGATGCGGATCGGCGCACCCAGCGCAATCGGTGTGGGGGTCGTCAGCCGGGTCCGGTCCAGGTAGGTGCCGTTCGTGGAGCCCAGGTCCTCGACGATCCACTGGCCGTCGCGGTCCGGGTAGATCCTGGCATGGCGGCTGGAGGCGTAGTCGTCGTCCAGCACGATCGTGCTGTCGTGCGCCCGGCCCAGGGTGATGGTCTGGCCCTGGAGGGCGACGGTGGTGCCGGTGAGCGTGCCTTCGGTCACGACCAGCTTGGTGGGGGTGTTACGGCCCCGGCGGCCACCGCCTCCGGACTGCTGGCGCTGCTGCGGCGGTGCCTGACGGGCGGCCTGCTGCGGCCGGCCCGCGTCCCGTCGCGAGCCGCGCTGGGTGACCCGAGTCCCGAACAGGTCGCTCCGGATGACCTGCACGGCCACGATCACGAACAGCCACAGAACGGCCAGGAACCCCAGCCGCATGACCGTGAGGGTCAGCTCTGACATTGCCCCCGCTTCACCCTTCGGCTTGCCTATAGATAACGGTGGTGCTGCCCACGACGATCCGCGAGCCGTCGCGGAGCGTAGCGCGGGTGGTGTGCTGCCCGTCCACCACGATGCCGTTGGTGGATCCGAGATCCTGGATCGTCGAGGGCGTTCCGGTCCGGATCTCGCAGTGCCGGCGGGAGACGCCGGGGTCGTCGATCCGCACGTCGGCGTCGGTGCTGCGGCCCAGCACCAGCGTCGCGCGGGAGATCTGGTGGCGGGTGCCGTTGATCTCGATCCAGTAGCGGGTGCGCCCGCTGGACGCGGGCGTGGCGGGGGGCCGCTGGCCGCCCGCGGGCTGCGGGTAGCCGTAGCCGCCGGGGCGGCCGCCGGGCGGCGGCGCGGCCGGCATGGGCGGGGCGCCCGCGGAACCGGCCGGCGGGTAGCCGTAGCCGCCGGGACGCCCGGCCGGCGGGGCTCCGCCGGGGCCGCCGGGTGCGGGTGCCTGGCTGCTGGAGGAGGCGAGCGTACGGCTGCGCACCCGGTACAGACCGGTGTCGAGGTCCTCCGCCTTCTCCAGGTGCACCTTGATGGGGCCCATGAAGGTGTACCGCTGCTGCTTGGCGTAGTCGCGCACCATGCCGGCGAGCTCGTCGCCGAGCTGGCCGGAGTACGGGCTGAGCCGCTCGAAGTCGGGCGCGCTCAGCTCGACGATGAAGTCGTTGGGGACGACGGTGCGGTCGCGGTTCCAGATGGTCGCGTTGTTGTCGCACTCCCGCTGAAGCGCTCCCGCGATCTCCACGGGCTGCACCTCGGACTTGAACACCTTCGCGAAGGTGCCGTTGACCAGACCTTCGAGACGCTGCTCGAACTTCTTCAGGACTCCCATGGGGCACCTCCTCCGTAGCTGCCGTCCTGTGTACTGCCCCGTGCACCGTCGTGTGCACCGTTTACCTGGTACTGCTTACAGATCGTATCCACGCGCCGGTCGATCGGCCGGTTCCCCCTTGTCCGCCCGGGCCGGCGGGGTTGCCGACGCCGGACGAGGTTCCCTGCGGGGGCCCCTTCGAACTCCCCTGGCCGGGCTCGTGCGCGTAGTCCTGCCATGGATCGTAGAGGGGGCCGCGGACCAGTGTCCCGCACCCGGCTGTGGACCCGGACCGGCTCCTGGGGAGACGGGGGCGACCGGTACGAGGTTGATACGTGAAGCGGTTCTCGTCGATACGTGACGGATACGTTCCGGGGGCCGCCGGAGTTCCGCCGGGCCCCGGAGGGACGTCGGCGGGCGGGGGTGCTGCTCGGACGGGGGTCGGCTCCGGGGCCGGAACAAGGGATGTGAATCGAGCCCGACCAGCGTGCTAATGTTCTGGGTGTCGGAAGGCGCCGGACCCCAGCGGGACGGGGCCGAGGACACACCCAATGCGCGGGTGGCGGAATAGGCAGACGCGCTGGATTCAGGTTCCAGTGCCCGCAAGGGCGTGGGGGTTCAACTCCCCCCTCGCGCACAGAGGAGCACCGACGAAAGTGCTCTAGCTGCACCGACGGAATGGGCGGCATCGCGATGGCGATGCCGCCCATTCCTGTTTCTGCGGTGTGATGTCTGTCTCTGGGCAGGGTGAAGCGGACCGTCGGCGGCTGAGGGCCGCCGGCGGTCCGCGTTCGTTTTGTGGGTCTTGCTTGAGCAGCTCTCGGGGCGCGCGCTCTGTGAGGAACGTCTCAGCGTTGGGCGATGTGGCCCTTGGGGGTCCGTGTGCCCAGCGGCTTGGTCCTGCGGCGGCGGGTGGGCCGGCGGCGGGGCGGTTCGCTGCCCAGGGCGATGCCGTCGGCCCAGGAGGCGAGCTTGCGGCGGTTGGCGTGGGCGAGCTGGAAGGCCAGGAGGAGGGTCTGGGCCGCGATGCCGCGGACGCGGCGGGTGCCGCCGTCTTCGAGGCGTTCCTGGAGGCGGTCCTTGGCGAAGCCGTTGATGCCTTCGACACTGTTGCGGAGCCGGAAGTAAACCCGTTGCCAGGCTTCCGAGCCGTGGAGGGGCTGCCAGAGGTTGGCGCCGGCTTCCGGAGGGACGGTGACGGTGCGCTGGAAACAGCACGGCGGTGAGCCGGCCGGGTTCGGGGCGGGGTCGACGAGGGGCAGGTGGATGCCGCGGCCGAGCGTGCGGGGCTTGAGGGGGCACTGCGCGCGGTTGGCCTCTGCCGGGCACATCACGCGGCGGTGACCTTCGGCGTCGGGGCGTTGCTTGGGCATGAACACGTAGTTCGTCCGGGCGCGGATGGGGTCGATCCAGGTCGGTCACCGGCCAGGTAACCGCGGGGGAAGCGGTTGTCGACGTGCTGGGGGGCCTCGACGGCGACCTGGCCGGGGCGGTGGCTTGGCTTGTCGACCGAGAAGGCCACGATCAGGGCGGGGATCACGTCGGGACTGGCGGAACCGTCGGGCAACGGGGCGCCGTGGCGCTCGGGGTCGCGGGCGACGACGAGGGAGGCGTCGTAGCCGAAGAGGCGCTTCTTGATCCTCTCGGTCTTCTTCTCGCCGTTGGTCTTCTGCCTGCCGCCGGCAGCCTCGATCGGGGCCAGACCGGCCAGGGCGACGTCGGGAACGCTGATCGGCGCCGCGATTCTTCTTGCCGGCCTCATCGTCATGATGATGGGTCAGCTCACCGGGGGCAGGCGGAAGGGCGGCGGCACACCGTGAACCCTGTCCGAGCGGTCATGTTCGGAGCCTGGGTACAGTCCGCCCGCCGTCCGCCAGGGACAGCGGGCGGCAACGGCCGTCCGCACTTGGGGGGAGTTGGCTGGTTCCCCATCGGCATCAGTCAAATCGCTCCGCCCCTTGCACGCAACGACCCAGGCACCGGAGCGGTCACATGATCGTCCGGACAGCTCCTGGTCGGCACCCAGGTCAGACCTCGTTGCCGGGCCAGCCCAGCAACCGGGCGCCGATGACGGCGGTCTGCAGGGTGTAACGGTGAACGGGGTCGGCCGGGTTGGTGCCGGTGAGCTTGTGGATGCGCTCCAGGCGGTAGGTCAGGGCCCGCACGCTCAGGCGCAGGCGGCGTGCCGCCTCGGCGGCGATGCATCCGGAGTCGAAGTACGTGGTGAGGGTGTCGAGGAGGGGCTGGGCGCCGCCGCGGGCGGTCTGGAGCGGGCCGAGGGCACTATGCACGAGGTCGGCCATGGCCTGCCGGTCGCGGGTGAGGACGGGGTAGACGAGCAGGTCGGCGGCGCGCAGCACGGGCTCCTCCAGTTCCATGCGGTCCGCCAGGTCGAGGGCGTTGAGGGCTTCCTCGTAGGAGTGGACGACCCCGCCGGCGCCGGGGTGGGCGCGGCCGAGGGCGACCCGGCCACCGTCGGTGGCCGCGTGTGCCTGCTTGGCGAAGTACACGAGTACGTCGTCCTGGTCGCCGGGTGCGATGCAGACCAGGCGGCTGTCCTTGGTGGTGAGCAGGATGCGGCGCTCTCCGAACCGGGCGACCAGGGCGCTCTCCACCTGCCGGGTCGCCGGGTGCGTGTCGTCGACCGGCGTGGTGCCCTGGGCGACGGCGACCGCGTGGGCGCGGGAGAGGAGCAGGCCGAAGCGTTCCGCCCGTTCGGCCAGGCGACCCAGGTCACTTCGGCCGTAGAGCAGGTCGTCGATGAACTCCCGCCGCGCGGCCTCTTCCCGCCTCACCGCGAGTTTCTGGGACCGTTCGTATCCTTCGGCGAAGGCGTCCACCGCCTGCTCCACGGCGGCGAGCACACGGTCGGCTCCGACGGTCGAAAGGGCGGGCGAGAGCTCGCGGGCCGCAGACAGATGCCGGCGGACCAGAAGACGCAGTCCCAGGCCCGCCTCCGCGGCGCGTTCTCCCCGGGCGCGCAGGGACTCCAGCTCGTTCCGGGTGAGGCGGCGGCCCGTGGCACAGACGTCGGCAAGGATCCCGGCATAGCCCTCGAGGTACTCGTCGGGTATGGCTGACCGCGTCACGCGACCTCCTCGATGTTGTTGCTCCGCCAACGTTCCCCGCGCACAGCGGACCAGAGTGACAGACGTCCGGCCGGACCCGCTTCACACCTCACCGAATGCCGCCCGCGCCTCGTTGCTGACCCCGGCCCATCAGGGCAGCGAAGTAGTCGCGCTCCCGCTGGTCGTCGAGGTTCACGCGCTCGTATGGATACCGCGGCCACAGCGGACGGCCATCGATCCATGGCACGACAGTGGGCACACTGTCCCACCAGCCGCGCAGCTCCAGGGCGCCGACCGGCGGCGGCATGCCCTGCCAGGGGTGTTTCGGATCGCCGGGAGGGTTGACCTCCAGGGAGGCTTCCGGCAGATCTTCGGGACCGCCGTGAGCGGGAAACAGGACGAGGACCAGCCCGTCGTCAAAGCCAGGGAGAAGGACGTAGCGCTTGGGCACGGGAGCGGGCGCTCGGGCAGCGCGGTGCAACGCCTTCACGACAGGCACCGCCCGCAGCGCAAGCCGCCCCCACCGAAGCGCGTAGCCCGTGGACAGGATTCCGGCGAGCAACGGGATGTGGTTCTGAAGGTCTCTCGCCCAGAGCCACCACAGCAGCAGCATCACCGCGGAGAACACCGCGTTGACCGCCGCAGGCCGTACCTGCGAGATCGCCAGCAGTACGCGGACCCGCCACCAGGGCACGGACCGGGCATCGGGCCCTTTGCGCGCAAGACGTCCGTCCGTGTCGGGACGGCTGAAACGTCGGGCGGCTTCGGCCAGCGACGCGTACGACAGGTTCGGGCCCTGGGCTTGGTCTGCCGGCTCGAGCACGGCGAGCTGCGGCTGTGGTGGTGTCGGTCTGTCCAGCAGCCCGTGCCGGACGGCGGCTTCCGCGTCGCGGCGACGCGCGTGCTCGGATCGCGTGGGGCGCACCCGGACCAGCTGCTTCCCACCCGGTGGCGCGATGACCCCGCCGGTTCGGGGATCTCCGGCCCACCACAGCACTCCTCGGGGTCCGGGGTCGGCCAGGTGGTACCGCGGCGCCACGGTGCACACGGACAGCGGAATCAGAGATCCATCCGCCGGATGGCGCAGCACCGCCCGTGGCGGTCCCTGGCTCGCCGGGATGGCGACCGCACTGCAGGCCGTCCAGGCATGCGCGGCCACGACACGCCCGATACGGCGGGAGTTGACGAGCGCGGCCACCCCGACGGCGCCGGCGATGGGACCGCAGCCGACACAGAACACGGCGAGTGCGCGGAGCCAGGCGATGCCGGCTTCGTCCGCGCCCGGCCCGACGGTCAGCCCGACGACGAGGGCCGTGATGCCGGTACCGAGCCAGTACCAGGCCCGCCGACGGTGGTCGGCGACCGCGTGCGTGGTCGCGGGGAGGGCGAGAGCGGTCGTCATGTGCGTGCCGGGGGTGTGTCAGGCATGCGGGCACCGTCGCTTCACCATGTCTTCTGGTCCGGAGGTTGTCGCGCCGGGCTGCTCGGGAGGGCTTCGGCGCGGAACCGGAGGAGCGGTCAGCGGTCGCTGAAGGGACCGGCAGCGCCGTCTGCCGCAGATCGCCCCAGGACGGGGCCCGGCGGCTCGATGCCGCGCGGGCCCCTGTGCCGGCTGCCTGCTCTCAGCCGATCTGGATCTTTCCGTTGGCCTCGGCGGCGGACGGTGTGGTCGAGGGCTGGACGTCGCCGTTGCGCTGCGTGATGCTCTTCAGCAGCTCGGCGAGGTCGACTCCCGTGGTCGAGCTGAGGAGTTCGACGCCCTGGGCCACGTTGTCGGCGACGGTACGGGAGAGCCGGCTCGCGCCGTCGGTGGAGATGACCGTCATCTTGTCCACCGCGCTGAGCGGCTCCGATGCCTTCGCGACCACCTGCGGCAGCACCTCGACGAGCATCTGCAGCACGGCGGCGTCGCCGTACTGGGCGAAGGCGTCGGCCTTCTTCCGCATCGCCTCGGCCTCGGCCGCACCCTTGGCGCCGATCGCCGCCGCCTCGGCCTCGCCCTCCAGCCGCACCGCCTCGGCGATCGCCGCACGACGGGACCGCTCTGCCTCACCCTGCTTGAGGCCCTCGATCGCGTGCGCCTCGGCCAGCGCGCTGCGCTGCTGCTTCTCGCCCTCACCCGTGAGCCGGGACCGCTCGGCCTCCGCCTGCGCTGCCGCGATGCCGGCGGCCCTGTCCGCCTCGGCCTGCTTGACCCGGGCCACGCGCCTGGCCTCGGCCTCCTGCTCGGCGGCGTAGCGCTGGGCGTCGGCGGGCTTGCGGACCTGGGTGTCGAGCTGGCGGTCGGTCAGCGCGGCCTGCCGCTCGGCGACCTTCTCCTGCTGGGTGAGGATCTCCTGCTGCCGGGCCGCCTCGGCGAGCGGGCCGGCGGCGGCCGCGCGGGCGGCGGCCTCGTCGGTCTCGGCCTTGATCTCGGCCTGCTTCAGGTAGAAGGTCCGCTGCGCGACCGCGATCTCCTCTTCCGCCTTCAGCCGTGCCTGCTCGGCGGCCCGCCGGGCGACGGCTTCGGCGATGTCGGCCTCCTGCTTGGCGCGTGCGGCTTCCGGCCGGCCGAGGTCCTCCAGGTAGGAGCCCTCGGTGGTGATGTCCTGGATCTGGAACGCGTCCAGCACCAGGCCCTGCCCGGAAAGGCTCGCTTCGGCCTCCTCGGCGACCTGCCCGGCGAAGGCGGCCCGGTCGCGGATGATGTCCTCCACCGACATCCGGCCCACGATCGCGCGCAGGGCGCCGGAGAGCACCTCCTGGGTGAAGCCGACGATGCCGTCCTGCTGCATCAGGAACCGCTGGGCGGCGGCCCGGATGGCGTCCTCGCTGCCGCCGACCTTGACGATGGCGACGCCCTCCAGGTTGGCCTTCACCCCGCGCAGCGTGACCGCGCCGCGCACCGCGACCGGGATGTGCCGGGAGGACAGGTCCAGGGTGAACTTCTGCTGCACGAACGGCACGACGAAGACCCCGCCGCCGACCACGACCTTCTGGCCGCTGTTGTCGGTGAACACCCGCCCGGTCTCCGGGTCGGTGGACTTCTTGCCGCGCCGCCCGGTGACGATGAACGCCTCACTCGGACCGGCGACCTTGTACCGGCTGACCACGACCAGCGCGATCAGCACGAGGAGTACGAAGACTCCTCCCACCGCGATGGCAACAGAACTCATGGTGTTGTCCCCTCAGCCCTCCCTGAGGACGGCATGCGGTAAGAGATGTGTGGATGAGAACGGCACCTCGGCCGGGTGCCGGAAAGGAGGACCGTTTCGCCGGGTCAGCGTTCGACCGGGCGGACGGACACAGCCGACTGCGACAGCGCCTGCTCGACCCAGACGTCGGCTCCCCGGCCCACGGCAACCGGGCTCCTGGCCGCGAACTTCCTCGGCTGCCCGGCCACGTGCACCAGCACCTCGCCGTAGCCCTCGGCGGGGATCGCGGTCACCACCGAGCCGGACGCGCCGATCAAGTCGGCGTCACGCGGAGCGGCGCCCGAGGAGTCATGCACCAGAGCCCGGCTGAGCCGGTAGGCGTACCAGCCGGTGAGGACACCGGCCGGTACTCCGATCACCGTGGCTCCCACCGGGCCCAGCCCGGTTGTCCCCATGATGATCGCCCCGGAGAAACCGAGCATCGACAAGAACCCGGCGATCACGGGCAGCGACAGCAGTCCGTCGAGCAGACCCTCGATCACGGCGACTCCGTCGAGCAGTCCCTCCAGTACGCCGTCAAGAACGAATGACAGGGCAAGGAGGACGACCCCCGCTATGCCGAGCCCGAGAAACCAGGCCATCCGCGCACACCGCCTCTCCTTGCCCTTCCCCCGTTGTGGCAGGCATCGTCACATGCGGACACCGGACGGGACATTGCCTGATCCCGGCAATTTTTACGCGGCTTCAATGCCGCACCCCGAACAGTTGGACGGCCGGCGGGTGAAGCCGTGCCGATGCCCTGTGACGCTGCGTCAAGGACCTGTACCGTTCCCAGCGGTGTGCCGGGAAGTCTGGTCGGCGATCTTGACGGAAGAAGGCGGAGAGGCTTCGCCGAACGGGGGTCCCGACGTGGTGCTCGTGACGGTCTTAAGAAGCGCTGGTGGCGCGGTACGTGCCCCTGCGCGGCGTCTCCTCCGCCTGAGCCGGGTGTGGCCTACGGCATGATCACGTCCCCTCAGCCCGCGCTCGGCGTGCCGCGTCCTGGCCACATGATCGTGTGCGGGGACGACGCGCTCGCCGAGCGGCTGGCCGCCGAGCTCGCCACGGTGTACCGGGAGCGGGTCACGCTCGCCGTACCGTCCTTGCCGCGGCCCGGCGCGAGCACCGGAAGGGCGCGCGCCGCCGCGCTGCTCGGCCGGATACAGGCCGCCATGAACCGCACGGAGGGATCGGCCGATTCGGGCGCGTCCGGCACAGCCCGCATCGTCGAGACCGCCGTCCTCGACGAAGCCGCACTGGCCGAGATGGGAGTGCGTGAGGCCGCCGCGTTGGCGCTCGTGCATGACGACGACGAGACCAACATCCACGCCGCGCTGGCCGCCCGTCGTCTCAACCCCCGGCTGCGCCTGGTCATCCGGCTCTACAACCGCAAGCTCGGACAGCACCTGGAAGAACTCCTCGACCAGGCCGCCACCCTCGCCGTCCCCGGCCTGGACCCCGAGGCGCTGGACACCTCCACCACCGTTCTGTGGGACGCCGACACCGCGGCACCCGTGCTCGCGGCGACCGCCGTCGCGGGCACCAGCAAGGTCGTCCAGGCCGACGGACTGCTGCTGCGTGCCGTGGAACGCACTCCACCCGGCCACGGCCGGGTCGCCGATCCAGGGCTGTGCACCCTGGCCCTGCTGTCGTCTACCACCAACGATCCGGCTGGAGCGGAAGGTTCGGACGCCAGCGGCCGGGAGGCGCCGATTCTGCTGCCGGACGACGACACGGTCGCGGGCGCCACCGGGCGTGGCACGGTGGTCCTCGAAACGGTCACGCACACCTCTTCCGGTTCCGCACCGCGTCGGCTGGTGGGGCGCGGACTGCCGCTCGGCTCGCTGTTCTCGCGCCGACTGCGCTGGTCACTGGCCGGGCTCTTGGGGTGCGTCCTGGGGGTGGCCGTCTATGTCCTACGGCCCGAGGACCGTGTGGTACTCGCCGCGACGCGCCAGGGTCTGGCCGAACTCCTGGGTCGGCAGTCACGGCTGGGGACGCGAACCCCTCAGGCATGAGGTGGGTCGCTTGATGAGCAGTTGATCGTCGAATGTGTCTGTCCGGTTGGTGATCAGCGCTGCGAGGTGGGACAGGACCGAGCCTGCCCAGCACCATCCGCATACGTGCCATGCCCTGCCAGCCATTTCCTGATCGCTTTCGTAGCGCCCGATGCAACGGGTCAGGAGGACGTCCATGACCTCCGCGAGAGATGGCGGAACGTTTACGCCACCGCGGTGACTACGTGTATGCACGTTCATCAGGTGTCCGGTGAACGGATATCCGGTCCCGCATAACGGTCCGATATCGCTCGCTGGCACTTTCGACCGGGACTGTGAGTTATGTGACTTGAGTCACTAAAGGAATTGCAAAGGTCGTGGTACAACTGCGCAACTCCGCAGGTGGCACCGCTCGACGCCACAGTGCGGAGCGGTCGGCATGCACCTGCAGCACGACCCGGGTGATCACTATCCGCATCCACGGGACAGTCCACCCAGCGTCGCCGATCGGACAACGGCGTTCGTTCAGAGACCGCACATCGACCGGCGGCACTTCCCCGTGTCCCGGGCTCGCACCATCGAGGTAGCAACTGTGTCACTCGACTCCGTCACCCAGAACGTCGACGAAGCCGTCAGCGATTTCTTCGAACCGATAGCCAAGTGGCTGGGGGAAATCGTCTTCTACGCGGTTCCAGTCGGCGGAACGGATCTTCCCCTCATCGTCGCCTGGCTCGTCGTCGCCGGTCTCGTCTTCACCGGCTGGTTCGGGTTCGTGCAGGTCCGCAAGTTCAGACTCGCGCTCGACGTGGTGCGCGGGAAGTACGACGAGAAGGGGTCGGCGGGCGAGGTCAACCACTTCCAGGCCCTGACCGCCGCCGTCTCCGGCACGGTCGGCCTCGGAAACATCGCCGGTGTGGCCGTCGCCGTCTCCATCGGCGGCCCTGGCGCCACGTTCTGGATGATCCTGTGCGGCCTGCTCGGCATGGCCACCAAGTTCGTCGAGGTCACCCTCGGCGTGAAGTACCGCGAGGTGCACGCAGACGGCACCGTCTCCGGCGGCCCGATGCACTACCTGCCCAAGGGCCTCAAGGACCGCTTCGGCAGCGGCGGCGCCAAGCTCGGCAAGGTGCTCGCCGTCCTCGCCTCGATCATGGTCCTCTTCTTCGGCCTGTTCGGCGGCAACCTGTTCCAGACCAACCAGAGCTACGCGCAGGTCTCCTCGACCTTCGGCGGCGAGGACGGCTTCCTGGCCTCCTCCGCCGGTGCCGTCCTCTTCGGCCTGGTCGTCTCCGCGCTGGTCGGCCTGGTGCTGCTTGGCGGCATCCGCTCCATCGCCTCAGTCACCAGCCGACTGGTGCCCGCGATGGCCGCCATCTACATCGTGGCCTGCCTGGTCGTCATCCTGGGCAACGTCACCGCGGTGCCAGACGCGTTCCAGACCATCCTGCAGGGTGCCTTCGAGGCCGACGGCGTCGCCGGCGGTGTGCTCGGTGCCCTGATCATCGGTTTCCAGCGCGCCGCATTCTCCAACGAGGCCGGTCTCGGCTCCGCTCCGATCGCCCACTCCGCGGTCAAGACCAACCACCCCGCGAGTGAGGGTCTGGTCGCCCTGCTGGAGCCGTTCATCGACACGGTCGTCATCTGCACCATGACCGCTCTGACCATCGTCATCGCCAACCCGGCCAGTTGGGCCGAGGCCCGCGCCGGCGAGAGCATCGGCGGCGTCACCATCACCTCCGATGCCTTCGCGACCGTACTGCCCTGGTTCCCGGCCGTGCTCACCGTCGCGGTGCTGCTGTTCGCCTTCTCCACCATCCTGACGTGGGGCTACTACGGCCTCAAGGCCTGGTCGTACCTGTTCGGCAAGAGCAAGGCCAGCGAGACCGTCTTCAAGGTCGTCTGGAGCCTGTTCGTGGTCCTGGGCGCCCTGATGTCTCTCGACTCGCTGATCAGCCTGGCCGACTCCGCGCTCTTCCTGTTGTCGGTCTTCAACATCATCGGCCTGTACCTGCTGGCCCCGGTCGTCAAGCGCGAGCTCGGCTCCTTCCTGGAGTTCGTCCGCGCCCGCAACACCGGCCAGATCAGGGACGACGAAGACCAGGAGTCGGTGAAGACCACCGTCTGACCGCCCCCCCGGCGGCCCGGCTCCTGTACGGGCCCGTACCCACCTCGCGCCTTGGTGGGTACGGGCCCGCACGCCTGCCGCCAACGACCGCTCGCCGAGTTCCTCGGCCCCTCGCGCCGCCGGTCCAGGTGACCGATGGCCGGGGCACCGTGACCCCCGTGCAGCGGGATCCACGGTCGGCAGGCCCACCGGCAGCAAGGCGATCAACCCCCGCGGCGACAAAGACCATGGGCAGGGACAACGGCCGCCTGGACATCAGCCGGGGCAGCGGGCCGCCCCCAGGCCCACACAGAGGTAGAGCACGTCCGAGAGCGTCACCACCTCGGCCTCCTGCCCGGGGACCACTCCGGGCCACGCGTGTACCCCGTCCGCACCGGTGCCCCGCCCGAGTCCGTCACCGAGCCCGCTGCCTGCCCGTTTGCGGCCCTCGAGGTGGGGGTGGGCCGACGGGTCGGCTCCGGTTAGTGTGTGAAGAACGCGTCAAGAAGGGCGCGGGGTGTGCCGGGAAGTCTGGTCGGCGTCCGTGGGGCCGTGTGCCCGTTTCGCCGATACCCCGGAGGTTTGCCGCCTTGGCCGCAACCCCACCCCGAACCCCGTTCCTCGGTCTCCTCTCCTGGCCCGAACGGCAGGCAGTGGCCCGGGCCCTGCGTACCGAGACGGTGGGCGGTCTCGTCCTGCTGGCCGCCGCGGTGGTCGCGCTCGTGTGGGCGAACACTCCGCTCGGCACCGCGTACACCACGATCCGCGACTTCCACTTCGGAATCCCCGCACTGGGACTGGACCTCTCGGTCGGCCACTGGACCTCCGACGGACTCTTGACCGTCTTCTTTCTGGTCGCTGGGATCGAGCTGAAGCGGGAACTCGTCGTCGGCTCGCTGCGCACCCCGGCGACGGCGGCGCTGCCCGTCATCGCCGCCGTGTGCGGCATGGCCGTGCCCGCCGCCTTCTACGCCGTCACGGTCGCGGCCGGCGGCGGCAGCATGGACGGCTGGGCGGTACCGATGGCCACCGACATCGCCTTCGCCCTGGCGGTCCTGGCGGTCATGTCCACCCACCTGCCGACCGCCCTGCGGGCCTTCCTGCTGACCCTCGCGGTGGTCGACGACCTCGGCGCGATCTTGATCATCGCCCTCTTCTTCACTTCGGACCTCAACTACTGGGCGCTGGCGGGAGCGCTTGCCGGGCTGATCGTCTTCTACGTCCTGCAGCAGAGGCGGGTGCGGGGCTGGTGGTGGTACGTGCCGCTCGGAGTGGTGATCTGGGCGCTGCTGTACGACGGTGGCATCCACGCCACCGTCGCGGGAGTTGCCATGGGCCTGATCCTCCGCACGGTCCGCGACCGGGACGAAGAGAAATCACCCGCAGAACGCACTGGACATCTGCTGCATCCGCTCTCCGCCGGCGTGTGCGTGCCGCTGTTCGCACTGTTCGCCGCCGGGGTGAGCGTCTCCGGTGACGCACTGGGCAAGGTGTTCACCACCCCCGAGCCTCTCGGCGTGATCGCCGGGCTGGTCGCGGGCAAGATCCTCGGCATCTTCGCCGGAACCTACCTCGCCGCCCGCTTCACCCGCGCGCGGCTCAATCCCGACCTGGCCTGGGCCGATGTCCTCGCCCTGGCGACCCTGGCCGGAATCGGCTTCACGGTCGCCCTGCTCATCGGCGAGCTGGCCTTCCCCGGCACGGCCGTCGGCGAGCACGTCAAAGCCGCCGTCCTGATCGCCTCGCTCGCCGCCGCCCTGCTGGCCGCCCTGCTCCTGCGCCGCAGGAACACTGTCTACCGGCGCCTGTACGAGGAGGAGAGCCTCGACGCGGACGCCGACGGCATCCCGGACATCTACCAAAGCGACACTCCCACCCTCACCGCAGCACGACCCCAGGACGAGCAGGCGGACTGATGGCCACCGAAGCCTCCTGCCGGCACCCGCGATCGTCAGGGCGGTCCTGGGTATCGGGACCGCGCTCGGCGAACTCCGCCATCCGGGCAGTGCCCGCCAAGAGTGGGCCTTCGCCACCGACCGCAAGGCCGTGGCCGCCGGAGCCACAGCCACAGCCACAGCGGCAGCGGCAGCGGCCAGCATCTTGCTCGGCTGGGGCCAGATCGGTGTCGCCGCAGTGGCCTGGGCGCTCGTCGTCGGCGTGCTCACCGCCCAGTTGTTCCACCGAGCCGCACCCCGCCCGTAAGCGCGCGGGTGACCGGTGACGGCAGCCGTTCATGGTCGGTCAGCAGGAACCAGTGAACGTGCGGCGAGCAGGCCTGGGGGCACGGCCGGCGGTGGTGTCGCAGTAGGTGGGTAACCACCAGCAGGGTGGGCGCGTCGGTTGGGGACGGCGCCGCCGGCCGGCGATCGGTACGACAGCTTTCCCGGAACAGGGCGCATCTCGGGTGGGCTCCGAGGCCGAGCGGGGGTGACGGCCCGGGCGGACGGGTGACACGGCAGGCTGGAACCGCTGCGCCCGGACGAGGAGGTTGTATGGACTGGCTGGTCTCGCTGATCGGTGCCGCCATGGTTCTGGTCATCCTGAGGGACCTGTTCCACACGCTGTGGCATCCGACCCGGCATGGAGGCCTGAGCCGGATCGTGATGACGGGACTGTGGCGGCTGCTCTCCCCGGGCCGTGCGGTTCGGGGGGCAGCGGGGCTGGTCGGGCCGCTCGGCATGGTCGGTGTGGTGGTGATGTGGGCCAGTGGAGTGGCCGTGGGCTGGGCCCTGGTGTACTGGCCGCACTTGCCGGAGGGGTTCGCCTTTTCCAGCTCGTTGGAGCCGGCCGAGCACGCGGGGCCGGTAGACGCCCTCTACATCTCCCTGGTGATCGTCGCCACGCTCGGCCTGGGCGACATCGCCCCGCGGAGGGCTGGTTGCGCGTTGTAGCACCTCTTGAAGCCCTGGTGGGTTTCGCGTTGCTGACCGCAACCGTCTCCTGGGTCCTCGGCATCTATCCCGCGCTGGCGCGGCGCCGGACGCTGGCACTGCGGATCTGCCACCTGCGCCGGGCCGGTCTGATGGCGCGGCAGCTGGAATCCGATGCCGGGGCCGCGGTGCTGGACGGACTCGCTTGTGACATCACCCGGGTCTGTGTGGACTTCGCCCAGTACCCCGAGTCCTATTACTTCCACGACGGTCCCGGCGACACCTCGCTGGCCCGGACGATCGGCTTCGCCGCCGACCTGGCCGAGCAGGCGCGGCGGGCGGAGCACGCGGGTGTCCGCCTCGCGGCTTCGGTGCTCGCCGCAGCACTCGACGACCTCGCCGCTGTACTCGACGACCGCTTTCTGCACACGCGGGGCACCGCGCAGCAGATCCTGGCCGCCTACGCGCACGATCACGGAAGTCGCTGAGCCTGAAGATCTGCGCGACCCACCGGCATGGGCACCGGCACGTACGGCTGCCTGGGCCGGGCGCGTGGCGGCGCGTCGGCATCGCATGGGGCATGCTCACCAGGTGCGACTCACGGGTAGGGTGTGCGGCCGGGATATGAGCGCCTGACGCCGGTGGGTGAAGACAGTGACCGTCGGGCACACGGGGGGAGAAACAGCCATGGCGGGCCTGGCGACGCGGCTGCGGTCATGGTTGTCGGTGCTGATCGCCCACCCCGCTCGCGCGGTTGTCCTGGCGTTCGCGGTGGTGGTTCTACTCGGTGCTGTGTTGCTGTCCCTCCCGTTCGCCGCGGAGCGGGGTTCCTCGCCCGGTTTCGTGACCGCGCTGTTCACGGCCACCTCGGCGGTGTGCGTGACGGGTCTGGCCGTGGTGGACACCGGAACGTACTGGAGCGGCTTCGGTGAGGGCGTGATCCTCGCCCTGATCCAGGTCGGCGGGTTCGGCATCATGACCCTGGCGTCACTGCTGGCGGTGTTGATCTCGGGCCGGCTGCGGCTGCGCATGCAGTTGACCGCACAGGCGGAGACCAAGAGCCTCGGCATCGGTGACGTACGGCGCGTCCTGCTCGGTGTGGCCGGTACCACGCTGATCGTGGAACTCGCGGTGGGCGCGGTGCTGTCGCTGCGCTTCCGGTACGGCTACGGCGAGGACATCGGCAGCGCCGTGTACCTCGGCTACTTCCACGCCGTGTCGGCGTTCAACAACGCCGGTTTCGGGCTGCACGCCGACAGCCTCACCCGCTACGCCCAGGACCCCTGGGTGACCCTGCCCGTCGCCGCCGCGGTGATCCTGGGAGGCCTCGGCTTCCCGGTACTGCTGGAACTCATGCGCCACCGCCGTCGGCGCCGTACGACGGGGCTCCGCACATGGAGCCTGCACGCCAAACTCACCCTGAGCACCACCGTCGTCCTGCTCGTCGGCGGAACGCTGTTGACCTGCCTGTTGGAGTGGACCAACCCCGGCACCCTCGGCCCGCACACCACGGCGGGCAAGATCCTCGACGGCTTCTTTCACTCCGCCATGAGCCGCACGGCCGGCTTCAATGCGATCGACGTCGGCGCGCTGCACTCCTCGACGCTGCTGATGACGTGCGTGCTGATGTTCATCGGCGGAGGCAGCGCCGGAACCGCGGGCGGGATCAAGGTCACCACCTTCGCGGTGCTGCTCGCCGCGATCCTTGCCGAAGTGCGGGGCGAGCCCACCTCCACGGTGCTGGGCCGCCGCCTGGCACCGCACGCGCTGCGCCAGGCCCTGACGGTGGCGCTGCTCGGGGTGGGCCTCGTCATGGGCTCGACGCTCGTCCTGCTCACGCTCACCGACGAGCCCATGGACGCGGTGCTGTTCGAGACCGTGTCCGCCTTCGCCACCGTCGGCCTGTCCACCGGTATCACCGCCGACCTGCCAGCGGCCGGGCAACTGCTTTTGGTCGTCCTGATGTTCGTCGGCCGCCTCGGCCCCATCACGCTCGTCTCGGCCCTCGCCCTGCGCGAGCGCACCCGCCGTTACGACCTGCCAGAGGAGCGACCCGTCATTGGTTAACAAACTGCATGCCCTGCGCCGTCGCCACCGCAGGCGCCCGACGGAGACCGACGCACGTGGCGGTGACCAGCGCGTCGCCGTCATCGGGCTCGGCCGCTTCGGCTCCTCGCTGGCCAGCGAGCTGATGCGGCGCGGCTGGGACGTCCTCGGCATCGACACCGACGCCCGGCTTGTCCAGAAGTACAGCGACGGGCTCACCCACGCCGCCGTCGCCGACTGCACTGACCCGGAGGTGCTGCGCCAGCTCGGCGTGCACGAGTTCACCAGCGCTGTCGTCGCCATCGGCACCGACATCGAGGCGTCCATCCTGGTCAGTTCCAACCTGCTGGAGTCCGAGGTGCCCAACATCTGGGCCAAGGCCATCAGCCGCCAGCACGGCCAGATCCTCGAGCGCCTCGGTGTGCACCATGTCGTCCTGCCCGAGCACGAGATGGGTGAGCGCGTCGCCCACCTGGTCACCGGACGGATGCTGGACTTCATCGAGTTCGACGACGACTACGCCCTGGTGAAAACTGTCGCCCCGGACATCGCCACCGGCATCCCGCTGGGCCAGAGCCAGGTCCGCAGCCGGTACGGCATCACCGTGGTCGGCATCAAACGACCGGGAGAGGGCTTCACCTACGCCACCGCCGAGACGGTCGTCCAGAAGGGCGACGTCATCGTCGTCACCGGCAAGACCCGCGCGGTGGAGGCGTTCGCCGAGCTCAGCTGAAGCCCCGTTCCGGGGACACTTGTCCGCGCGACAGAGTTTGAGGTCCGTGTTCACGAAGAGGTGCACGAATGCACCGCCAGCAGATCAGCCCGGTCGCCGTCCCGTCCGTCCACGAGATCGATCTACGACGTCGTAGCGGATCACCGCCGCTCGACCGCGCCGGCGAACCGGCGGGGCCTGACGGCACACACGGGCACCACGAATGGTTTTCACCACGGATCCGGTCTGTCGGCCGCCCCGCCCCAATGCTCAGGGCGGCAGCCGCTCCGGCCCGCCGCACGACCCAGCAGCCCTTGCCCTGTTCACCGCTCAGCGGACCGCCCCAGGCTTTTGATCTTCCCGAACGGGTAGGCACCCACGGTCACCACGGCCAAGCCGTAGAGGGCGAGTACCACAAGTCCCCAGGTGCCGACCGTTCGGCCACCGCCGCTGATGATGACCGTGCCGATCGGCACCAACGGAGCGAAGCTGAGCACCGCGGACCCGGTGCACCAGAAGGCCACCATGTCGTTCGCCCGTTTCCTCAGCTCCGGGTCGGACTTCACCTCCGCAGGGACCTCGTACCCGTCGGACCGGTCACAGACCTTGCCCCGGTACCCGGTGTGTGCGGCCAGCGAACCGGCCACGCCCAGCAGGAGGAAACAGCCGAAGATGAAGATGTAGGCCATGGATGCCCCAGGATTCGCGCGGTGCCGATCAACGTCAGCGGATGTACTTGATGATGAAGGCGATCACCATGTTGACGGCCTTGTTTTCTTGACCCAGCCCGGTTCAGGAACTTCCAGACGACGCCCCCGATCTCGCCCCTGAGACAGCCGATGACGGCGTTCCTGTGGCCGTCGTCGAGTGGCTGCTTCGAGCAAGGAAACCGGTCGGTCGGTTCGTATGGGGAAGGCTTTCGGGTGAGGGCGGGGCCTCAGCCCGTGGCTGGGAAGGACCGTACTGCCTCAGGCCTCAGCCGGTGGTCACGAAGGACCGGTACCAGGTCGCCGCGCGGGGGAACGTCTGGGTGAAGCCCTCGCCGGGGGAGCAGTCCAGGTCCTTCCAGAAGCCGTCGTCCGCGAACCAGTGATCGACGGTGAGCATGTCGAGGTGATGCGTCGCGCGGGGGGATCCCGCGGCACGCGCGCGGGCGGTGGCGGGGTCCACCGCCGCGCCCCCGCCCGGCCGTTCGACCCGTTCGCAGACCGCGGCGAGCAGTTCCGGGGCGGGGACCGGGTCCGGATGGTTGACGTAGTACGTGCCGGGGCCGTGCGACGGGGACAGCGCCGCGGCGACGACGGCACGGCCCAGGGTGTCGACGTCGATCATCGACTGGAGCGACGCGCAGCCCGTGACGGTCGCGGAGAGCTCCCGCAGGAGGCCGAGCAGTCCGGGGATCATCCAACGGTCGCCCTCGCCGTGCACCAGGTGCGGGCGCAGGACCAGGCCACCCGCGTCGAGGACGTGCCCTTCGGCCGCCGCGCGGGTGCGGCTGGCGGCGGACACGGGGGCGATCGGGGCCTCACCGGGGCGCACGCCGTGGAAGGGGCCCCTGCCGTGGACGGCGGCCGTGCTCACGTACACGATCCGGCGCACACCGCTCCGGACGGCTTCCTCCACCAGGGCCTTCGTGCCCAGGTCGTTGACCGCTGCGAGCCCCTGCGGTTCCCCGGCGACCCGGGAGGCGCAGTGGACGAGGACGTCGACGCCGGTGCAACTTCCGCGCAGGGCAAGGGGGTCGGCGAGGTCGCCGGGCACGGTCGCAGCGGACGGCGGCCCGTCGGGTGACGTGACCGGTCCTCGCCGGGACATCAAGCGGACGTTCACGTCGGCGCGTTGGCGTGCCGCTTCCGCGACGCGGCTGCCGATGAAGCCCGTCGCACCGGTGATCAGGAGGTTCGTGCTCACTTCTGGGACGGTACCGGGGCCGGGGGTGCGCTGGTGAGGGTGGCGGTGAAGACGTGTTCGTCCTGCTGGCGTCCCGTCACCCGGACCGTGACCTCGCCCTCGCCCTTGTCGAGCACGTCGGCCTCGATCCAGCAGGGGCTGTCCAGTTCGGTGTAGCGGCGGAAGGAGACGGCCATGTCGGACGGCAGGAAGGGCCGGGTGCCGGACGCCGCGGTCGCCGCCTGGCGGGCCGCCTCGAACAGGACCATGCCGGGGACGTGGTCGTTGGGCCGGGGGAAGAGCACCGGGTGGCCGGTGTCGACGCGCAGCCGCCACAGGCCCGGTCGGTCGGCGGGGGCGAGCACGACGTCCTCCGCGCGGCCGCGGCCCACCGACTCGGGCGGGACCCCCGGTAACAGGGGTATTCGGGTGCCGACGGCGGCCAACTGGCGCTCCCGCAGGCGACGGTAGGCGGCCGGAGAGGTGCAGCCCGTGCTGCCGGTGCCCCGGGCGACCAGTCGTCCCGCGCGGTGGAACTCCATCGTCGTGCGCATGCTGTTCAGCCCGCGGCCGCGGCGGCGCACCTCGGAGCAGACGACGTCGACGGTGACCGGCTCCCCCGCGTCGGCCCGCAGCAGGGCGTACGGGTCGCCACCGACCTCCATGTCCCACATGACGAAGTGGGTGTCCAAGGGGGCGCCGAACTCCGCGTGGGCCAGGGCCATCGAGGTCTGCCGCAACGTTTCGCCCACGATCATCGGATCCTGGTGCAGATCGTCGACGGGGCCGAAGAAGCAGTGGTCGTCGGGCCAGCCGGCGGTGACGCGGAAACGGTGGTCGGAGATTCGGACCCACTCCAAGGGGAAGACGTCCGACGGGCGCGGGCGGTGGGCGAGTTCCGGGGTGACGCGCCGGCGGGGACCGCCCGACGGGGCGGTTTCCGGCGCGGTGACTTCCGGGGCGTCGTCCGTGGTTCTGTTTGCGAGCGCGCCCCGCTGTCCGGTCTGATCCTCCATGGGTGCGCTCGAGGGACCTGTCTGCGGCATGGGGAACCCCTGGGATCGACAACCTGGCTCCGGTCGGCTTGCCCCTAAGATACGGACGAGCCGGTTTCTTTCAAAGGGTGATCCACATCGAGTGGTCCACACCACTGGAGACGAGCCCACGCGCCCGCGCGCCCGCACGACATGGCGACCGCACGGCGACTTCACGGCGACCCACGAAAGGGCAGGAGGCACCCATGGCGCGACAGGAGCGCGCGATCCGCACCCGGCGGACCATCCTGGAGGCGGCCGCGGCCGTCTTCGACGAGCGCGGCTACACCTCGGCGACCATCGGAGAGATCCTCGAGCGGGCCGGGGTGACCAAGGGTGCGCTGTACTTCCACTTCGGCTCCAAGGAGGAGCTGGCGCTCGGCGTCTTCGAGGAGCAGCTGGCGATCTCCCTGCCCCCGCAGTCCAGCAAGCTGCAGGAACTCGTCGACTCCGGCCTGGTGCTGGCCCTGCGGCTGCGCACCGAGCCGCTGGTGCGGGCGAGCGTCGGACTGGCCCTGGACCAGGGCGCGCTGGGGCTGGACCGGACCCCGGCCTTCCGGATGTGGATCGACCAGACCACCAGGACCCTGGCCGAGGCGAAGGCGGGCGGCGAACTGCTGCCCCACGTCGACGTGACCGAGACGGCGGAACTGCTGGTCGCGAGCTTCTCGGGGGTGCAGCTGCTGTCGCAGTTGCGCTGTCAACGGCAGGATCTCGAGCACCGGGTCGTCGTGCTGTTCCACCACTTGTTGCCGGGCGTCGCAGTACCGGCGGTGCTGGCCCGGCTGGACATCTCGGAGCACCGGGCCGACCGGGTCCTCGCGGAGAGCCGGCTGGAGGCGGTGCCGGAGAGTGTGGCGGAGGCGGGGTGAGCGTGGCTGGGCGGAGGCCGGCGCGGCGAGGCGGGCGCGTCGACGCCGGCCTGGCGACGCGGGGGCTGGGCGACGGGGCGTGGTGATGCGGGGGCTGGGTGACACCAGCGTGGTGATGCGGGGGCGGTGACACCAGCGTGGTGGTACGGGGGCGGTGACGCGGGCGGGGTGTTGCGGGGGCGGTGACGCGGGGCGGAGGGCGCGGTTTCTTCCACAGGCGGGGCGTTGTCCACAGGGTCTGACGACTTTCGGCCACCGGTTGTACGGTCGGCACGTGGATGTCCTGCGCCGACGGCCTCGGTGCGGGACCGACAGTCGTGACGATGCGCGGGTGCGCGTGCGGGGGAGGCGGTTGCGGTGACCGATGTCGTGGGGGGATCGGAGCGGGCGGAGCGGGGCTCCGCGGGCGGGACGCGGCGGGTGCCGCACGTGCCGGGGTTTGCCCGGTGGCCGGTGGCCGACTCGTCCCGGCAGGAGGGCAAGGCCCTGCGCAGGCACGTTCCGCGCGGCGGGCACGCCGCGTTCGAGCCGGACGCCTCCCGGCCCGACGCGGTGAGCGCGGTCGAGGAGTCCAGCCGCGGCCGGCTGCCCGAGCTGACCCCGATCCGGGTGGGCAGGATGGCGGCGACGCCCTTCGCCTTCCTCCGCGGATCGGCCGGCCTCATGGCCCACGACCTCGCCCGCACCCCCGTGACCGGCATCGGGGCCCAGATATGCGGCGACGCCCACGCGGCGAATTTCGGCCTCTACGGCGACGCACGCGGCGGACTGGTCATCGACTTGAACGACTTCGACGAGACGGTTCGGGGCCCCTGGGAGTGGGACCTGAAGCGGCTCGCGGCCTCGCTGGTGCTCGCGGGCCGGGAGGCCGGCGCCGACGAGGACACGTGCCGGGCTGCCGCCTACGACGCGGTCGGCGCCTACCGCCGCACCATGCGGCTGCTGGCCAGGATGCCGGTGCTGGACGCGTGGAACGCCATCGCGGACGAGGAACTGGTCTCCCACACCGACGCCCATGATCTGCTCGGCACGCTGGAACGGGTCTCCGAGAAGGCCCGCGCCAACACCAGCGGCCGGTTCGCCGCCAAGTCGACCGAGCGGACGGAGGACGGCGGACGCCGTTTCGTGGACGCCCCGCCGGTGCTGCGCCGCGTCCCCGACGACGAGGCCGCCGCGGTCGCGGCGTCGCTGGAGCACTACCTCGGCACGCTCCCCGAGGACCGCCTTCCCCTGCTGGCCCGCCACGCGGTGATCGACGTGGCGTTCCGCGTCGTGGGCACGGGCAGCGTGGGCACGCGTTCGTACGTCGTGCTGCTGCTGGACCACCGGGGCGAACCGCTGGTGCTCCAGGTGAAGGAGGCCCGCCCCTCGGCGCTGGTCCGGCACCTGCCGACGGCCGGTTTCGAGGTCCCGGCGACCGACCACGAGGGCCGGCGCGTGGTCCTCGGGCAGAAGCGGATGCAGGTCGTCAGCGACAGCCTGCTCGGCTGGACGACGGTCGACGGTCGGCCCTACCAGGTACGGCAGTTCCGCAACCGCAAGGGCAGCGTGGACCCGGCGGCCCTGGCGGCCGACCAGGTCGACGACTACGCCCGGATGACCGGTGCGCTGCTGGCCCGCGCCCACTCGCACAGCGCGGACCCCCGCCTGATCGCGGGTTACTGCGGCAAGAACGACGAACTGGACGAGGCGATGGCGGCCTTCGCCCTCGCCTACGCCGATCGCACGGAGGCCGATCACGCGGATCTGGTGACCGCGGTGCGGGCGGGGCGGATCGCGGCGGAGATGGGCGTCTGAAGGAGCGGGCGGAGGCTCCGTGCAGACCGGGGCCCGTTCGAAGGGGGGCGATGGGGGGGAGGGGCGTGAGTCGGGCGGAAAGTCCGCGCGCCACCAGGACACGAGTCGGGGTGGAGTCCGCGCGGAAGGAGCCCCATGGTCCGTCGGCCGGCGGGGCGGTCGGCGCGGTGCCTGCAAGGGGCGGACCGGCCCCGGTGCAGTGCGGTGGTCGCCGCCGTGTGCTCGCGGGTCGATCGGCCGGGCGTTCCGGCGTCCAGGCCGGGCGTCCCCGGACCACCTCGGGGCGGCCGTGAGGGGACGTTCGGGTGGCCTACGCTGTTCGGATGACGACCTCGGAAGGTGAGCAGGGCGGTGGCGGCGCCGGTGCGGAGCGGGTGCCGTCCGACGGTGGTGCGACACGGCCCGAGGAGCGGCTGGAGCAGGCCGTACGGGCCGCGGAGCAGGCGCTGATCGAGTTCGAGATCGCCGTGGAGACCTTCCGCGTCGAGGTGGAGAACTTCTCGCGGCTGCACGAGCAGAAGCTCGGCCCGATGTACGCCCGCCTGGAGGAGCTGGATGCGCAGATCCTCGAGGCCAGGGCCGCCCGCACCGGCGATCCCGAGGACCGGCGCCGGGCCGACGAGGCGCGGGCCCGCCTGATGCCGATCCCCGGCGTCGAGGACCTGCTGGGTGGCTGGATGAGCGACGAGGGCCTCTTCCCCGAGGCCGCGGCCATGCTCACGGACCAGCCGGTCCGGCCCCCGCAGCGGGTGCGCCCGAGCGAGGAGGCCCGCAAGCTCTACCGCGAGCTCGCCCGCAGGGCCCACCCGGACCTGGCGCAGGAGGACGAGGAACGCCGCCGACGCGAGGAGTTCCTCACCCGCGTCAACACCGCCTACGCCCGTGGTGACGAGGTGGCGCTGCGCGCACTCGCCGAGGAATGGGCCGCCGGCCCGGAACTCCAGCGCGGCCCGAGCCCCAGCGAGGAGCTCTACGCCCGCCTCGAATGGCTCGCCCGGCGCAAGGAGCTGCTCACCCTGGTCGCGAAGGACCTGGAGGAGAGCGCCATCGGCGCCATGCTGAGGCTGGCCCCGGACGACCCCGACCGGCTCCTGGAGGAGATCGCCGAGCAGCTGCGCGGCCAGGTCACCCAGCGCGAGGCCGAGCTGGCGACCTTGCTGGCCTAGGCTCCGTGTGCATTCCGCCGCAGACGCGGGGCGACGGGGCGCCGTCGCCTCCCTGCGTCCTGATCCGCACGGCGGCGGGCCCGCAGGGCCGCCCGGCGAGCGGGCCGCCCGGTGTCCGCCGCTCCAGCAAGATCCGGGGCATCCGGGGCGGCACGGGCCGGGCGGTGAGGCCGGCCGGGGCCGGTGCTGCTTCGGGTAGCGTCGGACGCATGACTTTTGGAGCTGGTGTGCCCACGGTCGCGGTCGCGGACCTCAAGGACGGCGACTTCCTGCTGGACGTCCGAGAGAACGACGAGTGGAAGGCAGGGCACGCGGAAGGGGCGCTGCACATCCCCATCAGCGAGTTCGTGGCCCGCTACGGCGAGCTGACCGAGGCCGCCCCGCAGGACGGCCGGGTGCATGTGATCTGCCGCTCCGGCGCACGCTCGGCCCAGGTCACGATGTATCTGGCGCAGCAGGGCATCGACGCGGTGAACGTCGACGGCGGCATGCAGGTGTGGGAGGCCGTCGGCCGCCCCGTGGTCACCGACGACGGACAGCCGGGGCACGTTCTCTAGCGCCTCGTCCCGGCCCGGGACGGATGTCGTCCCGGGCCGGGAAGACATCCGGCCCGGGGCTCCCTGCCGTCAGCGGTCGAAGTCCAGCTCCACCCGCTCGGTGAGTGGGTGCGACTGGCAGGCGAGGACGTACCCCGCCTCGGTCTCCTCCGACTCCAGGGCGAAATTGCGGTCCATGCGCACCTCGCCGGAGACCAGGAAGGCCCGGCACGTGCCGCAGACCCCGCCCTTGCAGGCGTAGGGGGCGTCGGGGCGGTTGCGCAGCACGGTGTCCAGAAGGCTCTCACCGGCCTGGACCGGCCAGGTGCCGCCACGCCCGTCGAGGCGGGCGGTGACCGTGCTGTGCGCTGGGGCCGGTGCCGGGGAGGCGAGTGCCGTGCCGGCGTCCACGTGGAAGATCTCCTCGTGGATGCGGGACCGGACGACGCCGAGGTCACGCAGTGCCCGCTCGGCTCCCTGGACCAGTCCGTACGGTCCGCACAGGAACCAGCCGTCCACCCGGCCGACGGGCAGCAGCGCCGGAAGCAGCCCGGTCAGCCGGTCGCGGTCGAGCCGGCCGGAGGGCAGGCCGGCCTGCTGCTCCTCGCGGGAGAGCACCGTCACCAGCTGGAGCCGCTCGGGGTAGCGGTCCTTCAGGTCGGCGACCTCTTCCAGGAACATCGTGGAGGCGGTCGTGCGGTCGCTGCGGATGAGGCAGAAGCGGGCCCGGGGCTCGCGGGCGAGGAGCGTCGAGACGATCGACAGCACCGGGGTGATGCCGCTGCCGCCGACGACCGCGGCGTACAGGCCGGGGGCGGGCTGGAGCGTGAAGCGGCCGGCCGGGATCATGACCTCCAGCTCGTCGCCGAGGTTGATTTCCTTGAGCGCATAGGTCGAGAACGCGCCGCCCTCGACCAGCCGCACCCCCACCCGCAGGGTGCCCGGCCCCTCCCCGTCGGGTGCCGGGGAGCAGATGGAGTAGGTGCGCCGGATCTCCTCACCGTCGACCGTGCGCCGCAGGGCGAGGTGCTGGCCGGGGGCGTGGCGGTACTCCTCCCGCAGGTCCGGGGGGACGGCGAGGGTGAGGGCGACGGAGTCGTCGGTGAGCCGGTCGACCGCGGCCACCCGGAGCCGGTGGAAACGCGCCATCACAACTCCTTGAAGTGGTCGAACGGTTCACGGCAGGTCAGGCACCGGCGCAGCGCCTTGCACGCCGTGGACGAGAAGCGGCTGAGCAGCTCCGTCTCGGCGGATCCGCAGTGCGGGCAGCGGACGGGGGGCAGCTGCTCGTCGCCGGGGGCGACCTGGGTGCGGGCCGGTCCGAGCGTCACCGGAACGGGCCCGGAGTCCCGGCGCACGCGCGGCGGGGCGATGCCGAACTCCCTCAGCTTGCGCCGCCCCTCGTCCGTGATGTCGTCCGTCGACCAGGCGGGGGCGAGCACCCGGCGGACGGTGACCTCGCGCACGCCGTGCTCGCGCAGCACCCGCTCTATGTCCATGGACATCGCCTCGACGGCCGGGCAGCCGGTGTACGTGGGGGTCAGTTCGACCTCGACCGTGTCCGTGCCGCGCGCGTGCACCGCGCGCACCACACCCAGCTCGCGCAGGGTCAGCGCGGGCAGTTCGGGGTCGGGCACCGAACCGGCGAGCTCCAGCAGTTCCGCCTCCAGCGGTGTCGCCGTCACCATGTCGCCCCCGGGTGGCTGCGGTGCAGGTGCTGCATCTCGGCGAGCATCAGGCCGAAGGGCTCGGTGTGCAGGCCCTGGCGGCCCACGCCCGCCGCCCAGGCTCCCGTGCGCGGACCCTCGGGCACCGTGAGGGTGGCCCGGTCCAGCACCTCGCGGATCTGCTGCAGCCAGGACGTCTCCAGGCGCGCCCAGTCCACCTCGAGTCCCTCGACCGGCTGGAACATCTCGCCGGTGAACCGCCACAGCGCGTCCACGGCCCGCTGCATGCGCGCGTGGCTGGCGTCGGTGCCGTCGCCGAGCCGCAGAGTCCACTGCTCGGCGTGGTCGCGGTGGTAGGCGACCTCCTTGACCGCCTTGGCGGCCAGGGGGGCGAACGGACCGTCGCCCGAGGCCAGTTCGGCGTGCAGCAGCTGCTGGTAGGTGGAGAAGTACAGCTGGCGGGCGATGGTGTGGGCGAAGTCGCCGTTGGGCTGTTCCACCAGCTGGAGGTTGCGGAAGGCGCGCTCCTCGCGCAGGAACGCCAGCTCGTCCTCGTCACCGGCCATCGACAGCAGGACCCGGGCCTGGCCCAGCAGGTCGAGGGCGATGTTGGCGAGGGCGACCTCCTCCTCCAGCACGGGGGCGTGACCGGCCCACTCGCCCAGGCGGTGGGAGAGCACCAGTGCGTCGTCGCCCAGGGCCAGGGCGGCCGTGGCGGGCACGGTGTCCTCGGCGGGTGTGGTGGTCACAGGTGCTGCACCCCCTCGGGGATGTCGTAGAACGTGGGGTGCCGGTAGGGCTTGTCGGCGGCCGGCTCGAAGAACGGGTCCTTCTCGTCGGGCGAGGAGGCGGTGATCGCGGACGACGGCACCACCCAGATCGAGACACCCTCGCCGCGCCGGGTGTACAGATCGCGCGCGTTGCGCAGGGCCAGTTCGGCGTCCGGGGCGTGCAGGCTGCCGGCGTGGGTGTGGGAGAGGCCGCGGCGTGAGCGCACGAAGACCTCCCACAGAGGCCAGTCGGTGGTGGTCATGCGTGTGCCCCTTCGTACTCACCGGTGTGCTTGGCCGCGTAGGCCGCGGCGGCCTCCCTGACCCAGGCGCCGTCCTCGTGCGCCTGCCTGCGGCGGGACAGTCGCTGCTCGTTGCAGGGGCCGTTGCCCTTGAGGACCTCCCAGAACTCCGTCCAGTCGATCGGGCCGAAGTCGTGGTGCCCCCGCTCCTCGTTCCACTTCAGGTCCGGGTCGGGAAGGGTCAGGCCGAGCGACTCGGCCTGGGGGACGCAGATGTCGACGAAGCGCTGGCGCAGTTCGTCGTTCGAATGCCGCTTGATCTTCCAGGCCATCGACTGCGCGGAGTGCTGGGACTCGTCGTCGGGCGGGCCGAACATCATCAGGGACGGCCACCACCAGCGGTCCACCGCGTCCTGTGCCATCGCGTGCTGTTCGGGGGTGCCGCGGCTCAGGGCCAGCAGCAGCTCGTATCCCTGGCGCTGGTGGAAGGACTCCTCCTTGCAGATGCGGACCATCGCCCGCGCGTACGGTCCGTAGGAACAGCGGCACAGGGGCACCTGGTTGGTGATCGCGGCGCCGTCCACCAGCCAGCCGATGGCGCCGACGTCGGCCCATGTCAGCGTCGGGTAGTTGAAGATCGAGGAGTACTTCTGGCGGCCGGAGTGCAGCTTGTCCAGCAGCTCCTCGCGGTCGACGCCGAGCGTCTCGGCGGCGCTGTAGAGGTACAGGCCGTGCCCGGCCTCGTCCTGCACCTTGGCCATCAGGATCGCCTTGCGGCGCAGCGAGGGAGCGCGCGTGATCCAGTTGGCCTCCGGCTGCATGCCGATGATCTCGGAGTGCGCGTGCTGGGCGATCTGGCGCACGAGGGTGGCGCGGTAGGCGTCCGGCATCCAGTCGCGCGGCTCGATCCGCTCGTCGGCGGCCACGGCCGCGTCGAAGGCGCGCTCCAGCTCGTCGGCGTCGCCGGTGCCGTCCGGTGCGTCGTACGTCTGGCCACGTGCCGTGTCGCGCGCGGCTGCTGTCGCCATGTGGTCCCCCTTGACCTGGGCTTCCTTCGGAGCACGCTCCCGACCGATCGTTCGGTTCGTGCGGTTCCATGGTGTGACGGGCACCGCAAGGTGTCAACCGCTGTGGATAACCTGCGGGGGGCCGCCCGTGGACGCCGGTCGCCGCCTGTGGACAACAGGGAGGGAGCCCGGGTGTGGTGACGGCCACTGCCCCGGGCGGCGGTCGGGACTGTGCCGGATCGCCGGGGCTGAGTACCGTTCCGGTGCGACGGGGCAGAGCGGGGCGTGGACGGTGCACACCGCCGCGGCCGGGCGGAGACGGCGACGGAACCGGGATCGGGGGCAAGGGGCGGAATGGACGCGCACGACGAGGGCTCCCGCGCCCGCCACGGCCCCGGCCCCGAGCGGCCGACCAGTCCCGCCGGACAGAACCACCAGGCCCACCAGGCCCACCAGGCCCACCAGGCCCACCGGGCCGGGCCGGCCGACTCGCCGCCGCCGACCGCCTCGACCCACCGGACCGGACCGTCGGAACCGGCCGGCTCGGCCGAGCGACCGGAGTCCGCTCTGCCGTCGCGGCCGTCCGGGCCCGCCCTCCCGTCGCGGCCGTCCGGGCCCGCCCTCCCGTCGCGGCCGTCCGGGCCCGCCCTCCCGTCGCGGCCGTCCGGGCCCGCCCTCCCGTCGCGGCCGGCCAAGCCCACCGAACCGTGTCCGCCGAGCCAGTTCGGTGACCCGTCCCGGTCGGCCGAGCCCACCCAACCGTGTCCGCCGAGCGAGTTCGGCGACCCGTCCCGGCCGTCCGAGCCCCGCACCGGTGTGGCCGCGCTCTCGCTGCGCCATCAGATCGGGGCCGCGGTGGCCCTGGCCCTCGTGGCGGCAGCGGTCTGCGTGCATCTCGGGATGACGTTCCTGCACGTCGCGCCCTCGAACACGGTCTCCAAGGAGCACGGCGCGGTGATCGAGGACTGGATCTACCCGGAGTTCGAACAGAACTGGAAGCTGTTCGCGCCGAACCCGTTGCAGCAGAACATCGCCGTGCAGGTGCGCGCCGACATCCGGACGGGTGACGGGGGAGCGCGGACCACCGGCTGGTACGACCTGTCCGCCGAGGACGGCCGCGCCATCGACGGAAATCCCCTGCCCAGTCACACCCAGCAGAACGAACTGCGCCGCGCCTGGGACTTCTTCGTCGCCTCCCACGATGCGGACAACCGACCGATGGGCCTGCGGGGCGCGCTGTCCGAGACGTATCTGCGCCGGATCATGGTGCTGCGCCTGGACCGGGCGGACGCCGCGGGACCGGGCGGCCTCGTCGAGCGCGTACAGGTGCGCTCCCGCACGTCCAACGTGCCCGCACCCGAGTGGAGCCGGGAGCGGATCTCCACCACGCCGGTGTACCGCACGCTGCCCTGGTGGCCGGTGCCGGAGGACGAGGCCCGGGGAGGCGTCGGGTGAACCGCTTCTCGCTCGCGGTATCGCGCGTCATCGCGCGGGTCGCCGACTGCGCCCTCGGCCCGTACCAGACCGCCGTGATCCGCGTCGGTTTCAGCGCCACCTGGCTGCTGTTCCTGCTGCGCGAGTTCCCCCACCGCCACGAGTTGTACGGCCCCGGCGGCCCCTGGAACACGGATCTCGCCGAGCAGTTGGTGGGGATGAACGGTGCCTTCACGGTGCTGCTGTGGTTCGACGGCCGGGGCTGGTTCGAGGTCTGCTACGGGCTCGCGATGCTGTCCGGCGTCCTGCTGCTGCTCGGCTGGCGCACCCGGACCATGTCGGTGCTGTTCATGGTGGGCGTGCTCTCGCTGCAGAACCGCAGCATCTTCATGGGCGACGGCGGCGACAACGTCCTGCACCTGATGTCGGTCTACCTCGTGTTCACGCGCTGCGGTCACGTCTGGTCGCTGGACGCGCGCCGGGAGCGGCGCACACGGGAGGCACGCGCGCGTGGGGAGCTGCCGCGGGACCGGGTCGGGCAGGCGCTGTGGGGGGTGCTGGGCCTCCTGCTGCTCGTGGTGACCGCGGCGGGCCGACTGGACGGCGACCGGCTGATCCCGGTGCTGCTGTGGACGACGTGGGCGGCGCAGGCCCTCTGGTGGCTGGTGGGCCGCCGCACGCGGGCCGGGCAGGCCCGGGTCCTGCTGGACGTCGTGGCGAACATCGTGCACAACGGCGCACTGCTGGTGATCATGGCCGAGGCGTGTCTGATCTACGCCACGGCCGGCTGGTACAAGGTCCAGGGCTCCCGCTGGCAGGACGGCACGGCGGTCTACTATCCGCTGCAACTGGAGTACTTCTCGCCCTGGCCGGGCCTCGCCGACCTGCTCTCCGCGAGCGGCACCGTCGTGATGCTGGTGACCTACGGGACGGTCGCGGTGCAGGTCGCCTTCCCGTTCACGCTGTTCAACCGGCGGGTCAAGAACGTCCTGCTGGCCGTCATGATGACCGAGCACGCGGTGATCGCGGTCGTCCTCGGCCTGCCCTTCTTCTCACTGGCGATGATCGCGGCCGACGCGGTCTTCCTGCCGACGTCCTTCCTGCGGCGCCTGGGGAACGGGGTGGCACGCGCGCGTGGCCGCCTGCGCCCGCACGGAGGCGGAACGCCCACCGTGCCCGGGCCACGGCCCGGGGAGCCGGGCCCCGGCGGGGATCCCCGGACGGTGGTTCCCACGCCCCGGGAGACGCCGAGCGGCCGCACGTAGGCTTCACCGCATGACCGCGCCCGACCCCGACCCCGCGACGACCGCCTCCGACCTCGGTCCCGCGACGACCGCCTCCGACCTCGGTCCCGCGAAGACGACCCCAGGCCTCGCTCGTGCGACGACGGCGCCCGAACCCGCCGATGCCGTCGCCGTCTGGCGCCGTCTGGCCGGCACGGCCGTCCTGCTCGACGGCTTCCACGCCCTCAAGCACGCGGTGCGCTTCGGTGCGCGGGTCGAGGTGGCCGTCACCGCCGACCGGGCCGCCGCACTCGCCCTGGCCGACGAACTGGCGCCGGACGTGCGGGAGACGCTGGCGGAGCTGCTGACCGAGGTGCCGCACGGGACGTACGCGTCGCTGGTGGCACGCCCGCACCCCACGGCCGTGGCCGCGCTGGCCGAACGGCCCGCCCGCGCGGGCAACCTAGAGCGGCTGGCGCACACCCCGCGCACCGCCCCCGTGGTGGTGCTCGACAACCCTCGCAACCTGGGCAACGCGGGCGCCGTGATCCGGCTGGCCGCCGGTTTCGGGGCGACCGGGGTCGTCACCACCGGCACGCTCGACCCCTGGCATCCCACGGTCGTGCGCGGCGGGGCCGGGCTGCACTTCGCCACCGCCGTGGAACGGCTCGGCGTCGACGAACTGCCGCCCGGGCCGCTGTTCGCGCTCGACCCCGAGGGCGAGGACATCCGCTCGCTGACGCTGCCGGACGACGCGCTGCTCGCCTTCGGGTCCGAGCGCAGCGGGCTGTCGCCCGCACTGCGCACCCGGGCGGACCACCTGGTGGCGCTGCCGATGCGCCCCCAGGTCTCCAGCTACAACCTCGCCACCAGCGTGGCGATGACGCTGTACCACTGGAGTGCCACCGGGGGCGCGTCCGCCTAGACCCGCCGGGCCCTGCTGCCGCCCGAGCCGCCGCTGGACCTGCCGAGCCCCTCCCTGCCCTATGCCTCGCGGCGCACCTCGACCACCCGGAAGCGGTTGGCGACGAAGGCGCCGTCGCACAGGGCCGCGTTGGCCGCCGGGTTGCCGCCGGAACCGTGGAAGTCGGAGAAGGCGGCCGTCTGGTTGACGTACACCCCGCCGGTGAGGTTGAGGGAGAGCTGGGCGGCCTCCTCCAGGCAGACCTCGCGCACCGACGCCTCGACCTCCGTCGAGGTCGTGTACGCGCCGACGGTCATGGCGCCCTTCTCCCGGATGGTGCGCCGCAGCAGCTCGACCGCGTCGCCGGGCGAGTCGACCGCGACGGCGAACGAGACCGGGCCGAAGCACTCGCTCATGTACGCCGCCTCGGCGTCCGGCTTGGCGCCGTCCAGCTTCACGAGCACCGGGGTGCGGACCACCGCGCCCGGGAACTCCGGGTTGGCCACCTCGCGAGAGGCGAGGGCGACCTCGCCGAGGCCGGCGGCGGCCTCGAGGCGGGCCTTGACGTCCGGGTTGACGATGGCGCCGAGCAGGGCGTTGGCGCGCGAGTCGTCGCCCAGCAGGCCGTCGATCGCCTTCGCGAGGTCGGCGGTGACCTCGTCGTAGGACCTGGGGCCCTGGTCGGTGGTGATGCCGTCGCGCGGGATCAGCAGGTTCTGCGGGGTGGTGCACATCTGCCCGCTGTAGAGCGACAGGGAGAACGCCAGGTTGGCGAGCATCCCCCGGTAGTCGTCCGTGGACTCCACGACGACCGTGTTGACACCGGCCTTCTCCGTGTAGACCTGCGCCTGGCGCGCGTTGGCCTCCAGCCAGTCGCCGAACTCGGTGGAACCGGTGTAGTCGATGATCCGGATCTCCGGGCGCGTCGCGAGCGTCTTGGCGATGCCCTCGCCGGGTCGCTCGGCGGCCAGCGCCACCAGGTTCGGGTCGAAGCCGGCCTCGGTGAGCACCTGGCGCGCCACCTGCACCGTGAGCGCCAGCGGCAGCACCGCGCGGGGGTGGGGCTTGACCAGGACCGCGTTCCCGGTGGCGAGGGAGGCGAACAGGCCCGGGTAGCCGTTCCACGTCGGGAAGGTGTTGCAGCCGATGACCAGGCCGATGCCGCGCGGGACGGGGGTGAAGTGCTTGGTCAGCGCCAGTGGGTCGCGCTTGCCCTGGGGCTTGGTCCACTCCGCGGTCTCGGGTGTGCGGACCTGCTCCACGTATGCATAGGCGACCGCCTCCAGGCCGCGGTCCTGCGCGTGCGGGCCGCCCGCCTGGAACGCCATCATGAACGCCTGCCCGGAGGTGTGCATGACCGCGTGCGCGAACTCGTGGGTCCGGTCGCTGATCCGCTTGAGGATCTCCAGGCAGACCACCGCGCGCCCTTCCGCGCCCGCGTCCCGCCACGCCCGCATCCCGGCCCGCATGGCGGGCAGCAGCACGTCGAGTTCGGCGTGCGGATAGCTCACGCCCAGCTCGATGCCGTACGGGGAGACCTCGCCGTCGACCCAGCCGTCCGTGCCCGGCTGGCCGAGGTCGAGGCGGGTGCCGAGCAGGGCGTCGAAGGCGGCCTTGCCCGCGGCCATGTCCAGGCTGCCGTTCTCCCCGTAGGCCTTGGGGTGCTCCGGGTGCGGGGACCAGTACGCGCGCGTGCGGATCGCTTCGAGCGCCTGGTCCAGGGTGGGCCGGTGGCGGGCGATCAGCTCGTGCGCCGTGAGTTCGGCGGCCATGGGGGACCAACTCCTCGTCTGGAGAACTCTTCGTCGAGTTCATGACCTGGGCATGAAGATGGGCAGGAATGGGTGGTCAGAGTTAGAGTAACCGAACGATCGGTCGGTTCAAGGGGTCCGCCGCATCTGTGGAAAGCCCCGTGCGGGAGGATCGCGCACATGACAGCACTCGACCTCAGCAGCCCCGTGGCGGTCGTCGGCACCGGCACCATGGGCCAGGGAATCGCCCAGGTCGCGCTGGTCGCCGGGCACACCGTGCGGCTGTACGACGCCGCCCCGGGCCGCGCCCGCGAGGCGGCCGACGCGATCGGTGCCCGGCTCGACCGGCTCGTGGAGAAGGAGCGGCTCGCCCCGGCCGACCGGGACGCGGCGCGTGCCCGCCTGCTGCCCGCAGCGGACCTGTCCGAACTTGGAGACTGCGGACTGGTCGTCGAGGCGGTCCTGGAACGCCTGGACGTCAAGCAGGAGTTGTTCCGCGCGCTGGAGGACGTCGTCTCCGGCGACTGCCTGCTCGCCACCAACACCTCCTCCCTGTCGGTCACCGCCATCGGCGGCGCCCTGCGCCGGCCCGGCCGCTTCGTGGGCCTGCACTTCTTCAACCCCGCGCCACTGCTGCCGCTCGTGGAGGTCGTGACCGGGCACGCCACGGAGGCGGTCCACGCCACGCGCGCGTACGAGACCGCCCGTGCCTGGGGCAAGAAGCCGGTCGCCTGCGCCGACACCCCCGGGTTCGTCGTCAACCGCATCGCCCGGCCCTTCTACGCGGAGGCGTTCGAGCTCCACGAGACGCGCGTGGCCGACCCCGCCACCATCGACGCGGTGCTCCGCGAGGCGGGCGGCTTCCGCATGGGCGCCTTCGAACTCACCGACCTGATCGGGCAGGACGTCAACGAGGCGGTGACCCGCTCGGTCTGGGAGTCCTTCTTCCAGGACGCCCGCTTCCGGCCATCCCTGGCCCAGCGCCGCCTGGTCGAGTCGGGCCGGCTCGGCCGCAAGTCGGGGCACGGCTGGTACCCGTACGGGGAGGGGGCGCGGCGGCCCGAGCCGAGCACCGCGGACAAGGAGGACCGGCCGGCGTACGTCACCGTGGTCGGTGACCTCGGCGCCGCCGCCGAACTGACGGGGATGATCGCCGAGTCGGGCGTGGAGATGCGCCTCGAGGACGGGGAGCCGGGTGAGGCCGGGTACCTGCGGCTGCCGGGCGGCGGCAAGGTCGGCCTGGTCGGGAGCGTGTTCTTCGTGGACGACGAGGGCCGCGCCGACTTCGTCGCCTTCGACGTGTCCGCCGACTACCGCGCGGCCGGCCGGGTCGCCCTCGCCGCCGACCCGGACGCCTCCGCCGAGACCCTCGCCGGGGCCACCGGGCTCTTCCAGGCGCTCGGCAAGAGCGTCACCGTCCTCGACGACGACCCCTTGTCCGGCATGGTCGTCGGTCGGACCGTGGCCCGGATCATCGACCTCGCGCACGACGCGGTGGCGCGGGGCGTGGCCACCGAGGAGGACGTCGACACCGCGATGCGGCTGGGCGTCAACCACCCCCTCGGCCCCTTCGAGTGGAGCCGTCGGCTCGGCCCGGGCTGGGCGTACTCCCTGCTGGAGGACCTCCACCGGGTCGATCCGTCCGGCCGTTGCGCACCGTCCCTCGCGCTGTGGCGCCACGCGCACGCCGCCGAGCAGCGGGAGACCACCCCATGACCACCGCCCGGCGCGACACCTACACCCCGGAGACGCTGCTGTCCGTCGCCGTGCGGGTCTTCAACGAGCGCGGCTACGACGGCACCTCCATGGAGCACCTTTCCAAGGCGGCCGGGATCTCCAAGTCGTCGATCTACCACCACGTGGCCGGCAAGGAGGAGCTGCTGCGCCGCGCGGTGAGCCGGGCGCTGGACGGACTCTTCGGCATCCTCGACGAGGAGCACGCGCGCGTGGGGAAGGCCGTGGAGCGCCTGGAGCACGTCGTACGGCGCACGGTCGAGGTGCTGATCGCCGAACTGCCGTACGTGACGCTGCTGCTGCGGGTGCGCGGCAACACGGACACCGAACGGTGGGCCCTGGAGCGGCGCCGCGAGTTCGACCACCGGGTGGCCGGGCTGCTGAAGGCCGCGGCGGCCGAGGGGGACGTGCGCCCCGACATAGAGGTTCGGCTGGCGACCCGGCTGGTCTTCGGCATGGTCAACTCGATCGCCGAGTGGTACCGCCCCGACGGGCGCGGCATGAACGAGCGCGAGGTCGCCGACGCGGTCGTCCGGCTGGCCTTCGGGGGGCTGCGCCGGTCCTCCTGAGGGTGGGGAGGCGGGTGCGGGTGTGCCCTTCCGGCCCGCCCGGTCCCGCGCCCTCTCGGCTCCGCCTTGGTGGTCGTGCGCCCACGCCCGGCCTGGCTTTTTGGTGGTCGTGCGCGCCCGGCCGCGCCTTCCTGGTCGCCCGAGCGCGCCCGGCCTCGCTACTTGCCCGTCGTCCGCACCCGGCCGCGCCTCTGATAGCCGCGCCTCCTTGTCGCCCGAGCGCGCCCGGCCCTCCGGGAGGGCCGCCTCCCCGGCCGCCCGCCTCAGCCCTGCGGCTCCAGGTCCTCCTCCTCGAACACCAGCAGCGTGCGGGTGCTGAGCACCTCGGGGATGGCCTGGAGTCGGGTGAGCACCAGCTCGCGCAGCGCCCGGTTGTCCGGCGTGTGCACCAGCAGCAGCACGTCGAAGTCCCCGCCCACCAGGGCGATATGGGAGGCGCCGGGGAGCTGCCGCAGTTGCTCGCGGACCGTGCGCCAGGAGTTCTGCACGATCTTGAGGGTGATGTACGCCGACGTCCCGTGCCCCGCCCGCTCGTGGTCGACGCGCGCCCCGAAGCCGCGGATGACACCGTCCTCCACCAACCGGTTGATGCGCGCGTAGGCGTTCGCGCGGGAGACGTGGACGCGTTCGGCGACCGACCGGATCGAGGAGCGGCCGTCCGCCTGGAGCATGCGCAGAATGTCCTGGTCGATGGCGTCCAGCGGTCGCGGCGGCTGAGGCTCGCTCCCCTCCGTGCCCTCGGCCATTTGTTCAGATGCCACGCGCCCCCGCCTCCCTACGATGGACGTCCTGCGTCCATCCCATGCTGTGGAGAACCGTTTGTCCACAGCCTGGCGCCACCCGTAGCCAAAATGTGCCGGCGACCGAACAATCGGTTGGTGAGGCGCGTCACAGACGCCGCGCCTCCTAGCCGCTCCCACGAGGAGGTGCCGTCATGACGGTCATGGAGCAGCGGGGCGCGTACCGGCCGACCCCGCCGCCCGCCTGGACGCCCCGCACCGACCCCGCGCCGCTGCTGCCGGACGCGGAGCCGTATCGCGTGCTCGGCACCGAGGCGGCCGCCAAGGCCGACCCGGAGCTGATGCGCCGGCTGTACGCGGAGCTGGTGAAGGGCCGCCGCTACAACGCACAGGCGACCGCACTCACCAAGCAGGGCCGTCTCGCGGTCTACCCCTCCAGCACCGGCCAGGAGGCCTGCGAGATCGCCGCCGCGCTGGTCCTCGAGGAGCGCGACTGGCTCTTCCCGAGCTACCGCGACACCCTCGCCGTGGTCGCCCGAGGCGTGGCCCCCGTCGAGGCCCTCACCCTGCTGCGCGGCGACTGGCACACCGGCTACGACCCCTACGAGCACCGGGTCGCTCCGCTCAGCACCCCGCTGGCCACCCAGCTGCCGCACGCCGTCGGGCTCGCCCACGCGGCCCGCCTCAAGGGCGACGACGTGGTGGCCCTGGCCATGGTCGGCGACGGCGGCACCAGCGAGGGCGACTTCCACGAGGCGCTGAACTTCGCCGCCGTCTGGCAGGCCCCGGTCGTCTTCCTGGTCCAGAACAACGGCTTCGCCATCTCCGTCCCGCTCGCCAAGCAGACCGCTGCCCCGTCGCTGGCCCACAAGGCCGTCGGCTACGGCATGCCCGGCCGCCTGGTCGACGGCAACGACGCCGCCGCCGTGCACGAGGTGCTCGCCGACGCCGTACGGCACGCCCGCGCGGGCGGTGGCCCCACCCTCGTCGAAGCGATCACGTACCGCGTGGAGGCGCACACCAACGCCGACGACGCGACCCGCTACCGCGGTGACGCCGAGGTCGAGACCTGGAAGCGGCACGACCCCGTCACGCTGCTGGAGCAGGAGCTCACCGGGCGCGGTCTGCTCGACGCGGACGGCATCGAGGCGGCCCGGCAGGAGGCCGAGACCATGGCCGCCGCCCTGCGCGAGCACATGAACCGCGACGCCGAGCTCGACCCCATGGACCTCTTCGCCCACGTCTACGCCGAGCCCACCCCCCAGCTGCTGGAGCAGCGGGCACAGTTGCGGGCCGAACTGGACGCCGAGGACGAGTCGGAAGGGGCGCAGCGATGACCACCGTCGCCTTCAAGCCGGCCACCATGGCACAGGCCCTCACCCGCGCACTGCGCGACGCCATGGCGGCCGACCCGTCGGTGCACGTGATGGGCGAGGACGTCGGCACCCTCGGCGGTGTCTTCCGGATCACCGACGGGCTCGCCAAGGAGTTCGGCGAGGACCGCTGCACGGACACGCCGCTGGCCGAGGCGGGGATCCTCGGGACGGCCGTCGGCATGGCGATGTACGGGCTGCGCCCGGTCGTGGAGATGCAGTTCGACGCGTTCGCCTACCCGGCGTTCGAGCAGCTCGTCTCCCACGTCGCGAAGATGCGCAACCGCACGCGCGGCAAGATGCCGCTGCCCCTCACCATCCGCGTCCCCTACGGCGGCGGCATCGGCGGCGTCGAGCACCACAGCGACTCCTCCGAGGCGTACTACATGGCGACCCCGGGCCTGCACGTCGTCACGCCCGCCACCGTCCCCGACGCCTACGGGCTGCTGCGCGCCGCCATCGCCTCCGACGACCCGGTCGTCTTCCTGGAGCCCAAGCGGCTCTACTGGTCGAAGGACTCCTGGAACCCGCAGGAGCCCGCGACCGTTGAACCGATAGGCCGCGCGGTGGTGCGGCGCTCCGGCCGGAGCGCCACGCTCATCACGTACGGGCCGTCCGTACCCGTCTGCATGGAGGCGGCCGAGGCGGCCCGGGCCGAGGGCTGGGACCTCGAAATCGTCGATCTGCGCTCCCTGGTGCCGTTCGACGACGAGACGGTGTGCGCCTCGGTGCGGCGGACGGGGCGCGCGGTCGTCGTCCACGAGTCGGGTGGCTTCGGCGGCCCGGGCGGGGAGATCGCGGCCCGGATCACGGAGCGCTGCTTCCACCACCTGGAAGCGCCGGTGCTGCGTGTGGCCGGGTTCGACCTGCCGTATCCGCCGCCGATGCTGGAGCGCCACCACCTGCCCGGCGTGGACCGGATCCTGGACGCCGTGGGGCGCCTGCAGTGGGAGGCCGAGAGCTGATGGCACAGGTGCTGGAGTTCAAGCTCCCCGACCTGGGTGAGGGGCTCACCGAGGCGGAGATCGTGCGCTGGCTGGTGGAGGTCGGCGATGTCGTCGCCGTCGACCAGCCGGTCGTCGAGGTCGAGACGGCCAAGGCGATGGTGGAGGTGCCCTGCCCCTACGGCGGCGTGGTCACGGCCCGCTACGGCGACGAGGGCACGGAGCTGCCCGTGGGCGCCCCGCTGCTGACGGTGGCGGTCGGCGAACCGGCGGGGAGCGCGGGTGCCGCGACGGCCGAGGGCACGCGCGGCCAGGACCAGGCGGCCACCGAGGGCTCCGGCAACGTCCTGGTCGGCTACGGCACCTCCGAGGCCCCGGCCCGGCGCCGCCGGGTGCGCCCGGGCACCGTCGCGCCCCAGGCCGGCGCGACCGCCGGCGGCAAGGGCACGGCCACCGCGGCGAACGGCAGTCGCACGGCGGCCGCCGGTGACGGCCGGACCGCGGCCGCCGGCCCGGTGGACGGTCCCGTCCCGGTGATCTCGCCCCTGGTGCGAAGGCTGGCCCGGCAGAACGGCCTGGACCTGCGGGAGATGACCGGCTCCGGACCCGACGGACTGATCCTGCGGGCGGACGTGGAGTACGCGCTGCGTGCTGCCGCCGCCCAGGGCCAGACGCCCGCCGCGCGGGCGGGGTCGCCGGCCACCGCGGCCCCGCAGCCGGCGCACGCCACGGCGTCCGCCGCTCCGCGGACCGCGCACGTCACCCGCGTCCCCCTCAAGGGCATCCGCGGGGCCGTCGCCGACAAGCTGTCCCGCAGCCGCCGCGAGATACCGGACGCGACCTGCTGGGTGGACGCCGACGCGACCGAGCTGATGCGGGCACGGGCCGCGATGAACGCGGCCGGCGGGCCGAAGATCTCCGTGCTCGCCCTGTTGGCGCGGATCTGCACCGCCGCGCTGGCCCGTTTCCCTGAGCTCAACTCCTCCGTCGACACGGAGGCCCGGGAGATCGTCCGCCACGAGCAGGTGCACATCGGGTTCGCCGCCCAGACCGACCGGGGCCTCGTCGTCCCCGTCGTCCGGGACGCGCACGCGCGGGACGCCGAGTCGCTGACCGCGGAGTTCGCCCGGCTGACCGAGGCGGCCCGGGCCGGCACGCTCACGCCCGCCCAACTCACCGGTGGCACGTTCACGCTGAACAACTACGGCGTCTTCGGCGTCGACGGCTCCACTCCGATCATCAACCACCCGGAGGCGGCCATGCTCGGCGTCGGCCGGATCGTCCCCAAGCCGTGGGTGCACGAGGGGGAGCTGGCGGTACGCCAGGTCGTCCAGCTCTCGCTCACCTTCGACCACCGGGTGTGCGACGGCGGCACGGCGGGCGGCTTCCTGCGGTACGTGGCGGACTGCGTGGAACAACCGGCGGTGCTGCTGCGCACCCTGTGATTCCGGCCTCTTCCCGGTACCTCCCGGCCCCCCGCGTTCTCCGTGATCGCGGGGGGCACGCATACTCAGGGGTGTGACCGAGTACGAGCGCCCCTTCGAAGGGGGCGACTCCGCGTACGACGCCGTCGTGCTCGCCGGTGGTGGCGCGCGCCGACTGGGCGGCGCAGACAAGCCCGGCGTGAGCGTCGGCGGTCGGGCGCTGCTCGACCGGGTGCTCGCGGCCTGCGCCGGGGCCCGGACCACCGTCGTCGTCGCCGACCCCCGGCCCACCGGGCGCCCCGTCGTCTGGGCGCGCGAGGAACCGCCGGGCGGCGGGCCGCTCGCCGCGCTCGAGGCCGGTCTGCGGCACACCACCGCCGACCGTGTCGTGCTGCTCTCGGCCGACCTGCCGTTCCTCGACGAGCGCACCGTCCGGGTGCTCTTGACCGCGCTGCGCGTCAGCACGGCCGACGGGGCCGTGCTGACCGACGCGGACGGCCGGGACCAGCCGCTCGTGGCCGCGTACCGGACGGCGTCCCTGCGCGCCGGACTCGCCGCGCTCACGGGTGGACACGGCGCCCCGGGCGGGCTGGGCGGGCTTCCGCTGCGCCGGCTGACGGGCTCGCTCGATCTCACCCGTATCTCCGACCCGGTGGCGTCCTTCGACTGCGACACCTGGGACGACATCGCCCTTGCCAGGGCACGCATCAGGGAGCATGGGAACGTGTTGGATGAATGGATTTCCGCAGTCAAGGACGAGCTGGGCCTCGATCTGGACGTCGACACCGGCGTGCTGCTCGACCTCGCCCGTGACGCCGCCCACGGCGTGGCCCGGCCCGCGGCCCCGCTGACCACGTTCCTCGTCGGTTACGCGGCCGCGCGGGCCGGCGGCGGCCCGGAGGCCGTGGTCGAGGCCGCCCGCAAGGCCGCGGCACTCGCCCTGCGCTGGGCCGACGAGGACACCGCCGACACGCCCGGAACCACCGGCGCGAAGACCGCGCCGTCCGAGGACACCCGGGCCGACGCCGCCCCCGGCGCGACGCCCGAAACCCGCCCGGACGCCTGATGGCCGCGCACGCCACCCGGGCCGGCGAGGACGCCGACGACCTCGACGTCGACGAGGCCCTCGCCCTCGTGAAGGAAGACCGCGGCCGCGATCCCGGCCACCCCCTCGGCCACCACCCGCCCGCCGGGCCACGGGAGGCCGGGCCCACCTCCGCCACGTCCCCCAAGGACCCGCGCACCATGTCCCCGAAGGACCGGTCCCCCGAGGGCGAGCGCTCCGGCGCCCCTCGCGACCCGCACCGCAGGGCGGCCACGCCCTGGACCGAGGCCCGGAGCATCGCCGAACGTGCCGCCCGGCAGCGCGACGGCGGCCGTACGGCCCGCCGCCCCCCGGTCCAGGTGCCCCTCGACGCGGCCCTGGGTCTCACCCTGGCCGCCCCCCTCACCGCCCTCACCGACCTGCCCTCCTTCGACACCTCCGCGATGGACGGCTGGGCGGTGTCCGGACCCGGCCCCTGGGACGTGCGCGAGGAGGGCGTCCTCGCCGGGCACACCGCGCACGCGCCGCTCACCGACGGCGAGGCCGTCCGCATCGCGACCGGCGCCAGGATCCCCCTGGACACCACCGCAGTGCTGCGCAGCGAGCACGGCCGCACCGACGGAAACGGCCGTCTGCACGCCGCCGTCCCCCGGGCCACGGGCACCACCACGGTCGCGCACGGCCAGGACATCCGCCCCCGCGGCCAGGAGTGCCGCAGCGGCGACCAGTTGCTGCCCGTCGGCACCCAGGTGACCCCGGCCGTGCTGGGCCTGGCCGCGGCGGCCGGGTACGACACGCTCACCGCCGTGCCCCGCCCCCGCGCCGACGTCCTGGTCCTCGGCGACGAGCTGCTCACCGAGGGCCTGCCGCGCGAGGGCCTGATCCGGGACGCGCTCGGCCCGATGCTGCCTCCGTGGCTGCGCGCACTCGGCGCCGAGGTGACCTCCGTCCGCCGGGTCCGCGACGACGCCGAGGCGCTGTACGAGGCGATCACGGCATCCGGTGCCGATGTCGTCGTCACCACCGGCGGCACAGCGGCCGGGCCGGTCGACCACGTCCACCCCACCCTGCGCCGCATCGGCGCCGAACTCCTCGTGGACGGCGTACAGGTGCGTCCCGGCCACCCCATGCTGCTGGCCCGCACCAAAGAGAACCAGCACCTCGTCGGCCTGCCCGGCAACCCCCTCGCCGCCGTCTCGGGACTGCTCACCCTCGCCGAGCCCCTGCTGCGCACCCTGGGGGCCCGGCCGGCCACCGAGCCGTACCGGGTACCGCTGCGGGACGGGGTGCAGGGGCACCCGCACGACACCCGGCTGGTCCCGGTCACCCTGCGCGGCGACCACGCGCTGCCGCTGCTCTACAACGGCCCGGCCATGCTGCGCGGCGTGGCGGCGGCCGACGCGCTCGCCGTCGTTCCGCCGGGCGGAACACGGCCGGGGCAGGAGGCCGAACTGTTGGACCTGCCCTGGGCATCAGCGGGAATCGGGGTGTGTTTCACGTGAAACTTCCGGGTCAGGACGCCATCGCCCGTCAGGCGGACGAACATCTGGTGACCCATGTGGTCAAGCTGCCGCGGAAGATGGTGGAGCACCCGATCCGCCAGGTCACCAAGCGGCTCTCCATCGCTCTCGTGGTTCTCGCGGTGACCGCGATGATCGTCTACCTCGACCGCGACGGGTACAACGACAACTCCGACGGCGCGGTCGATCTCCTCGACGCCTTCTACTACGCGACCGTCACGCTCTCCACCACCGGGTACGGCGACATCACTCCGGTCAGCGACGCCGCCCGGCTCACCAATATCTTCGTCATCACGCCGTTGCGTGTGCTGTTCCTGATCATCCTGGTCGGCACCACCCTCGAGGCACTCACCGAACGCACCCGGGAGGAGTGGCGACTGAACCGCTGGAGGTCCACGTTGCGCGATCACACCGTTGTCATCGGCTTCGGCACCAAGGGCAGGTCGGCGATCAAGACGGTCTGCGCGACCGGGGTCAAGAAGGAACAGGTCGTCGTGGTCGACCCCAGCGGCAAGGCGGTCGACGCCGCGACGGCCGACGGGTACGCGGGCGTGGTCGGGGACGCGACGCGCAGCGAGGTCCTCAAGCGGGCCGAGGTGCACAAGGCGCGGCAGATCATCATCGCGACCCAGCGCGACGACACGGCCGTCCTCGTGACGCTGACGGCCCGGCAGCTCAACCGCGGCGCCAAGATCGTGGCCGCGGTGCGCGAGGAGGAGAACGCGCCGCTGCTGAAGCAGTCGGGTGCCGACGCGGTCATCACCAGCGCGAGCGCGGCCGGCCGGCTGCTGGGCCTGTCCGTGCTCAGCCCTTCGGCGGGCATGGTGATGGAGGACCTCATCCAGCAGGGCACGGGGCTCGACATTGTGGAGCGTCCCGTCATAAAGGCCGAGGTGGGCAAGACCCCGCGGGAGGCGGACGACCTCGTGGTGAGCGTCGTCCGCGGGCACCGGGTGCTCGGCTACGACGATCCGGCCGTCGGCACCCTGGAGCTGACGGATCGGCTGATCACGATCGTGCGGGCGACGCCGGGCACAAAGGTCCTGCCCGACGTCCGTCCGCTCCCCCGCCCCTGACCGCCGGGCGCCCGGCGGTCAGGGTTGCCGGGCGCTACTTGCGGTTGTAGAGCCGCATCGTGACCGGCCCGAAGACCAGCACGAACAGGGCCGCCCAGCCGAGCGTCCAGGCGATCTCGTCGGCTGGCCAGTCGCCCGCCATCAGTCCGCGCACCGCGGACGCGAGATGGGTGACGGGGCTGTTGTTGACGAACGCCTGGAGCCAGCCCGGCATGGTCCGGGGGTCGACGAAGACGTTGGAGAGGAAGGTGAGCGGGAAGATCACCATCATGCTGACGCCCATCACCGACTTCTCGGTGCGCAGCAGCAGCCCGAACATCGTCCAGATCCACGAGAACGCGAACGAGAAGACCACCAGCAGCGCGATCCCGGCGAGCACTCCGGCGACGCCGCCGTCCGGGCGGTAGCCGAGGATCAGGCCGACGGTGAGCATCACGACGGACGCGATGGTGTAGCGCAGGGCGTCGCCGAGCAGATAGCCGACCATGGTGGACGGCCGCCAGATGGGCAGGCTGCGGAACCGGTCGAAGACGCCCTTCTCGATGTCGGTGTTGACCGAGACGCCGGTGTACATCGTGATCATCACGACCGACATCACGAGGATGCCCGGCAGCAGGAACTGGATGTACTTCTCCGGCGAGCCGGCCAGCGCCCCGCCGAACAGGTACGTGTACATCAGCACCATCATGATCGGGAACGCGGTGACGTCGAAGAGCTGCTCCGGCACGTGCTTGATCTTCAGGATCGCCCGCCAGCCGAAGGTCAGCGAGGCGGACCAGGCGCTGGGGCGCGGTGGGCGCTCCTTGGCGACCAGCAGTTCGGCGAGGGAGTCGGTGCGGACCGGGGCGAGCTCGGTGCTCTCGGTGGTCGTCGCGGTGCTCATGCCGCCACCTCGTCCTTCGGGTCGTGGGAGTCGTCGTGGGTGTGCGCGGAGTCGGACGCGTGGGTGTCGTGGCCGGTGAGGGCGAGGAACACCTCGTCCAGGCTGGGCTGGCCGAGGGAGAAGTTGTCCACGGTGACACCGGCCCGGGCCAGCTCGCCGAGGGCGCGGGCGGCCTGCTCGGCGGCGGTGTCGTCGCTCGCGGCCGTGCCGAGGCGGGCGGTGAGGGCAACCGGGTCGGGTTCGGGCTGCACCTGGGCGTCGAGGGTGGTGCGCAGGAGTTCGGCGGCGAGGGGGCGCTGGTCCGGGTCCCGTAGCCGCAGATGGACGGAGCCGGCGCCGACGGACGCCTTCAGCTCGCCCTTGGTGCCCTCGGCGATCACCTTGCCGCGGTCGATGACGGCGATGCGGGAGGCGAGCTGGTCGGCCTCGTCCAGGTACTGGGTCGTCAGCAGGACGGTGGTGCCCTGAGCGACCACGGCGCGGACGATGTCCCAGACCTGGTTGCGGCTGCGCGGGTCGAGGCCGGTCGTCGGTTCGTCGAGGAACAGCAGGTCTGGGGTGTTGAGGATGGACGCGGCGATGTCGATGCGGCGCCGCATGCCGCCCGAGTAGTGCTTGACCTGCTTCCCTGCGGCGTCCGTGAGGCCGAAGGCCTCGAGGAGCTGGGCGGCGCGGGTGCGGGCGGCGGGCTTGCGGTGTCCGAGGAGGCGGGCCAGCAGGACCAGGTTCTCGGTGCCGGTGAGGTCCTCGTCCACGGAGGCGTACTGGCCGGTGAGGCTCACCCGGCCGCGCACCTCGTCGGCCTCGCGCACGATGTCGTGCCCGAAGACGTGGGCCTCGCCGCCGTCGGGGCGCAGGAGGGTGGCGAGCATCTTCACGGTGGTGGTCTTGCCGGCGCCGTTGGGGCCGAGGACGCCGTACACCGTCCCGGCCGGCACGGCGAGGTCGACCCCGTCGACGGCCCGGGTCTCACCGAAGGTCTTGACCAGGCCCGCGGTCTCGATCGCCAGGCCGGACGTCTTGGTGCTCATGCTGGGGTCCTTCCGCATGCGTGGGCTACGCAGGGGAGACCTTCACCGTCCCGCAAACTCATCGCTCCCGCACCCGGATTTCTCACGGATCGGCCCCCCGGAGGGGGAGCCGGGCCGTGCCCCGGGCGGTGGCGGGAAGGAGCGCGTCAGGGGGCAGTGGTAGACGTGACCCCCGGCCGGGTGCTGTGAGGTCAGGAGTAGCGTCGGGCGCATGTATGCGATCACGATTGCTGAACCCGGTGGGCCCGAGGCGCTGGTGTGGGCCGAGGTGGACGATCCCGTGCCCGGGGAGGGCGAGGTGCTGGTGGAGGTGACGGCGGGAGCCGTCAACCGGGCCGACATCCTTCAGCGGCAGGGGTTCTACGCGCCGCCGCCCGGTGTGTCGCCGTACCCGGGGCTGGAGTGCTCCGGGCGGATCGCCGCGCTCGGGCCCGGGGTGGGCGGATGGTCGGTCGGGGACGAGGTCTGCGCACTGCTCTCGGGCGGTGGTTACGCGGAGAAGGTCGCCGTTCCGGCCGGGCAGCTGCTGCCCGTGCCCGAGGGACTCGACGTGAAGTCGGCCGCGGCGCTCCCGGAGGTCGTCAGCACGGTCTGGTCGAACGTCTTCATGATCGCCCACCTTCGCCCCGGCGAGACCCTGCTCGTGCACGGCGGCTCCAGCGGCATCGGCACGATGGCGATCCAGCTCGCCAAGGCCGTCGGCGCCCGGGTCGCCGTCACCGCGGGCACCAAGGAGAAGCTCGAGCGCTGCGCCGACCTGGGCGCCGACATCCTCGTCAACTACCGTGAGCAGGACTTCGTCGAGGAGGTGCGGCGGGCCACGGACGGCGCCGGCGCGGACGTCGTCCTCGACAACATGGGCGCCAAGTACCTGGACCGCAACATCCGCGCCCTCGCGGTCAACGGCCGGCTCGCGATCATCGGCCTCCAGGGCGGTGTCAAGGGCGAGCTGGACATCAACGCCCTGCTGCGCAAGCGGGCCGCCATCAGCGCCACCTCGCTGCGGGCCCGGCCGCTCGAGGAGAAGGCGGCGATCGTGGCGGCCGTGCGGGAGCACGTGTGGCCGCTGATCGCCGGCGGGCACGTCCGTCCCGTGATCGACCGCGAGATCCCGATGCCGGACGCGGCCGCCGCCCACCGGGTGGTGGAGGACAGCGGCCACGTCGGGAAGGTCCTGCTGGTGACTCCGCGCTGAACCCGCACCCGCCGGGTCGGCCGCCGTCCGCGGTGCGCCGGCCGCGCATGCGCCGGGTCGTCCGCTGGTGGCCGTGTGCCGACCGCGTACGCGCCGGGGTCGGCCGCCGGCCGCCCGCGCCGAGTCCGGTCCCGGGCCGGCCGCCGGACCTGTGCGGATGGCCGCCGCGGGTCGGCGGTGGGGCCCCGGGGCGGTCCGTGGCGCGGCCCCGGGGCCGCGTCGCGACCGGTCGGCAGGAAAGCCGCGGTCGGGCGGGGTCCCGGTCGGCCCCGGTCTCAGCTCGTGCCCTGGCGCAGCCGCAGCCCGACGAAGGCGAGGCCGAAGCCGAGTCCGATGAGCATCAGGCCGCTGCCCAGCGGCAGGATGCGCAGGACGGGCCCGCCGGCACTTCCGTTCCCCGCGGCGGCGTTCGGCACGGGTTCCGCCGACCGTGCCGTGGGCACCGGAACGGCCTCTGCCGCCGCGTCCGGGACGGCCTCGCCGACACCGGCGCTCGGCGTCCCGGGCAGCTCGGGCAGGGCGCCCACGTCCGCGGGCTGCCCGTCCGGTAGGGCACCGACCTCACCGGCGTCCTCCTCGGCAGGCTCCCGCCGCCCGGGCCGCTCCCGCCCCTCACCCGGCCGGCTCCCGGCCCGGGACGGCTCGGCGGAGGGCGCGGGGGAAGGGGAACGGAAGGCGGCCCCGGGGCCGGCGCCGGGCGCCACTTCGGAGCGGGAGTGCGGACCGGGGCCGGCGGCAGGGTCCGCAGGGGTGCGGGATCCGGACCACGCGTCGGAGTCCGACTCCGAGCCGGATGCGGGACGCGAGCCCTCGTGGACACGGGAGCCGGGGGCCGCACCCCGACCGGACCCGGGACCGTCCCCCCGGCGCCCGTCCCTGTCCCCGTTGTCGTTCCCGCCCGCCTCCCCCTCAGCCCCCCGGGCCGTCCCCGCCCCGGACCCGGTGTGCGAGACGGAGCCCGTCTCCGCCGCCCCCTGTGCCCCGTACGCCACAAGCCCGCCCCAGGGCACCATCACCGTCCCCGCCCCAGCACCCAGGACAACCCCCACCCGCAGGGCGAGCCCCACCCACGTCGCCCCCGCTATGCGCAGCCATGGAGTCACGACCGTGACCTCCCGCGCCGGCCGGTGCTCGTGCACACCGTCGGCAAGTTGGGCCGAATGGACGTCAAACAGCCTCCCATTTCCGTGCAATCCCGGCATGTCGGATACCCCCGTCGGGTCGACCCCGCCGGGGACGACGGCGGCTCGGCCTCAGTGGGGGGCACCACACGGAGGAGCGGTCCGCGTGCGCGACAATGGCGGCATGGAGATGCCGAGGAACGAACGGTCGCCGGAGAATCCGCAGATCCTGGTCGTCGGCCAGGACGGGATGGCGCTCAGCGGCGGCAACGGAGACGAGGACTCCCGCGAGACGCCGCTGACGGAGCAGGTGGAGCAGCCGGCGAAGGTCATGCGGATCGGCAGCATGATCAAGCAGCTGCTGGAGGAGGTGCGCGTGGCTCCTCTCGACGAGGCCAGCCGGGCCCGGCTGAAGGAGATCCACGCCAGCTCGGTGAAGGAGCTCGAGGACGGCCTGGCGCCGGAGCTGGTGGAGGAACTTGAGCGGCTCTCCCTGCCGTTCACGGACGAGGCGACCCCGAGCGACGCCGAACTGCGGATCGCCCAGGCTCAGTTGGTGGGCTGGCTGGAGGGCCTCTTCCACGGCATCCAGACCACCCTGTTCGCCCAGCAGATGGCCGCCCGCGCCCAGCTGGAGCAGATGCGCCGCGCTCTTCCGCCCGGCGTCGGCGACGGCCACGAAGAGCCCCACCCGGGCGGCCGCTCGGGCGGCCCCTACCTCTAGGCCCTGCCTCTGGTCCCGCCTTGAGCGCCCGGCGTCCCGTGGTCCCGCCCGGGACGCGCGGTGTCCACCGGGCCCCGCCCGGGACGCGCGGGTCTCCGGCCGACAACGCGAAGGGGCCCGGCATCCGGGCCCCTTTCCCGTGCCTGCCGCGCCTGCACCGGCGGTCACGTGCCTGCCGCGCCCGCGCCCTCCGGTACCGCGCGCCCGGCCTGGATCAGGACGGCGGGTTGCCCGTCGAGACCTTGAGGGTGATCTCCGGCATGTCCGCCGGGTCGACGTCCGTACCGGGCGGTGGGAACTGGTCCCTGACCGAGCCCTCGCCGAAGGTGTTCTCGTCGACCTCGACGACCTTCATCTGCCAGCCGGCGGCCTGGAAGCACTCCTTGACCGACTTGATGTACTTGAACTTGAAGTTCGGGAGCTCGATCTTTTCAGGGTCGTTGTACGACTCCTGCGGCTCGGTGCACTCGTCCTTCTCGATCGTTTTCTTCGTGTCCGGCCCGCGGTAGCCCGGCCGCTTGTCGGGCGAGGCCGAGGCGCTGCTGCTGTTGCTGCCCCCGCCCGCCTTGTCCTCGGTGCCGCCGTTGTTGACCAGCAGCGCCGTGATCAGGCCGCCGACGGCCAGGAGCGACACCACGATCGAGCCGATGACGACCGGCCGGTTGCTCTTCCGGCCGCCCGGGGAACCCTGCCCCGGCCCCTGGGGCGAGATGGTGTACGGCGGCGGGGTCGACGGGCCCGGCTGCTGGGCGTACGGCGACGGGTGGGGCGTCTGGTACCCGCCCTGGTGCGGGTAGCCGTACGCCGGGGACTGGGGACCGTACGGGTTCGGTGCCGGGACCGGCTGGTACGGCGTCTGCACGTTGCCCGTTCCCGCCGGGGTCGCCTGGTCGACCGGCGGGAACACCGCGGAGCCGACGCCCGCGCCGCTCTGTCCCTGCGTGCCGGGGACGATGTTCGGCGGGGCAGGCTGGAAGGACTGGGCCACCCGCAGGCACTCGCCGCGCATCGCGTCCGCGCTGGGGAAGCGCTCGTTCGGGTTCTTCTTCAGGGCACGGGCGATCAGCGCGTCCACGGCCGGCGGCAGCGAGCGGTTGATCGAGGACGGAACCGGCGGCTCCTCCTGGACATGCGCGTAGGCGATCGCCAGCGGCGAGTCGGCGTCGAACGGCAGCCGCCCGGTCACCAGCTGGAACAGCATGATGCCGACCGAGTACAGGTCGGAGCGCGCGTCGACGCCGCGGCCGAGCGCCTGCTCCGGGGAGAGGTACTGCGGCGTGCCGACGACCATGCCGGTCTGCGTCATCGACGTCACGCCGGACTGCATGGCGCGGGCGATGCCGAAGTCCATGACCTTGACCACGCCGCGCTTGGTCATCATCACGTTGCCCGGCTTGATGTCGCGGTGGACCAGCCCCATCTCGTGGCTGATCTCGAGCGCGGCCAGCACGTCGGCGGTGATCTTCAGCGCCTTGTCGGCGGGCATCGCGCCGTACTGCCGCACGTCCTCGTCCAGCACCGAGCCGAGCGGACGGCCCTCGACGTACTCCATGACGATGTACGGCGTGGTCATGCCGTCGACGTCGTCCTCGCCGGTGTCGAAGACCGACACGATGTTGGTGTGCGTGAGCTTCGCCACGGACTGGGCCTCGCGGCGGAAGCGCTCGCGGAAGGCCTGTTCCCGGCCCAGTTCGGTGTGCAGGGTCTTGATCGCGACCTGACGGTCGAGCACGCTGTCGTAGGCGAGGTGCACCGACGCCATGCCGCCCTGGCCGAGCAGGTCCCGCAGTTGGTAGCGGCCGCCGGCGAGCGCCCGCCCCGCGTACCGGCCCTGTGCGCCGTCCTGGCTCATGTTCCGCGTCCCCCGCAGCCTCTCCGGCGCCGCCGACTGTGGCTGATCCGTTGTAGATCCAATGCGCTATTCCCGGCCAAGTCTGCCCCAGGCCACTGACACGTCAAGCGCGGTGCCCGTTCCGTGACCGTACGCGAAAGAAGCGTCGCGGAAGCGTTACAGGGGCCGTACGCCCGGCCCACGGAATTTGCACGACGGTGCGGGGTGCGGGTTTCATGGCCGATCCCGTCTCGTGCCCGTCCTGGCGCCCGTCTCGGACCGGAGGCTTGCGCGGAGGCTGTAGCGTGGCCGACGGAGACCGTAACAACACCGCGCGCACCGCGGGCAGAAACGACGGCGAGGACTGATGGCACAGCAGCAGCGCGCTCAGGGCCCGTCCGACCCCGAGGCGACTGGCGGCGGCACGTCGGAAGCGCCGGACAACTGGGGTAACGGCGGGCTTGTCGGCGACGGCCGGTACCGGCTGACCCACAGACTCGGCCGGGGCGGCATGGCGGAGGTGTTCGCCGCGGAGGACGTGCGGCTCGGGCGCACGGTGGCCGTGAAGCTGCTGCGCTCCGACCTCGCGGAGGACCCGATCGCCAAGGCGCGGTTCACCCGCGAGGCGCAGTCGGTGGCCGGTCTCAACCACCACGCGATCGTCGCCGTGTACGACTCCGGCGAGGACGTCGTGGGCGGCCAGTCGGTGCCGTACATCGTGATGGAGCTGGTCGAGGGCCGCACCATCCGAGACCTGCTGATCAACGCCGAGGCCCCCGGCCCGGAGCAGGCGCTGATCATCGTCTCGGGCGTGCTCGAGGCGCTGGCCTACTCGCACCAGCACGGCATCGTGCACCGCGACATCAAGCCGGCCAACGTCATCATCACCAACAACGGCGCCGTGAAGGTGATGGACTTCGGCATCGCCCGCGCCCTGCACGGCGCGTCCACGACGATGACGCAGACCGGCATGGTCATGGGCACCCCGCAGTACCTCTCGCCGGAGCAGGCGCTGGGCAAGGCCGTCGACCACCGGTCCGACCTGTACGCGACCGGCTGCCTGATGTACGAACTGCTGGCACTGCGGCCCCCGTTCACCGGTGAGACGCCGCTGTCGGTGGTCTACCAGCACGTCCAGGACATCCCCACGCCCCCGTCGGAGGCCTCGGACGCCTGCCCGCCGGAGCTGGACGGTCTGGTCATGCGCTCCCTCGCCAAGGAGCCCGACGACCGGTTCCAGACGGCCGAGGAGATGCGCGGACTGGTCCAGTACGCGCTCCAGATGCTCTACGACCAGGGCGGCCACACCGGGACCTGGAACACCGGCCCGGTGGAGATGCACGAGGGCCGCCACACCCCGGCGGCGGGCTTCGCCGGTACGGCCGTGATGCCGCACCCGGACGCCGCCGGCACGACGGCGATCCCGCAGCCGATCCTGCCCGCCGGTTACGGCAGCGGGGACGACGGCGGCTTCGAGGGCGGCGGCAACCAGGGCAGCGGCCGGGGCAAGCTGTGGATCCTCGCGGTGCTCGCGGTGATTGCCGTCGCCGCCGGTGTCGCCCTGGCGCTGAACAACGCCGGTGGCGGTGGCGGTGGGGGCAAGACGCCCTCCAAGTCGCCGTCCGTCTCGCAGAGCACCGAGGAGGAGAAGCCCAGCGAGACCCCGAGCGACGACCCGACCGAGGAGCCGGTCGACCCCGGCACGGGCGGCGACACCGGTTCGGGCACCGGCGGCAACTGGCCCCCGTCGTACACCCCGTCCGAGGAGCCGTCCCAGCCGCAGACCGAGGAGCCGACCGACCCGCCGACGGCCTCGCAGCCGACCGCGACGGGCGGCACGGACACCGGCGGCACGGACACCGGTGGCACGGACACCGGTGGCACCGACACGGGCGGCACCGACACCGGCGGTACGGACGCGGGCGGTACGGACGCGGGCGGGACCGACGCGGGCGGGACCGACGCCGGTGGGACCGACGCCGGTGGCGCGGTCAACGGCGGCACCGTCGACGGCGGTGCCGGCTGACCGGCGACCGGGCCACGGTCAGTCCGTGAACGCCCCGCAGACCGCCTCGTACTCCCTGGTCCACCACACCGCCAGGGCCGACGCGGCCGGGAACTGAGGGTCCGCACGGGTGTCACCCCGCTCGTAGTGCCAGCGGAGCATCCAGAAGTCGTTGAGGCGTTCCCACCACACGCGGTGTACCGCCGCGGCCAGCTCGGAGGGCGTGGCCCCGGCGGCGCGCCGGTACGCCCGGGCGTAGGACCGCACCTTCGGCAGGTCCAGCGTGCCGGCGGGCCGGACGAAGAAGATCGCCGCCGCGCGGACCGCCTCCTCCGCGCGGGGCTGCACCCCCAGCCGGTCCCAGTCGACGATCGCGGCGGGCGCGTCACCGCGGTAGAGCAGGTTGAACGGGTGGAAGTCCCCGTGCACCCAGCCCACCGCGCCCCCGTGGGGCGGGCGCCGGTCCGCGTGCCGCTCCAGCAGGGCACGCCGCTCCAGGAGCCGGTGGCGGGCGAGCTCGTCGAAGGAATCGGCGGGGCGGTGCCGACGCACGCGCCCGAGCAGGTCGTCGATCAGCGCGAAGGTGTCCGCCGGGTCCGCGCTCTCCGCCGGGGTGGCCCGTGCGCGCCCGTGCGCCGGCATCACGCGCTCCAGTCCCGCGTGCACCACCCCCAGGAGGGCACCCAGTCGCCCGCACTGTCCCGGCGTGAGCTGCCCGCCGTGCCGGTGCCGTCCGTCGATCCACGGGTGCAGGGCGTAGGCGTGGCCCCCGACGACCGCGACCGTGCGCCCGTCCCGGCCGGGCAGCGCGGGGGCCACCGGAACGCCCAGGGCGGCCAGGCGCCGGGTGGCCCGGTGCTGGCGCACGATGGCCGCCGGATCGGCGGTCTCGGGGTCGAAGTGGTACTTGAGGAAGTAGCGGCCGCGGGTGGTGCGCAGCCGGTAGCCGCGGTTGAGCAGGCCCTCGACGACCGGCTCGCAGGTGAGGGCAGAACCGGCGGCGTACCGGCGGAGCAGGGCGCCCAGTGGGGGCGCGTGAGATACAGGGGGTGGTACACGTAGCGGCGACACGCGCCAGATGCTAGGGGAACGCCCGACCCTGTGAGCTGCGCGTTGTCACAAGCTGTCATTTGTGGTCGCGGAGCGTGCCCGAATCGGCGCTCGCTCGGAATTCCGACTCTTCCCGTGCCAGGGGTGCGCGGGATAACGTGCCGTTGCTCCGGCCTCCTGCAAGGCTGTGACCAGCGCGCCTTCCAGGCCCTTCGGATTTACTTGGATATCCAAGCAAAAACGCAGGTCAGAGGGTGTTTCACAGATATGTGGAGCACTGGGTAACGTGCTTGTTGCAGGGCGCTCGCCGGGGCACCTGTCACGCCTGTTCCCGGTCGAGCGGCACCCACCCCGTGCCCGGTGGTCGAGAAACAGGTGAGCCGCACTGGCCTACCGGCAACCCCGGGGGCCGGACCGACGGAGGAGCACACGTGACCGTGGAGAGCACTGCCGCGCGCACACCGCGACGCAGCGCCGGGACCAAGGCCGGCGCCACCGGCACCAAGCGCACCACCAGCACGACCAAGAAGGCCACCGGCGCGGCGAGGAGCGCCGAGCCCGCCCTCGTCCAACTGCTGACCCCCGAGGGCAAGCGCGTCAAGAACGCCGAGTTCGACCAGTACGTCGCCGGTATCACCGCCGAGGAGCTCCGCGGCCTCTACCGCGACATGGTGCTCACCCGCCGCTTCGACGCCGAGGCCACCTCCCTGCAGCGCCAGGGCGAGCTGGGCCTGTGGGCCTCGCTGCTCGGCCAGGAGGCGGCGCAGATCGGCTCCGGCCGGGCCCTGCGCGACGACGACTACGTCTTCCCCACCTACCGTGAACACGGCGTGGCCTGGTGCCGCGGGGTGAACCCGACCAACCTGCTCGGCATGTTCCGCGGCGTCAACAACGGCGGCTGGGACCCGAACGGCAACAACTTCCACCTCTACACGATCGTCATCGGCTCGCAGGCCCTGCACGCCACCGGCTACGCCATGGGTATCGCCAAGGACGGCGCGGACAGCGCGGTGATCGCCTACTTCGGCGACGGCGCCTCCAGCCAGGGCGACGTGGCCGAGGCGTTCACCTTCTCCGCGGTCTACAACGCCCCCGTGGTGTTCTTCTGCCAGAACAACCAGTGGGCCATCTCCGAGCCGACCGAGAAGCAGTCCCGCGTCCCGCTGTACCAGCGTGCGCAGGGCTTCGGCTTCCCGGGCGTGCGGGTGGACGGCAACGACGTCCTGGCGAACCTGGCCGTCACCAAGTGGGCCCTGGAGCGGGCCCGCAGCGGTGAGGGACCGACGCTGATCGAGGCGTTCACCTACCGCATGGGCGCCCACACCACCTCCGACGACCCCACCCGCTACCGGGGCGACGAGGAGCGGCTGGCCTGGGAGGCCAAGGACCCGATCCTGCGCCTGCGCCGCTACCTCGAGGCGTCCAACCACGCGGACGAGGCGTTCTTCGCGGAACTGGAGACCGAGTCCGAGGCGTTGGGCAGGCGAGTGCGCGAGGCGGTCCGTGCCATGCAGGACCCGGACCACTTCGCCATCTTCGAGAACGTGTACGCGGACGGACACGCCCTCGTGGACGAGGAGCGGGCACAGTTCGCCGCATACCAGGCGTCGTTCGCCGACGCGGACGGGGGTAAGTGACATGGCGGAGAAGATGGCCCTGGCCAAGGCGATCAACGAGTCGCTGCGCCGCGCCCTGGACACGGACCCCAAGGTCCTCGTCATGGGTGAGGACGTGGGCAAGCTCGGCGGCGTCTTCCGCGTGACGGACGGCCTCCAGAAGGACTTCGGCGAGAGCCGCGTCATCGACACCCCGCTCGCCGAGTCGGGCATCGTGGGTACCGCGATCGGCCTCGCCCTGCGCGGCTACCGCCCGGTGGTGGAGATCCAGTTCGACGGTTTCGTCTTCCCGGCGTACGACCAGATCGTCACCCAGCTCGCGAAGATGCACGCCCGCTCGCTGGGCAAGGTCAAGCTGCCCGTCGTCGTGCGCATCCCCTACGGCGGCGGCATCGGCGCGGTCGAGCACCACTCCGAGTCCCCGGAGTCGCTCTTCGCGCACGTCGCCGGCCTGAAGATCGTCTCGCCGTCGAACGCGTCGGACGCGTACTGGATGATGCAGCAGGCCATCCAGAGCGACGATCCGGTGATCTTCTTCGAGCCCAAGCGGCGCTACTGGGACAAGGCCGAGGTCGACACCGACGCCATCCCCGGTCCGCTGCACACCGCGCGCGTGGTCCGCGAGGGCACCGACCTGACGCTGGCGGCCTACGGCCCGATGGTGAAGCTCTGCCAGGAGGTCGCCGACGCGGCGGCCGAGGAGGGCCGCTCCCTCGAGGTGCTGGACCTGCGCTCGGTCTCCCCGCTCGACTTCGACTCCATCCAGGCGTCGGTGGAGAAGACCCGCCGTCTGGTCGTCGTCCACGAGGCGCCGGTGTTCTTCGGCTCCGGCGCGGAGATCGCCGCGCGGATCACGGAGCGGTGCTTCTACCACCTGGAGGCCCCGGTACTGCGGGTGGGCGGCTACCACGCCCCGTACCCGCCGGCCCGCCTGGAGGAGTCCTACCTCCCGGACCTGGACCGGGTGCTGGACGCCGTCGACCGCTCGCTGGCGTACTGAGGAGAAGGTCGTGACGACGATGACGAACGCGTCCGTACGCGAGTTCAAGATGCCGGACGTGGGCGAGGGCCTCACCGAGGCCGAGATCCTCAAGTGGTACGTCCAGCCCGGCGACACGGTCACCGACGGCCAGGTGGTCTGCGAGGTCGAGACGGCGAAGGCGGCCGTCGAGCTGCCCATCCCCTACGACGGCGTGGTCCGCGAGCTGCACTTCCCCGAGGGCACCACCGTGGACGTGGGCACGTCCATCATCGCGGTGGACGTCTCCGGCGGCGCGGCACCGGCCGAGGAGGCGCCCGCCGCCGAGACGGCGGCCCCACAGCAGGAGGAGGAGCCGAAGGCCGAGGGTTCGGGCCGCCAGCCGGTGCTGGTCGGCTACGGCGTGGCGACGTCCTCCACGCGCCGCCGTCCGCGCAGGACCGCGGAGGTCCCCGCCCAGGCGGCGGCGGCCGTCCCGACGGAGCTGAACGGCCACGGCCCGGCGCCCGCCCCGGCCGCGGCTGCCGCCGCGGCCCCCGCCCAGCAGCGCCCGCTGGCCAAGCCGCCGGTGCGCAAGCTGGCGAAGGACCTCGGCGTCGACCTGGCGTCGGTCGTCCCGACCGGCCCGGACGGCATCATCACCCGTGAGGACGTCCACGCGGCGGTGGCCCCGCCCCAGGCACCTGAGCCCCAGGCACCGGCGCCCGTGTCCGCCCCCGCGGCCCCGGCGGCCCCCGCGCCGGTGTCCTACGACACCGCCCGCGAGACCCGCGTCCCGGTCAAGGGCGTGCGCAAGGCCACCGCGGCGGCGATGGTCGGCTCGGCGTTCACCGCACCGCACGTCACCGAGTTCGTGACGGTCGACGTGACGCGCACGATGAAGCTGGTCGAGGAGCTCAAGCAGGACAAGGAGTTCGCGGGCCTGCGCGTGAACCCCCTGCTGCTGATCGCCAAGGCCCTGCTGGTCGCCATCAAGCGCAATCCGGACATCAACGCGTCGTGGGACGAGGCGGCCCAGGAGATCGTGGTCAAGCACTACGTCAACCTGGGCATCGCGGCGGCCACTCCGCGCGGTCTGATCGTGCCGAACATCAAGGACGCGCACGTCCAGACGCTGCCGCAGCTGGCCGAGTCCCTGGGCGAGCTGGTGGCCACGGCGCGGGAGGGCAGGACCTCGCCGTCCGCGATGCAGGGCGGCACGGTCACCATCACCAACGTCGGCGTTTTCGGCGTCGACACCGGCACGCCGATCCTCAACTCCGGCGAGTCCGCGATCCTCGCGGTCGGCTCCATCAAGCCCCAGCCGTGGGTGCACAAGGGCAAGGTGAAGCCCCGTCAGGTCACCACCCTGGCGCTGAGCTTCGACCACCGCCTGGTCGACGGCGAGCTGGGCTCGAAGGTCCTGGCGGACGTCGCCGCGATCCTGGAGCAGCCCAAGCGGCTGATCACCTGGGCGTGACGTCGGGCCCGGGTCCGCGCCGGACCCGGGCCCGACGACGAGGGGCGGCCCCCACCACCGGTGGGGGCCGCCCCTCGCGTTGCAGCGGGTCACCAGGGCCCGGAACACCATCACGAGCCGGCGCGCGTCCGCGCGGAAACTCTCGTCGCTCGGCAGCGCCGCGCTCACCGCCCGCGAGCCCGTGGGACAGTGCGCGGCCGGCGCCTGCAGGGCCCTGGGCAGATGGGCGGTCATGTCCTCCGGCGGGGCGTCCTCGCGCACGCCCAGGTCGGCCGGACAAGGGCTGACCCGCACCAGCCCGTCCCGGCACTCCACGACCCGGCGGCAGCAGTGCCGGGTCGTCACCCACGCGGACAGCACCTCCCGCGGGGTCACCGCCCCGCCGGTTCCACCCCCACGAGGACGAACAGCCGATTCGGCAGGTCGATCCCCGGGAGCATCGCCGCGAGGCCCGGGAACGGTGGGCGACCCGCGGGCGGGGCTGCCGAATCCTCCACGGCAGCGGCCCGCGGCACCGCACGACGACGTGCTGGACACCGGCAGGCGGGCCGCCCTGCGCGAGGCCACCGAGCAGTTGCCGGCCCGGTCCGCGGTGGCCTGATCACCCCTCGCGTCACGGCGCCCGCGCACCGGCACGCGCCGGAGGCCGCCGACCCCGTCGGTCGGCGGCCCCCGGGCGGATGCGGGCGGGCGGGCCGGCGGCCCGGATCCGCGGGTCTCAGATCCTGGAGAATCCGTAGGTCATGAGCTTCTTGGCGTCCGTCTCGCGCTGGGTGGCGGAGGAGGAGGCCAGGACCGTGCCGATGACCGTCTTGCCGTTGCGGGTGGCGGCGAAGACCAGGCAGTACTTGGCCTCGGGGCCCGAGCCGGTCTTCACGCCGATCGTGCCGCTGTAGTTCTTGAGCAGCGTGTTCGTGTTGGTCCACGGCGCCATCACGCGGGTGCTGCCCGTCTTGGTGATCGTCTTCGCCGTGTACGACTTGGTCTTCACGATCGAGCGGAACGTGGAGCTCTTCATCGCGCTGGAGGCGATCTTCGTCAGATCGCGCGGCGTGGAGTAGTTCGCGCCGTTGCCGATGCCGTCGAACGAGTCGAAGTGGGTGTTCTTCAGGCCCAGGCTCTTCGCGTCGGCGTTCATCTTGCCGATGAAGGACTTCACGCGATCGGCGCGGGTCGTGCCCGTGCCGAACTTGTCGGCGAGCGCGTACGCCGCGTCGCAGCCGGACGGCAGCATCAGACCGTACAGCAGCTGGCGCACGGTCACCTTGTCGCCGACGATCAGCCGCGCGGACGACGCGTTCTTCGACACGATGTAGTCGCTGTACGCCTTCCGGATGGTGACCTTGGCGTCGAGGTTCAGGTTCTTCTGCGCGAGCACGACCTTCGCGGTCATGATCTTCGTCGTCGAGCCGGTCGACCGGCGTGTGTCCGCCGCCTTCGAGTACAGCGACGCGCCGCCCGAGTTGTTCATCACGTAGCCGCCCTTGGCGACGATCGTGGGAGCGGTGGCGGCCTGCGCGGGCGCCGAGTAGAGGGCTCCGGAGGCGAGCATGGCGCCGGTGGTCATGGCGACGCCGGCGGCTCTGCGAAGGCGGACGCCCTGAATGCCGTTCTTCAAGTGAGGTACCCCGATTACGTTGAATGCCCCAGTGCTGCGGCGAAGTTGAGGTGCGACCGCAGACGGCCGCATGAGTCTGACTCGCGGGTGGTGCGGATGGTTGTGCGGGAAGAGGGGTGCAATTGCGCCGACTTAGGGGCCCCGCGGTCCGCATGGCGGACGGATCCGCCCATGCGTACGTGTTGTATCTATCCTGTCGGCATGAGCCTGGCCGCAGTGAAGCAACCCCCCGCCGCCGACCGCGTGTACACCCACGTCAAGGACGGCGTCCTGGAGCGCCGTTACGAGGGCGGGATCCTGCTCACCGAGGGGGAGCTGGCCGAGGCCGTCGGCGTGTCCCGCACCCCCGTGCGAGAGGCGCTGCTGCGGCTGGAGGCCGAGGGACTGATCCGGCTCTACCCGAAGAAGGGCGCCCTCGTCCTGCCCGTCTCCGCGCAGGAGATCGCGGATGTCGTCGAGACCCGGCTGCTGGTGGAGGAACACGCCGCCAGGAAGGCCGTGCCCGCGCCACCCGGACTCATCGAGCGCCTCGAGCACCTGCTCGCCCGGCAGCAGGAACAGGCCGCCGCCGGGGACTTCGCCGCGGCCTCGGTCACCGACCGCTGCTTCCACGCCGAGATCGTCCGCAGCGGCGGCAACGAGATCCTCTCCCGCCTCTACGACCAGCTCCGCGACCGCCAGCTGCGCATGGGCGTCGCCGTCATGCACTCCCACCCCGACCGCATCGCCAAGACCCTCGCCGAGCACGAGGAGATCCTCCGGGCGCTGCGCTCCGGTGACGCGGAGGCGGCCGTCGCGGTCGTCCACCGGCACGTCGGCTGGTTCTCCCACCTGGCCCGCGGGGAGGTGCGGTGAGCGCCGCGAGCGGCACCGCCCCGGCCGGTGATCCCCCGGGCGGGCGGCGCGCCCTCGCCGTGTGGGGGATCGGCGTCTGCGTCTACTTCGTGGCGGTCATCTTCCGCACGTCCCTGGGCGTGGCCGGCCTCGACGCCGCCGACCGCTTCGGTGTCAACGCCTCGGCGCTGTCCACCTTCTCCATCCTCCAGCTGCTGGTCTACGCGGGCATGCAGATACCGGTCGGCCTGCTCGTGGACCGGCTCGGCACCAAGCGGGTGCTGGGCATCGGCGTCGTGCTGTTCACTGCGGGGCAGCTCGGCTTCGCCTTCTCCCCGTCGTACGGCATGGCGCTCGCCTCGCGTGCGCTGCTCGGCTGCGGGGACGCGATGACCTTCATCAGCGTGCTGCGGCTGGGCACCCGGTGGTTCCCGGCCCGGCGCGGACCGCTGGTCGGTCAGCTTGCGGGGCTGGCCGGCATGGCGGGCAACCTCGTCTCCACCCTCGTCCTCGCCCGGTTGCTGCACGGCGTCGGCTGGACGGCGGCCTTCGCGGGCAGCGCGGTCGCGGGCGCCGTGGTGTTCGTGCTGCTGGTGCTGTTCCTGCAGGACCACCCCGAGGGCCACGAGCCTGCCTCCGCCCCGCACCGGGGCGCCGCCTACGTACGCCGCCAGATCACCGCCTCCTGGCGCGAGCCGGGGACGCGGCTGGGGCTGTGGGTGCACTTCACCACGCAGTTCCCGGCGATGGTGTTCCTGCTGCTGTGGGGCATGCCGTTCCTGGTCGAGGCGCAGGGGCTGTCCCGGTCCACGGCGGGTGAGTTGCTCACCCTCGTGGTGCTGTCCAACATGGGCTTCGGGCTGCTCTACGGCCAGATCGTCGCCCGGCACCACGGGGCGCGCCTCCCGCTGGCGCTGGGCACGGTGGCGGCGACGGCGCTGCTCTGGGCGGCCACGCTGGCCTACCCGGCCGACACGGCGCCGATGTGGCTGCTGGTCGTGCTGTGCGCGGTGCTGGGTGCCTGCGGCCCGGCCTCGATGATCGGCTTCGACTTCGCCCGCCCGGCCAATCCGCCCGAGCGGCAGGGCACGGCCTCGGGGATCACCAACATGGGCGGCTTCGTCGCCTCCATGGTCACCCTGTTCGCGGTCGGCGTGCTGCTGGACGCCACGGGCGGGGCGTACTCGGTCGCCTTCTCCGCGGTGTTCGTGATCCAGGCGTTCGGCGTCGCCCAGATCCTGCGACTGCGGCGGCGGGCGGCGCGGCGGGAGCGCGAGCGGCTGGTGGCGAGCCGGGTCGAGACGGTGCACGTGCCCGCGTAGGGAACCGGCGGGGCGGGGGCGTTCCGGGGGCTGCCGCCCCCGGACCCCGCCGGCGGCCCGCACGGCACCTGCCTCGAGCGCCGCACGGGCTGCCTACCCGGGCCGCTGGGGCTACTTGGTCACCGCGAAGTGCCGCAGGATCGCGCCCGCAAGGTCCGGGTCGCCCTCCGTCTTCACGCGGTCGGACACCGCCTCCGGGGTCACCCGGCCGCAGGCCAGGCGGACGTAGGTCTCCCAGTCGAGGGTGAGGGTGGCGGCGGGGCCCAGCGCGGGGGCGGTCTCCAGGGTGCCGCGGCCCTGGATGTCCACGCGGATGGTGCGCAGGAACTCCACCGGGCCGTGCACGTCGACGACCACCGCCGAACTGCGCGGTGCCTGGGCGAGCTCGGCCACCACGCGGGGCAGCTCGGCCAGCAGCACGTCGCGGGCGACGTGGGCGCCGGGGGAGTCGAGGTGGCCCGGGCGGCCCAGGGCGGTGCGCAGGTCCTGCTCGTGCGCCCACACGTCGAAGGCGTGCCGGCGCATGGACTCCTCCAGCGTCAGCTCCGTGCCGAGGGGGCCGCGCACCTTGGCGCCGGGGTCCCGCGACTCGTTGCGCAGCTGGCGGTTGCGGCGGATGATCATGTACTCCAGCTCGGAGGTCATCTCCGGCGCCGTGTGGTGGCGGCGCACGTCGACCTGCATCTCCGTGTACCGCTGGTGGTCGTTGGTGACATGGAAGAGGTCGCGCGGCAGGGTGTGGATGGGACGCGGGTCGCCGAGCATCTCGGAGTCCAGGCCGATGACGTGCGAGACCACGTCACGGACCGACCACCCCGGGCACGGCGTCCGCCGGTTCCAGTCGGCCTCCGCGAGCGGCTGCACGAGTTCGGATATCGCTTCGATGGAGTGGGTCCAGGCGTCGGCGTAGGGCTGGAGGGTGGGATGCAGACTCACGGAACGGGACCCCTCGGCGGTCGGTACACGGGCAGGTTGTGGCGGCGGTGCCAGTGGGCGGTGGCTGCACTCGGCGGGTGTCTCGGGAGGCTAAGTTACGCTGCTGCGAGGCACCCCGGCAGTGCTTTCGTGTGACGATCGTAGGCCCGTGTGGACGGCTCGAATGCCAGGACGGTGGTAGTGTGCGCGCCTCTTTGCTCCAGATCTCCGTGGACGAGGGCGAATCGGTCGCATCGCGCCGGCGCCGGACAGCGGATCTGGTACGGGATCAGGCCGCGTCCGACCTGGTGGTGCTGCCGGAGCTGTGGACCACGGGCGCCTTCGCCTACGAGCAGTTCGGGCGCGAGGCCGAGCCGCTCGAGGGGCCGACCTTCGAGGCGATGGCCGGGGCCGCGAGCGACGCGGGCGTGTGGCTGCACGCGGGCTCGATCCCCGAGCGGGACCGGGACGGCACGCTCTACAACACCTCGCTCGTCTTCTCCCCCGCCGGTGACCTGGCCGCGCGCTACCGCAAGATCCACCGCTTCGGCTTCGACAAGGGCGAGGCCGTGCTGATGGGCGCCGGCGAGGCACGGGTGACGGTGCGTCTGCCGCAGACCACGCTGGGCGTGGCGACCTGCTACGACCTCCGTTTCCCCGAACTCTTCCGCTCTCTCGTGGACGACGGCGCCGAGACCCTGGTGATCCCGGCGGGCTGGCCGGAACGGCGCCGGACCCACTGGACACTGCTGGCACGGGCCCGGGCCGTGGAGAACCAGTCGTTCGTCCTCGCCTGTGGAACGGCCGGGACGCACGCGGGGGTTCCGCAGGCCGGTCACTCGATCGTGGTGGATCCCTGGGGCGAGGTCCTGGCCGAGGCGGGCGCCGGCGAGGAGGTCCTCACCGTGGACTTCGACCCGGCCCGCGTGGCGGCGACCCGGGAGCAGTTCCCGGCGCTCAAGGACCGCGTCCTGGGCCTCGAGGCCCCGCGGCGTCAGGACCCCGGCGCTCCCCCCGGCACGTGACGGACAGGCAGAACGGGTGCCCGGCCGGGTCGGCGAAGATCCGCCAGCCGCGGCCCTGCGGCAGACCGTCGTCCAGCACCCTGGCACCGAGGGCCGTGACCTGCTCCTGCGCGCGGTCGAGATCCGGCACGCCGAAGTCCAGGTGGAACTGCTGGGGCACGGCCGGGTCCGGCCAGGTCGGCGGGCGGTGGTCCGCCGCCCGCTGGAAGGCCAGGACCAGCCCCGACGGCGTGTGCAGCGTCGACCAGTCCGCGCCCAGCCCCCACCACCGCGGGTCCGGCCGGTTCACCTCGCCTCCGCACAGCTCACGGTAGAACGCGGCGAGCCGCACCGGGTCGGGACAGTCCAGCACCACGCACTGAAGGTCGGCGATCACGGAGCCAGCCTATGCGGCACACCCCGCCCGGGCCGCTATTCCTCCCGCTCCCGGTCCGCCAGGTGGATCACGCACACCGCCACCGCGAGCAGCAGCGCCGGGTCCGCGTCCTCGCGGACGATGTCGACGCCGTAGGTGTCCCGGACGTGGAGCCACCGGCGGGAGACCACGGCCAGCAGTTCGCCGTCGTACTCCACGGCGAACTCCCGGTCGAGGATCCTGCCGCTGACGTCCAGCTCGGTGCCGTCGGCCAGGGACACGCGGTAGTGGTTGCGCAGCAGGGACAGGTGCTTGCGCCGCAGCGTCGCCAGGGGCTCGCCGCCGCGTTCGATCACCATCGTGTCCCGCAGGGCGAACATCTTCTTGTGGATGTCGACGAGGACGCGCCCGTCGGCGTCCTTCAGCTCGAAGGTGTCCCGCAGCCGCAGCGCCTTGCCGTCGACGAGGAAGACCCTCTCGCCGTGCTCGTCCTCGATCCAGTAGTCGTCGCCGACACCGAGGATCCGTTCCCGCACCAGGAGTCTCATGGGACCAGGGCTTCCCCGCCCGCCGCCGGGAAACGCCGCCGATAGGCCGACGGACTGAGTCCCGTCTCGCGCCGCAGGCGCACGCGGAGGTTCGCCGCGGTGCCCAGACCGCTGCGGGCCGCCACCACGTCCAGCCGCGCCTCGCCCCGCTCGATGAGCCGGCAGGCCAGCGCCACCCGCTCCCCCGTCAGCCACGCCAGCGGAGTCGTCCCGAGCTGCGCACGGAAGCGCCGGTGCAGGGTGGCCGGGCTGACCGCGGCGCGGGCCGCCAGGTCGGCCACGGTCAGTGGTTCGCCGAGGCGTTCCTGAGCCCATGCCAGCAGCGGTCCCAGCGACTCGTCCGGCACCGGCGGAACGGGCCGCTCCACGAACTGCCGCTGCCCGCCGTCCCGGTGCGCGGCGAAGACCAGCCGCCGGGAGACCGCGCCCGCGACCTCGGCGCCGTGGTCCGTCCGCCACAGGTGCAGGCCCAGGTCGAGCGCGGCCGAACTGCCCGCGGCGGTCAGCACGTCACCGTCGTCCACGAACAGCACGTCCGGCTCCAGCAGCACGTTCGGGTGCAGTTCCCGGAAGGACCGCGCCCACATCCAGTGGGTCGTCGCGCGGCGCCCGTCGAGCAGGCCCGCCTCGGCGAGCGCGAACGTGCCGGTGCAGAAGCCGACGACGCGGGCGCCCCGCGCGTGCGTGCGCCGGATCGCCTCGAGGACGGGCTCACCGCGCGGTACGACGTTGTCCGGCCGTCCCGGCACGACGAGCGTGTCGGCCTCGTCCACGGCGTCCAGGCCCGCGATCCCGGTCATCGTGAAGAAGCCGTGGTTCATCGGCACCTCGGGCGTGGGAGCGCACAGCCGCACCTCGTACAGCGGCCGTGGATGTCCCAGTTCGGGCCGCGGCAGACCGAACAGCTCGGTGGCCACGCCGACCTCGAACGGATTGGTGCCCTCGTCGACGATCACGGCGACCCGGTGCGGGCGCGGCGGCTGAGAGGATCCTTGCGGCATACGCGATTTCTAGCACTCGCGGTGCCCGTGCACCACGGCCGACGATGACCGCATGACACGAGAACCCGTCGCTCTCGACCGCGCCCTCGCCTCCTTCGACCAGCGGTGGAGCCCCCGCATCGTCACCACCGTCAACGACTACGACGTACGCGTCGCCAAGGCCGAGGGCGAGCACGTGTGGCACGTGCACGACCACACCGACGAGTTCTTCCTCGTCCTCGACGGCGAACTGCACATCGCCCTGCGGGAGCCCGCCGGCGAGCGCACCGTCGTCCTGCCCAGGGGGTCCCTCTTCACCGTGCCGCGCGGCACGGAGCACAAGCCGTACGCCCCCGTCCCCACCGCCCTGCTCGTGTTCGAACCCACCGGCACCCTCACCGTCGGCGACCGCCACGACGACGTGCCCGGCCACGTGGACGCGACGACGGGCCACGCGCTGGACTGAGCACGGGCCGCGCGCCGGACTGAGCACGGTCCACGCGCTGGACCGAGCAGGGGCACGCGCCGCACTGAGCACGGGGCACCGGTGACGTCCGGGACAACGGCGAGGGCGCGGGAGCCGATCGCTCCCGCGCCCTCGCACTCGACCCCGCCGCCGGGGAAGAGCCGTGGGTCCCGCACGCCGTCAGACGCCGTACCCGTCGCTGTAGCCGTCACGGTGCGGCCGGGTGTCGTCGACGACCGGCGTGGCGGGCGGTACGACGACCCGGCGGCGCCGGGCGATGCTGCTGAAGGTCGCGACGCCGATCAAGCCGACGATCATGAAGATGATGCCGACCAGGTCCAGGTTGACTCCCTGCATGTCCCAGTCGGTCGCGAACGTGAGGATTGCTCCCACGGCGATGAGGATGATGCATCCGCCGAGGCCCATGAGTGTCGCCTCCCTGTCCGGTCTCTCCGGTCGTCACCGGGTACCCGGACCGCCCGCACTCATGCGCCGCGGCGGAGCACGCCGGTCGCCGGCTAGCCGTCCAGGAACGCCAGCAGCGCGTTCGCCAGCAGGAACGGGTCCTGGGCGCCGCACAGTTCGCGCGCACTGTGCATCGACAGGATGGCCACGCCGATGTCGACGGTGCGGATGCCGTGCCGGGCCGCGGTGATGGGGCCGATGGTGGTGCCGCAGGGCATGGAGTTGTTGGAGACGAACGACTGGAAGGGCACGCCCGCCTTCTCGCAGGCCGCCGCGAACACCGCCCGGCCCGAACCGTCCGTCGCGTAGCGGTTGTTGACGTTGACCTTGAGGATGGGCCCGCCGTCGACGCGCGGGTGGTGCGTCGGGTCGTGCCGTTCCGCGTAGTTGGGGTGCACCGCGTGGCCCGTGTCGGAGGACAGGCAGACGGTGCCGGCGAAGGCACGCGCCCGGTCCTCGTACGAGCCACCGCGCGCGAACACCGACCGCTCCAGTACCCCGCCGAGCAGCGGCCCGTCGGCGCCGGTGTCCGACTGGGAGCCGTTCTCCTCGTGGTCGAAGGCGGCGAGCACGGGGATCCCGGTCAGCTCGGCGCCGCGCGCGGCCGCCGCGGCGAGCGCCGCCGTGCCGGCGTGCACGGACAGCAGGTTGTCCATGCGTGGCCCGGCCACCAGCTCCCGGTCGCGGCCGAGGTAGGCGGGCGGCTCCACGGAGTGCACCATCAGGTCCCAGCCGGTGACCTCGCCGGCCGGGAGACCGGCGGTCTCCTCCAGGAAGGCGATCAGGTCGCCGTCACGCACGTCGTCGCCCAGGCCCCAGACCGGCTGCGTGTGGCGCTGCTTGTCGAGCTTGAGGCCGTCGGAGTTCACCGCGCGGTCCAGGTGGATGGCGAGCTGCGGGACGCGCAGCAGCGGCCGGTCCACGTTCACCAGCCGGCTCGAGCCGTCCCGCAGCGACAGCCGGCCGGCGAGGCCGAGATCGCGGTCGAGCCAGGAGTTGAGCAGCGGCCCGCCGTAGATCTCCACGGCGAGCTGGCGCCAGCCGTGTGCCCCGCTGTCGGGCCGCGGCTTGACCCGCAGGTTGGGGGAGTCGGTGTGGGCACCGACGATCCGGAACGGCGTGTGCGGGGCGGCGCCCTCGGGGACGTACCAGGCGACGATCGCGCCACCGCGCAGCACGTACTTGCCGCCGCTGGTCCCGTCCCAGGCGTCCGTCTCGGCGACCTGCCGGAAACCGGCCTTCTCCAGCCGCTCGGCGGCGTTCGCCACGGCGTGGTACGGCGTGGGGCTCGCCGCGAGGAAGGTCATGAGGTCGTCGGTGTGACCGCGGTCGAAGCGGGAGGGTTCGCTCATGGGTTCACCTTAACGAGGACGAGGGCCCGCTCCCCGGTATGGGAGCGGGCCCTCGTGGGCCTGGTGCGGGGCGGGCCTAGAAGGCGGCCTCGTCCAGCTCCATCAGGTCCAGGTCGACACCCTCGGCGACCTTGCGGGCCAGGGTGACGCCGGGCAGCACGTTGGCCGCGAAGAACTTCGCCGCGGCGATCTTGCCGGTGTAGAACGCCCGGTCCTTGGCGGAGGCGGTCTCGAGCTTCTCGGCGGCGATCGCGGCGCCCTTGAGCAGCAGGTAGCCGACGATCACGTCACCGGAGGCCATCAGCAGGCGGGTGGTGTTGAGGCCCACCTTGTAGATGTTCTTGACGTCCTGCTCGGTGGCCGCGAGGTCGGTGAGCATCAGGCCGACGATGGCCTCCAGCTCGACGGCGGCCTTGGCGAGGTGCTCGCGGGCCCCGGCCAGCTCCTCGCCGCCGGTACCGAGCGCCAGGAACTTCTTGATGTCCTCGGCGAGGGAGTTCAGCGCCGCGCCCTGGTTGCGGACGATCTTCCGGAAGAAGTAGTCCTGGCCCTGGATCGCGGTGGTGCCCTCGTAAAGGGTGTCGATCTTGGAGTCCCGGATGTACTGCTCGATCGGGTACTCCTGGAGGAAGCCGGAGCCGCCGAAGGTCTGGAGCGACTGGGCGAGCTGCTCGTACCCCTTCTCCGAGCCGTAGCCCTTGACGATGGGCAGGAGCAGGTCGTTCAGCGCGTGCTCGGTGGAGACGTCCTCGCCCGCGGCCTCCTTGACGGCAATGGCGTCCTGGATCGAGGCGGTGTAGAGGACGAGGGCGCGCATGCCCTCCGCGTACGCCTTCTGCGTGATCAGCGAACGGCGCACGTCGGGGTGGTGGGTGATGGTGACCTTGGGCGCGGTCTTGTCCATGAAGTTGGCCAGGTCCGGGCCCTGGACGCGCTCCTTGGCGTACTCCAGCGCGTTGAGGTAGCCCGTCGACAGCGTCGAGATCGCCTTCGTGCCGACCATCATGCGGGCGAACTCGATGATGCGGAACATCTGGCGGATGCCGTCGTGCTTGTCACCGATCAGCCAGCCCTTGGCGGGGTGCTTGTCACCGAACGTCATCTCGCAGGTGTTGGACGCCTTCAGGCCCATCTTGTGCTCGACGTTCGTGGCGTAGACGCCGTTGCGCTCGCCCAGCTCGCCGGTCTCGAAGTCGAAGAGGTACTTCGGGACGAGGAAGAGCGACAGGCCCTTGGTGCCGGGGCCGGCGCCCTCGGGACGCGCGAGCACGTAGTGGAGGATGTTTTCCGACATGTCGTGCTCACCGGAGGTGATGAAGCGCTTCACGCCCTCGATGTGCCAGGAGCCGTCCTCCTGCTGCACGGCCTTGGTGCGGCCGGCGCCCACGTCCGAGCCGGCGTCCGGCTCGGTGAGCACCATGGTGGAGCCCCACTGCTTCTCGACCGCGATCTGGGCGATCTTCTTCTGGACGTCGTTGCCCTCCTCGTGGAGGATGCCGGCGAAGGCCGGGCCGGAGGAGTACATCCACACGGCCGGGTTGGCGCCCAGGATCAGCTCCGCGTAGGACCAGATCAGCGACGGGGGAGCGGTGGTGCCGCCGATGGCCTCGGGCAGGCCGAGGCGCCAGTACTCGGAGTCCATGAAGGCCTGGTAGCTCTTCTTGAAGGACGCGGGGACCGGCGCGGTGTTGGTCTCCGGGTCGAAGACCGGAGGGTTGCGGTCGGCGTCGGCGAAGGACTCGGCCAGCTCGTTCTCCGAGAGGCGGGTCATTTCTTCGAGGATGCTCTTCGCGGTCTCGACGTCCATCTCCTCGAACGGGCCGGTGCCGTACAGCTTGTCGCGCCCGAGTACTTCGAAGAGGTTGAACTCGATGTCGCGGAGATTCGACTTGTAGTGCCCCATGGCAGACGGCTCCGTTAGAGAAGGATCGGCGAGGGACGGTGCCTCGCGCCTAGTTCACGTACCAAACAAGTGGCTCCGATGATGCTACCCGTCGGTAATAAGAAGCAACCCCGATCCGGACATCTGTGACCCAGCCCTCTCGGGGGTCAGTAGTCTGTGGGGCATGTACGGCTACGACCAGAACGTCGGTGCACAGCAGGGCTACGTCCCGCCGCAGCAGCAGATGCCGGGCGGGTACGGACAGCAGCCGCCGCTGTACCCGGAGCCGTCCCCGCCCTCGCTCGCCGACGCGGTGCGCGCGTTCACCACGGGCCAGATGGCCGCCGAGGACTTCCAGCAGGTCTTCGCGACGTCCAAGGTGTACTGCCCGCGCGGCGACAACCCCGGATTCCTCGCCCTGCACAACACCCAGCAGCCGGTGATCCCCATGTTCACCTCGCTCAAGGAACTGCGTCGGTACGCCGGCAAGGAGTCCAAGTACTTCGTGATCACCGGCGCCGAGGTGATCGACCTGCTGCCGACCGGCTACGGCTTCGTCCTCGACATGGAGGGCGAGCACCGGATGGTGTTCGACGCCAAGGCCGTGGAGCAGATGGTCGAGTTCGCGATGCGGCGGATGTACGGCTAGCCGTCGCGTGCGTGTGGCGGACGGCCGGTTCAGGACGCCCGGCGAACCGTGGAAGCCCGGAGGGAATGCCCTCCGGGCTTCCTCTGTTGGGGGTGGCAGAAAGTTCAACGCTCAACTAAACTGAGCGTACCCGAGGAGGTACCGACATGCCCGCAGTGACCGTCGAGAACCCGCTGACGCTGCCCCGAGTGACCGCGCTCGCCGATGCCCCGGCACGTCCCGTGCTCGCCGTCACGACCGCCCCGAGCGGTTTCGAGGGAGAGGGCTTCCCGGTGCGCCGGGCGTTCGCGGGGATCAACTACCGCCATCTCGACCCGTTCATCATGATGGACCAGATGGGCGAGGTGGAGTACGCGCCGGGCGAGCCCAAGGGCACTCCCTGGCACCCGCACCGCGGCTTCGAGACCGTCACCTACATCATCGACGGGATCTTCGACCACCAGGACTCCAACGGCGGTGGCGGCACCATCACCAACGGCGACACCCAGTGGATGACCGCCGGCGCGGGCCTGCTGCACATCGAGGCCCCGCCGGAGCACCTGGTGACGTCGGGTGGCCTCTTCCACGGCCTCCAGCTGTGGGTGAACCTGCCGGCCAGGGACAAGATGATGCCGCCGCGCTACCAGGACATCCGCGGCGGCAACGTCCAGCTGCTCACCACGCCCGACGGCGGCGCGCTGCTGCGGGTCATCGCCGGTGAGCTGGACGGCCATCAGGGTCCCGGCATCACGCACACGCCGATCACGATGATCCACGCGACCCTGGCGCCGGGTGCGGAGATCACCCTGCCGTGGCGGGAGGACTTCAACGGGCTGGCGTACGTGCTGGCGGGCAAGGGCTCCGTCGGTGCCGAGCGCCGCCCGATCCACCTCGGCCAGACGGCGGTCTTCGGCGCGGGCGGCTCCCTGACCGTGCGGGCGGACGAGAAGCAGGACTCCCACACCCCCGACCTGGAGGTCGTCCTCCTCGGCGGCCGACCCATCCGGGAGCCGATGGTCCACTACGGCCCGTTCGTGATGAACACCAAGGACGAGCTGATGCAGGCCTTCGAGGACTTCCAGAAGGGCCGCCTGGGCACGATCCCCGCGGTGCACGGGATGACCGAGGGCGGACTGTAGGACCTCGCGACCCAGGTGTGGGAAAGCCCCGTCCGGTGCCGACGGGGCTTCTCCCGCTCGTCGGGAGGCCGGTGGAGGAGTGGCGAGCCGTCCGAGGCCGCCTGTCAGCGGGGTGGTCGCAGGTGCTGGGGGCAGGCGCTCCATCCGGACGGCAGGCCCCTAGCGGTCCCCCGGCCCGTCGCCGTCGGGCCCGTCGCCGTCGGGCCTGTCCCCGTCCGGCTCGTACAGCTCGAACCAGATGCTCTTGCCCTCGCCGCGCGGGTCGACGCCCCAGGCGTGGGCGAGGAGGTCCATCAGGACCAGACCACGGCCCGAGGAGGCCAGTTCTCCGGGGCGGCGTTTGTGCGGGAGGTCGTCGCCCGCGTCGGTGACCTCGATGCGCATGCGGCGGCCGTCCCGGTCGCCGGTGACCTCGGCCACCAGCAGCGCGTCGGCGTCGGTGTGGACGAGGACGTTGGTCAGCATCTCCGACAGCAGCAGGACCGCCGAGTCCACCTGGTCCGGCGAGGACCAGTCGTGCAGCAGTTCCCGTAGTTGCTGCCGGGCCGCCGCGACCCGCTCCGGCTCGGCCTGGGCCACGGTCAGCGCGGTGCGCCGCACCGGCGGCCGTACCGTGTCCGCGTCGGCGCCGCAGCCGCACCCCTCGCCCTGCCGGCACAGCAGCATCATCGCGATGTCGTCCTCGCGACGGTCGGCCAGCGGACCGGTGCTGTGGTGGGAGGAGGGGCCGTGCACCGCATGGACCAGGGCGTCGGCCAACTCCTCCAGATTGCCCCGGTGCTCCTCCAGCACCCGGCGCAGCCGCTGCCAGCCGCTCTCCAGGTCGTGGCCTCCGGTCTCGATCAGGCCGTCCGTGCAGATCAGCATGGTCTCGGCGGACTCCAGGATCAGCCGGGTCGTGGGGTAGTCGGCGTCCGGGTCGATGCCCAGCGGCAGCCCGCCCGCCGTCGGCCGGGTCAGCACCGTCGCGTCGGCCATGCGGATCACCGGGTCCGGGTGACCGGCGCGGGCGATCTCCAGCACCCCGCTCACGGGGTCCACCTCGATGTACAGACAGGTCGCGAAGCGCGGCTCCGCGGGGTCCGCCTCGCCGATCCCGTGCAGGAAGCGGGAGGCGCGGGAGAGCACCGCGTCGGGCCGGTGCCCCTCGGAGGCGTATGCCCGCAGAGCTATCCGCAGTTGGCCCATCAGCCCGGCCGCCCGGACGTCGTGGCCCTGCACGTCCCCGATGACCAGTGCGAACCGTCCGCTCGGCAGCGGGATCACGTCGTACCAGTCGCCGCCGACCTGGAGCCCGCCGCCGGTGGGGACGTACCGGGCGGCGACGCTCATGCCGGGGATGCGCTGCGGGCCGACCTTCGGCAGCATCGAGCGCTGGAGCCCGTCGGTCAGCGCCCGCTCGCTCTCGGCCGTGCCCGCCCGGGACAGGGCCTGGGCCAGCATCCGCGCCACGGTGGTCAGCACCGAGCGCTCGTCCGGGGTGAAGGCCACCGGGTAGGCGAAGCCCGCCATCCACGCACCCATCGGCCGTCCGGCCACGGTCAGCGGCAGGAACGCCCAGGACTGGCGGCCGAAACGCTGGGCCAGCGGCCAGGTGAGCGGATAGCGGGCCTTGTACTGCTCGGGCGAGGACAGATAGACCGCACGGCCCGTCCGTACCACCTCGGCGGCCGGGTAGTCCGTGTCCAGCGGCATGTACGTGAAGGGGCCCTCGTCGCCCGGCTCGTGCCCGTGGTGGCCGATGATCGTGAGCCGGTCGCCCTCCACGCCGAACACCGCGAGCCCGTCCGGGGAGAACCCCGGCATCGACAGGTTGGCCGCGACCCGCAGCACCTCCTCGGTCGACCGCGCCTCGGCCAGTGCCCGGCCCGCGTCCAGCAGGAACGCCTCCCGCGACCGGCGCCAGTCCCCGGTGACCGCGCTGCGCCCGGCGGCCGTGCCCGGTCTCGGCTCGGTGACCTCCTGGAGCGTTCCGGTGAGCACGTACGCCTTGCGCCCGGTGTCGAAGGACGGCTTGGAGCGGCTGCGCACCACGCGGACGACCCGCCCCTGGGCGTCCATGACCCGGATCCGTACCTCGGCGAGCGTACCCTCGGCGACGGCGAGCTGGATCACCCCGGTGATCTCGTTCCAGTCGACCGGGTGGAGCCGGGACCGCACCTGGGGTTCGGTGAGCGTGACCCGCGCCGCGGGCAGCCCCAGCAGCCGGGCGGCCTCGGCGTCGACAGTGACCTGCCCGGCCGCGGTGTCCCAGTGCCACAGTCCGGTGTCGAGGGCGGTGAGGACGTCCTCCACCGAGGGCAGGGGCTCAGTGCGCATTGCCCCACTTTATGGAGAGTGCGTCGAACGGTGCCACCGAAGTGGCGCACATGCTCGAAAGAAAGGACGGGGAGGCGATCTTGGGGCGGCCGGTAGGCTTGGGGGGAGTTTCACGTGAAACAACGACCCCGATCCGCGAAGACTGGATGAACGACGATGCATCGGTACAGGTCCCACACCTGCGGCGAGCTCCGCGCCTCTGACGTCGGCACCGACGTCCGGCTGAGTGGCTGGCTGCACAATCGGCGCGACCTGGGCGGCATCCTCTTCATCGATCTGCGCGACCACTACGGCATCACGCAGCTTGTGGCCCGTCCCGGCACGTCCGCCTACGAGGCCCTCGACAAGCTCTCCAAGGAGACCGTCGTCCGGGTCGACGGCGAGGTCGTCTCCCGTGGCGCCGAGAACATCAACCCCGACCTGCCGACCGGTGAGGTCGAGGTCGAGGTCGGTGAGGTCGAGGTGCTGGGCGCCGCCGCCCCGCTCCCCTTCACGATCAACACCGAGGACGGGGTCAACGAGGAGCGGCGCCTGGAGTACCGCTTCCTGGACCTGCGCCGCGAGCGCATGCACCGCAACATCCTGCTGCGCACGGCGGTCATCTCGGCGATCCGCCAGAAGATGACCGCGCTGGGCTTCAACGAGATGGCGACGCCCATCCTCAGCGCCACCTCTCCGGAGGGTGCCCGCGACTTCGTGGTCCCCTCCCGTCTCCACGCGGGCAAGTTCTATGCGCTGCCGCAGGCTCCGCAGCAGTTCAAGCAGCTGCTGATGATCTCCGGCTTCGACCGCTACTTCCAGATCGCGCCCTGCTTCCGTGACGAGGACGCACGGGCGGACCGCTCGCCGGGCGAGTTCTACCAGCTCGACGTCGAGATGAGCTTCGTCGAGCAGGAGGACGTCTTCCAGCCCATCGAGCAGCTGATGACCGAACTGTTCGAGGAGTTCGGCAACGGCCGCCATGTGACGTCCCCCTTCCCGCGGATCCCGTTCCGCGAGGCGATGCTGAAGTACGGCTCGGACAAGCCGGACCTGCGCGCCAAGTTGGAGCTCGTCGACATCACCGACGTCTTCGAGGGTTCGGAGTTCAAGGCGTTCGCCGGCAAGCACGTGCGTGCGCTGCCGGTGCCGGACGTCTCCGCACAGCCCCGCAAGTTCTTCGACCAGCTCGGTGACTTCGCCGTCGCGCAGGGCGCGAAGGGCCTGGCGTGGGTGCGGGTGGCCGAGGACGGCTCGCTGTCCGGCCCGATCGCCAAGTTCCTGACCGAGGAGAACGTCGCCGAGCTGACCAAGCGCCTGTCGCTGGCGCCGGGTCACGCGGTGTTCTTCGGTGCGGGTGAGTTCGACGAGGTCTCCAAGATCATGGGCGCGGTCCGCGTCGAGGCGGCCAAGCGGGCCGGGCACTTCGAGGAGAACGTCTTCCGCTTCTGCTGGATCGTCGACTTCCCGATGTACGAGAAGGACGAGGACACCGGTGCGATCGACTTCTCGCACAACCCCTTCTCGATGCCGCAGGGCGGTCTCGAGGCGCTGGAGACCCAGGACCCCCTGGACATCCTGGGCTGGCAGTACGACATCGTCTGCAACGGCGTCGAGCTGTCCTCCGGCGCGATCCGGAACCACGAGCCGGAGATCATGCTGAAGGCCTTCGAGATCGCGGGCTACGACCGCGAGACGGTCGAGGAGAAGTTCGCCGGCATGCTCCGCGCGTTCCGCTTCGGCGCCCCGCCGCACGGTGGCATCGCGCCGGGTGTGGACCGCATCGTCATGCTGCTCGCGGACGAGCCCAACATCCGCGAAACGATCGCCTTCCCGCTCAACGGCAACGCCCAGGACCTGATGATGGGCGCGCCGACGGAGCTGGACGAGGCCCGCCTGAAGGAGCTCCACCTCTCGGTGCGCAAGCCCCAGCCGAAGTAGTTCCACCGGCGAACGGCCCGGAACCCGCCAGGGATTCCGGGCCGTTCGCCGTGTGCGGCCTAATAAGTCGGGCCATCTTCTTCAGCGAAGAGGTCTTCTGCGCGCTCCACGGTGCCGGACCGGTCGAGCCAGTCGTTGAGGACGTCGAGGTCGGTGCAGGTGGTGATCCGCTGCCGAACGCCGTCGGAAACGGGGAGGCCGCGCACTTCCAGTACGCGCAGGATCCCCTTGGCCTCGCCTCTGGCCTCGCCCTCGGCCACGCCCTCCAGGTACTTCTCCTCGAAGAGCGTTCCGTGTCCCGGGAAGTGGGTGACGACGTTCTGCATCAGCTTCCTCCAGTTCTCCCTGGCCGGAGTGGACTCCAGACCGACTTCCACCACCTCGAACCAGTACTTCGTGATGTCCGGCTCGAAGGACATGAGCCCGCGGGCGACCGTCTCCAGTATGGCGGCCGCCCTCGGACTCTCGCTGTGGACAAGGGCCGAGAGGGCGGCCAAAGCGGGCTGCTGCGCCACCACTGTCTCGTCGGTGACGTGCGGGACGGTCTGTGGCCCCAGGACGAACGGGCGGGTGACCTGTGTCGTCCATGGGCCCACGGCGCAAGGGAAGGGTCCCGTCGCCCAGGCGGCCGTGGACCGATCCCGGCACACCACGACGAGCAGCACGGGCATGTCGTATTTCGCGCGCAAGTACGCGACGTAGTACGACCAGTTCTTGGCCTTGTCCGGATCTCTCTTCGTCTGGGACTCCACCGCCAGAACGAAGCTCTCCCCCGTGTCGGGCTCGAACTTGAGCACCGTGTCCGCGCGGCGCTCGACCGGCCGGATCTCGGTGGTGTCCGGGGACAGCTCGTGGAAGTCGGGCTTCGCGGGCGGCGGCAGGCCCAATGCCTCGAAGACGGGCGCGAGGGCCTCCGGATGGTCCTGGAAGAGCCGGTGGGAGGCCTCGTGGGTGGAGGTGACCATGCGGCAAACATGGCTGGTCGGCGGGCCCGGCGGAGGGCTCTTTCGGTGCGATCACTCGTTCGAGTGGTGCATGAACGTTCTTGCCGGGCTCCGGGCGAAGGCCCTGGTGCACGCGCGTCGCATGATGCGGTTCTCCGGCTCCAGCGCTTCGTCCAGTACGGCGGTCAGCTCCCCGAGAGCTTCTCCGGCGACGGCGGGATCCTCGTCCTCCATCCTGCTCTGCGTGCGCTCGAAACGGGCGGACAGGTCGGGGCGGCGTGCGATCTCGATGTCCCGGCCCAGCGGAGGCCCCAGCTCCGTACGGGGCTCACGGACTGCCACTCGACCGCCTCGGCGAACGCCTCGTCCTTCGTGGCCTGCATCTCCGTGAGCCGGCCCGGGGCCACGACGGCGAGCGCCACGCGAAAGGGCGTCGGGCGTCTGCTCGGGGCGGGGGATCAACTCATCCGGCCACGCTGTACTCGGCCCGGCAGTCGCGGCAGCGGCCTGGAGCCGGTGCGCGGAAGGCACGGTCGCAACCGTCGCAGGTCTGGAGGGGGTGACGGGGGTCGGGGGCCGGTGCGGCCGGGGGCCTGGGCGGCGGGGGCGGCAACTGGGCGGTCAGGCGGTGGGCGAGGAGGGCGGCCGGGCGGATCAAGGGCTCGTCCGGCAGGTTCGCGGTGAGGGCGTGGCGTACGGCGGTGGGGGTGAGGTCGCGTTCCAGCCAGGCGGCGACGCCGGGTGCGAGGTGTTCGGCGTCGGTGGCGGAGAGGAGCAGGCGGGGGTCGTGGCGGCGCAGGCTGCTGAGGACCTCGAGGGCCGTCCGGAGCAGGGCGGGCCAGGGGCGCGACGGCTGGGGCACGGCGGGCAGCCGCTTGCGCGGCGCGGGCTCGTCGGGTGCCGTCCGCCGCGCGGGCCTGCGGGCGGCCTGCTCCCGGGCACCCCGGTGACCTGGCCGGTTGCAGGACACCGTGCGGGTGACGATCCGGCCGGTGGGCGTGCGCTCGCGGGTGCGGCGCAGATAGCCGTGCGCTTCGAGCTCCCGCAGCGCGGCGGCGATGCGGGTGGGGCCCTCGGGGAAGCGGGTGGCGAGCGTCTTGATGTCGACGGCCGTGCCCCGCCGCACGGACTGGATGTAACAGGCCAGTCCGATGGCGAGCAGGGACAGCTCCGGGTGCTGGGCCAGGTCGTTGCCGATCACCGTGAAGTTCTCGGTGTGGCGGACGTGGTCGTGGACGACGCCGGCGACCGGCTGCCCGTCGGGGTGGTTCTTGCCCCGGATACGGGACTGGGCGCGCGCGGGAGCGCTAGGGTTTTCTGTATCCATCGGGAAGCGCCTATCTTCCTCGGTGGTCAGGCCCTCGCACTGGGATGCCAGTCCCGGCGGGGGCCGTCGCATGTCTGGGGTGGTGTGCGTCCTGCTGGCGCTGAGCGTAGGGCAGGCAACCGGTCCCGCATCCAGCTCAGTTGGGCATATTCACTCGCGGGAGTGAGTTTGCCCGGCGGGAGGGAGGGGTGGGGCTTGGTGGGGTGCTTTCTCCCCAGTGGGTAGTACGGAGGGAGGGCAGGTCCGGCCGGAGCGTGGGCGTCCAGGTTCCGGTGACTGCGGGGCGGGGAGGGTGAGTTAGACCGTCTTGCGGGGCGGCAGGTCGTGGGTGACGCCCCAGCGGTCGGCGAGGGCGGCCAGGAGGGTCGGGCCACGGCCGAATTCGGCGGCCGGGTCCGAGGGCCGGATGTGCGGAAGCCGGTCACCGCGCGTGTCCGTGACCTCAATGCGGAGAGTGCCGCCGACCACGTGGAGCAGGAGCCGGAGTTCCGGCCGGGGACGCGGCCGTGGGTGACGGCGTTGTTCGCCAGTTCGGCCACGATGAGCTGGCCGGGTCCAAGGGCAGTCCGCAGGTGCGCAGTTGTTCGGCGGCGAACAGGCGGGCGAGACGTGCGCCCCTTGGGGTGGGGGACAGCAGGACACCGAAGTTCCGGACGGTGTGTCCGGGGGCGGTGATTTTCTGGTTCACGTCACTCAGCGTGGCCGGATGTGCCTACCGTGGGGAGTGACGCCGTGGTTGCGTACGGTGACGGTTCTGCGGTTGTCCGGTGGTGTCCGGGCTTGTCGGGGCGGCGCGTACGGGTAGGGCGTGGCTGGTACGACGCGGTACGACGGAGGGGCGCGCGCATGTCGGTGGACGGCGAGGTTCGGCAGCTGAGGACGGAGGCTGACGAGCCGGGGTGGGAGGTGGACCCCGACGACGAGTGGGGCGTGGCCGTGGTCGCCACCGTGGGGCGGCAGTTGAAGCTGCGGCGCGAGGCGGTCGGGATGCGCGCCGGCGAGTTCGGCAAGGCGGTGGGGTACGGCGAGGACCTCGTCTACAAGATCGAGAGCGGCAAGCGGATTCCCCGGCCGGAGTATCTGGACAGGGCGGACGAGGTGCTGGGGGCGGGTGGGCTGCTCACGGCGATGAAGGAGGACGTGGCCAAGGTCCGGTATCCGAAGAAGGTGCGGGACCTGGCGCAGATGGAGGCCAAGGCGGTCGAGATCGGGGTGTACGAGGTCTGCAACATCCCAGGTTTGGTGCAGACCCCGGACTACACGAGGGCGTTGCTGGAGTCGTGGCTGCCCGCCTACACGCCGGAGGACTTGGAGCGCCGCGTAGCCGCCCGTGTTGCTCGGCAGGCCATCTATGAGCGGTGCCCTGCACCGGCGCTGAGCTTCGTCCTGGAAGAGGCGACGCTTCGACGCAAGGTTGGAGGCACAATGGTCCGGCGGCAGCAATTCGAACGCTTGCTGGAGGTGGGGCGGTTGAGCAACGTCTCCCTCCAGGTGATGCCGATGGACAGTGCGCCACACCCCGGCATGAGCGGCAGGATCGAGTTGCTGAAGTTCGAGGACGGCACTGCTGTGGGGCGCTCCGACGGGGCGTTTATCGGCCGCCCGGTCACTGACCTGAGGCAGCTCCGCGTCCTTGAGCTGCGGTATGGCCATCCGGGCGCAGGCTCTTCCACCAGGAGAGTCGCTGGCTTTCATCGAGCAACTGCTGGGAGAGACATGATCCGCAAGGCCTCCGCCGGGGACGCCTCCGAACCGGCGTGGTTCAAGAGCAGCTACAGCAGTGGCCCGGACGGCGACTCCTGCGTCGAGGTCGCCACCACCCCCGGCACCGTCCACGTCCGCGACTCCAAGTACCGGGACGCCGGCCCTCGCCTCGTCCTCGCACCGGAGGCATGGGCGGACTTCGTGGCGTACGCGTCCGACAGCTGACTGCCCAACCGACGTGCCCCGCACCTGGTTTTCGCCGGGCGCGGGGCACTGCCGTGCGGCAAAGAAGCGCGCGTCGGGCTGAGCGAACAGCGCGCCGTCGTCGAAGCTCTCCGGGGCGGTGCCGGACTTACGCGCGGCAGCACGCCGCCGCTTGGGCATTCCCCGACCTGTCCCCCCCCGAGCGATCCCAAGAGGTCGAAGGGGGGACGTGGACGCCGATGTCCGTCTTTCGGGTCGCCGGGGGTGTCCCCCGGGCGGTTACCTGGCCACGAACTGGGTGAGGATGGCCTGGACCTCGTAGATGTCGACGCCCTTGGTGAAGGTCTTCTGCAGCGGGGCCGGGGAGCCGGAGATCCAGATCTTCAGCTCGGCGTCCAGGTCGAAGGTGCCGGCGGTCTCCACCGCGAAGTGGGTGATGCTGCGGTACGGGACGGAGTGGTACTCCACCTTCTTGCCGGTGATGCCCTGCTTGTCGACCAGGATCAGGCGGCGGTCGGTGAACAGGATGGTGTCGCGGATCAGCAGGTACGCGGCGTGCACCTGCTCGCCGTGGCCGAGCAGGCGCGCGTAGTCCTGCTGCGCCTGTGCCGGGTCGACGGTGTGCGCGTTGCCGAAGAGTGCCATGGATGGTCCCCCCCACGTCAGTGGCGGCGGCCGGACGGCCGCCTGCACGTGATCTTCGCAAAGGGGAGCGGCCCGGGAGAAGGGGGCACCTCCTCCCGGGCCGCTGCTGTAGCGAGCGCGTTACGCGGTCGGCTTCTCCTCGAGACGCGGGAACAGCACCGCGCCCTTGGTGACGGTCGAACCGGCCGGCAGCCGGCCCCAGTCACCGGCCTCCTGGACCCGCTGCTCCGCGAGCGCCCCCAGGGTCGCCTCTGCGCCGAGGGAGTCCCACAGCTTCTGCGAGGTCTCCGGCATGACCGGGTTCAGCAGCACCGCGACCGCCCGCAGGGCCTCCGCCGCCGTGTACAGGATCGTCGCCAGGCGGGCCCTGCCCTCCTCCGACGTGTCCTTCGCGACCTTCCAGGGCTCCTGCTCGGTGATGTAGCCGTTGACCTGCTTGACGAACTCGAACACCGCCAGGATGCCGCCCTGGAAGTCCAGCTCGTCGCCGATCTTCCGGTCCGCCTGCGCGACCGCCTTCGCCAGGCCGTCGTGGATCGCCTTCTCGGCCTCCCCGTCGGCCGTCGACGCCGGCAGCTCGCCGTCGAAGTACTTGCCGACCATCGCCGCCACGCGGGAGGCGAGATTGCCGTAGTCGTTGGCCAGCTCGCTGGTGTAGCGGGCGGAGAAGTCCTCCCAGGAGAAGGAGCCGTCCTGGCCGAAGGCGATGGCCCGCAGGAAGTACCAGCGGTACGCGTCCACGCCGAAGTGCGACGTCAGGTCCTGCGGCTTGATGCCGGTCAGGTTGGACTTGCTCATCTTCTCGCCGCCGACCATCAACCAGCCGTTCGCGGCGATCCTCCCGGGCAGCGGGAGGCCCTGCGCCATCAGCATGGCGGGCCAGATCACCGCGTGGAAGCGGAGGATGTCCTTGCCGACCAGGTGGACGTCGGCCGGGAAGGTCCCGTCGAACTTCTCCTGGTTCTCGTTGTAGCCCACCGCCGTCGCGTAGTTCAGCAGCGCGTCGACCCACACGTAGATGACGTGCTTCGGGTCCCACGGGATCGGGATGCCCCAGTCGAACGTCGAGCGCGAGATGGACAGGTCCTGAAGGCCCTGGCGGACGAAGTTCAAAACCTCGTTGCGCGCGGACTCGGGCTGGATGAAGCCGGGGTTCGCCTCGTAGTGGGCGAGCAGTTTCTCGCCGTACGCGCTCAGCTTGAAGAAGTAGTTCTCCTCGCTGAGGATCTCCACCGGCTTCTTGTGGATCGGGCAGAGCTTCTGGCCCGCGTACTCGCCCTCGCCGTCGAGCAGTTCGCCGGGGAGCTTGTACTCCTCGCAGCCGACGCAGTACGGGCCCTCGTAGCCGCCCTTGTAGATCTCTCCCTTGTCGTGGAGATCCTGGACGAACTCCTGGACGCGGTCGGTGTGACGCTTCTGCGTGGTGCGGATGAAGTCGTCGTTCGCGATCTCCAGGTGCTCCCAGAGGGGCTTCCAGGCTTCGGTGACGAGCTTGTCCGCCCATTCCTGCGGGCTGACGCCGTTCGCCTCCGCGGTGCGCATGATCTTCTGACCGTGCTCGTCCGTGCCGGTGAGGTACCACACCTTCTCGCCGCGCTGACGGTGCCAGCGCGTGAGCACGTCCCCTGCGACGGTCGTGTAGGCGTGGCCCAGGTGAGGAGCGTCGTTGACGTAGTAAATGGGGGTCGAGACGTAGTACGCCTTCGCCCCCTGCTTCTCGGATCCAGTGGCCGCCATGGTCGAAATCCTACTGGCCCGACGAAGATCGACTCACACAGGTTTCAGGGGGTGGACGGGGTCGGAGACCGTCCACCCCCGGTCGCGGCTACGGGCGCCAGGACGCCAGTACGGCCTCGTAGAGCTCCTTGTCCGTGAGCTCGCGCGGGGTCTCGCCGGCGAGGAAGTACGACGTGTTGCCGGTCTTGAGCTTGCGGAGGTAGTCGAACGCCTTGTTCTCCGGGTCACCGAAGGCGACGAAGGAGAAGAACACGCCGGGGTGGGTCTGCGCGGCCTCGGTGAGGGCCTGGGTGGCGGGGGTCTTCGCGTCCGGGGCGCCGTCCGTCTGGAAGATCACCAGGGCGGGGGTGTCGGGGGTGGCGGCCTTGTCGTGGAGGGCGAGGACCTCCGTCACGGCGGCGTGGTAGCTGGTGCGGCCCATGCGGCCCAGCGAGGCGTGCAGGGTGTCGATCTTGTTCTCGTGGTCGGCGAGGGTGAGTTCGCCGGTGCCGTCGAGCTCGGTGGAGAAGAAGACGACCTTGACCGTGGCCTCGGGGTCCAGGTGGGCGGCGAGGGCGAGGGTCTGCTCGGCGAGGGCCTGGGCGGAGCCGTCCTTGTAGTAGGGGCGCATGGAGGCGGAGCGGTCGAGCACGAGGTAGACCTTGGCGCGGGCGCCGGTGAGGTCGTTCTTCTTGAGGGTGGCGGTGGCGGCCTTGTAGGCGGTGGTGAGGGTGGGGGCGGTCGCTCGGACGCGGGTGGCGGGGGTGGCCGGGGCGGGCGTTGCGGCCTCGGCTTCGCCTTCGGCCTTCGTGTTCCCACCCGCACCATCCATGCGGCTCTCGTGGTCGGGTGCGGGTGGCCCCTGCGGGGCGTCCTCGCCGTCGGCGGCCGCGGGTTCGGGGGACGGCTGCTCGTCCGGTTCGCAGGCCGCTGCCGGTGCGGTGGTGGGCTCCGGCGCCGCTTCTTCGACCGCTTCCGGCTCGGCGGCCGCTTCCGGCTCGGGCTCGGGGTTGTCCGTGGGCTCGGCCTTGGCCTCGGGCGCGGAAACCTGCGGCGCGGTGTCCGTCTTCGGCTGCGTCTCGGACTTGGGCTGCGCCTCGGACTTGGGCTGCGCCTCGGACACGGGCTGTGCCGCGGCTTCCGGGTCCGGCTTCTCCTCGGTGACCGCGGCCTTCGGCTCGGGCTCGGGCTCGGTGACCGCGGCGGGCTCGGGCTCGATCACTGCGGCGGGCTCGGGCTTCTCCTCCGCCCCGCGTGGCGCCTCGGCCTCGGGCTCGGGCTCCGGCTCGGTCACTGCGACGGGCTCCGGCTCGGGCTCGGGCTTCTCCTCCGTCACCGGTGCCGCCTCGGCCTCGGCCTCGGCCTCGGGCTGGGCTTCGGGCTCGGGCTGGGCTTCGGGCTCGGGCTGGGCTTCGGGCTCGGGCTGGGCTTCGGGCTCGGGCTGGGCTTCGGGCTCGGGCTGGGCTTCGGCCTTGGGCTGGGCTTCGGCCTTGGGCTGGGCTTCGGCCTTGGGCTCGGGTCCGACCTCGGGGTGGGCTTCGGCCTTGGGCTCGGGTCCGACCTCGGGCTGGGCTTCGACCTCGGGCGCGGCCTCCGCCTCCGGCTCCGTGGTGGGCCGCTCCGCCGTCTCCGTCGGCGCCTTCGGCTGGTCGTGCGCGTCCGAGGGGGTCGGCCTCGGCACCGTCACGTGGTCGAAGGCCGCCGAGACGAGGTCGTGCTCGTCGCGGGGTTCGGGGACGTGGGGCGTGGGGGTGGGAGTGGGTTCGGGAGACGGGGAAGGGAGCTTGGGTGCTGCCGGGGCCGTGGTCGCCGCGGGCTCCGGGGACGTCGTCTCCGTGGGCTCCGGGGCCGGGGCGGACGGGGTCCGGGGGGCGGCCTCGGGCCCGGTGCCCGGCGTCGTGCCCTCCGTCCCGGCGGCCTGCGCCGTACCCTCCGCCTCCGCGGCCCTCGCTTTGCGGGACCGTCCGAACGCGTTCCGCAGGAGAGTGAGAATGCCCATGTGCGCAACCCTTCGCATGAGGTGAAGCCCGTCAATCCCTGGCCAGGACGGACACGTAAGGTTAGCGGCCCCCGTGGGTGATCTTGGGCAGGGTCGGGCGTCCGGTGCCGCACCTGTCAAGGGCGCCATCCGGTCCCACGGGCGACCGCTTCGTGAACCGGGGCAACTTCCTTGGCGCCGCCGCAGGTTCACCCGTCGTTCACGCGGGCGCCCGGCTGCCGCACATATGTGCTCCTACGGTCGCGCTGACACCACGGGCACCCAAGGAGAGAACATCGTGCGCAAGCTGCTGCCGTTGATCGGAACGCCGTCCGGTTCGCATCCTGGCGGCCGGTCCGCCCTGACCTGTCGTTACCGGTGTGGTGACGCCTGCTTCCACGAGGTGCCCAACACCAGTTCGAACGAGTACGTCGGCGACGTGATCGCCGGTGCGCTCAGCCGCCGGTCGATGATGCGGGCCGCCGCGGTCGTCACGGTCGCCGCGGCGGGTGCCGGCGCCGTCGGCGTCGCCGCCGCGCCCGGGGCAGCCGCGGCCACCGCGGCCGGGGCAGCCGCGAACACCTCGGCCAAGGGCGGTCACCACCGGCCGAACGGCGCCCGCGGGCTGCGCTTCACCCCGGTCCCGCCCAACACCACCGACGCCGTCACCGTGCCGGAGGGCTACCGGCAGAACGTCGTCATCCGCTGGGGTGAGCCCATCCTGCGCGGGGCGCCCGCCTTCGACCCGGAGCGGCAGACCGCCGCGGCGCAGGCCGGACAGTTCGGGTACAACTGCGACTTCCTGGCGCTGCTGCCCCTGCGGGGCGAGCGGGGCCGACAGGTGCTCGTCGCCAACCACGAGTACACCGACGAGACCCTGATGTTCCGCGGCTACGACCCCGCGAACCCGACCCGGGAGCAGGTCGAGATCGCCTGGGCCGCGCACGGGCTGTCCGCGGTCGTCGTCGAGGAGGAGCGTGGGAGCGGGAAGCTGACGCCCGTCGCCCGGCACCACCTCAACCGGCGCGTCACCGCCACCTCCGAGTTCCGGCTCACCGGGCCCGCTGCCGGGTCCGACCTGGTGAAGACCTCGGCCGACCCCAGCGGCACCAAGGTGCTCGGCACCCTCAACAACTGCTCCGGCGGCACCACCCCCTGGGGCACGACCCTGCACGGCGAGGAGAACTTCAACCAGTACTTCGCGAACGGCGACCGGGCGACGGACAAGCGGTACGGGATCGGCACCGGAGCCACCGAGCGCAAGTGGGAGCGTTTCGACAAGCGGTTCGACATCGCCCAGGAGCCGAACGAGGTGCACCGCTTCGGCTACGTCGTCGAGTTCGACCCGTACGACCCGGCCTCCACGCCGCGCAAGCACACCGCGCTCGGCCGGTTCAAGCACGAGGCCGCGACGGTGCGGCTCACCCACGACGGGCGGCCGGTCGTGTACTCCGGTGACGACGAGCGCTTCGACTACTTCTACAAGTTCGTCGGCAGCAAGCGGATGCGGCACGGCAGCAGCCGCGCCGTGCGCGAACACAACCTGTCGCTGCTCGACGAGGGCACGCTGTACGTCGCCAGGCTCACCGGTGACTCCCCGGCCATCGAGATCGACGGCACCGGCAGGCTCCCGGGCGACGGCGAGTTCGACGGCAGCGGCGAGTGGATCCCGCTGGCCACCGCCACCGCCGGCGGCGCCGTCTCGCACGTCGAGGGCATGACCGCCGAGGAGGTCTTCGTCTTCACGCGGCTCGCCGGCGACAAGGTGGGCGCCACGAAGATGGACCGCCCCGAGGACATCGAGCCCAGCCCGGTCACCGGCAAGGTCTACGTCGCGCTCACCAACAACTCCAACCGCGGCAAGGCCGGCTACCCGGCCGCCGACGAGGCCAACCCGCGCAGCCTCAACAAGCACGGTCACGTCCTGGAACTGACCGAGCGCCGGAACCGGCCGGAGAGCACGAGGTTCGCCTGGTCGCTGTTCCTGGTCGCGGGCGACCCGCAGGACCCGGCGACCTACTTCGCCGGCTTCCCCAAGGACGCCGTCAGCCCGATCTCCTGCCCGGACAACGTGGCCTTCGACGACCACGGCAACCTGTGGATCTCCACCGACGGCAGCGCCCTCGGCTCGCACGACGGCCTCTTCGGCGTCGCCACGCGCGGCGAGCGGCGCGGTGAGCTGAAGCAGTTCCTGACCGTGCCGACGGGCGCGGAGACCTGCGGCCCGATCATCCAGGACCGCCGGGTGCTGATCGCGGTGCAGCACCCGGGCGAGGTGGACGGGGCGTCGGTGGAGAAGCCGGCCAGCACCTGGCCCGACGGGCCCGGCAGCCACGTACGGCCCGCCGTGGTGGCGGTGTGGCGCGCGGACGGGCGGGACATCGGCGTCTGACCTCGGCGTTCCGGATCCGGTCGCCGGGGTAGGTGTGCGTCACGGAGGGCCGGTACGGGTGACCCCGACCCATCGCGTTCCAGGCCGTCCCGGGTATCCCGGGGTCGTGCCGGCCGTGCGGCGGTCACCGCCGGCCGTGCAGCGTGAGGTCGACGACCAGGGCGCGGTGGTCGGTGTCGGCGAGGTCGAGGAAATGGGCCCGGCGCGCGGCGAACTCCTCGGACACCAGCACGTGGTCGATCTGGGCGCCGAAGAACGGGGCGGTCCGGGCCGGCCACGTCGGTGTCCGGTCGGCCCCGGTCAGCCGGGCGGCGTCGCGCAGACCGGTGTCGAGGATGCTGCGGAAGGCGGCGTGGTCCTGGGTGGCGTTGAAGTCACCGGCGAGCACGGTGGGTGTGGTCCGGTCGGCGGCGGCGTGGTCGCGCAGCCTGCCGAGCTCCCGCTGCCACAGGGCCACCTGTCCGGGGAGCGGCGGCATCGGGTGGGCGAGCTGGAGCCGTACGGCGTGCCCGTCCACGTCGGCGACGGCGCCGGGCATGCCCAGGGTGCCGGGGACGCCGTCGGCCGGACGGAGGGGCAAGCGGCTGAGGATCACGGAGCCCTCGGAGCCGCCGCCCCCCACGGCGCGGCGGTGCGGATAGGCCGCGGCCAGCTCCCGCCGGAGCGTGGCGTCACAGGTGTACTCGCACTCCTGGACGAACACCAGGTCGGGTTTCTCACGGCGCACGGCGTCGACCAGCGCGGGCGTGCCCCGGCCGAACTCGACGTTGGAGGTCAGCACACGCAGATCGGCGACGGGTGGCCCGGAGGGCTCGCCGGTCCTGCCGTAGGGCTCGATGTACCAGGCCAGCAGCCCGAGCAGGACGACGCCCCACACCGCGCCGGTCCACCGGCGGGCGAGCAGGGTGAGCAGCAGCCCGACGCCGGTGGGCACCAGCAGCCAGGGCAGGAAGGCGATGACCTGGGGCACCGGCGTGACGCCGTCGACCCCGGCGACCCGGCAGCCCACGACCACGCTCACGCCGGCGAACAGCAGTCCGGCGCACCAGGCCCGGAACCGCCGCCCGCCGCGGCGGCCGTCCTCGGCCCCGGTGGCCGCGCTCTCGTCAGCCGCACTGTCCACTGTCCCGGCCTTCCCCTCGGGGACGAACGCCCGAATCCTCCCTCCAAGACGAGGGCGGAGGGCGGAAGGTTGCCGGTTTCCGTGCCGGGGGAGCCGGCCGCGACGGTGGGCGGGGTCAGGCGTGGGCCCCGGGCGGATGCACCGGTGGGTCGGGTGCCGGGGGTGCGGGGACCGGGTCGGGGGCGGGGCGCGGGATGCGGCGGCGGGTGGTCAGCCAGGAGGCCAGGGCCACCGTCAGGCCCAGGGCCAGCAGCAGCCACGACGCGGTGCGCAGGGTGGCGGTGAGGGCGTCGTAGACCGCGGCCGCCGCCGGGCGGTGGATCCCGTCGGGCAGGTCGGCCAGGGTGAGCCGGCGGCCGACGGCGACGGCGAGGGCGAGCAGCGCGCCGCCCAGGGCGGCGCCCAGTCCGGTGGCGGCGAGCGCGCGGCGGCGGCACGCGGCCACCGCGATGCCGGTGACGGCGAGGGCGACGGCCGCCAGCGGCAGCCAGAAGGCGGCGGTGTCCAGCGCGCGGTAGCCCCTGCGGAGTCCCGCCACCTCCTGGGCGGGCAGCACCGCGACCTCGGTGCGCGCGACTTGGACCGGGACCCGGTCGGCCGACGGCACCCGGTCGGCGGTGAGGTGCCGCTGCACCACGGCGGCCACGGGGGCCAGGTCCACGGTCACGGGACCCCGGGCGGCCCGTTCCTCGCGCACCGCGCGCAGCACCGCCTCGTGCACGGCACGGTTCCCCGCCACCCAGGCGGTGCGGAACGCCTCGGTACGGGTGAAGGAGCGCACCGCCTCCCGCGCGAACGGGCCGAGGGCGCCGCGCGTCGGCCCGGTGTCCAGCTCCCGCTCGACACCGTCCCCCACGGCTTCGGCGACGGCGTCGCGCACGTCCGGGTCGGTGGCCAGCGGCGCCATGGCGGTGACGTAGCGGCCCGTGTCCGCCAGTCCGTACGCGGCCCACGCCGCCACGGTGGCACAGGGCGCCGACAGACACGCCAGCGCGACCAGGACCGCCGACACGGCGTTGCGCAGGCGCGTGGTCCGGGCCGCGCGGGAACGCGGTCCGGTGGACGTCGGCCGGTGGCGGGGCGGATCCGTGGGGCGGGACACCCCTCCAGGCAAAGTGCCCCGGACGGGCCGCGCGAGCGCAGGGCGTGCGGACGGGTGCGTCCGGTGCCGGCTTCACTCCGACGGGTGCCGGGCCGGTGCCCCTGCCCCGCCGGATCACTCGATGCGGTTGCCCGCGGCGTCCTCGTGCGTGTAGTAGCGGTAGAACATCACCGCGAAGACGCCCGCCGCGACCAGCAGGCCCGTCACCGTGGCCCGCAGCACCGTCGCGGTGCTCTGGCTGTACAGGAAGCCGACCGCGGCGCCGGCGAACGCGGCCCACAGCAGCGCGTGCAGCTCGCGGGTCAGTTTCGGGGCGATTGCGCGCAGGGCCACGTAGAGCACGACGAACGCGAGTGCCGTGAGGAAGCCGAACAGGACGTTCCAGCCGGTGACGGGACCGCCGTGACGGCGGTTGGCCGCGACCCAGTAGCCGAACACGAGGCCGGCGACCACGGGGACCACCCACCTGGCGGCGGTGTGCACCCGGGCACTGAAGACGTCGGTCGTGCCGTCCCGTCCGCTCGTCCCGCGGGGCGCGGGTGCCGCATGAGCCATCAGAGCGCTCCTCTCAGTCCGACCCCCGCATTCCAGGGCACACCTGCCGGGGGCCGCGGGCAAGTCGGCGTCGCGCGCCGTCGTCCGCCGGGGCCTCCCCGGGCCGCCCGCCGACGGGGTGCGGGCCCCGTCACCCCGTGTTTCGCTGGGGCCGTGAGTCGCAGCATCGGGGGGCACGGCCTGCACGACCGGAACCGCCGCGCCCGGCGCCGGGACGTCGCGCACCGGCACGACATGCTGCGGGTACGGGGCCGCAGCGTCGCCTGGGTGCCGCCGCTGCTGCTGCTCGTGGCCATCGCGCTGGTCGACTACAACACCAGCGGCGACATCCGGGTCATCTCCTGGCTCGTCCTGGTGCCGGGGATCTCCGCCGTCCTGTGCGGGGTGTGGGCCACGGCTGTCTTCGCGGTGCTCGGGCCCCTCACCTACGCCGCCGTGGACAGCGCCCTGCCGAACATCGACCGGCTGGGGCTGTCGGACTTCGTCCTTGTCGTCATCGGTGGCGTGCTCGCCACCCTCGCCTGCGTGGTCCGGGTGCGCGAGGAGCACCGCATGCTGCACATGCGGGACGTCGCCGACACCGTCCGCCGCACCGTGCTGCGGCCGCTGCCGTCGGCCTGGGGCGGTCTGGAGCACGCCGGTGTCTACCTCACCGCGGACGTCCAGGCCCGCATGGGCGGCGACTTCTACGACATCCAGCCGGGCCCGCACGGCACCCGCGTCCTGGTCGGCGACGTCCAGGGCAAGGGCCTGGGCGCGGTGGAGACGGCGGCGGCGCTGCTCGGCACGTTCCGCGAGGCCGGCTACCACGAGCCGGATCTGGCGACCGTGGCCGACCGGCTGGAGACCCGGATGCTGCGCCACCGGATCCACAGCACGGCCCTGGGCCGGGGCGACGGCGACCGTTTCGCCACCGCCGTGCTGCTCGCCTTCCCGGCGGACCCGGCGTGGGAGACGGTGCAGGTCGTCGTCTTCGGTCACGAACCCCCGCTGGCCGTCGGCCCCGGCGGCGTGCGGGCCCTGCCGGCGTCCGGCGGCCTCCCGCTGGGCTACGGCGGACTGGCCCCCGGGCCGCCGCCCCTGCACCGGCTGCCGGTGGCGGCCGACGAGACCCTGTTACTGGTCACCGACGGGGTGACCGAGGCCCGGGACGGCGAGGGGGCGTTCTATCCGCTGGCCGAGGAGGTGGCGCGGGCGGTCGCGCGGGATCCCCGGCTCGTCGAGCCGGCGCGTCTGGTGGCCCTGGTGCGGGACGGGACGCTGCGGCACTGCGGTGGCCGGCTGGCCGACGACACCACGGTGTTCGCGGTGCGGCGGGCGCCGGCGGAGGGGGGCGAGGTCCCCGAAGGGGGACGTTCGCCGCACTGAGGCTCCTCTTTGCAGCCGCAGCGGTTACGGTGCTGCCGTGGCTGATCGACAGGGGGAGGGGACCATGCCCGGAACCGTGCTGCTGCTGGCGGCCTCGCCGCTGGGCCGGGGACGGCTGGTGGACGCGGCGTCCGTGCTCCCCGTCCTCGCGGCGGTGCCGCCCGCCGTGCTGTCCGGGGCGGACACCGCGAACGTCGTCGAGCTCGCCGACCCGCTGGAGCCGCAGGCCGTGCTCACCCGGCTGCGCGCCGCCGCGACCGCCTCCGGACCGCTGACCGTGTTCGTCACCGGCCAGCTCCAGCTCGACCGCCGCCAGCGCCTGCCCCATCTGGCACTGGCCCGGACGACCGCGTCGACCGTGCGCTACACCGCCTTTCCCTGGCACTGGCTCCGCGAGGAGCTGCGGTTGCGGCCGGGCGGCGGCACGACCCTGTTCCTGGACCTGCACGCGGACACCGCGACGTGGCAGTGGCTGACCTCGCCGGAGGCGTCCCCGGGGCCTGCGGCCGCGGCACCGCCGAAGGTGCCCTCCCCGGCCGCCGCCCCCATGGCGCCGATGGTGCCCTCCCCGGCCGCCACCCCCGCGGCGCCGATGGTGCCCTCCCCGGCCGCCACGCCCGGGACGGCCGTTCCGTGGTCCCCGCAGGAACCGCCCGTGGAGCCACCCGGCGGGCCCGCCCGGCCGCCCGGTCCGGCGGCCTCACCACCGTCCGGGTCCACTGCCCGATCCGCGCTGGACTGCGGCCGCGACATCGCCGTTTACGGTCGCATCGCCCCGCCGCCGTCCCGCCGTACCGTCGCCGCGCCGGCGTACATGAAGGCCGTCGCGACGATTCTGCGCAGTGGACGGCGTCCGGCCGACGAGGAGCTGCACCAGCAGGCGCTGGCGCGGATCGCGCCGCAGAGCGCGGGCACCGATCTGGTGCTGGCCCGGCCGGGGCCCGCCCCCGGTGATCCCCACGCGGCCATCACCGCCGCCGTGCGCTCCGGCCGGCACGCCGACGCCGACGCGCTTGCCGCCCGGCACGAGCACGCCGCCGCCCTCGCGTACGGGCCCGCCTCCGAGGAGGCGCTGCACTGGACCGAGGTCCGGGCGGACCTGGCGATGCTCGCCGGGGACGCCGCGCGCAGCTGCCGCACCTGGCTTGCGGTGGCCGCGGCCCGGCTGAACGCCGGCCAGACGCCGGACGCGCCCGCGGTGGAGACGGCCGTGGACCGGGCACACCACCAATGGGGACACGTCCGCGACTCCGCGCGGGCCCGCGAACTGGGCGAGGTGCTCGTCGAGTTGCGCGGACGGGTCCCCGGTGGACGGGAGGGGGCGCTGGACCATGTGCAGCGCCGGTTGCGCCGGTTGCGCCCGTTGCAGACACAGGGCTGAGTGGCTGACGAACCCTCCCCAGGAAGCAATGGCGGTGCCATGATGGTGAGTTATGGCTGAGGGGGACGGTGTGGCCAACCAGGGGATCCGGGTACGGCTGGACGGAACGGCCAGCGAGAGGGACGTCGGCGCGCTGCGCAGGTGGCTGGAGCGGGAGCAACCGCTCGACGAACTCGTGCGCGAGGGCCGGCTCCAGATCCGCGAGCGGCGGCGGACGGACGAGACCGGTGCCCCGATGGGTGCCGGCATGGAGATCGTCGTCGTGATCGTCGGGGCGGCCGCGACCGTCGTCTTCCAGGAGCTGCTGGACCGGGTCAAACGGGCCGTGTCGGCCTGGCAGGCCAACCGGCGCGACGTCGAGGACGGCGAGCCGCCCGAGGACAGAGTCGAACCGGTGACCCTCGACGACAGGTAGGCCGGTGAGCCGTTTAGACCCGCGCGGGCTGCAGAACCGGGCGCTGCTGGTCGGGGTGTCCGAGTACGACCTCACGGAGCCGCCGCACGGCGTGCCCGGCGACCTTCCCGCGGTCAAGCACAACCTGAACCGGTTGCGCGAAGTGCTGCCGCGCGGGCGGGTGTTCGCCGAGCACGAGATCACCGTGGCCCCCTCGCCCTCCCTGGACGACTTCGGCCGTGCGCTGCGCAGGGTGTCCGACGAGGCCGAGGGGCTGCTCCTGCTGTACTTCGCCGGGCACGGGGCCATACCCAGCGCGGGCGACGAACTGTTCCTCCAGATGCGCAACGCCAGTGTGGTCGCGGGCGGGCACGCGGTGTTCCCCGGCGCGGAGACGTTCACCACCGTGCTGACCGTGCTCGCGGCCGGCCCGGCCCGCCGCGTCGTGGTGATCCTCGACTGCTGCTTCGCGGGCAACGCGGCCTGGATCTGGGAGACCTTCCGCGAGAAGCGGCGCGTGCTGCTGCTGATGGGCGTGCAGGCCAACCACCGGATCGACGCGGGCGATCCGCGGACGCCGACGCCGTACACCGCGGAACTCGTGCGGCTGCTGGACGAGGAGGGCGAGACCGGTCTGCTCGACCTGTCGACCCGGTTGCGGGGGCGGATGGCCGACCTCGGCCTGTGGACGGTGCGGGGGGAGCCGTGGGTGCCGCAGCACCGTGCGGAGACCGACGAGGACGTCCTCCTGGCGGCGAAGGCACCGCGCCTGCGGGCTGCCCGGTACGGGGATCACGGCGTGCCGGTCGGTCTCGCGGGACCGTGGGGCGGACCGGAGCACACGGGGCAGTCGCGTACCGATGGCGCGGGCAGCGCGGAAGGCACCGGAAGCCGAGGCCCCCACGGGGGCACGGGCACCGGGGGCCACGAGCCCGGGAGCGCGGGTGGCCCGGGGCACTCCCGGGACTCGGACGGCGGCATCGGCGGCCGGGGCGACGCGGGCGGCGATGCGGGCCGCGCGGGCGGCGACGGCGGCGACTTGGGCCGCCGGGGAGTTGCCGCCGGCCTCGATGACGCCGGCAGCCACGGCGACCACCGTGGTGACGCGGGGTCCGGTGGTCATGACGGCACGGGTTCTCGCGACCGTGGTGACGCGGGGTCCGGTGGTCATGACGGCACGGGTTCTCGCGACCGTGGTGACGCGGGGTCCGGTGGTCATGACGGAACGGGTTCTCGGCACCGCGGCGACACGGGACCCGGCCGTCACGACGGCGACGGCACCGGTGCCGGCCCCGACGGTCGAGGCGGCACCGCGGTCGTTCGGTCCGGGTCCGGGTCCAGGTCCAGGTCCGGGGACGGTGCCGGTACGGCGCCCTTGCCGTGGGGTGCCCGCCTCACCGCCCTCCTCGGGGTGTGGCGCGGCCCCTCCCGGCCCTACGGACCGCCGGACCCGCCCGGCACGGGCGACCCGGCCCGGCGCCCGCGTCGGCGGACGGCGGCTCTGGTCGCCGTCGTGGCGGTGCTCGCCCTGCTCGCCCTCGGTGTCTGGGTGGTGCTCCGGCTGATCGGCGGCGGTGACGGCCGGGCCGCCTGCCGCCCGCCGCTGGAGCTGCGCGTACTGACCGACCCCGACCTGGAGCCGACGGTGCGCGCCGCCGCCGACGCCTACCTCACGTCCGACGCCAACACCACCGACGACGGCTGCCGCCGTTCCGGCATCACCGCCTACAGCTCGGGCTCCTCCGACGTGGTCGCCGCCCTGCACAAGGAGACCGGCGCCTGGCAGGAGCCCCGCGACGAGGACACCAATCCCCAGCGGGACATCGGCCCGCAGCCGGACGTCTGGATCCCCGCCTCCCGCGCCGACGCGGCCCGCGTCATGGACGGCCAGGACACGGACGCCGTCGCCACCCTCGAGCCGGCCGGCGAACCGCTCGCCTACTCCCCGGTCGTGCTGGCCGCCCCGCAGAACATCGCCGGCGAAGCCCTGCACGAGCGCACCAACCTCCCGCTGACCGACATGGTCGCCGCCCTGGCCGAGCGGGACGAGAACGCCGAAGTGCGCCGCCCGGACCCGGAGTTCACCGACGTCGGCCTGCTCGCCACGATCGGCCTCCACGGCGAGGACGCGCGCGCCGCCGTCCGCGGGGAACGCCTGGTGGCCCAGCCGGGCCCGCCCTCCCCCACGGCGGCCGAACTGCTGTGCACGCTCCCCGACGACGACGCCGTGGACGACCGCACCGCCGCCCTCGTCCCCGAGTTCCTGATGCGCAGCGGCGTCGGCTGCGACCGCACCACCCGCAGCCCGCGCGTCGCCCACTACCCCGAGGACGTGCCCGGCGTGGAGCCGCTGTTCGTACGGGTCCGCTGGCGCGGCGGCCACCGGGACGCCGACGCCCGCGACGCCGCGGTCGGCGCGTTCCACGCCTGGCTGGCGGGTGAACAGGGCCGTGCGGTGTTCGCCCGGGACGGCTTCCGTTCCGCGGACGACCGGGAACTGCTGGACGGGAAGAACATCGCGCGCGGCGTGCTGCACGCGCCCTCACCGCTGCACCAGTCCGCCGGGCAGAACGCGATGGAGCGGGCGCTGGCGGAGTACCGGGAGGCGGGCGGCCCGGGCCGGGTGCTGTTCCTGCTGGACAGCTCCGGCTCGATGGCCGGGCTGTGGAAGGGCCCGAGTGGTGGGCCCGGGCTGCTGAAGCAGTCGCTGGGCGGCCTCGGCGGGCGGGACGAGTACGGGGTGTGGGCGGTGGCCGGCACCGCGGAACGGCCCTACGGCACCCTGCTGCGCCTCGGCCGGCACCGGCACGCCGACGCAGAGCGCGCCGTCGACACCGGGGCCCGGGTCAAGGACGCGGAGGCCGATCCGCGCGCGGCCCTGCTTGCCGCGTTCGACGCCATGGAGCGGCGGGGCGCCGACGACCGGCCCCAGTTGATCGTGCACATCACCGACGGCGAGGACAACGGCCGGCTGGCCGGTGACCGCCTCGACGCCGTGCTCGCCGCCGCCCGGGAAAGCGGGGTCCCGGTGACCGCGGTGTCCCTGGAGAACGGGGGCTGCGACCGGGACCGGCCGGACCGGCGGATCGCCGACGCGAGCGGCGGGCGCTGCCTGGACACCGGGGACGACCTGGGCGCGGCCCTGCACGACGAGGTGGCCCGCACCGGAACGGGGGAGGGCTGATGCTCCGACGGTTCGCCGTGCTGCTGGTCCTGCTGCTGGTGGCCGCCTGCACCGGGGATGGAACGGCGCGCGACACCCCGTCGGCCGCGGCCTCCTCCGCCGATGTGAAGGGTGTCATCGTGGTCGCCAGCGGCCGGGACGTCACCGGCAAGAACGGCATCCGCCAGCAGCTCATCGACGCCTGGAACGCCCGCCAGCAGCGGGAGGACTCCGGTTTCAGCGCCCGTCTGGTGGAGCTGCCCGGCAGCGCCGACGAACAGCGGGGCCAGTTGCTCGGCGCCCTCCAGTCGGGCAGCGCCGCCTACGACGTGGTCAACCTGGACGTGACCTGGGTGCCGGAGTTCGCCGAGGCCAGGCTGATCCGGCCGCTGTCCGAAAACCTCATCGACGACGACGTCGTCCCGTCCGTCGCCGCGACCGCCCGCTGGGAGGGGCAGGTGTACGCCGTCCCGTTCAACAGCGACGTCGGCCTGCTCTACTACCGGCGCGACTACCTCCGCGCGGTGGGCGTCGAGCAGGCCGATCTGGGCGACGGCCTCTCCTGGAACGGGCTGCGGGCCCTGGTGGACACCCTCGAGAGCCGTCCCGCGCGGGGCGCGTACGACAAGGGCTGGACCACGCAGCTCGCCCCCTACGAGGGGCGGACGGTCAACGCGGTCGAGGCGTTCGCGTCCGCGGTGAAGGACTTCTCGCCGGTCGACGGGGAGGGCCGCTACTCGGCCACGGTCGGGGAGCTGACCGCCGGGATCGCGGAGCTGCGCCGGCGCACCGAGACGTCGTACACCCTGCAGGACGCCGTCACCTCCGACGAGGCGTCCTCGCTGAGCGACTTCGCCGAGGGCCGCACGGCCTTCCTACGGCACTGGCCGTACGTGTATCCAACGCTGTACCGCACCTTCACCGAGGAGCAGCTCGGCGTGGCCCGGCTGCCCGGGCGGGCGGTGCTCGGCGGGCAGAACCTGGCGGTGACCGGGTCGTCGCAGCGGGCGGGCAAGGCGGCCGACCTGATCCGGTTCCTCACCGGGCGGGAGAGCGAGCGCTGCCTGCTGGAGGCGGGCTTCGCGGCGACCCGCACCTCGGCCTACGGCGACGGGGTGCGGTGCACGACGGCCACCGTCGGGACGTCGTCCTCGGGGTCACCGGCCGGGGAGGGCGCCGACCGCGTCCCGCGCGAGGACGGGCGCCCCGCCTACGCCCGCTCCGTCCTCCTGCCGGCGCTCGAGAACGCGGTGCACCGGCCCAGGACCCCGTTGTACGGGGCGTTCACCCAGACGTTCACCGCTCAGCTCTCGCCCCTGTTCGGGGACGATCCGCCCAGCGACGAGAAGCTGGCCGGGAGGCTGGACGCGGCCCTGCGCAAGGTCCTGCCGGACTGATCTCCCCCACCCGTGCGGCGGCCGGGCGGCCGGATCGCCGATGTGCCGCCCGCGCGGGACCGGAGCCCCCGGGCGAGGTCCGCCTGCTCGCTTCCCATGTGATCGATTGCTTCGGTGAGCGCCGCCCGGTCCGACGGTCCCCACTCGTGCCGATGACCGAGCACGGAAACCGAGCACAGAAGCGGCCGACTCGGCCGCCCACCGGCCGACCGCAGCGCCCCATCGCAGCCGGCGTGATGACGATCCACGGCTGGAGTACTAGGGCGCCGCGGCCTCGACCGGCTCGGTGGAAGAGCGGGCGGGTCCGGGGTCGGCCGCCTTCGCCGGGGCGGCGTTGGCCGCCAGGACCAGGGTGGCGACCGCGACGACCGCCGCGGCGACACCTCGGGCACAGCGCGCGGTGAAGCGTGTGCGTTCCAGCACGGCGACCTCGCAACAGCGACGGGTTGAGCACGTTCGATGCGCCGTTCAACCTAGGGGCTGCCGGACTCGAACGGCAAGGGGCACAAGGGGAGTCGGCCGTGGGGCAGCGAGACGGCCCGGCACCCGTCGGGCGACGGCCGCAGGTGCCTGGAACACCGCACCCCACCACGCCGCCGGCCCCCCGGGAGCTCCGTGCCCGGTGCCGCGACCGGTGCGAGGGAGTGAGGAGGCCGGTCACGGTCGTCGCGGCGGAGCCCGCCCGGAGCTTCGACGGTCGGCTCGTGCGCGGTCCGTGAAGGGGCGGTGGGGGCGGTGGGGGCGTGGTTTCGGGGTGACCGGGGCGGGTAGTCGGGGCTCGTTTCCGGCGTGGTTTCCGGGCGTGGCGTGCGAGGGAGGCGGTGGCCGTGCGGCCCAGCGGCGATCCCGGCGGCGACCCGGGTCCGGGCCGCGCCCGAAGTCCCGCCGACCGCGGGTACGAGCGGGCGGCCGACGTGATCGCCGCGGGAGTGCGCGGTGCCGAGCCGGCGGAGGTGCCGGGGCGGCTCTGCTCGGTGGCCGTGGAACTCCTGCCGGTGGACGGCGCGAGCGTGTCGCTGAGCGGCGACGGCATCCCCGTACAGCTCGGCGCGAGCAGCCCGCATGCCGCCCACCTGGCCCAGCTGCAGGCCACCCTGGGCGACGGCCCGTGCCGGCGGGCCCTGGAGACCGGTGCCCCCGTGCTCGCCCGCGACCTCACCACCGGGCACGACGCGCACCGCTGGCCGGTCTTCGCCGAACAGGCGCTCGCCGTCGGCGTACGGGCCGTCTACGCCGTCCCCCTCGGCAGCGACACGGTCTGTGTCGGGACCCTCGACCTCTACCGCGGCACCCCCGGCGGGCTCACCGACGGCCAGCTGCGGGTGGCCCGGCTCGTCGCCGGGGTCATGACGGTGGCGCTGATGGCGCTCCCGCGCGGGGAGGAATCCGGGCTGCCGGGCGGCGAGCCCTGGCTCAGCGGGCTGGCCGCGGACCACGACAGGATCTACCAGGCCGTCGGCATGATCATGGCTCAGCTGGGCGTCGACGCCGACGAGGCCCTGGCCCGGTTGCGCGGCGACGCCTTCGCCCACGGCCGCACCGTGCTCGACGTGGCGCGGGACGTGGTCGCGCACCGCCGGCGCTTCGACACCCCCTGAGCGGAGCGGCGCCGCCGGCCTCCGTCCGGTAGCCCGCGCGACGAGCGGGGCGGGGGCCGCCGCACCGGGGCACCCGGCCTCAGACCTCCACCCTGACCTGCCGTCTGACCTCTGCCAGCCGTTCCGCCCCCAGGTGCGCCACCGCCCGGGTGATCTCGTGGAGGACCTGCCCGAATCCGCCGTTGGTGAGGGTGATGGTGTCCTCGCCGACCCGGACCGCGGCGAGGTCCACCGTGAGGTACGTCTGCTCCCCGTCACCGGTCTCGCCGGCCACGGTGACCCGCAGCGCGGCGCGCGCGTCCCCGGCCTCCGGCAGCGGCAGTTCGTCCACCTCGACCCCCTGCACACCGGCCCCCGTGGTCGTCGCCTCGAAGTGGCCGCACTTCTCCGGCAGGGTGGTCAGCCAGGACAGCGTGCGGTCCACGTCCTCGGGACGGTGCGGGGCGACCTGGTAGCGCATCTGCGTGTCGTTGTACGCGTCGTCGAGCGTGACCGCCGCGCCCGGCCCGGTCGGTGTGCCGAACAGTTCCTCCGTGTAGAGGGCGTCGAGCAGGCGCCGGCAGTCGGTGTTCTCCGTGGTCGCCTTCAGCAGCCCGTCCCGCCAGGTCGCCGCGCCCCGCGACGGCATCCACGGCTCCCCCAGGTCCGTCTCCGTGATCAGCGCGGCCCGGACCTGCGCCTGGGTCAGCGCGGACGCGGCGGGCGGCGCCTGCCCGGTGGCCGTGGCGGAGGCCGACGGTGCCGAAGCGGACGAAGACGCGGAGGCCGCACGGGCCCCCTCGGGTGACTCGGCGGAACAGGCGGCCGAGGTCAGCAGGGCGGTCACCGAGAGCGCGGAGGCGAACAGGACGCGGGTGGCGGCCGGGGGTCGGGTCATCGGGGTGCCTCCTGGTGGGGCCGGGCAGGTCCAAGATCGGGTACCTGCTCCTACGGCACCACCCCGTGGACGGCCCCACCAGCGCGGCGACCCGTCCGGGTGAGGACGGGGCGAACCGGCGGGCGCCGTACAAGCTTTGGGAGATCCGGGCGGTTCGGAGGGCGACGCGTTGCCGACGAACAGGAGATGACGATGAAGGCTTTTCGCGCGGGCGGCGCTCTCGCCGCGATGCTCGTCACCGCCGGGGCCTGCCGGCCGCCCGGGCTCCCGCCGCGCACGCGGCCGGCTCCGGCGTCCGGGCGGAGGTCGACGGGGACGGGTACCGCTCCGTGGATCACCCAGCTGCGCGGTTCCGCCGGCGGGACCACGACCGCCTCGGCCGTCCGGTTCGACGCGACGAGCCCGGAGCGTGCCCTCCACGGGGTGACGAGCGGAACGGAAGGCGGTCCCCACGGGACGGACGGGACGGACGCCGCGCGAACACGGCGCCGCGGAACACCCGGCGGTGCCGCCCGAATACGTTCGCGTGCGGCCCCGTCCACTGTTAGCGTCCACGGCATGAAGCGCGCGCAGCCGTCCCGCACGACGACGCCGGAGAGTGTCCCGGCGCGCTGACCCACGACCAGATGTGAAGCCCCGGGGCGAGTGCCCCGGGGCTTCGTCGCGCGTGGTGCTCGCCTCCCGGACCGCGAGGAGACCACCGTGCACGACCACCGCCGACTCGGCCGCGAACTCGGCCTGTTCGACACCGACCCCCTGATGGGCGCGGGACTGCCGTACTGGCTCCCGGACGGCGCCGTCGTCCGGCACGTCCTGGAGGAGTACATCCGCGAGGCGGAGCGCGCGGCCGGCTACCGGCACGTGTACTCGCCCGTCCTCGGCAAGCGCGAGCTGTACGAGATCTCAGGGCACTGGGACCACTACGCCGACGACATGTTCCCGCCCATGCGACTGGGCGCGGAACAGGTCCTGCTGCGCCCCAGCCTGTGCCCCCACCACGCCCTCATCTACCGCTCCCGCTCCCGTAGCTACCGGGAACTGCCCTTGCGCATCGCTGAGTTGGGAGGCATGTACCGCTCGGAGCCGTCCGGGGCCCTCGGCGGCCTCACCCGGGTACGGGCCATCCAGCTCAACGACGCGCACGTCTTCTGCACCCCGGACCAGGCCGCCGAGGAGGTGCGCGGCGCGCTCGGCCTGATCTCCCGCGCCCACGCCGATCTCGGCATCCGCGCCGCCCGCCACCGTCTGTCCCTGCCCGGCAGCGGGGGCCGGTACGTGCCGGACCCGGCGCTGTGGGAACGGGCCACCGCCCTGCTGCGGGAAGTGCTCGACTCCCTCGGCCTCGCCTACGAGGAGGCCGAGGGCGAGGCCGCCTTCTACGGCCCCAAGATCGACGTGCAGATCGCCGACGCGGCCGGCCGCGAGTCCACCCTGTCGACCGTGCAGGTCGACTTCCACCAGCCCGCACGCTTCGGCCTGCGCTACATCGGGCCCGACGGCCGCCGGCACCGCCCGGTCATGGTGCACCGCAGCGTCGTCGGCAGCGTGGAACGGGCGGTCGCGCACCTGCTCGAGGAGCACGGCGGCGCCTTCCCGGTGTGGCTGGCACCGGTGCAGCTCGCGGTGCTGCCGGTGGGCCCGGCGCAGGAGGAGCGGGCCCACGAGGTCGTGCGGCGGGCGGACGGGCTGGGGCTGCGGGCGGAGGTGGCCGGCCCGGAGCGGGGCAGTCTGGGGGCACGGATCCGGGCGGCGCGGCCGGTGCCGTACCTGGCGGTGATCGGGGAGCGGGAGGCCGAGGGCGACCTGGCGGCCGTACGGCTGCGGGACGGGCGGCGTCCCGGGGTCCTGCCCGTGCGGGAACTGCTGCGACGGATCGCCGACCGGGCGGCCCGACGCGGCACCGGTCTGTGGGACCCCGCGTAGGGTCGCGGACGCGGGCAGGGCGCGGGCGCGCCGCGACCGGTACCCGCGACCGCGAGAGGAGCCCCGCCGTGACGAACGTCCGCCCCATCCCGGTGCTCATGGACTGCGACACCGGTGTCGACGACGCCCTGGCCCTGCTGTTCGCCGCACGGCACCCGGGCATCGACCTGCGCGCGGTGACCTGCGTCGCCGGGAACACGGACGTGGACGGCGTCGTGCGCAACACGCTGACCGTGCTGGAGCGGGCGGGCGCGCCGGACGTCCCGGTGGCCCGGGGCGCCGAGCGCCCGCTGATCGAGGCGCCCCGCTCCGCGCGCCACGTCCACGGTCACGACGGCATGGGCGACCTCGGCCTGCCCGCGCCGGCCCGTACCCCGGCCGACGTGGACGCGGTGACGCTGCTGCGCCGCGAGATCCTGGCCTCCCCGCGCCCCGTCACGCTGGTCGCCACCGCCCCGCTGACCAACATCGCCCTGCTGCTGCGCACGCATCCGGGGGTGACCCGCGGCATCGAGCGGATCGTGTTCATGGGCGGCGCGGCGGGCGCGGGGAACGCCACGCCGGTCGCGGAGTTCAACGTCTGGCACGACCCGGAGGCGGCGGCGGTCCTGCTCACCGCCGGAGTGCCGATCACCATGTACGGCCTGGACGTGTTCACCCGGGTGGTGGTGCCGGGGGCGGACGTGCGGCGGCTGCGCGCGAGCGCCGAGCCGGGGGCCCGGCTGGCCGGGGACCTGCTCGCCCACCGCCCGGCGGGCCCGGGCAGCCGCCCCGGCGACCCCGACGAGAGCGCCGGCGGCCTCGGTGACGCGGGTGCGGTGTGCGCGGTCGCCGACCCGGAGGGCCTGACCACGCACCGCCTCCCGGTGGAGGTCTCCCTGGCCCCCGGCCCCACCCGCGGTCAGACCGTCGTCGACCTCCGCCCCCGCGCCGGCGAGGCCGAACTCCACGAGGGGACCAGGGAACAGCCCCTGGTCGACGTGGGCCTGGACGTGGACGTAGAACGGTACGTGGCGCTGTACCTGGACACGGTGGAGCACGGCCCGGCCGAGCACGGGCCGGTGACGACCGCCCCGGCCGGTGGCGGACCGGTGCACCGCTGAGGCCGGCCGCACGGACCCCGGGTCCCGGGGACGGAGAGGCGGATCCGCCCGTCCCCGGGCTCCGGGGCCCGCCGCCGTCAGGCGCGCTGGGCGCGCTTGCGGCGGGTGGCGACCACGATGCCCGCGCCGCCGGCCAGCAGGACGGCCGCGCCGATGGCGAAGGGGACGGTGTTGCCGTCGGCGCCCGTCTCCGCGAGGTCACTGCCGCCGTTCGACGAGGGCGCGGGGGCCGGGGCCGAGGAGGACGGCGCGGGGGCGGACGGGGTGGCCGTGCCGGTGGCCGGGGGCGACGACGGCTCGCCCGGGGTCTGCGAGGCCGGCGGCGTGGTCTCCTCGCCGGGGGTGGACGGCTCCGGTGCGGAGGGGGTCGGCTCGGGCGGCGGCGTGGTGGCGGTGCAGTCGTTGGTGCCGCCGTTCCAGGCCGCGATCAGCTTGTCCTTGATGACCGGGCGGTCCGGGCCCTTGGGCAGCTCGCCGTGTTCGAAGCCGTCGTGGGCGTCCGGCCTGCCGTCGAATCTCACCGCGCCCCGGTAGAGGTCGATCTGTGCGAAGCAGCCCTTGTCGGGGATGGCGATGTCGAGGGAGTCGGTCTGCCCGGGCCCGACCGTCACCGTGTCGAAGTCGACGAAGACCTGCTCGCCGGGGGTGGCGAAGGTGGCCCCGTGCGCCAGGTAGGAGGCGAGCGAGGCGGTGCAGGTGGTCGCGTCCCCGGCGGTGCGCACGGTGATGTGGACCTTGCCGTCCTCGGTGGGCCTCAGGTTCTGGTCGTCGACCTTGACCGCGTCGGAGAAGGCTGTCCCGTCGAGGGAGAACTGGCAGCGGTCGGTCTCGGTGACCGTGCCCGCGCCCGTGCCGGGCCGGTAGCCGCCCCCCGAGGTCCAGCCCTCACCGCCGGGCGTGCCGGTGGCGGCGGTGGAGGCCGCCGCGGCGACGGAGGCGGCGCAGAGGGCGAGGGTGGCGGCGCCCGTCCCCAGCAGGCGGCGTGCGGGGACCCGTCTCGCAACGGACATGCTCATCCCATTTCTTCGCGTGAAGCCGGAACCGGGCACGGCGGCGGCAGGCAGCGCGCGGCGGCAGGGCAGCACGGGGCGGCCGGACGTGCCGGGGGTGAATTGGTCGAAGAAACAGTGGGCTCATTGGTCACATGAGCCACGTGGGCATCATGGCGCTCGCGCCGCCCAGCCCTGTCAACCTGCGGCGATGCAAGGGGAGTTACCGCGTCTCCACATGTTCGCCACACCGGGAAGCTATGGCTCCGCTTGGTCCGTGTGTTCACTTTTACGGTGGTGTGGACAGATTCCTGCCGTCACCCGCACACGCCCACAGGAGACCGCGTGACCGATCGCACCTTCGCGCCCGATCCGATGCCCGACCCCCGGCCGCCGCACCCCGCCCCCGACGCCACGCCCGACCTCTCCTCCCGCAACCCCGACTGGTGGCGCCAGGCCGTCGTCTACCAGATCTATCCCCGCAGCTTCGCCGACGCCGACGGCGACGGACTGGGCGACCTGCGGGGCATCACCCGGCGCCTGACGCACCTCGCCGCCCTGGGCGTGGACGCCCTCTGGCTGAGCCCCTTCTACCCCTCCGAGCTCGCCGACGGCGGCTACGACGTCGCCGACCCGCGCGACGTCGACCCACGCCTCGGCACGCTCGACGACTTCGACGAGCTGGTCGCCGAGGCCCACCGCCTCGGCCTGAAGGTGATCGTCGACATCGTCCCCAACCACACCTCCGACCAGCACGTCTGGTTCCGGGAGGCGCTGCGCTCGGGGGCCGGCTCCCCGGCCCGCGACCGCTACGTCTTCCGCGACGGCCGCGGCCCGCACGGCGAACTGCCGCCCACCGACTGGCAGTCGGTCTTCGGCGGCAGCGCCTGGAAGCGGGTGCCCGACGGGCAGTGGTACCTGCACCTGTTCGCCGCCGAGCAGCCCGACCTCAACTGGGGCAACCAGGAGGTCCGGGCCGACTTCCGCACCACCCTGCGGTTCTGGTCCGACCGGGGCGTGGACGGCTTCCGCGTGGACGTCGCCCACGCCCTCACCAAGGACCTGGACGAGCCCCTGCGCGACCTCGGTGCCCCCGAGCTCAGCCGGGAGAGCGCCCTGCCGGAGTTCGCGCCCGGCACCCATCCGTTCTACGACCGGGACGAGGTGCACGAGATCTACCGCGACTGGCGCAAGATCCTCGACGCCTACTCCCCGCCCCGCATGGCGGTCGCCGAAGCCTGGGTGCCCGGCGCCCGGCGCGCGCTGTACGCCCGGCCGGACGAACTGGGCCAGGCGTTCAACTTCGAGTACCTCCAGACCCCCTGGGACGCCGGTGCCCTGCGCGAGGTCATCACCGAGTCCCTCGCCACCGCCCATGCGGCCGGCGCCTCGGCCACCTGGGTCCTCTCCAACCACGACGTGGTCCGCCACGCCTCCCGGCTGATGCTCCCGCCGGGCACCGACGAGAACGCCTGGCTGCTGTCCGGCGGCCGCGCCCCGGCCGTCGACACGCGGGCCGGTCTGCGCCGGGCCCGCGCGGCGACCCTCCTGATGCTGGCACTGCCCGGCTCGGCGTACGTCTACCAGGGCGAGGAACTCGGCCTGCCCGAGGTGGCCGACCTGCCCACCGAGGTCCTCCAGGACCCGATCTGGGAGCAGACCGGGCACGTGCGCAAGGGGCGCGACGGGTGCCGGGTACCGCTGCCCTGGACCACGACCGGACCGTCGTACGGCTTCGGCCCGGGCGGTGCCTGGCTGCCGCAGCCGCCGTCGTTCGCCGCGTACGCCGTCGAGGCGCAGGACGATGCCGAGGGCTCGACCCTGGAGCTCTACCGCAGGGCGCTGCGGCTGCGCCGCAAGCTGCTCGGCGGCGAGACGCTGACCTGGGCGCCGGACACACCGGCCGGGGTGCTCCGGTTCGACCGCGGCGACGGCTGGCGCTGCGTGACGAACCTGTCCGCCGAGCCGGTGTCGCTCCCGGCGGGCGAGGTCCTGCTGACCAGCGCACCCCTGGAGGACGGCCGCCTGGGCCCGGACACCACGGCGTGGCTCGGCCTCTGAGCGGCGGCACCCCCGCGCGCTGCCCGGCCGTCGAGGCGCCCCGCGCGTGGCACGGCTGGTCCCGGCCGCCCTCCCCGGGAGGGCGGCCGGGACCCGTGTGTCACGCCAGGTCCCCCGGGCGCCGCGACGCCGGCTGCGGCTCCCGCGCCGGCTGCGGATGGCCGCCGGCCTCCAGCAACGGAGCCAGATGGCGTTCGGGGCGGTGCGGCGCGTCCGCGGGGACGCGGTCGCGCGGAGCGCCGGCCTCGCCCGGCAGCGGCACGGGACGCCGGGCCACCAGCCGGCCGACCCAGTGGCGTCCGCAGTACTCGCAGGGCGGAGCCCCGTCCGGGGTGTACGGGGACGGGGCGGCGGCGTTGTCCCGGTAGAAGTACTCCCACTCGTCCCCGCGCTCGTCCAGACTGCGCTGGACGTCGTAGTCCACGCTCCAGCGGTGCCAGCACCCACCGCAGGTGAACTCGACCCGTTCGACGGCAAGCTCGGTGATCACGTCGGAACACCTCCTGTGCCTGCTTCTCTCCTCCCTGCCCCCACGCCGGCGTGCTCCGCGCCCGGCGGCCGGGGCGGACCGGCGGCGCCGGTCACACGTGGCCCGGGCCTCCGCTGCCGAAGGCGCCGCTGGAGCCGGGGAGCCAGCGCCGCCGGCTCTGGTCCTTGCCGGTCCTGGTACCCGCGTGGTGGAGCTCGTACGGCATGAGCCGTGCACCGTCCTTCGGCATGAGCGGGATCTCGTCCGGCTCGCGCATCTCCCGCGTCTCGCGGACCGCTCCGGTCTCGGGCAGCCTGGGCTGCTCCTCGGGGAGGGGACGGTGCTCCTCCTGGTCCATGACTCTCATACCGACACGTACGGCCCAGATCAGCGCGCCGGCCACGACCAGCCCGCCGATGAAGGCCGCCGTCAGGTTGAGGACGTCCTGTCCCGCGGCCAGCAGTTCATACGTTGCCGTGCTCATGGTCCGATTATCACTCCGAAAAAGTCAGAAAGCGCCCGGAATGTCCGTCCGGCCTCTCGGCCCGTGAGGGGCCCGCGACCTGAGCGGGCACGAACAGCGGGACACCGGCCGCCGGAGGACCCCTCGCCCCCCCGTTCGGCCGCCCCGGCGGGCGGGGTGCCCTGGAGGGTGGCAGATTGCGGCCGGAGGGAAGGCCGGAACGGGCCGTCGCGTCCCCACGTGTGCAGCTCGGGATCCCGTCCCGGCCTTCCCGACCCGAGGAGCAGGCCGCACGCGGAGCCCGGGTTCGTCCCCGAGATCGACGACACCGTCGACCGCTCCGCTCCGGCCCGGCGGCCCCACCGCCGGACGGCCCGTCTTGCCTCACCGCCCCACAGCCGCCCACCCGGACCCACCCGTATGGGGAGATCTGTGTCCGCCGCGGCAGGTTTTCCGGTGAGGCGACTAGAGTTCCGGTGTGGGGAACCCGTTCCCGCGGCGGGCCGTGTCCAGGCGGTCCGCGGAAAGGTGTGTATGCCCTCGGACAGCCAGCCGTACGCCGACGGACGGCAGCCGGACGACCAGCGACTGCCCGTCGCCGACCGGCTCGACGACGACCACTTCCCGGCCTACACGATGGGCAGGGCGGCGGAGCTGGTCGGGGTGACCCCGGCCTTTCTGCGGGCCCTGGGTGACGCGGGACTGATCACACCGACGCGGTCGGAGGGCGGTCACCGGCGCTACTCGCGCCATCAGCTCAAGCTCGCCGCCCGCGCCCGGGAGCTGGTGGACCAGGGGACGCCGGTGGAGGCCGCGTCCCGGATCATCGGCCTCGAGGACCAGCTGGAAGAGGCCGTGCGCACCAACGAGGAGTTGCGCCGCGGGCACGGGACGGCCGTGCACGGGGAGAGATGAAAATCTACGCCCGCCGGAACAGATATTCGCCCATCGCTGTGAAATATCTTTTCCCAAACGTGCTCCCGGCGATTTCCTGCCGTGATTTTCCTCGCTTGCCGCGCATATCTTTCATGCTAGGCTGACGTCAGTTGCAGTTGTGGTTGCCAGTTTGCTACCGGTTCTCCGGGCAGGTGATCATCGCGACGATGAGGGGATTCGTGAAGTGCGAGTTCCCAGCACTGTCTCAGGAGATTTGATATGGCCACCGGTACCGTGAAGTGGTTCAACTCGGAAAAGGGCTTCGGCTTCATCGAGCAGGACGGCGGCGGCGCTGACGTCTTCGCCCACTACTCGAACATCGCCAGCCAGGGCTTCCGTGAGCTGCACGAGGGCCAGAAGGTGTCGTTCGACGTCACGCAGGGCCAGAAGGGCCCGCAGGCCGAGAACATCGTTCCCGCCTGACCTGCCTGACGGCACGCAGGGATTCGGCAGGGGCCCGCACTTCGGTGCGGGCCCCTGTTCTGCTGTTCACCCCTTGTTCGCCGGCGTGTGTTTCCGGGCGCGTCACACGTGAATTCGGCCACGCGAATCCGCCACGGGAATTCCTTCCCCGTCGGCGTCAGCGCGCCCGCAATGCGTCGACCGCGAGGCGTGCCGCCGTTCCGATCACCGCGTCCGCCGCCGGAAGAGTGGCCGCCGTGTGGGCGGTACGGGTGAACACCGCGACGGCGTAGCGGCCCCCGTCCGGGTATTCGACGACGCCCACCTCGTTGCGCACGGTCGGCAGAGTGCCGGTCTTGCCCGCGACATGCACGTCGTCGAAGGGGAAACCGGAGGCCAGCCGGTGCGGCCAGACCTGGAGGCCCAGGATGCGCCGGATGGCGGCGCCGTGCTCCGGCGGGCACGCCTCGTCCCGCCACACCGCCCCCAGCAGCCGGGTCATGTCCCGCGGCGTGCTGCGGTTGGTCCGCTCCGGATCGAGCGCCCGCAGCCGGGCGACGACGTGCGGGTCGGCCAGCGCGCGGGCGCCCTCCGGCCCGGCGTCCTCCCTGATGGTGGCCAGCATCCGCCCGAAGCTGTGGACGGCGCGCGTACGGGTGAGGCCGAGCCGGGCCGTCACCGCGTTGACGGCGTCCAGGCCGACGCGGTCCAGCAGCAGGTCTGCGGCGGCGTTGTCGCTGACCGTCATCATCAGCAGCGCCAGGTCGCGCAGCGACAGCCGGGCCGCGTCGAGCATGGCGGCGAGTCCGGTGGGGCCCTTGGTTCGGTCGGCCCGAGGGCACTCCACCTGCTCGGTGAGGTCCAGGCCCCCCGCCGCGGCCTGCTCGTGCAGCGCGACCAGCACGCACAGCTTGTGGACGCTGGCCGTGCACACCGGCTGGTCCGCGCCGGCTTCGAGCTGCGCGCCGGAGTCGATGTCGAGGGCGTGCAGCCAGCCGGTGACTCCGGCGTCGGCGAAAGCCTCCCGGATGCGGACGGGGGCGTCGATCACCACGCCGCCTCCCCGGCACCCCTGCGGCGTCCCTCGCTCGCGCGCCGTGGGGCCGGATGTGTCCGGTTTCCGGTCGGCGGCCGTGCGCTGTGCCGTGCGTACTGCGCGGTCGCGGGCCGTGCACCTGGTCGTGCGTGGTCCCGGATCGCGGGCCGTGCGGGGTCCCGGTGCGGGCGCGGTGTGTGCTGCCGTGCGTCGTTCGCGGTGGCGGGCGGTGTGTGCTGCCGTGACTCGTCCCTGTTCGCGGGCCCTGCGCCCGGTCGTCCGTGCTCCTCGTTCACAGCCAGAACTCCGATGCCGGGCGCAGGTGGAGCGGACGGGTCGGCGCGTCGGGCACGGCGCCGGCCGTCGCGCGCAGTGCGTGGGTGGCTGCCTCGGCGAAGGCCTGCACGGCGGCGTCCCCGCGGCCCTTGGGCCAGGCCGCGGACTGCCGCCAGGCCGGCGGTGCCCCGGTGAACGGACGCCATACGACGTCCGGGTCCCCGTTGTCCCCGCCCGCCCCCTCCGGCTGGGTGTCCCGCGGGCACAGGGCGACCGCCCCGCCGGACAGGACCAGCCCGCGGACGAAGCTGGCGCCCCTGCCGTGCCGGACCGCGGCCGGGGTCCAGCCGCCGCGGGCGCAGGTGGTCAGCAGGTCGTCGTGGAGCGCGGGGGCGTCGGCGCGGGGGAAGAGGACCAGGTCGTAGGGGGCGAGGGCGCCGAGGGGGACCTCGCGGAGCCCGGCCGCCGCGGCGCCGGGCGGCAACAGCACACCGAGCTCGCGGCGCAGCACCGGGCCGAGATCCAGGCCGGAGACGTCGCACGGGTGGTGGACGATCCCCACGTCCAGTTCGTGCGCGGCGAGCCGGACGAGCTGCTGGGCGGTGGACAGTTCGTGCAGCTCCAGCTCCATGCCGGCGTGCCGGTGCCGGAAGTCCGCGAGCAGGGCGGCGACGGTCTCCCCGGAGATGTCCGGTGGCAGCGCGGCGCGCAGCAGTCCGGTCTCGCCGTCCCGGACGCGGCGCGCCGCGGCCAGGAACGACTCGGAGCGGCCGAGGAGTTCGCGCGCCTCCGCCAGCAGCAGCCGCCCCGCCTCGGTGATGGTCACCTGCCGGCTGGTGCGCTCGAAGAGCCGGACGCCCAGCTCCCGCTCCAGGCGCCGGATGCGCTGCGACAGCGGCGGCTGGGCCATGCCCAGACGGGCGGCTGCGCGGCCGAAGTGTGACTCTTCTGCAACAGCCACGAAGCACTCCAAGTGCCGCACCAGGTCCACGACCAGTCATCATATCGAGTGTTGATCGATCCATGATCGATACGGGACTTGGACGGATCCCCCGGGGCACTGCTGTGCTCGAGGCATGGACACCCAAGTCGACTTCACCCAGCCCGGTCCCCCGAGAAGCCGTCCGCCCGGGGCGGCCAAGGTGCTGACGGCGCTCGCGGTGGTGACCGCGGTCGCCGCGGGCGGAGCCTGGGCGGCCGGGCTCGGTCCCTTCGAGCGGGGCGGGGACGGTCCCGATCCCGAGGCGGTGGCCGAGGCCCGTGCCTTCCTCGCCGACTGGTCCGCCGGGCGCCTGCCGGCCGCGGCGGCCCGTACGACCAGCCCGGACCGGGCCGGCCAGGTGCTGCGCAGCTTCACCTCCGGGCTGGACCTGGGCCGGCCGAAGCTCACCGCCGCCGACGCCGAGGAGCAGGAGGACGGCACGGTCACCGTCCCCTTCACCGCCCGGATGCCCGTGTCGGACCTGGGCACCTGGCGTTACGGCTCCGCCCTGCCGCTGCGGGAGCAGAAGGACGGCTCCTGGAAGGTGGAGTGGAAGCTGTCGCTGGTGCATCCCCGGCTCAGCGGCACGGACAAGTTCCGTCTGGAGCGCGAGGAGACACCGCCCGTCCGGGCCGCCGACCGCAACGGCGTGGCCCTCACGGCCGCCGAGCACCCCTCCCTCGCGCCGCTGCTGGCCCGGCTCGCGGGCGGCCCGGACGGGAGAGGGCCGCGCGGTGCCGTGCAGCTCGTGGACCGGGTCACCGGGGAGGTGCGGCGCACGGAGGCGTCCTTCGGCGGCAGGGCCGCCACCACGTCCGACGGCCCGGTGCGCACCACCCTCGACGCGGCCTGGCAGTCCGCCGCCGAGCGCGCCCTCGCCAGGGCCGGGGGGAAGAACGCCGCGCTCGTCGCCCTGCGCGTCGAGGACGGCGAGATCCTGGCCGTGGCGAACTTCCCGGTCTCCGGTTTCAACCGCGCCCTCTCCGGCACCTACGCATCCGGCTCCACCTGGAAGATCGTCACCAGCAGCGCCCTGCTGCTCAAGGACGCGGTGGCCCCGGACGACGTCGTGGACTGCCCCAAGTACCTCACGGTCGGCAAGCGGTTCCAGAACGTGGAGACCTCGGCGTACCCGGGCGCCACCTTCCGCAAGGACTTCACCGAGTCCTGCAACACCGCGTTCATCAGCCTGCGCGACCGGCTCGGCGACGGCGAGCTCGGGGACGTCGCGCGGAAGTACTTCGGTGTCGGCCAGACCTGGCACGTGGGGGTGCCCTCGTACGACGGCTCGGTGCCGGTGCCGCGCGACGAGACGGAGAAGGCCGCGTCGATGATCGGGCAGGGCCGGGTGCAGGCCAACCCGCTGATCATGGCATCCGTCACCGCGACGGCCGTGTCCGGCACCTTCCACCAGCCCTCGCTGGTGGAGGGCACCGAGGACACGACCTCCACCGCGCCGCTGCCGCGCGGGGTCGTCACCCAGCTCCGGTCGTTGATGCGCGCGACGGTCACCGGCGGCACGGCACGTCTGCTGTCCGGCCTGCCGGGCGACGTCGGCGCCAAGACCGGCACGGCCGAGGTCTCCGACGACCAGGACAACAACGGCTGGTTGGTCGCCCACCGGGGCGGCGTGGCCGTCGCGTGCGTCGTCGAGGAGGGCGTGACCGGGGGCGGCTCGGCGGGTCCCGTCGTCCGCGACCTGCTGACGTCGGTGCCGGGCTCGTAGGCCGGGTCCGGGTCGCCCCCGCGTCGGAACCGGGGGCGACCCTTCTCCTCGAGTCAGCGGGTCAGCGGGTCAGCGCTTCCACCACGCGCCGGTGCCGTCCCTGAGGGTGTTGGTTCCGCAGTGCACCTCGCCCATGCCGAGGTGGTACGTGTACCAGTCGTCGATGTACGACACCTTCATCCCGGCCCGCCGGTACGCCGCCGTGACCGCCTCCGTGAAGACGTCCTTGCCGCCGATCACGGGCCCCCACTGGCGGGGCGCCAGGTACCGGTCCCGGGCGAGCACCACGCCGTTCACCGCGCCCGGCACGTACGCGCTGGTCATCACGGTCTCCGCGGCGCCCGCCCGCTCGCCCCGCGCACGCTCGGCGTCCCGCGCCAGCCACTTCTGCTGGCCGCGCTCCCGGAGCGTGTCCACGAGCGGAGCCTTGCCACCCATGCGGGTCAGGCGCGGCACGGGCACCTCCTGCCCGTTCTCGGCCGTCATCTCCGCCTCACGGGTGTACAGGGCCGGCACCCGCACCACCTCGGTGTCGGTGACGCCCGTCTCGCGCTGGAGGATCTCCAGGTTGGCCGCGATCCGCCGGGCCGCCATCCGGTTGTCGGCGACCAGGTGCCGGGAGGCGAGCGTCTGGTCGATGGTCTCGCGGGGCGCCTGCTGGCCCGCGTAGCCCGGGACCGAGAACATCTTGGTCCGCCCGTGCCCGGCGCGCTGCGCCTCCCGCAGCAGTTCCAGCCCGGCCTCCGGGTCGGCGACGGCGATCCGCCAGCCGCGCGGGGTGTCGGCGGGCAGGAACTGCACGAACTCGTCGACGTGCCCCACGCCCAGCCACGAGGTGTCCAGCAGCAGCGGATCCTGCAGACCCTGGGACTTCAGCAGCGTCCGCACCGCCTTCGACGGCTTCTCCCCGCTGTCCTTGCGCCAGCCCATGATGATCCGGCCGGCCGGGAAGGAACGGCCGTTGTGGGCGTACGGCGGGACGGTCTCCAGGTTGCCCATGGAGTTCAGCGACCAGTCCTCCGGCTCGGAGCGGTCGAAGGCCTGGACGACTCCGACGTCCCGGCCGCGCACCTTCTCGAACAGCTCGCGCCCCGCCGCCCGGTCCGGCTGGGCCGAGCGCAGCATCACCCGCAGCACCTGCCGCTTCCCGCCCGGCCCGGTCATGGCGGTGTACGCCGGCTCGACGAAGTCCTGCGCCCAGGGGTCCCCGTACCTGTCGAAGGTGACCAGCGGCCGCTTGATGCCCGCCCGCTCGACCTCACCGGCCAGACTCTTGACGAACCGCCGCTGCGCCTTCGCCCACGGGTCGTTGCCGGGCACCTTGGTGACCATGACCTGCTGGGCCCGCTGGAGGTGGTGGTGGGTCAGCAGCGGGGCGACGCGCAGGGTCACCTCGTCGGAGGTGGTGCGGCTGCCGGACGTCACGGTCAGCCGGATCACCGCCCGCCCGTCCCACACCTTGCTGTCGCGGATCACGTCGGTGGCCTCGACGCCGAACTCCACGCCCGCGCGCAGTTCACCGGCGGTCAGCCGGGTTCGTGAGGTGACCCGTTCCCAGCCGCCGGACCGCTTCACGAAGACGTGGGTGTGCTTGGCACCGGCGGTGACCTTCACGCTGCCCTTGGCGCCGGACGGCAGCTTCGCCATGGGCACCGACCGGATCCGCGCCAGGTCGGCGGCGTCCGCACCGCCGTTGACCTTGGTGTCGGAGGCGTCGTTGCAGGCGGCGAGCCTGGCGTCGGAGAGCCGTTTGCCGCCCGGGCCCTTGACCGGGCAGCGCCGGGTGTCGTCGTCGATGTTCGGCAGCATCACCGCTCCGCGTCCCACGGACCAGGTGTTCTCGCCGGCCTTGTCGCTGTCGCCGGTGACGTCGACGCGTCCGTCGCGGTTCACGTCCGCGCGCAGGTCCGCGCGAGCGGGGGTCTCCGCGGCGTGCGCGGGGGAGAGCGGTGTCGCCAGGGACCCTGCCGCGACGAGGGCGACGAGCACCGGTCCTGCGGGGTTCGTGCGTATACCCGTACGTCTGCGCACGGCGCATTCCTCCTCAGGTGGGGGGTGGTTGTGTCGCCGTGCAAGAGGAGGAGGACGGGCCGTGCGTTCCCGGTGAGGCGGCGGAAATCGGTCATGTCGCTTCAGCGGACGGTCCGGTGACGGTGCGTCACGTCACGGCCGACCGGCATGGGGACGGCCGGTGCGGGGCGGATGCCGCACCGGCCGCCGGGTGCTCGTGAGGGCGGGGTCAGTCCCGCTTGGGCGCCGCCTGCTGGACGACCTCGAAGGACCACAGCGTCGCGTCCGTCGCCGCGGGCCGGGGACGCTCGGCCTCGGCACCGCCGCCCCCGCCACCGCCGTGCGCCGCCTGGCCGCGGCCGGCCATCCAGCGCTGGAAGTCCTCCTCGGTCCGCCAGCGGGTGTAGACGAGGTAGGTGTCCGTGCCCTCCACCGGGCGCAGCAGTTCGAACCACTCGAACCCGTCCGAGCCCTCCACCGCGCCCGCCCGCGCGGCGAACCGCTTCTCCAGCGTCTCGCGCTGGTCCTCCGGAACCGTGAGTACGTTGATCTTGACGATGCTCATGCCCGCGATTGTTCCGCAGGGCGGACGTCGCCGGGACGCAAGCCCCGCCGTCGATGTCGCACCGGTCCGACGGGGCCGGTCGTGAGGTGCGGCGGTGCCGGTCGTGAGGTGCGGCGGTGCCGGTCCCGGGCGGAACTCACGGCCCGGAACCGGTGCCGGGAGCCGTTACACGTCCGAGTACCCGATGGCCCCCACGGTCCAGGCGCTCACGTCGGCGAGGGCGACCCGGTACATGCCGCCGGTCTCCGGGATGCCGTAGCTCCCCTGGAGGATCTGGGCAACGTGGAAGTGCAGATGGGTGGGCGGTGACGGTTTCCCGCCCCTGCCGTCCTTGGTGAACGGGCGGGCGAAGTGCCCCAGCTGCTCGGAGTCCCGCAGCACTTCGGCCACGCGCTCTCTCCACATGGCCTCGGGGGCCAGCCGTCCCGTGATGACGGCCCCGGGGACCACCACGGTGAGGGACATCTGACTGTCGTGCTCCGCCTCCACCATCGCAGCGATGTCGACGAGCAGATCATCAGGGTGCGACATGGTGGAAGAGCGTAGCCGAGCGCGGGCCCCGCGCGGGGGCCGGGATCACTTCGACGTGCCGGTCGATTTCGCCGCGACGTGACAACCGCGGACCCGTCCGGGCGTGCCGGGCGGGCCCGCGGCCGGGTGCCGGGGCGTCGCTGTCACCGGGGCCGGTGGCTCGCCAGTTGCCCCGAAGGTGACGACCAGGCGGCCGTCCGAGGCGAAGGACCAGTTCAGCGCGCCGGAGCAGGAGGCGCACCGGGAGCCGTTCGAGCCGGTCCGGAGCTGGTTGGTGCCGTCGGCGTTTCCCAGCGTCTTGTCGCTGGTCCGGTCGCCGCGGCGGCACGAGACGTTGCTGCGGAACACCGAAGTGCCCGCGTCGAACGAGAAGTTGTGCTCGGCGATGTCGATCGCGACGTGGCCCAGACGGTCATGGTGCCGGGGTCGCGGTTGTAGGTGACGCCGCGCTTGCCGTTGTCGTAGGCGATGCTGCGCCGGATGACGTGATCGACCGCGATGTCCTCGCCGCCGAGCTTGTAGCCGTTGCGGTCGCCGTTCCCCGCCCGGGAGTCGTCGGAGAGGGTGCCGTTCTCGTGGACGAGGGCGTCAGGACACCGGGGACCGATTCACGTTCCCGGGGTTGAGCGATGGTGACCGGGGCGTCGACCCGGGGTGGCTCGGCCTGGCCCTGTCGGCGCCCTGTCCGGGGCGGGTGGCCCCTTGCCCAAACATACCCCATGGGGGTATATAGTCGCCGCTATACCCCCAAGGGGTACCGGAGGCCGACACCCGTATCGATCACAGGAGGACGCAAATGTCCGGTTGCTGCACCCCCGAGGGAAGCTGCCACACCCCCGCGCGGACCACGACCGTCTATCGCGCGGACGGCATCGCAAGCGCGCACTGCCAGGACGTCGTCGCCCGGGCCGTGGCCGCCCTGGACGGCGTCGTCGCCGTGGAGGTCGAGGTGGGCTCCGGGCTCGTCACCGTGACGACCGACGGCGAGCCCGACGAGGCCCTCGACGCGCTGATCGCCCAGACCGTCGACGAGGCGGGCTACGACTTCGCCGGGCGCGTCCCCGCCTGAGCCGACGGCCCGGCCGGCCGGACGGGCCGGGGCCGGCACCCCCGGCCCGGACCGCGCCCCCGTCACACTCCCTAGTTCCGAGGAGCGGACATGACCACCACCACCCCGGGTGCCGCCGAAGCAGAACTCGCCATCGGCGGCATGACCTGCGCCTCGTGCGCCGCACGCATCGAGAAGAAGCTCAACCGCATGGACGGGGTCGAGGCCACCGTCAACTACGCCACGGAGAAGGCCAAGGTCAGCTTCCGCGAGGGCGTCACCGTGGCCGACCTCATCGCCACCGTCGAGGCCACCGGGTACACCGCGCAGGAACCGGCCCCGCCGGCCCGGGCGGAGAGCGCCGAGGAGGAGGACGGCGAGGAGGGCGAGCCCGCCGAACTTCGCTCCCTGCGCGGGCGGTTGACCACCGCGGTGCTGCTCTCCGTGCCGGTGGTGGCGATGGCGATGGTCCCTGCCCTCCAGTTCGAGTACTGGCAGTGGCTGTCGCTGACCCTGGCGGCGCCCGTGGTGACGTACGCGGCCTGGCCCTTCCACCGGGCCGCCTGGACCAACGCCCGGCACGGCGCCGCCACCATGGACACGCTGATCTCGGTCGGCACCTCGGCGGCGTTCCTGTGGTCCCTGTGGGCGCTGTTCTTCGGGACGGCCGGCACCCCCGGCATGACGCACCCCTTCGAACTGACCATCGCCCGCGGCGACGGCGCCGGGAACATCTACCTGGAGGCGGCGGCCGGTGTCACCGCCTTCATCCTGGCCGGCCGGTACTTCGAGGCGCGCTCCAAGCGGAAGGCGGGCGCCGCGCTGAAGGCGCTGCTGCAGCTGGGCGCCAAGGACGTGACCGTGCTGCGCGGGGGCCGCGAGGAGCGCATCCCGGTCGGCCGGCTGAAGGTCGGCGACCGCTTCCTGGTCCGGCCCGGCGAGAAGATCGCCACCGACGGCACGGTCGTCGAGGGCTCCTCCGCCGTGGATGCCTCGATGCTCACCGGCGAGTCCGTCCCGGTCGAGGTCGGCACCGGGGACGCGGTCACCGGGGCCACGCTCAACGCCGGCGGCCGGCTGGTGGTCGAGGCCACCCGGGTCGGCGCCGACACCCAGCTCGCCCGGATGGCGAAGCTGGTGGAGGACGCGCAGAACGGCAAGGCCGCGGCCCAGCGGCTCGCCGACCGGATCTCCGCCGTGTTCGTGCCCGTGGTGATCGGCCTCGCCCTCGCCACCCTGGGCTTCTGGCTCGGGAACGGCGCAGGACTGACCGCCGCATTCACCGCCGCCGTCGCCGTCCTGATCATCGCCTGCCCGTGCGCCCTCGGGCTCGCCACGCCGACCGCGCTGATGGTCGGCACCGGGCGCGGCGCCCAGCTCGGCATCCTCATCAAGGGCCCCGAGGTGCTGGAGAGCACCCGCGAGGTCGACACCATCGTCCTCGACAAGACCGGCACCGTCACCACCGGCCGGATGACCCTGCTGGCCGTGCACACCGCCGACGGCACCGAGGAGAAGGACGTCCTGCGCCTGGCCGGTGCCCTGGAGCACTCCTCCGAGCACCCGATCGCCCGGGCGATCGCCGCCGGGGCCACCGCCCGCGTCGGCGCCCTGCCCGCGCCGGAGGACTTCGCGAACGTGCCCGGTCTCGGCGTCCGGGGCATCGTCGAGGGACACGAGGTGCTGGTCGGGCGTGAGCAGCTGCTCGCCGTGCGGGGGAGCGCGACGGAACTGCCGGCGGACCTCCGGCGGGCGAAGGCCGAGGCGGAGGCGGCGGGGCGTACGGCCATCGCGGTGGCCTGGGACGGTGAGGCGCGGGCGGTGCTCGAGGTCGCCGACGCGGTCAAGGAGACCAGCGCCGAGGCCGTGAGCCGGCTGCGGGCGCTCGGCCTGACGCCCGTCCTGCTGACCGGCGACAACCGGGCCGTGGCCGAGTCCGTCGCCGCGGAGGTGGGCATCGCGCCGGAGCACGTGATCGCGGAGGTGCTGCCGCAGGAGAAGGTCGACGTCGTCAAGCGGCTCCAGGGCGAGGGCCGTTCGGTCGCCATGGTCGGCGACGGCGTCAACGACGCGGCCGCCCTCGCACAGGCCGACCTGGGCCTGGCCATGGGTACCGGTACGGACGCGGCGATCGAGGCCGGCGACCTGACCCTGGTCCGCGGTGACCTGCTGGTGGCCGCCGACGCGATCCGGCTCGCCCGCCGCACCCTCGGCACCATCCGCACCAACCTGTTCTGGGCGTTCGCCTACAACGTCGCCGCCCTGCCGCTCGCCGCGGCCGGCCTGCTCAACCCGATGATCGCCGGAGCGGCCATGGCCTTCTCCTCGGTCTTCGTCGTCGGCAACTCCCTGCGCCTGCGCGGCTTCCGGGCGGCGGGCCGATAGGCCCGGCCTCCCCGGGGCTGCCGTGCGGACGCCCGGCGTACCGGGCCCGGGCGGACAGCCCACCGGGCGGACACCCGCGGTGTCCGCCCGGTGCCGCGTGAGCGCCGTCCCCTTTCCGTAAGGTCCCCTGCCCCCAGGCCGGACTAGGCTCGCAGTGACGGACACATCGGGCGCATCCGAGGCAGGAGGTACGACCGTGTCGACTCTCGAAGCGCGGCAGGCGCCGCCGGAGCAACCGAAGCAGACGCAGCCACCGGATCAGCCGGTCCAACCGGATCAGCCGGAGCAGGACGCGCGGGAGGCGTTCGCCGGTGAGGTGCTCGACGTGCTGAACAAGAGCGCGCTGGGCCTGCTCACCAGCGTCGGCCACCAGTGCGGCCTGTTCGACACCATGGCCGCCCTGCCGCCGTCGACCGCCGCCGACATCGCCGGGGCGGCGGACCTCGACGAGCGGTACGTGCGGGAGTGGCTGGGCGGCATGACCGTCGGCGGATTCGTCACGTACGACCCGCAGGCCGGCACCTACGCCCTGCCGCCCGCCCACGCCGCCTCGCTCACCACCGCGGCGGGCCCGGACAACCTCGCCGGCATGATGCCGTACATCGCGCTCATGGGAGAGGTGGAGCAGCAGGTCGTGCGCTGCTTCCGGGAGGGCGGAGGCGTGCCGTACTCGGCCTACCCCCGCTTCCAGGCGCTCCAATCCGAGGAGACGGCCCGCGTCTACGACCAGGCGCTGGTGGACGTGATCGTGCCGCTCGTGCCGGGGCTCACCGAGCGCCTGCGCGAGGGCATCGACGTCCTCGACGTGGGCACCGGCCAGGGACACGCGCCGCTCGTGCTGGCGAAGGCGTTCCCCGCCAGCCGCTTCCACGGGCTGGACCGGTCGGAGACGGGTATCGCGGCCGCGCACGCCGAGGCCGCCCGCGCGGGGCTGAAAAACCTCCACTACGTCGTGGCGGACTCCACGGAGATCAGCGGCGCGTACGACCTCGTCACCGCCTTCGACGTCGTCCACGACCTGGCCCGCCCCGCGGAGACGCTCACGGCGATCGCCCGCGCCCTGCGCGACGGCGGCACCTTCCTCATGGGCGACATCGCCGCCTCCAGCCGGCTGGAGCGGAACATCGGCCATCCCTTCGGCCCCGCGCTCTACGGCTTCTCCGTCTTCTACTGCATGACCACCTCCCTCAGCACCGGCGGAGCCGGCCTGGGCACGGCCTGGGGCCAGGAGACGGCCGTCCGGATGCTCCGGGACGCCGGATTCGCCACCGTCGACGTCAAGTCCGTCGAGGGCGACCCGATCAACGCGTACTACGTCGCGGCCAAGGGCTGACCGGGCCCCCGGCCTCCGGTGCCGCGCGTCGCCGGCCGCGGGGACCGACCGCCCCTCACTTGGGCGGTAGGCCCGCCGCGAAGGCGCGCCCCTCGTCGAGCCAGGCGCCGAGCGCGTCGTCCTCCGCGACCGCGGCCCCGTCGACCACCACCCACCCGCGCATCGGCCGGCCGGTCATGTCGAACACCCGCGCCCCCGGCCGGCCGAGCGCCGCGTCCGCCGCCTCCGGACCGACCCGCACCATGAGGTCCTCCCCGGTGACGCCGACGGCCATGTTGCCGCGGTACAGGAAGGCGACACCACCGAACATGTGCCGCTCGGTCACCTCGGGGTCCGTTCCCCACCGGTCCCGGATCCGCCGCGCCAGCCCCTCGTCGTACGCCATCGCCGCGTCAACCCTGCCCTTCGTCGTCCCGCCCGGCCCGTTCCAGGAGTCGCGTCTCCAGATCGTGCAGGTCCCTGACCAGGTTGCCGCGCACCTGCCGGGCCAGCAGCGGCGCCGCCAGCCGGTAGAAGCCGCCCTCGCCGCCGCGCACCCGGATGCGGGCACGGGTGCCGGCGGGGTGCGGCTCGAAGCCGTACGTGACGTGCATGGGCATCGGACCGGCCACGGACACCATGTCCAGCAGCCGCGGGGGCCGGTACGCGACGACCCGCAGCACGTAGTCGATGCGCCGGCCCAGGAAGTACGCCGTACGGGTGACCTCGGCCCCGGTCCCGAAGCCGCCCCCCGGCGCCTCCCGGGTGAGTTCCGCCGAGCGGATGCCCTGGGTCCAGTCGGCGTCGTGGCGCCAGTCCATGGCGTACGCCGCCACGCGCTCCAGCGGCAGCGGGAGGACGCGCTCGGCGGTCACATCGACGGTCACGTCTCCAGCGTGCGTCAGGAACGGCGCGGCGACCGCCCGGGCGCGGGACGACCGGGACCGGGGGCGGGACCGGGGGCGGGGCCGGGACCGGGGGTCAGACCGGGGACGGGGAGGAGCGACGAGGAGGACGGCCGGCCCTCGCCCCGCACCGCCCCTCACAGCCACCGCACCCTCCGCGTCACCCGGTTCACGAGCGTCGCGTAGCCGATGCCGACCAGCAGGGAGGCCAACAGGGCCGTGACCGGGAAGTCGTCCTGGAGGTACGGGTAGACCTGATAGTGCGTCAGGTATATGTACAGGGAACTGCTCGCCAGCACGCCCGCGAGGGCGTTGAGCGGGGCGAGGCTGGGCAGGGAGGGGACCCAGATCAGGAGGGTCACGCCGGTGACCACGACGGCCGTGCGCCAGGGCTGGTCGGGGAACAGGCCGGGCACGCTCAGCAGCGGCACCGCCGTCAGCAGCAGGCGTTGCCGGACGGTGACCGCCCGCGCCGCCGCCCAGCCCAGCGCGAACAGCCAGAACACCACCGTGGGGCTCAGATACGGGCGCGCGGACGCCAGCCCCAGCAGGTCGTAACGGCCGGCCAGGCCGACGGCCGTGAGCGCCAGCGGCACCCCGAACGCGTACCGCCGCTCCAGCCGGTCCAGCAGCGGTACGGACATGAGCGCCACCAGCACGACGAGGAAGTAGACCAGGGCCTCCACGAACCAGTACGCCCATTCGAAGCGGTCGTCGCCCTGGTCCAGCACGCTGTTGAGCAGCACCGCGTTGGCGGGGTCGTAGAAGTCCGTCAGCAGCACCGCCCCGGTGATCCACACCATGCTCGGGACCGCGATGCGGGCGATGCTGCGCCCCATGTGCCGCACCCGCTCACGGCGTGCGGCACCGGTGAGCTGGAAGCGGGCGAAGTTGAAACCCGCGACGCACAGGAGGACGTGGGCGAAGCCCCTGATGTCGAAGAGCAGGATGTGCGACCCGGCGATCATCACGATCCCGACGGCGCGCAGCGCGATGCCGGTCTCCAGGGTGCGGCGGGTCCGCCAGGACCGCGGGGTCACCCAGGCCCGCAGCGCGCTGCCGAGCCCCGGCCCGCCCGGACGCGCCCGCCGGGACGCCGGGGACGCCGGGATCCCCGCGGTGTCCGGGGACCCGGGAGGGCTCACCCTCCCGTGCGGCTCCTCCGCTCCTTCGGGGCCCCGCGCGACGCCTCCGTGTCCCGCGCCGGCGTCCGTGCCCATGCCGCGCAGCTCGCGGATCGTCCGCGTGTGCCAGTCGGGTGGCAGATGGCCGAGCAGCTCCTCCAGGTGGAGGGACATCTCGACGTAGCACAAGGAGTCACCGCCCAGCCCGACGAAGCTGGAGTCGTCGCTGACGTCGTCGCGGTCGAGGATCTCCGCGTAGAGACGGACCAGATCCGTCCCCGGCTGCTCACGGGATTCCTCCCGGGCCTCCTCCGCCGGGCGGGTCAGCCGCCGTACCGTTTCGTAGTCCGGCTTGCCCGTGGCCAGCCGGGGGAGCCGGTCGAGCACCCGGACCCGCACGGCACGGGGCGGCAGCCCGCACTCCTCGGTCACCAGCCGCCGGATCCGCGCCTCCTCACCGGCGCTCCCCAGCGCCGCCACCGCCAGCGCCTCCCCGTCCGCCGCGCAGAACGCGCCGGTCCCGTGCCGCTCCAGCAGCGTCTCCACGCGCTGCGGGTCGATGCGCAGCCCGAGGATCTTCGCGAAGCGGCTGCGGCGGCCCACGATCTCGTACAGCCCGTCGGGCGCCCGGCGGGCGAGGTCCCCGGTGCGCAGTTCCGTCACGGTCCGGCCGAGGGCGAGGTCGGCCGGGTCCTCGGCGTAACCGAGCATGACGTTCGGCCCCGAGTAGACCAGCTCCCCGGTGCCCGGTCCGTGGCCGTCGACCGGCCGGAGCCGGAAGGAGCCGCCGGGGATCGGCACGCCGACCGCCTCGGGACGCTCGGCGGCGAGGTGCGGCGGGAGGTAGGCCATGCGCGCCGTGGCCTCGGTCTGGCCGTACATCACGAACAGTTCCCAGCCCGAGCGGCGGCCCAGTTGCGCGTAGTGCGCGACCCGTTCGGGCGCCAGCCGCCCCCCGGCCTGGGTGACGCGGCGCAGGTGCGGCAGCTCCATCCGGTCGAAGCCGACCCGGTCGAGCAGGTCGAACGTGTACGGCACCCCGGCCAGCGAGGTGCCGCGTCCGGCGCGGAACTCCTCCCAGAAGGCCGCGTCCGACACCGAGCGGTCGGTGAGGATCAGCGCGGCGCCGCACCGCAGATGGCTGTGCACGACGGACAGGCCGTAGCAGTAGTGCATGGGCAGCGTGGTGGCCGCCCGGTCGGTGTCGTCCAGCCCGAGGTACGCGGCGATGGACTCGGCGTTGGCCTGGAGGTTCTCCTGCGAGAGCCGCACCAGCTTGGGGGAGCCGGTGGAGCCGGAGGTGCTCAGCAGCAGCGCCAGGTCCGGGTGCAGGGTGTGCGCACTGCCCGGGTGCCGTTCGTCCAGGGACCACGTCCCGTCGGCGCCGGGGCGGGCCACGACGTCGGGTGCGTACGCCTCGGTCAGTGAGCGCACGGTGTTCTCGCTGTCACCGGGGACGAGCAGCACGGGATGCCCGGCGGACAGCGCCGCCAGATGCGTGACGAGCGCGTCCACCCGATTGGCGCCGGCCAGCAGCACCAGCCGCCGGACCGGGCCGAGACGTTCGGCGGTGCGGGCCACCCGTGCGGCCAGGTCCCGGTACGTCAGCTCACCGTCCGGTGTGACGAGCGCGACCCGATCGCCGTACGCGGCGAGCCGCCGCGCGAAGGGCACGCCGTCCGGCCGCGGCGCGCCGGCCGGGCGGGGAGCCGGCATGGCGGGCAGCGACAGCGGAACCGAAGAGGAAGAAGCGGGGTGGGCGAGGGACGGAGCCGGAGGCAGGGATCCGGAGGTGTGAAGCACGGGGCGCGCCCCTTCCGCGGCACCGTCCGCTTTCGAGCACGGTGGTCTTGACGATTAGGTAAGGATTACCTTATTCATGACTTGGTCATAATCAAGCCACAGCAAAGACACAGGACAGCTTCGCCCACCCGCTCTCGACCGGCACGAACGACGGCACCAAGGCAAGCACCCGCAGGAAGGCACCCACCATGCGACGCCCCTCGCTCCGCCGGACAATCGCGCTGGTCACAGCCGGTTTTCTGCTTCCCTCCCTCGCCGCGTGCGGCGCCGACGAGCAGGCCGGCGGGAGTGAGGGCGGCGACTCCTCCCTCGTCATCTACTCCGGCCGCAACGAAAAGCTGGTTCAGCCTCTTCTGGACAAGCTGGAGAAGGCCGTCGGCACCAAGGTCGAGGTCCGGTACGGCGACAGCGCGGAGCTCGCTGCGCAGATCCTGGAGGAGGGCGAGCGCACCAAGGCCGGGCTGTTCTTCTCCCAGGACGCCGGCGCGCTGGGCGCCCTCTCCAAGGAGGGCATGCTGGAGAAGCTGCCCCAGGCCACCGTCGAGAAGGTCGACCGCGCCTACCGCGGCTCCGACGGCGACTGGGTCGGCCTCTCGGGACGGGTCCGCGTCATCGCGTACAACCCGGACAAGGTCGCCGCGGACGACGTCCCCGACAGCGTCTTCGACGTCGTGGAGCCCCGGTGGAAGGGCAAGGTCGGCTTCGCGCCCACCAACGCCTCGTTCCAGGCGTTCGTCACCGGCATGCGCGTCCTGAAGGGCGACGACGCCACCCGCGCGTGGCTCGAGGACCTGAAGGCCAACGGCGCCAAGACCTACGCCCACAACCTCGCCACCCTGGACGCCGTCGAGGCCGGCGAGGTCTCCCTCGGCCTGGTCAACCACTACTACTGGTACGAGCGGGTCGCCGAGAAGGGCGAGGACAAGGTCGACGCCAAGCTGCACTTCCTGCCGGGCAAGGACCCCGGCGCGCTGATCAACGTGGCCGGCGCGGGCGTCCTGAAGGGCAGCGGGCAGAGCGAGGCGGCCCGCAAGGCCGTGGACTACCTGCTGTCGAAGGACGCGCAGACCTACTTCGCCGACAAGACCAAGGAGTACCCGCTGGCGGCGGGCGTCACCAGCACCGTGGAGGGCCTGCCGGCGTTCGAGTCGCTCGAATCCCCGGACATCGACCTCGGCGAACTGGACTCCCTGCAGGAGACCCTGGCCATGCTCCAGGACGTCGGACTGGTCTGAGCGCCGTGCCCACACCACCGTCCACCCCGCACCCGGGCGGGACCACCGCCCCGGACAGCCCCGGGCGCGGGATGGACCGGGGCCCTCTCCCCGGGACGCTCCCGCCCTCCGGGCCCGCGAGCCCCGGCGCCGCCCGCCGCACCCCCACGGCCGGCCGGCGACCGCCCCTGGTCCTCCTCGTCCCGGCGTGCCTGGCCGCCCTCTTCGCCCTGCTGCCGCTCGGCTACCTGGCCGTCCGCGCGCTGGAGCGCGGACCGGCCTTCGCCTGGCAGGTCGTCGCCGACGAACGCACCCTGGACCTGCTGGCCCGCAGCCTCGGCCTGACCGCCGTGGTCGTCGCCGCCTCCCTGGTCCTCGGGGTGTCCCTGGCCTGGTTGACCGTGCGCACCGCGCTGCCCGGCGCCCGCGCCTGGTCGGTGCTGGCCACCCTGCCGCTGGCCGTGCCCAGCTACGTCGCCGCCTTCGCCTGGCTGTCGGCCGAGCCGGACCTCGCCGGGTTCGGCGGCGCCGCGCTCGCCCTGACCCTGGTCAGCTTCCCCTACGTCCACCTGCCGGTCGCCGCCGCGCTTCGGGGCATCGACCCGGCCCAGGAGGAGGCCGCCCGCTCCCTCGGGCACGGCCCGCTGCGCACGTTCGCCAGGGTCACGCTGCCGCAGCTGCGCCCCGCCGCGGCGGGCGGCGCGCTGCTCGTCGCCCTGTACGTGCTGTCCGACTTCGGCGCGGTGTCCCTGATGCGGTACGACACCTTCACCCGCGCCATCCACACCTCCTACCGAGCCTCCTTCGACCGGACCCCGGCCGCCGCGCTCAGTGTCGTGCTGGTCGTGATGACCATCGCGCTGGTCGCCGCCGAGGCGCGGACGCGCGGACGCGCCGGCCACGCCAGGACCGGCGCGGGCACCGCCCGCCCGCCGGTCCCCCTCGCCCTCGGGCGGTGGCGGCCGCTCGCCCTGCTGTGGTGCGCGGTGGTGGTGGCGGTGGCCGTCGCCGTCCCGCTGGGCACCCTCGGCTACTGGCTGGCCGTCGGCAGCTCGGCCGGGCGGGACCTCGGCACCCTGGTGGAGACGGCCACGGCGACCCTCGGCGTCGCGGCGGCCGGCGCCGCCCTCACCACGCTGCTCGCCCTGCCGGTCGGCGTGATCGCCGCCCGGTACCGGGGGCGCGGCGCCCGCCTGCTCGAGCAGTCGGCCTACGCGGGCCACGCCCTCCCCGGCATCACGGTCGCCCTCGCCCTGGTCTTCTTCGCCGTGCGCTACGCCTACCCGCTCTACCAGCAACTCCCGCTGCTGGTCTGCGCGTACGCCGTGCTGTTCCTGCCGGTCGCGGTGGCCGCCACCCGCGCGGCCGTGCTCCAGGCGCCGCCCGTCCTCGAGGACGTGGCCCGCTCGCTCGGCCGCCGCCCGTGGCAGGTGCTGCGCGAGATCACCGTGCCGCTGGCCGCACCCGGTGTGGCGGCCGGGGCCGCGCTCACCTTCGTGGTGTGCATGAAGGAACTGCCGGCCACCCTGCTGCTCCGCCCCACCGGCATGGACACCCTGGCCACCCGCCTGTGGACCGAGACGGGCGCCGGCTCCTTCGCGGCCGCCGCCCCCTACGCCGCCGCGCTGATCCTGCTGGCGGCGGTCCCGTCGTACGTGCTGGGGAGGCACCGCACATGAACGAACTGCGCGTGGAGGGACTCACCAAGTCCTACGCGGCCGGGGCGCCGATCCTGCGCGGCCTGGAACTCACCGTCCCGGCGGGCGCGCTGGCGGCCGTCCTCGGCCCCTCGGGCTGCGGCAAGACGACGATGCTGCGGATCGTCGCCGGATTCCTGCGCGCCGACGGGGGCACGATCCGGCTCGGCGACCGCCTCCTCGAGGGCCCCGGCGCCCACGTCCCGCCGGAACGCCGCCGGGTCGGCATCGTCCCCCAGGAGGGCGCCCTCTTCCCGCACCTGAGCGTGGCCCGCAACGTCGCCTTCGGCCTGACCGGAGCCGACCGCGCGGAGCGGCGCCGCACGACGGAGGAGATGCTGGAGCTGGTGGGCCTGGCCGGCTACGGCGACCGCATGCCCCACGAACTCTCCGGCGGCCAGCAGCAGCGGATCGCGCTGGCCCGCGCCCTCGCTCCCCGGCCCGACCTGGTCCTGCTGGACGAGCCGTTCAACGCTCTGGACAGCGCCCTGAGGGCCGGGGTCCGGGCGGACGTACGAGCGGCCCTGCGGGCCACCGGAGCCACGGCGGTCCTGGTCACCCACGACCAGCAGGAGGCCCTGTCCACCGCCGACCTGGTCGCCGTCGTCCGCGACGGCCGCGTCGCGCAGTGCGCCACCCCCCAGGACCTCTACCGACGCCCCGCCGACCCCTGGATCGCCGGTTTCGTGGGCGACGCGGTCCTCCTCCCCGCCACGGTCGGCACCGACGGCACGGCACACACACCCCTCGGTACGGTCCCCCTGACCACCCCGCCCGACGGGCTGGGCACCGGTACGGTCCTGCTCCGCCCGGAACAGCTCGTGCTGACCGCCGCGGACGCCGAGGAGACGACCCGCGGCACGGTGACCGACATCGCCTACTACGGCCACGACGCCATGATCACGGTGACCGTCGAGACCCACGCCACCCCGATCACGATCCGCGTGGCGGGCCCGCTGCCGGTCGGGCCCGGGGAGCGGACGGGCATCCGGGTGGTGGGCGAGGCGGCCCTCCACCCGTAGGGGCGGCGCCGCTGCCGGCGCGGACCCGCCCGCTGCCGGCCGGCTCGGCCGGCCCGGTGCGCCGTCGGCCGGCGGGCCGGCGGGCACCTCGTCTTCCCTCCCCCGAGGAGGCGTAGGTGCCGCCCTCCCGTCGCACCACCGCCCGAGCCACCGGGCGGCCCCGCACGGCCGCATCCCCTACACCGCCGCACGCCCGTCGCACGCCCCGGCCCACCCGGCCGGGGCGTAGTCGCGCGCAATTACCCCCTGCGAACTCGCGATGAACGCCCCCATCGGCCGCCCTTTTGCCGGGAAAGCACGCCATTTAGCACGATGAACAATCTACTCGATCATACCTGGCAAACCGGTCAGGCAATTGATACCCATATCAACGCGGCTGTTTTCGCGAAAAAAGGGCGGGCTCCCGTTCTCCGCGGGGCGGCCGCGGGTGGCACTGGCCACGTCGGCGGGCATGGTGGCCCTCGGGTTCCTCGCCGTGCCGGGAGCTCTCCATGCGTCGCCACGGGCGACGACCTCGGTGATCCACGGGCCACGTCCGCACCACGACGCCGTGGGAACCGGGGACCGCGCCGGCGCGCCACCCCGAACCGGTCGCGCCCCGAGTGCTTCCCCGCCCGGACGCGACCCGCGGGAGCGCCCCCGCCTCCGGCCCGCACAACCCGCCCCGTGATCCTTCCGTCTTCCTCTCCCGGCGGGCCGTTCTCCATGGGGAAGAATGCGCCCGGTCGGCACCGCCGAAAAACAACACCATTGACTGTGCGGGCAACAAGAAAAAATGTGGCCAAAACCGAACAAATCGAATAAAGAATGAGTTCAATGCCATCAAGGGAGCTTTCGCGAATACCTCGCACGAGACTCTGGGCCGTGGCAGGCGCGGCGGTCCTCGGGTTCCTCGTCGTGCTGGAGTTCGCCGCGCGTCGCTACGACGTTCCGGGACCGATCACACATCAGGCGAGAGAGGTGGTGTTCGCCCCCACATCAGGGCCGCTGCTGTACGCCAGCATGGCGTTGATGCTGGTCGTGCTCACCTGGCGGCAGCGGTTCGTCGCGCTCGGCGCGGCGATCGGCATCGACGTCGTCTTCGCCCTGGTCCGGTGGGTCACCGGCACCGGGACGCCCGACGGCCACTCCTTCGGCAACGGCGCGCTGTGGGTGATCCTGGGCACCGCGGTCGTCGCCGTCACGCGCCGCACCGGCCGCGAACGCGTTCTGCTGCTGAAGGGCGTCGGGCTGGGCCTGCTGCTGGTCGCCGGCCGCAAGACGGGTGACACCTGGCTGCTGATCACGTCGAAGACCCGCCCGGCGGTGCTCGACCAGTACGTGGCTGTCGCCGACCACGCGCTGGGCAGTCCGTCCTGGGTGGTGGGCCGCCTGGTCGAGGCCGCGGGGCCGGCCGGCGCGCACCTCCTCGACTGGGTCTACACCCAGCTCGCGGTGGCCGCGGTGGCCGTCGCGCTGTACCAGCTGCGTCACGTCGCGGCCGAGCGCCGCTTCCCGCGCCACCACCTGGTCCGCACCTTCCTGACGATCGGCCTCGTCGGACCGGCCGTCTACATGATCTACCCCGTGGTGGGACCGGTCTTCCTCTACGGCACCGGCGCCTTCGGCACGGGCGGCGCGGAGTGGGCGGTGGCCGACCTCTGGCCCCACACCCCACCGCCGATCACCACGCCGCTGCCGGTGACCTACGACGAGGTCACGCCCCGCAACTGCATGCCCAGCCTGCACACGGCCTGGGCCACCGCCATCTTCCTCCACTCGCGCAGGGGGCCCCGTGCCCTGCGTTACGCAGGAACGTTTTGGCTCCTCACCACCCTCGGCGCGACGCTGGGATTCGGCTACCACTACGGCATAGACCTCGTGGCCGGCGTGGTCTTCACCCTCACGATAGAAGCGGCCCTGCGCACGTACGACCGCGGCTGGGACCGCTCCGGACTCTGGTTCGTCGCGTACGGAGCGACGGTCTTCGCCGCGATCCTGCTGTCGTCCCGCCACCTCTCCCTCGAGATGGCACACCACCCGTGGGCCTCCGGCCCCCTCCTCGTCCTGGCGATGGCCTCGGTGATCCACGGCTACGTGCGCACCACGAGCCGCTGGCAGGAACAGCCGACGACGCCGACGCGGCCACGGGAGCCGCAACTGGAGCCGATCTGAGCCGCCTGAGCCGCCCGAGCCGGCACGCCGGCCGCCGGCTCCCGGCCGGCCGGGCGGCTCCACCGCGTCCCCGCGGGCGGCGTGCCCCGGGTAGGCCGGCCTCGGGGAACCGGAACCCGGCGGGATCGCACACCACCCGCGTCGGCGGCCGCGTCGGCTTCGAGCCGCCGACCCTCGCCCTCGTGCGGTGCTGCCGGACCCCGGTCCGCCGCGTCGTGTCGGCCGTGGGCAACTCCATGGCCGGTCGTGACCCGCGTGAGGGCCACGACCGTCGCGAAGGCCCACGCATCACCGGGTTCCCCGGCGGTGACGGCGACGGCCGGGGAGGACCTGGTCCGGTGCCGCCCGCCGAAGGGCCAGAAGGGCCGTGCCACCTCGGTCGGTGGGCAGCCGTCGCGCGTCGGGGAGGGACGACGGCCTGACGGCCGGGCGAGGCCGTCGGGTAGTTCAGATGGCCTCGGGCCGCGCCGCACGCGTGCCCGGAGCGGGCGCCTGCGCATCCTCGGACGAGAAGATCTCGTCGTCTCCGAAGTCCGGGGCCCGGAACGGTTGTGTCGTCGGACGCGGCGACACGGCAGTGGGCCGGCCGGGCTGCCCTTCGGGGGCGGAGAACAGTGACGTCGGGTCGATGGGAGGTCTGCCTTTCGTTACAGGCCCCTGCAGGGGCCTGGGGTGCCCTGACCGGGCACTACGGAGCTACAGCTTGGTCATTTTCGCGTACGGGCTCAGGATGCGCATGCGCGCCGAGCCGAAGTCCACGAGCGCGGCGACTCCCTCCTCGATACCGAGGACCCGGCCGAGGCCGTACACGTCGTGGGTGACCTGGTCGCCCACGTCGAAGTGCTTGGGAGCCGGAATGACCGGTGCCTTGAAGGGGCTGGTGGGCAGGTGACGCTTCGGTGCCGCAGGCTTTGTCATGACTCAGTATGAGCCTACGCCGGTCCTCCTTGCTGTGGCCGGCGGCACAAACCCGACCAGAGCGACCACGTCACGCCGTGGCATCGGGTCTTTCGCGAAGCCGAGAACGGCGGGGGACTCAGCGCCAGTCGTCGATCACGTAGGCGTCCGGGTGGCTGTAGCCGGGTTCGTTGGCCTTGTGCATGGTCACCCCTTGCAGCCAGGTGCGGAAACCGCGGTCGACCATGCGCCGGTAGGCGTCCTGGGGGGCCAGGTTCATGCCGGCGTCCAGTTGCCCGAGTCCCTTCTCGGTGGCCAGTTGCTCGCACGCGCTCAGCAGTCGTTCGAACCGGTCCGCGGCGTCCGGGCCGGGGCGTACGGCGCCGAACTTGACGAAGCACACGTCCTCACCGGCCTCCGACCCCGCTCCGCAGTGGCAGACAGCCAGACCGTCGAAGTCGGAGCCGGTGCCCTCGAGGAAGACGGTGTCACCGAGCCCCTGCGCCTGTGTGGCAATGATCTCGCGCTCCAGGCTCAGGCCCTCGTACACGGCCCCCGTCAGCGCACGACTGAGACCCAGTGCATCGAACTGCTCGGCGGCGGTCAGCTCGCCGTACAGGACGCGCCCGGGGACTGCGGAGCCGGCGGTGACCTGTTTCTTCATGATGGCGGTGAGGAATCGGGGCCAGAAACCGTACCGGCGGTAGAGCTCGAGGTGCTTGGGACTGTGCGAGAAGGTGAACAGGCCGAGGTGGCGGCTCTCCCAGGTGTCGAAGCAGGCCATGACCGGTTCCATGAGGCGGCTGCCGATGCCCCGGTCCCACAGGTCCGGACGCACGGTCAGCGGGCCGAAGAACCCGACGCTGCCCCAGTCGGTGGCGAAGTTCGATCCGACGACCTCGCCCTCGACGGTCGCTGCGAAGGCCGCGTGCGGATCTGCCGCCCAGCGCGTGCGGACGTAGTCGGCGGTCCCGAAGAACGTCTCCGGCTCAGGGGCCCCGAGGAAGGTCCCGAAGGCGACCCTGAAGATCTCGTCGGCCCGGTCCAGGTCCGGCTCGACCAGCGGGCGGACCGACACCGAGGCGGCGACACTCGTGCGCTTCTCCGCGGACATGTTCGCTCTCCTTTCCGCCCCCGGTTCCATGGCACCACGGACGTGCTGAGCGGGCGAAGCGACCGGTCCGGCGGTACCTCAAGGATCGAGCGGCCGCGTTCCCCGACGACCGGGCGGACGTCTTCCCGTCGCTCGACGACCCGCTGGGCCACGGTCCGCCGGGGCCTCCGAGGAGCCGGAGGAACGAGTCTCAGCCATGGTCACTGAACGGCCATGCCGAGTGCCGCACCCCGGGGATTCCGGTGAACCGCCCCAGGCCGAGCTCGTCCAGTACTAAAGTTCCGCCGTGCGCTGCGTGTGCTGCACGTCACACAGGGTCATCCCGCCGGATGGTGAGGAGCGACAGCCTGTCGCCTGGGGCGTGCGTTGTCGGGGTGGGGGGTCATGTACGAGTTGATCAAGGGTGCCAACGTAGGTCTGGCAGCCCTCAGCGGGAGCGTCGACTCCGTGATCGTGAGTCTGGCCTGGACCAGCCCGACGGGAGAGGGCGACGCGGATGTCTCCGTCCTGCTGCTGAACGCAGACGGCAAGGTGCGCAGCGACGCCGACTTCTACTTCTACAACAACCCGGTCGCCGTGGACGGGAGCGTGCAGCTTCTGGGCAAGACGCCGACGGGGAGCGGTAGCAAGGACCGGATCAGCTTCGACCTGACCGCAATCCCGGACGACATCCATCGGATCGTGGTGGCCGCGAGCCGGTACGACGGAGCGGAGTTCGGGGAACTGGACGATCTGCAGCTGACGTTGGCCGACGGCTCCGGCGAGACCCTGCTTCGGTTCGCCATCGAGGATGCCGGCCCGGTGAGCGCGTTCATCTTCGGTGAGCTCTACCGCCGCGGCGGAGAGTGGAAGATACGGGCCGTCGGACAGGGCTACGGCGCCGGACTGGCGGGTCTGGCGACGGATTTCGGCGTGGACATCGAGGACGACGCGGCGGCAGAGGAGTCGTTGGAAGGTGCGGCGGACGACGAGCAGGCGGACACAACGTCCCCCGCTCCCGCCGCCGATCGCGCACCCCGAACGACCCTGGAGGCCATTCCGGCACCCCGGCAGCCTCACGAGGACGCCGAATCCAGGAAGCCGCCTGCACGGCCCCGCACCGCGAAGAAGAAGGTCACCCTGCCCAAGGCGGCCAAGAAGTCCCTGGCGGAGAACGAGTCCTGGAAGGCGGCCAGGCTCTTCCCGGTCTCCGCGCTCAAGAGCGATCGGGACCGCGAAATGCGGGCCACCTCCGTGTTGCTGTCGGTCATGAGCCAGATCCCGGAGTTCGGCCGCAGGCTCACCGCCGCGTTCGGAGCGCCCGCGGGCCGCATGGAGACGTTCACCGAGGTCTCGCTGCCGCACGGCGACAGCCCACGGCGCCCTGACGGGGTGATCCGCGTCGAGCGGGCCGGCAAACTCTGGACGGCGTTGGTGGAGACCAAGACCAACGGCAACGCCATCAAGGCCGAGCAGGTGCAGGCGTACATGGACATCGCTGCCCGCAGGGGCTACGAGGCCGTGATCACCCTGTCGAACGACGTCGCACTGGAAGGCAGCCCGCTGGTCGACGTCAGGATCGACGGGCGGCGCAAGCACAAGGTCGCTCTCTGGCACCTCTCCTGGGCTGAAGTGGCCCACCAGGCACAGATGCTGATCCGGCACGAGGGCGTGGGCAACGCGGCGCACGCGTGGCTGCTCCAGGAACTGCTGCATTACCTGCAGCACGAGAACTCCGGATGCCACGGGTTCCAGAACATGGGCGCGGCCTGGGTCCCCGTACGCAACGGAATCGACGACGAGACCCTGTGCCAGGGAGACCCCCGAGCCCTTGAGGTGGTGGAGAGCTGGGAGCGGCTCATCCGCCAGGTCTGTCTCAGCCTCGGGGGCGAACTCGGGCGCAAGGTGCTGCCGGTCCAGCGCTCCAGGCGCGGAGCCGATCCCGGGGTCCGTCGGACCCACCTGGCCGACCAGCTCTGTCTGGAAGGAAGACTCCAGGCCGAGCTGCGCATCGAGGGCACACCCGGCGTTCTCGCGATCACAGCGGACCTGCGTACGGGCAAACTCCGTACGTCCATCGAGATTCCTGCGCCCGAGCAGGGCTACCCGCTCACGCGGGCGAAACGGCTCGTCCGACGCCTCGCGGACGCTCCCGCCGACCTCCACATCGAGACCTTGGTGGAGGGCGAGGCAGGAGGCCCACGGGGCACACTGGAACGGCTGCGCCCGGAGCCGGCGGACATGCTGCCGAAGAACGGCACACAGATCACCGGTTTCCGCCTGTCCCTGTTCAAGGGCATGGGCAGCAGCCGTGGCAACGCCGAGTCCGGCTTCATCCGCAGTGTCGACGACGCCGTGCACCGGTTCCACGCCACGGTGGTGGCCCACCTGGACCGCCCGGCACTTCGACGACCCCAGCCCTCAGAACGAACTGCCACCGGATGAGAGTGCCCGGTGTGCCCGCTTGCCCGATGTTCCCGACGGTTTCCCGCACCATCCGGCACGCGACTGGGCGCCGCTTCTTCGTCTGAGCCACCTGTCGGCAGGTAGGCCCAACCGATATTTCCGGCGGGGACGTGCGTCGTGTCCTAGCCTCCTGCCTGATGAAGAGACGCCCCCACATCACCCCCTGACGTGAAGGAACATCTACCGCTCTTCCTGAAGCGTGAACAGCAGAGAGGCCCAGGTCTCGACCTGGGCCTTCCTCATGGAGCGGGTGACGAGAATCGAACTCCGCTCTCAGCTTGGGAAGCTGGGATCATTTGCGGTCGGTTCAAGTGCTGACCGTGGGTGAACGGCTTCGGCGTGGCCTCCTCGTGCCCGACCGCTTCAACCGTGGTTCCCCGCTGTTCCCCGCTCGATCTGCTGCGTTTGTGGTGCGGTAGCGGTGCGACGCTCAGTGGGCTGTGCGTCCCTACCACTTCCGCTACTCGTCCGTGAGCTGGTAGCGGCCCAGCGCGTGGCGACCCAAACGGTCACCGGGGCCGAAGCCGATGGATGACCGGCTGTGCATGCAGGGCATTTTGCTTCTTGTACCAGAGATATTGCCTGGCAACGCCTGCTCCACGGATCATGATCGAGTTGCGTGCTCCCAGAAGGCCGGCGTACGACCAGACACACTCGCCCTTACACGTGAGCCGTGCAGAGCGAATACTGTGTTTGCCCTGCACATGGCCGTGGCGCCGGGTAGATTTCCGTGCCTTGGGGATGCCGGGAGCCGTCTGCGCCCGGCCGCACGGGGAGGTGCGGGAGCGGTGGGTAAATCGGCAACTGAGCTCGGCCGGGAGATCGGCAAGACCGGTCGACAGATGAACCTGCTGCTGCACAGGTATGGCTACCTGACGGGCGAGCCAGGCGCGTACTCCCTAACCGACAAGGGAGAGGAGTACGGTACCCAAGAGGATCATTACAGGGGAAACGTCAGGTCCCTGCACTACTACCGTCAGTGGACTACAACGACCTGGAGCGATGAGACTCTCGCGGCTCTGCTGAACGACATGGCCGATGCGCCGACTCCGCCCGAGCCCGCCGAGTCGTTCCCTGACGATGGCGTGACCGTCTTCGAAGCCGAGCCGGTCGATGCCACTGACCGGGGTACATCCGAGAGCACCAGTGAGCGAGTCGATCTGCGAATGATTACGATCGCCGCCGCGCTGCTGGTTGGGGCGAAGGCTGTGCAGATTGCGGCTCCGCACGCGCGACGCTGGTGGTCTGAGACTGCTGCGCCCGCGACATCGCGCGTGTTGAAGCGAGTGAAGCGACAGGACCCGGCGGACAACGACGACGAGACGGAAGCCTAAGACCGCTGTCGCGGTAGAAGGCATCAACAACACGGGGCCCCTCCGAGCCGATCAGGAACGGTACCGCTAGAGGCGGGAGCTCAACGGCGGATGGGAATCTCGTACACGATCTCGCAGACTGCGGCGGGCACGACGATGTCCGCGGTCTTCACGGGCCGCCCCTGGTCGCTGTAGTACGTCCGCCGGATGTGCGTGACGAGCGCGCCCTTGTGAACGCCCAGGAGTGAGGCCTCCTCGGCGGTCGCCTGCCTCGGCTCCGGTTGCTCCACGGCGTGGCTGACGGTGATGCCGATCTCCGCCATGCGGTTCACGACCCCTGTCCCGGAGTGCGGCCCTCCCTCGGGGAGGACGACGAGCGGGCCGGCGGTGAGGTCGTACGGCTCCCAGCTCGTAGACAGCTGCACCAGCCGGCCGTCGGCGAGGAACTCGTACGCCGTCCGCACGCACAGTGCACCCTCGGCGAACCGAGGCGCGTGGCGATCTCCGCCGGTGCCGGAACCTTGGCCTCGGTCCGGCTCTCCCAGTCGCCCTGCTTGCCCACGGCCTGCAGTGTCCACCGCTGTCCGGCCCTGTTGGTGTCAGGTACTGGTGTCAGCGCAGAGCGCCGCCCTTGGCATGCGCAACTCAGCGTACGGGGGCCTGTCGCGAAAGTGGATCGTCTGTCAGACCTGCCTGGGAGGCTCCGAGCATGGAGATGACAGTGCAACTCACGATCGATTGCTCCGATCCGCAGAGAATGGTGACTTTCTGGGCCGAGGCCCTGGGCTACGTGCCTGAGCCTCCGCCGGGCGGGCACGCCACGTGGCGTGCTTACTGGGCGGCGGTGGGGGTGCCTGAGGCAGAGTTGCCGGCCGGTGCTGGGGATATTCCGGAGTCGATCATCGATCCCGCGGGACGTGGACCGAGGGTGTGGTTCCAGCAGGTTCCGGAGCCGAAGGTCGCCAAGAACCGGTGGCACTTCGACCTGAAGGTCGGTGGAGGCCGTGACGTCCCACTGGACGTCCGCACACAGCGGGTCAGGGCTACGGTGGAACGACTGGTCAAAGCTGGTGCCACCGTGCTGCGGATCAAGGATGAGCCGGACATGGGGCTCTATGCCGCCGCCATGCAGGACCCCGAGGGCAACGAATTCGACGTCGTCTGAGGATCGCCGCCGGACTGGACGACCTCGTACGCGCCGAACGTGCGAAGCACCACACCGACGACCGTGCGCACCACAGGGAGGAACTGTCGGCGGGCTAATGGTGCGGTTGTGGTGCGGCACCTGCTCGCCGGTCTGGACAACAAAGAACCCCCGGGTCGATGACCTGGGGGTTTCACATGGAGCGGGTGACGAGAATCGAACTCGCGCTCTCAGCTTGGGAAGCTGATGTTCTACCATTAAACTACACCCGCGTAACACAGCCGCCCGAGCGTCGATCTTCATCGGTGTCCGGACGCCCGCTCACTCTACCTCATGTCAGGCCCTCGGTGCTCGAAGCCCGGGGGCCTGATGGTGTTTCAGGGGATGGATGCGGCTGCGGTGGGCAGAAGTTGGGGCGTACGGTGAAGGGGGTGCGGCAAGGGCCGGGTGGGTGCGGAGTGCCGCCTGGAGGGTCGTCTCTTTGATCCCGTAATGTGGCTTTTGTCGTCAGGGCAGCAAGCCAGACGCGGCTCTTGGGGAAGGGACTCTTGGACTTGATGGAGCGCACCGTCGTCCGCTGTGCCGATGGGCACGTGTTCACCGCCACCTCGTTCCCGATGCAGCAGGCCGAGCGACTCGGTCCCGGTCGGCTTCTGCGGTGTCCGCGCTGTGCGCGGCTCCGCAGTGTCGTTCCGGTCACGCTCGAGAAGCGGTAGGGGGCACAGAGGCAGCGAGCGGGCGGCGAACAGGCAGCACAGCGGCACGCGACCTGGCGCGTGGGGCGGCGCGATGGTGGCCGGTCCGCGCGCCTTGCGTATTCTCGGGGGGTGCTTCTCTCTGACAAGGACATCCGGGCCGAGATCGACGCCGGGCGCGTGCGCATCGATCCCTACGACGACTCCATGGTGCAGCCGTCCAGCATCGACGTGCGTCTCGACCGCTACTTCCGGGTGTTCGAGAACCACCGCTACCCCCACATCGACCCGTCGGTCGAGCAGGCGGACCTGACCCGGCTGGTGGAGCCGGAGGGGGACGAGCCGTTCATCCTGCACCCCGGGGAGTTCGTGCTGGCCAGCACGTACGAGGTCATCACGCTGCCGGACGACCTCGCCTCCCGGCTGGAGGGGAAGAGCTCGCTGGGGCGGTTGGGGCTGGTGACGCACTCCACCGCCGGGTTCATCGACCCCGGGTTCTCCGGCCACGTGACCCTTGAGTTGTCGAATCTCGCGACGCTGCCGATCAAGCTGTGGCCCGGGATGAAGATCGGGCAGCTGTGCATGTTCCGGCTCAGCTCACCGGCGGAGGCCCCCTACGGCAGTGAGCGCTACGGGTCCCGCTACCAGGGACAGCGCGGCCCGACGGCCTCGCGGTCCTACCTCAACTTCCACCGGACCCAGGTGTGAGCGGCAGGAGTGACATGAGCGAGGCGCGGGAGAACCTGACCTACGAGAAGTTCGGCATCGCCGTGCGCGAGCTGGCGCAGACGATCGCCGACGACGGTTACCGGCCCGACGTCGTGCTGAGCATCGCCCGCGGCGGTGTGTTCGTCGCCGGCGGGCTCGCGTACGCCCTCGACTGCAAGAACATCCACCTGGTGAACGTCGAGTTCTACACCGGTGTGGGGACCACGCTCGAGATGCCGGTCATGCTCGCCCCCGTCCCCAACGCGATCGATTTCACCGACAAGAAGGTGCTGATCGCCGACGATGTCGCCGACACCGGCAAGACGCTCAAGCTCGTGCACGACTTCTGCCTCGACCACGTGGCCGAGGTGCGGTCCGCCGTGATCTACGAGAAGACGCAGTCGCTCGTGAAGTGCGAATACGTCTGGAAGCGCACCGACGAGTGGATCAATTTCCCGTGGAGTGTCCTGCCTCCGGTGCACGCGTCGGGCAGCGCGCCGAAGGAGAACAGGGAAGCGATCTGACGCGGGGCTTCGGGTGTCGGCCCGCGCGGGGAGCCTGAGCGGCTCAGGGCCTCGTTGACGCCCTGGTCCCTCCGTGCGTCGACGTCTCCCTCTTTTCCTGCACACGCAGCGGTGCATTGCGGCGGTCTTGTGATGTTTTATCCAGACTTTATGGGTACCCGGGGGTCGATCATTCAGATCGCGAACCCGGGAGACAAGAGTGACCAGTCACACGCAACCCACCATGGAAACGCACCCGGACATCCTCGAGATGCGGGCACGCCACGAGCGGGCGGCCACCACCCCGCGTGCGCAGGCGATCGAGGCACTGGGCGTGGTCACCGGTGTGTACCTGGCGGCCTCTCCGTGGATCGTGGGGTTCAGCGGCTTCTCGACCCTGGCCGTCACGAACCTCATCGTGGGGCTGACGTACGCGCTGCTCATGGGTGGCTTCGGCCACGCCTACGAACGCACGCACAGCATGGCCTGGGCCGCCGCCGTACTTGGCGCATGGACCGTCATCGCGCCCTGGGTGGTGTCCGGCGACGTGGACACCACGAGGACGGTCACCAACAACATCATCGTCGGGCTGATCGCCCTCCTCCTGGCCCTGGCCGCGGCGTCCAGTGCCGGCATGCGCTCCGACCGCGAGATGCGCGGTGCGTCGTCCGGGTACGGAGGCCGCACCACTTCCTAGGCGCGCAGAACCCGCTCAGCCGCAGTGACACGAGAAGGGGCTCCGAAAGGAGCCCCTTGTCCGTCGTGTGCGGTGGCTGGTGCGAGGTGCCTCAGAACGTGCCCAGCTTCACGATCGACAGCAGCGCGATCAGCTGGATCGCCGACGCGCCCAGGGCCTTCGGCCAGGGCAGGTCGTGGGAGCGGCTGACCATCAGGGTCAGCAGGGCACCGGCCGCCACCCAGGTGGCCCAGCCGAGGAGCTGGACGAAGGTCGCGTCGCCGCCGGCGAACATGGCGAAGATCAGGCGCGGGGTGTCCGTGATGGGCATGATCAGCATGGAGAGGCCGACCGTGGGCTGCCAGGCGCCGTCGCCGCCGAGCTGGCGGGCCACGGTGTGGGTCACCACGCCCAGGATGAAGGCGCTGAGCACCATCGCCACGGCCGTCGTCAGGACGATCGGGATCGCGTTCGACAGAGTGGCGTTGATCGCGTCCTCGCGGGCGCCGTCGAAGCCGAAGACGGCGAGCAGGCCGTAGAGGAACGTGACGATCAGGGCGGGGCCCCACATCGTGTAGTCCCGCATCTGGAGGAACGTCCGGGCCGGGGACAGGACGATGCCCTTGAGCAGGTCCTTCCAGTGCAGGCGTGGGCCGACAGGGCCGGGGGGCGGGGCCGAGCCGGCGCGGTACGTGTCGCCCTGGTTGTAGGGGTCCTCACCGACGGAGAAGGCCTGGGTGTGACCCGGGTTGTTGGCATACGGGTCGTGCGGGCCCTGGTGGCCCGACGGGTACGCCCCGTCGCCGCCGAAGTACTCGGGCTCACCGTGACCGCCGTGGCCACCGGGGCCGTGTCCGCCGTGCGCGTGCGGCCATGGGCCGCCGGCACCCCCGCCGGGGCCGCCGCTGTACGGCGGCTGCTGCGGGTACGGCTGCGGCGCCTGCGGGTAGCCGTACGACGGCCCCTGCGGTGCTTGCTGTCCGTACGGGGGGTGTTGCGGTCGCGCGTGAGGAGCGCCGTTGTTGTTGTCCCGGCCGCGTCCGATCCTGAATCCAGCCACGCCTTCGAACGTACCTGGTCCCGGAGGGTGACGTGCCGGGCCTCCGCTTCCGGGCCCGGGTTTGCGGCCGAGCTGTGACATCCCCTAAGGGGTAGTCAGGTTCCCGTGCCCGTGACCCGGGAGGGTTGCGCCCTACGGGTCGTCGCGCGCGGGGAGTTGTCGGAGCCCCGGACCGCCCCGGACCGCCCCGGACCGCCCCGGTCCATGAGCCCGCCGCCGCACTCGGGCGGGGACGAGGCGGCCCGAACCGCCACGGACCAGGGGGACACCCGGACTGCCGCGGACGCCCGAACCGCCGTGAGGATGCGGACGCCCGAACCGCCGCGGACGAGGTGGACGCCGCCCTGGTCCGCCGTGCCCTCGACGTCCGGACGAGGGGGGAACGCGGGGCGCGCCGGCCCGGTGACCGCCGGTCGGCGGGTCCGCCCCGCCGGGCCCCGGGTGGGACGGGGGCCCGGCGAGGCCGGCGGGCGGAGTGCTCCCCGGCGAGCGAGGGCGGTGGTGTGCCGCTCAGTCGGCGAAGTTCGCGCCGAAGTAGGGCAGGCCCGCCGTGGAGACCCCCGAGCTGCTCGGGGAGATCATGCGGGCGCCGGTGGTGACGATCTTCGTGCCGCCGGAGGGCAGGTAGGTCACGGCGCCGTCCCCGGCGTTCTCCGCGGAGCCGACGACCAGGTCGGCCTTCCCGTCACCGGTGAGGTCGTCGAGCTTGACGTCCAGGCCGAACCTGTCGCCGTCCTCGTCACCGCCCGGGACGCCCGTGCTGTTCTGGGTGAAGGACTGGGCGCCGGAGGTGGTGTCGAGGCCGTTCGCGGTGCCGTACAGGAGCGTGACCGCGCCGGTGTCGGCGGCGGCGCCGATGTTCTCGCCGGAGACGCCGACGGCGAGGTCGAGGAAGCCGTCGCCGTTGATGTCGCCGAGGTCGAGTTCGTAGCCGAAGTAGTCGTCGCCCTCGGCGGCGCCGGGGACGTTGCCCGTGTCCTGGGTGATGCCGGTGACCGCGCCGGGGCCGGCGGCCGAGCCGTAGGTGACCCAGACCTTGCCGCCCTTGCCGGAGTCCGGGACGGGGGTGCCGTCCTCGGTGGTGGGGTTCCAGTAGGCGCCGCTGACGATGTCGCCGAAGCCGTCCCTGTCGATGTCGCCGATCGCGGTGATCACGCCCGGCTTGAGCGCTTCGGCCGCGGCGGTGCTCAGACCGCTCGGCGAACCGGGGACGAAGTAGTTCCGGTTCCAGCCGTAGGACGTGTCGAGCTCGAAGCCGTCGACGACCAGGTCGGTGCGGCCGTCGCCGTTGACGTCGCCGGCGGTGAGGTTCAGCGGGCCGTCGGCGTCGCTGCCCATGATCGGGGGCTTGAGGGTGTACCGGCCGCCCGAGGCGCCGGAGGTGGTGAAGCCGCCCTTGAAGACGTGGAGGGTGGCGTTGTCGCTGCCGACGGCCAGGTCGGCCTTGCCGTCGCCGTCGAAGTCGCCGGCGGCGAGGGTCTTGCCCCACAGGTCGTGGGAGGAGGGCGCCGGGTCGACGACGTTGATCGCCTTGCCGGTGATGCCCGACGGCGAGCCCCACAGGATGGCGACACCGCCGGCGTCCCGGTCGGTGCCGACGTCCTCCAGCGGGGAGGAGACGGCGATGTCGTCGTAGCCGTCGCCGTTGAAGTCGGCGTACGCGGCGTCCGTGCCGAAGGCGTCGTCGGCCTCGGCGGTCCCGGGCACGCCGGTGGTGTTCTGGCTGAGCGTGTGGCGCCGGGTGGCGGACACACCGGTGGACGTGCCGTAGAGGACGACGAGCTGGCCGGCCTCGGACTTGCCGCCGACGTAGGCGTTCTGGGCGGAGACGGCCACGTCGCCGCGGCCGTCCCCGTTGAAGTCGGCCTCGGCCACGTGGGTGGAGTCGGCGGCGGTGGCCGGCGTGGCGGCGAACGTGAGCAGACCGCCCGTGAGCGCGCCGGCGGTGGCCGTCGCGAGGGCGAGTCGCAGTGTCTGGTGCATGCGGTTCTCCAGCGGCATGCGGGGGATGCCTGGCGGGCATCCGGCGTCGATGAGGTGCCGGTGCCGTCGGGTTCGCCGGGAGCCGAGCCCTGGTTCACCGTCCGGTCGGCGATCAGGAGACCGTCGGCAACCGGCCAGGGTTGTACGTGACTTCGGCGTGATGCCGGCGCGGTCGGCCGTTCCCGACGCCGCGGAGCTGTGCGGCCGTCGCCGCGGGGTCGTCCGTGGACCGCCGCAGGTGTGTCGGTGCGGTGGCACGACGACGCCCCCGTACCCACGAGGGGCCACGGGGGCGTCGGTCGTGCCGGGGGACCGCAGGAGGGCCGTTACTTCACCGGCTCCGGCTCCGGGGCGTTCTCGGAGTCGGTCGTGCCCGCAGGGGGCTCGTCGTCCGGGACCGGGGTCTTGACGGAGTCCAGCAGCAGCTGGGCCACGTCGACGACCTGGATGGACTCCTTGGCCTTGCCGTCGTTCTTCTTGCCGTTGACCGAGTCGGTGAGCATGACCAGGCAGAACGGGCAGGCGGTGGAGACGATGTCCGGGTTCAGGGAGAGGGCCTCGTCGACGCGCTCGTTGTTGATGCGCTTGCCGATCCGCTCCTCCATCCACATCCGGGCGCCGCCGGCGCCACAGCAGAAGCCGCGCTCCTTGTGGCGGTGCATCTCCTCGTTGCGCAGGCCCGGGACCTTGCCGATGATCTCGCGCGGGGGCGTGTAGATCTTGTTGTGGCGGCCCAGGTAGCACGGGTCGTGGTACGTGATGATGCCCTCGACCGGGGTGACCGGGATCAGCTTGCCCTCGTCGACGAGGTGCTGGAGCAGCTGGGTGTGGTGGATGACCTCGTAGTCGCCGCCGAGCTGCGGGTACTCGTTGCCGAGCGTGTTGAGGCAGTGCGGGCAGGTGGCGACGATCTTCTTCGCCGACTTCGGCTTCTGCGACTCCGCGGTGACCTTCCCGTCGTCGTCCAGCTCCTCGCCGAACGCCGTGTTCAGGGCCATCACGTTCTCCATGCCGAGCTCCTGGAACAGGGGCTCGTTGCCCAGGCGGCGGGCGGAGTCACCGGTGCACTTCTCGTCGCCGCCCATGATCGCGAACTTGACGCCCGCGATGTGCAGCAGCTCGGCGAAGGCCTTGGTGGTCTTCTTGGCGCGGTCCTCGAGGGCGCCGGCGCAGCCGACCCAGTAGAGGTACTCGACCTCGGACAGGTCCTCGATGTCCTTGCCGACGACCGGGACCTCGAAGTCGACCTCCTTGGTCCACTCCAGGCGCTGCTTCTTCGCCAGGCCCCAGGGGTTGCCCTTCTTCTCCAGGTTCTTGAGCATCGTGCCCGCCTCCGAGGGGAAGCTGGACTCGATCATCACCTGGTAGCGGCGCATGTCGACGATGTGGTCGACATGCTCGATGTCCACCGGGCACTGCTCGACACAGGCGCCGCAGGTGGTGCAGGACCACAGGACGTCCGGGTCGATGACGCCGTTCTCCTCGGCGGTGCCGATCAGCGGGCGCTCGGCCTCGGCGAGGGCCGACGCCGGGACGCCGGCGAGCTGCTCCTCGGACGCCCTCTCCTCGCCCTCCATCGTCTTGCCGCCGCCCGCGAGCAGGTACGGCGCCTTGGCGTGGGCGTGATCCCGCAGGGACATGATCAGCAGCTTCGGGGAGAGCGGCTTGCCCGTGTTCCATGCGGGGCACTGCGACTGGCAGCGACCGCACTCGGTGCAGGTGGAGAAGTCCAGCAGGCCCTTCCAGGAGAACTGCTCGACCTGGGAGACACCGAAGACGTCGTCGTCGCCCGGGTCCTCGAAGTTGATCGGTTTGCCGCCGGAGGTCATCGGCTGGAGCGCGCCGAGGGCGGTCTCCCCGGTGGCGTTGCGCTTGAACCAGATGTTCGGGAAGGCCAGGAAGCGGTGCCAGGCCACACCCATGTTGGTGTTCAGACTGACCGTGATCATCCAGATCATGGTCGTGCCCAGCTTGATCATCGCGAAGAGGTAGACCAGGTTCTGCAGCGTGGCCACGCTCAGGCCGTCGAAGGCCAGGATCAGCGGGTACGAGGCGAAGTACGCGGCCTCGTAGTGCTCCACGTGGTGCAGCGCGCCCTCCAGGCCGCGCAGCACGTAGATGGCCAGGCCGATGGTGAAGATGACGTACTCGACGAAGTACGCCTGGCCCATCTTCGAGCCGGCGAAGCGGGACTTGCGGCCCGGGCGCGAGGGCAGGTTCAGCAGGCGGATGACCATCAGCGTGACGATGCCGAGGGTGGTCATCGCGGCGATGAACTCGATGTACAGCTCGTACGGCAGGAAGCCGCCGATCACCGGCAGGGTCCAGTCGGCCTGGAAGAGCTGTCCGTACGCGGTGATGATCGTCGGCGGCAGCGTCAGGAAGCCGATCGCCACGAACCAGTGGGCGACGCCGACGATGCCCCACCGGTTCATGCGCGTGTGGCCGAGGAACTCCCGTACCAGGGTCACGCTGCGCTGGTAGGGATTGTCGGTCCGGGTACCGGCCGGGACCGGCTGGCCCAGCTTGAAGTACCGGACGAACTGGCCGATGGCGCGGGCGAGCAGGGCGACGCCGACCACGGTCAGGGCCAGCGACACGATGATCGCGGCGAGTTGCATGGGGGCTCCTCGGGCCTGCGAGGGGTTTCGTCGGGGGCTCCGTTGCGGGTACCCCGAAATTACTAAGCGGTAACTTATGCAGTCCGTCTGAGACTACCCCTATCTTCGGCCGCACTGTAGCCGGGCGCGGGGTGATCTGAATCGCTGAGGCTTGCCTGAGATGGCATCCGGGTGTGGCGGTCGGGTGGCGCTCGGGATCTGATCGTGTTATTCGCGCTAAATCGTCACATACACCCCTAACTTATATCCGTGCTCTATGGGATCGCCGCCGCCATCGCGGCCCTGTCGCTCTGTGCCCTCCTCGCCGGACTGTTGAGGGGGGTGCCGCTGTCCCGCGGATTCGCCGTCGTGCTGGTGACCGGCCTGGTCGCGGGGGTGGGCGACCGGACCGGGGTCGCGCCGCTCGGCGCCGGTGTCGGAGGCCTGTTGGCCGCCGGGGCCTGCGTGGCCGTGCTCGGGCCGCTCCTGGACGCCGGGCGGCTGCGCTGGTGGGTGCCCGTCGCCGGTACGGCCGTGGCGGCCGCGTGCGTCGTGCCGTATGAGGAGACGGGGGTCGCGGGCGGACTGCTCGCGGTGGCGTGGATCGTGGGGTTCACCACCGCCTTCCGCGGACTCGGCCGCGGGGGTGGTCCGGCCGGTGCCGTGGGGGTGGTGACCGCCTTCGGGCTCGCCGCCTGCGCGGCGGCCGAGTTGATGGACGGGATCGCGGTGCTGCTGACCGTGCTGGGCGCGGCGCTGGCCGGGTTCCTGCTCGCTGCCCGACCGCGCGACCTTCCGCGGGACCGGCCGCACGACCCTCCGCAGGACCGGTCGCACGACCGGCCGCGGGACGGGGCGCACGACGGACCGCACGTCCGACCACCTCACGTCCGGCCGTCTGCCCGGCCGGACGACCGTCCGTACACCCCTCCGCACGCCCGGCCCGCCGCGCGGATCGCCCTCGGGGCGAGCGGCTCCCTGTTCACCGGGTTCGTGCTCGCCGCGGCAGCGGTGTTCGTCCGGGCCGGGCAGCCGGTCGTCCCGAGTGCCGGGGTGCTGTTCGCGCTCGGCGCGGTGGTCTGCGCCGACGGGGTGCTGGTGCTGCTCTCGCGGCGGCTGAACCGGCGACCCCTCACGCGCGGCGCCCCGGATCACCTCCCGCACCGGCTGCGCCGGCTCGGCCTCGCCCCCCGCGCGGTGACCGCGCTGCTCTGCATCGGTGCGCTGGGCGGGGTACTCGTGGCGGTGCTCGCGCACCTCCGGGGGGCCGGCGCGGGCGGGGCGCCGTGGGTGGCGGCGGTGGCCCTGGTGGTCGTGGTCGCGCTGTTGCGCGTCCCGGTGTACGGGAATTTCCGGCCCCGTAGAGGGTCTCCGGTTGCGTCTTCCCAGGTCAGCGCGCGGTTGCGCGTAAGGAGCGGATAAGAGTTGAGTCGAGTGGACTCAGCTCTGTTGACCCTGCGCCGGGCGTCAGGCATGCTTGAGTCCGTTCCACTCAAGTCAGCTGGAGGAATCGAAATGGCACGTGCGGTCGGCATCGACCTGGGCACGACTAACTCCGTCGTCAGCGTTCTGGAGGGCGGCGAGCCCACCGTCATCACCAACGCCGAGGGCGCCAGGACCACGCCTTCCGTCGTCGCCTTCGCCAAGAACGGTGAGGTGCTGGTCGGTGAGGTGGCCAAGCGTCAGGCCGTGACCAACGTGGACAGGACCATCCGGTCGGTCAAGCGCCACATGGGCACCGACTGGAAGATCGAGCTCGACGGGAAGCCCTTCAACCCGCAGCAGATCAGCGCCTTCGTGCTGCAGAAGCTGAAGCGGGACGCCGAGGCCTACCTGGGCGAGAAGGTGACCGACGCGGTCATCACCGTCCCGGCCTACTTCAACGACGCCGAGCGCCAGGCCACCAAGGAGGCCGGTGAGATCGCCGGTCTGAACGTCCTGCGCATCGTCAACGAGCCGACGGCCGCCGCGCTGGCGTACGGCCTCGACAAGGACGACCAGACCATCCTGGTCTTCGACCTCGGTGGCGGCACCTTCGACGTCTCGCTGCTCGAGATCGGCGACGGCGTCGTCGAGGTGAAGGCCACCAACGGCGACAACCACCTCGGTGGTGACGACTGGGACCAGCGCGTCGTCGACTACCTGGTCAAGCAGTTCCAGTCCGGGCACGGCGTGGACCTGTCCAAGGACAAGATGGCGCTCCAGCGTCTGCGCGAGGCCGCCGAGAAGGCGAAGATCGAGCTGTCCTCGTCCACCGAGACCTCGATCAACCTGCCCTACATCACCGCCTCCGCCGAGGGCCCGCTGCACCTCGACGAGAAGCTGACCCGGGCGCAGTTCCAGCAGCTGACCGCGGACCTGCTCGAGCGCTGCAAGACGCCGTTCCACAACGTCATCAAGGACGCCGGCATCTCCATCAGCGAGATCGACCACGTCGTCCTCGTCGGCGGCTCCACCCGCATGCCCGCCGTCGCCGAGCTCGTCAAGGAGCTGACCGGCGGCAAGGAGGCCAACAAGGGCGTGAACCCGGACGAGGTCGTCGCCATCGGCGCCTCGCTCCAGGCCGGTGTCCTCAAGGGCGAGGTCAAGGACGTCCTGCTGCTCGACGTCACCCCGCTGTCCCTCGGCATCGAGACCAAGGGCGGCATCATGACCAAGCTGATCGAGCGCAACACCACGATCCCGACGAAGCGTTCCGAGATCTTCACCACGGCCGAGGACAACCAGCCGTCGGTGCAGATCCAGGTCTACCAGGGCGAGCGTGAGATCGCGGCGTACAACAAGAAGCTCGGCATGTTCGAGCTGACCGGTCTGCCCCCGGCGCCGCGCGGTGTCCCGCAGATCGAGGTCTCCTTCGACATCGACGCCAACGGCATCATGCACGTCACGGCGAAGGACCTCGGCACCGGCAAGGAGCAGAAGATGACCGTCACCGGCGGCTCCTCGCTCCCGAAGGACGAGGTCGACCGCATGCGTGAGGAGGCCGAGCGCTACGCGGAGGAGGACCACAAGCGCCGCGAGGCCGCCGAGACCCGCAACCAGGGCGAGCAGCTCGTGTACCAGACCGAGAAGTTCCTCAAGGACAACGAGGACAAGGTCCCCGGCGAGATCAGGACCGAGGTGGAGTCCGCCGTCGCCGAGCTGAAGGAGAAGCTCAAGGGCGAGGACACCGCCGAGATCCGTACCGCCACGGAGAAGGTCGCGGCCGTCTCCCAGAAGCTGGGTCAGGCGATGTACGCCGACGCCCAGGGCGCCCAGGCGGCCGGCGGTGCCTCCGCCGGTGCCGGCGCGGGTGACGCCAGGGCCGACGACGATGTCGTCGACGCCGAGATCGTCGACGACGAGCGCAAGGACGGTGCCGCGTGACGGAGGAGACCCCGGGCTTCGACGAGCAGCAGCCCGACGTCCCCTCCGGCGCCCCTTCCGACGACGCCGAGCCGAAGGCCGCCTCCACCCCCTCGCGGGAGGAAGGGGCGGCCCCGGCCGGGGACACGGGTCAGAACGCCGGTCTGGTGGCCCAGCTGGACCAGGTGCGCACCGCGCTCGGTGAGCGCACCGCGGACCTCCAGCGCATCCAGGCCGAGTACCAGAACTACCGCCGCCGGGTCGAGCGCGACCGGATCGCGGTCAAGGAGATCGCCGTGGCGAACCTCCTGACCGAGCTCCTGCCCGTGCTCGACGACATCGGCCGCGCGCGGGAACACGGCGAACTGGTCGGCGGGTTCAAGTCCGTCGCCGAGTCGCTGGAGACCACCGTGGCCAAGATGGGCCTGCAGCAGTTCGGCAAGGAGGGCGAGCCCTTCGACCCGACGGTCCACGAGGCCCTGATGCACTCCTACGCCCCGGACGTCACCGAGACGACGTGCGTGGCGATCCTGCAGCCCGGGTACCGCATCGGCGAGCGCACCATCCGCCCCGCGCGGGTGGCCGTGGCCGAGCCGCAGCCGGGCGCGCAGACGGTCAAGCCGGCCGAGGAGGGCACCGAGGCGCAGGCGGACGCCGCGGAGAACAAGGAGAACGGTGGCCCGGAGGAGGGCTGACGTCACGACGCACGCAGGGAAGGAGGGGCGTCGGGGATGAGCACCAAGGACTTCATCGAGAAGGACTACTACAAGGTCCTCGGCGTCCCCAAGGACGCCACCGAGGCCGAGATCAAGAAGGCGTACCGGAAGCTCGCCCGCGAGTACCACCCGGACGCCAACAAGGGCAACGCCAGGGCGGAGGAGCGCTTCAAGGAGATCTCCGAGGCCAACGACGTGCTCGGCGACCCCAAGAAGCGCAAGGAGTACGACGAGGCCCGCGCCCTCTTCGGCAACGGCGGCTTCCGCCCGGGGCCGGGCGCGGGCGGGGGCTCCTTCAACTTCGACCTGGGCGACCTCTTCGGGGGCGCCCAGGGCGGCGGGGGAGCCGGCGGCTTCGGCGGCGGGCTCGGTGACGTCTTCGGGGGCCTGTTCAACCGCGGCGGCGGTGGCACCACGCGCACCCAGCCGCGGCGTGGCCAGGACATCGAGTCCGAGGTCACACTGAGCTTCACCGAGGCGATCGAGGGCGCGACCGTCCCGCTGCGGATGTCGTCCCAGCAGCCCTGCAAGGCATGCTCCGGCACCGGCGACAAGAACGGCACGCCGCGCGTGTGCCCGACCTGCGTCGGCACCGGGCAGGTCGCCCGGGGCAGCGGCGGGGGTTTCTCGCTCACCGACCCCTGCCCCGACTGCAAGGGCCGGGGCCTGATCGCGGAGAATCCCTGCGACATCTGCAAGGGCAGCGGCCGGGCCAAGTCCTCCAGGACCATGCAGGTGCGCATTCCCGCGGGCGTCAGCGACGGCCAGCGGATCCGGCTGCGCGGCCGGGGCGCGCCGGGCGAGCGGGGCGGCCCGGCGGGTGATCTGTACGTCGTCGTGCACGTCGGCAGTCACCCGGTGTTCGGCCGCAAGGACGACAACCTCACCGTCACCGTCCCGGTCACGTTCGCCGAGGCGGCTCTCGGCGGCGAGGTGCGGGTCCCGACCCTGGGCGGGCCACCGGTCACGCTGAAGCTGCCGCCGGGCACGCCCAACGGCCGTACGATGCGCGCCCGGGGCAAGGGAGCGGTCCGCAAGGACGGCACCCGCGGTGATCTGCTCGTCACCGTCGAGGTGAGTGTTCCCGAGCACCTGTCGGGGAAGGCTCGTGACGCGCTGGAGGCGTATCGCGAGGCGACCGCGGACGAGGATCCGCGGGCGGAGCTGTTCCAGGCCGCGAAGGGAGCTTGATCTCAGATGGAAGGCCGTCGACGCAATCCCTACGAACTGACCCAGGACACCCCGGTCTACGTCATTTCGGTGGCGGCCCAGCTCTCCGGCCTGCACCCGCAGACGCTGCGCCAGTACGACCGCCTGGGACTCGTGTCGCCGGACCGCACCGCCGGCCGGGGCCGGCGCTACTCGGCCCGTGACATCGAACTGCTCCGCCAGGTGCAGCAGTTGTCACAGGACGAGGGCATCAACCTGGCTGGAATCAAGCGCATCATCGAACTGGAGAACCAGGTCGCCGCGCTCCAGGCCCGGGTGGCCGAGCTGGAGGACGCCCTCGACGGCGCGGCGGCGGCGATGCGTCAGCGCGAGGCCGCGGTGCACGCCTCGTACCGCCGTGACCTGGTGCCCTACCAGGAAGTGCAGCAGACCAGCGCGCTGGTGGTGTGGCGGCCGAAGCGGCAGCAGCAGTCGGACTGACGCGGAATGTGAAGTTCCGCACGGGGCCCGGAGGTTCGCCGAACCGCCGGCCCCCGCCGCTGTGCGGGGGCACCGTCCGTGACCGGCGTGTGGATGCCCGTCCGGCGGATCCGCGCCGGTCGTGCGCGGGTTCCTCACGAGGTCAGCGCAGCGTGTCGTGTCCATCTCGTTAAGTGGTGGCCCTTGACTCCGGTGGTGGCTGACGCGTTGGCTTTTCAGTCACATGGGCCGCAATGTTGTGCCCACGTCCGGAACGCACCTGAAGTGAGCCCCCGCATGCGTCGTATCGCCATATCCGTGGCCGCCACCTCCATGTCCGTCATGCTCGCCGGATGCGGCGTGCTCAACGCGACGGGCAGCAGTGACGACGCGAGCCCGTCCAAGGGGAACGATGTCACCGTCGGGCTGCTGCTCCCGGAGAAGGCCAACACGCGCTACGAGCAGTTCGACTACCCCATCTTCAAGAAGAAGGTGGAGTCGCTCACCGACGACAGGGGCAAGGTCCAGTACGCCAACGCCGAGGCGAGCGCCGACAAGCAGGCGAGCCAGCTCCAGCAGATGATCGACGACAAGGTCGACGTCATCGTGCTGGACGCGGTCGACGCGCACGCCATCGCGGACGGCGTGCAGAAGGCCAAGGACGCGGGCATCCCGGTCATCGCCTACGACCGGCTGGCCGAGGGCCCGATCGACGCGTACATCTCCTTCGACAACGAGCTGGTCGGCGAGGTCCAGGGGCGTTCCCTGCTGGAGTCGCTCGGCGACGAGCTCAGCATCACCAAGAAGATCGTGATGATGAACGGCTCGTCGACCGACCCGAACGCCAAGCAGTTCAAGGCGGGCGCACTGTCCGAGCTCAAGGGCAAGGTGACGATCGCCAAGTCCTACGACACCAAGGACTGGAAGCCGGAGAACGCCGAGGCCAACATGGCCGGCGCGATCCAGGCGATCGGCGCGGACGACATCGCCGCGGTCTACTCGGCCAACGACGGCATGGCGGGCGGCATCGTCGAGGCGCTGCAGGCCGCGGGCGTCACCGAGCTGCCGCCGATCACCGGCCAGGACGCGGAACTGGCGGCGGTGCAGCGGATCCTGGTCGGCCAGCAGTACATGAGCGTGTACAAGTCCTACCCGCAGGAGGCCGAGAGCGCCGCGGAGATGGCCGTGGCGAAGGTCCAGGGCCGGGACATCCAGTTCGACGCGCTGACCCGCGAGCGGGTGGACAGCCCCACTCACCAGGACATCCCCGCGCAGCTCGTGCCGGTGGTCGCCCTGACCAAGGACAACATCGAGGACACGGTCGTCGCCGACGACATCTACACGGTCGAGGACATCTGCACGGCCAAGTACAAGGCGGCGTGCAGCGCGGCGGGCCTGAAGTAGGCGACTGACCCCCCCGGCGGATTCCGGCTCGAGCGCGGCCCCGGCCGTGGCAGGGCCGGAACCGCGCGGTCATGGGTGGCGGACCCGCTCCGCCTCGGCCGGCTGGAGACTCGGCACGAGAACGGCGCGCCGACTGTCGGCCAAAGCCGGGAGAAGGCCCCGCACTCGGCGAAGGGGATGCGGGTCGAATCCGATCGTCGACCCGTCGAGCGGCCCGTCCTGGGCGCCCACAGGGGAATGACCGGGAGGCTCGTCGGCGAGGAGTGCGAGGATCTGGCGCTCTCGGTCCGTCAGCGGATGCGGATCGGAAGCGTGCGAGCGGCGGGTGCGGTCCTCCTCGTCCTGAGGGGTTCCGGCGTCTCCAGGGGTGGTGGTGCTGCCGGCGCCGGCGTTTTCCTCCGCCGGAGCCGCGCGATCGGCTCTGCCGGTCGACTGGTCGACATCCCACCTGGTCACAGGGGTGTTCCCGGCCCCGGGGTGCGCGTCGGCGCAGCGATCACCGCCATGGCCGCGGCGGTACCAGGCGCCTGGCGGTCCCTGAGTGATCCCGACCATCGCACCTGCGCATGCGGTGCACCGCCCTCATGGTGCTGCGATGCGTCATTCAGAGGGGGTGGCCATGTAAGGAGCAATATGGCCAAACGGGGCGGTGGGGTGCCTGAGCCGTGTTGCGGACCACGTTCCGTCCGCGCATAGTTGCGCTGCGGAAAGTGGCTGAACCGGGGGTGGGATGGGCGATGGCCGGGCACGGGACGGACGAGCATCCGCATGGTGCTGACCGACTGTGCGAGGCCGGGGATCGCGTGTATTCCCGGGCCGTACGGCGCGGAAGGGTGCCACGCCGGGACGCGGAGCCGGTGCCCTGCCTGATGGAGCTGGCGCTCCTGCATCCGGACCCCGACGACATGGACTGGCTGGTGCCGACCTCCCCGCAGGAGGTCATGACCCGGCTGCTGCGCGGGATGTACGACGAGATCAGCGCGAGCCAGCGCAGGGTCGGCTCGGCGGTCGAGGCGTTCGAGTGGTACGCGGGTCTCGGCCGCCAGGTGCGCCAGGCGGCCCTGTCGGCGGCACCGGCGGCAGAGGGTCCGGCGATCCGGGTGCTGGACGGCCTGGCCCGCATCCAGGCCGCGATGGACGAGGCGACGCAGGCGTGCACCACCGAGGTGCTCACCGTCCAGCCCGGCGGCATCCGGCGCGAGGCGGAGCTGGCCGAGGGCCTGCACCGGGCGACCGCGCTGCGCGGCCGCGGCGTGCGGATGCGGGACCTCTACACGCACGTGGCCCGGCACGGCCACGGCCTGCTGACCTACCTGGAGCTGATGGGCGACGCCGTGGAGGCCCGCACCCTGGACGAGGTGATCGAGCGGCTGATCCTCTTCGACCGCACCGTCGCCTTCATCCCGGCCAACGCCGAGCGCACGATGGCGCTGGAGCTGCGCCACCCGGCACTGGTGGAGTACCTGGGCACGGTGTTCGAGCGCCTGTGGCGGCTGGCCATCCCGCTGACCGCCCCGCTGCCCGACACCGGCATCGAGGGCATCTCGCACCGGGAGCAGTCCATCGCGGCGCTGCTGGCGGAGGGCCACCAGGACGCGGTCATCGCGGAGCGCCTGGGCATCAGCGTCCGCACCTGCCGCGCCCACATCGCCCGGCTCTCGGAGACCCTGGGCGCGGCCAGCCGCACGCAACTGGGCGTCCGCATCGCCCAGGCCGGCCTCGACGGCCCGCCCCGCACAGCGGCGTCCCTCACGGTTCCCGAGCGAGGATCCCCGACTGCGCGATGAGGTAGCCCAGTTGCGCCCGGCTCTGACTGCCCAGGGTGGCCGCGAGCTTGGCGATGTGCACGCGGGCGGTGCGGATGTTCATGCCGAGGCGGTCGGCTATGACGGCGTCGGTGTGGCCTTCGACGAGCAGCGCGGCGATGGCGCGCTGGCGGGGGGTGACGCCGTCGACGCTGGGACGGCGGGCGGCGCGTGGGTAGACGGGGGTGGCCAACTGCCACAGGCGGTGGAAGGCGTTCGCCAGGAAACCGACGATGGCCGGCTGGCGGATCTCGATGGCCACGGAGCCGTCCTTGTCGGCGGGGAGGAAGGCGACGGCCCGGTCGATGAGGATGAGCCGCTCCGTGACCTCGTCCAGCGCGCGGACCTCGAGGTCGCCCCGCAGGCGTTCGTGGCGGGCCACGACGGTGGGGAAGTGGTGGACCGTGGCCTGGTACAGGGTGCGTATCCGGCCCCCGCGGTCCAGCAGCCTCCGGTCCCGGTCGAAGGACGCGGCGTCCGCGACCTCGCCCCGGCGCCCGGTGAGCCCCGTGCGCGGCTGCACGGTGAGCACTTCCCGGGCTGCCTGGTCCATGGCCTCCGTGATGGCGTCGTTGATCCTCCTGGTGCCGCTGAGCATGGTGAGCGTCGGTGTCCCGGCCCCCGCGGTGCGGGTGCCGTCGATGAGCATGAGCGGCTGGAACGTGCGCACCAGCTGGTCCTCGCGCTGCCGCACCTGCGTGATGTGCTCCGCCGAGTCACGCAGGAACCGCTGGAGGGCCACGACGGGGGCGACCGGTTCCAGGCGCTGGAGGTCGTCGACGGCCGGGTGCAGCATGCCGGAGTCGACGAGGCACGGGACCGCCTGTGCCTCCCGGGCGTCCACCGCTCCTTCGCGCAGGGCGCGTTCGTACAGTGCCGCGCCGGCGGGGCAGAGTTCGCCCGGTTCGTGCTCGGGGTGCGGCACCGACGTCACTTCAGTGCCCCTTCTGGTCCAGAATTCCCGACTGGGCGATGAGGTACCCCAGTTGGGCGCGGCTGCCGCTGCCGAGGGCGGAGGCCAGTTTGGCGATGTGGGCGCGGCAGGTGCGGACGTTCATGCCCAGACGGCGGGCGATGGCCTCGTCGACGTGGCCCTCCACGAGGAGTTTGGCGATGGAGTGCTGGATGTCGGTGAGGCCGTCCAGGGCCGGTTCGTACGGGGTGCCGGCGTTCAGGGGGACGGCGCGGGTCCACATGAACTCGAAGACCTTGATCAGGTAGCGGACGAGCCCGGGGTGACGCAGTTCCAGGGCGACCTGGCGGTCGTCGCGGGTGGGGATGAAGGCCACGGTCTCGTCGCAGATGATGAGCCGTTCGACGAGTTCGTCGATGGTGCGGTACTCCACCTTGCCGGTGGTGAACCGGGCCACGTAGGCGAGTGTCTCGGGGCTGTGGCGTGCCGTGTGCTGGTAGAGGGTGCGGATGCGTACCCCCCGCTCGGTCAGGTGCTGGTCGCGCTCCAGCGCCTGGGCGAGGGTGTGTTCCAGACGACGGCCGCCCGGCTGGACCGTGAGCATCTCGGACCGGCACTGCGAGGTGGCCAGGTCGAGGGCGGCGTTGATCCGGTCGAATCCCTCCAGCACCGTGAGCGAGTGGGTGGACGCCGTCGCCTGGGCGCTGAGGGCCATGAACGGCTCGAAGGCGTCGGACAGCTCGATCGACATCCGCCTGCGCTCGGTGATCTCCCGTTCCAGGGGGTTGAGCCGCTGGGCCAGGGCCACTGCCGGGGGGACGGGGCGCAGCCAGGTGGGGTCGTCCGGGTCGGGGTGCAGCAGGGCGAGTTCCATCAGGCAGGGGGCGGGCTCCGCGTCCGTGCGGGCGATGCGGCCCGCGCGCAGAGCGTCTGCGTAGAGGCGGCTTCCGAGCTCGCACAGATCGGTCACCGCATGGGGATGTGTCTCGTTTGCCTGATCTATTGTCAAATCTCCACCCCCCAGGGTCCTGAACATGCAGGAACATGATGCACCGATTGTGTGGCCATGACGTGTCTGAATGAGCCATCGTCTTATCGGACGGGGGAAGAGGGGACCTTCAAGTGAGGACGAAGCCGACTATGCGCAAGACAACGCTTCGCTCGGTGCTTGTCGCCGCCTTCTCCGCCGTCGTGGCCTTCGGAGTGCTGAGTGGCCTGACCGGCGAGGAGGGCGACGCACGGGCGGACAGCAGTTGGGGACCGGTTGTGGGCGCCAAGTCCGGCGTCCCGGACAGCAGCTGGGGCCCGTCCGCTCCCGCTGCGACGGACGACAGCAGTTGGGGCTGAGTGATGACCACACCACCCGACGACCGCTCCTTCCGTCGTGAGATGGCCACCGCCTACCGCTCCGGCTGGCACTTCATCGACCTGGTCACCGCCATCCCCCACAGCGGTGACTCGCTGATGGTGACCGTGTTCGGGGAGCCGGTCGTCGTCACGCGGGACGAGGACGGAGACGTACGGGCTTACCGGTGCCTGCGCCGGCCCCGGGGGGCTCCGCGGCCCGTGCGGTGTGCCATCCGGTACGGAATGATCTTTGTGAACCTGGACCAGCGGGACCACCGGCAGGTGGACGTCGACGCACCCGCTGCCCGGACTGTCTCTGCCACCCCCCGCAGTGCCTGACGCGATTCCCCCGTCGTAAAAGATCGCTCAGGTGCTTCCCCCCGCAGCGGCGTCACCGTGACCTGAACACGGTGACGCCGCTGTGCCTTTCCCGGACATGTCCCTGTTTGCGGCGCGCCGGGCGATGGCCGGAAACCGGTCGTCCGGCCGGAGCCGGATCCGCCCCGCGTCAGGCCCGCCCCATCGCCCGGGTGAGGGCGATCTCGATCACCACCCGGGACGGGTTCGGTGACGGCGTGCGCCCGTAGCGCTCCGCGTAGCGCCGTTCCGCCTCCGCGACCCGCTCCCGGTCCGTGCGCACCACGGCCAGGCCCTCCAGCGTCGCCCAGCGCCCGCCGTCCACCTGGCACACGGCGACCGGCGCCCCCTGTTCCCCGGCGGCCAGCACGTGCCGCACCTTCGCGCTGTTCTCGTTGGTGATGACCCGAGCCAGCCGCGCCCCGGGGTCGTATGTCACTCCGACGGGTACCAGGTGCGGGGTGCCGTCCGGGCGAAGGGTGGTCAGCGTGCACAGGTGCTTCTCGCGCCAGAAACCGAGGAACGACGCGTCCGGGTCGCCCGGGTCTACCGAGTACGTGGTGGCCATGCCCCGGAACTTAGCCGCCCCGGATCTCCCGGACCCCGCCTTGAGTGGAATAGACTCAAGTTTATGGACGTTGACCGAGTCAGCACTGAAGGACGCTGAAGGGTCGCCGCAAGGAGGAGAACGGACACGTGGACGCCGAGCTGACCAACCGGAGCCGGGACGCGATCAACGCCGCCGGCAACCGGGCCGTGACCGAGGGACACCCCGACCTCACCCCCGCCCACCTGCTGCTCTCTCTGCTCGAGGGCCAGGACAACGAGAACATCACGGACCTGCTCGCCGCGGTCGACGCCGACCAGGCGGCCGTGCGCTCCGGGGCCGAGCGCGTCCTCGCCGGGCTGCCGAGCGTGACCGGGTCCACCGTCGCGCCGCCCCAGCCCAACCGCGAGCTGCTCGCCGTCATCGCGGACGCCCAGGCCCGCGCCCGCGACCTGGGCGACGAGTACCTGTCCACCGAGCACCTCCTCATCGGCATCGCCGCCAAGGGCGGGGCCGCCGGCGAGGTGCTGGAACGGCAGGGGGCGAGCGCGAAGAAGCTCCAGGAGGCGTTCCGGCGGGCGAGGGGAGGACGCCGGGTGACGACGGCCGACCCCGAGGGCCAGTACAAGGCCCTGGAGAAGTTCGGCACCGACTTCACCGCCGCCGCCCGCGAGGGCAAGCTGGACCCCGTCATCGGGCGGGACCAGGAGATCCGGCGGGTCGTGCAGGTGCTGTCCCGCCGCACCAAGAACAACCCGGTGCTCATCGGCGAGCCCGGCGTCGGCAAGACCGCCGTCGTCGAGGGGCTCGCCCAGCGGATCGTCAAGGGTGACGTGCCCGAGTCGCTGAAGGACAAGCGGCTGGTCGCGCTCGACCTCGGCGCGATGGTCGCCGGCGCCAAGTACCGCGGTGAGTTCGAGGAGCGGCTCAAGACCGTCCTGGCCGAGATCAAGAACTCGGACGGGCAGATCATCACCTTCATCGACGAGCTCCACACCGTCGTCGGCGCGGGCGCCGGCGGCGACTCCGCCATGGACGCCGGCAACATGCTCAAGCCGATGCTCGCCCGCGGTGAGCTGCGCATGGTCGGCGCCACCACGCTCGACGAGTACCGTGAGCGGATCGAGAAGGACCCGGCGCTGGAGCGGCGCTTCCAGCAGGTGCTGGTCACCGAGCCGACCGTCGAGGACACCATCGCGATCCTGCGCGGCCTCAAGGGCCGCTACGAGGCGCACCACAAGGTCCAGATCGCCGACAGCGCGCTGGTGGCCGCGGCGACCCTCTCCGACCGCTACATCACCTCCCGCTTCCTGCCCGACAAGGCCATCGACCTCGTCGACGAGTCCGCCTCGCGGCTGCGCATGGAGATCGACTCGTCCCCCGTCGAGATCGACGAGCTCCAGCGTGCCGTCGACCGGCTGAAGATGGAGGAGCTCGCGCTGAGCAAGGAGACCGACGCGGCCTCCCGCGAGCGCCTGGACAAGCTGCGCCGCGACCTCGCCGACAAGGAGGAGGAGCTGCGCGGCCTGACCGCCCGCTGGGAGAAGGAGAAGCAGTCCCTCAACCGCGTCGGTGAGCTGAAGGAGAAGCTCGACGACCTGCGCGGCCTGGCCGAACGCGCCCAGCGCGACGGGGACTTCGACACCGCCTCGAAGCTGCTCTACGGCGAGATCCCGGCCCTCGAGCGAGACCTTGAGGCCGCGTCCGAGGCCGAGGAGGAGGTCGCCCGCGACACCATGGTCAAGGAGGAGGTCGGCGCCGACGACATCGCCGACGTCGTCGCCTCCTGGACCGGCATCCCGGCCGGCCGCCTGCTGGAGGGCGAGACGCAGAAGCTGCTGCGCATGGAGGACGAGATCGGCAAGCGGCTGATCGGGCAGGGCGAGGCCGTGCGGGCCGTGTCGGACGCGGTGCGCCGCAGCCGCGCGGGCATCGCCGACCCCGACCGCCCGACCGGGTCGTTCCTGTTCCTCGGACCGACCGGCGTCGGCAAGACCGAACTGGCCAAGGCGCTCGCCGACTTCCTCTTCGACGACGAGCGGGCCATGGTCCGCATCGACATGTCGGAGTACAGCGAGAAGCACAGCGTGGCCCGCCTGGTCGGCGCCCCGCCCGGCTACGTCGGCTACGAGGAGGGCGGCCAGCTCACCGAGGCGGTGCGGCGGCGGCCGTACAGCGTGGTGCTGCTGGACGAGGTGGAGAAGGCCCACCCGGAGGTCTTCGACATCCTCCTCCAGGTGCTGGACGACGGCCGGCTGACGGACGGTCAGGGCCGCACGGTGGACTTCCGCAACACGATCCTGGTGCTGACGTCCAACCTGGGCAGCCAGTTCCTGGTCGACCCGATCTCCACCGAGGCGGAGAAGAAGGAGCAGGTGCTGGAGGTGGTCCGGGCCTCCTTCAAGCCGGAGTTCCTCAACCGCCTCGACGACCTGGTGGTGTTCTCCGCGCTGACCAGGCCCGAGCTGGAGCGGATCGCGAAGCTGCAGATCGACCGGCTGGCCAAGCGGCTCGCCGAGCGGCGCCTCACCCTGGACATCACCCAGGAGGCACTGGCCTGGCTGGCGGAGGAGGGCATGGATCCGGCCTACGGTGCGCGCCCGCTGCGCCGCCTGGTGCAGACCGCGATCGGCGACCGGCTCGCCAAGGAGATCCTCTCCGGTGGGATCAAGGACGGCGACACGGTCCGCGTGGACCGCTCAAGCGAGGGCCTGCTCGTGGGACCGGCCACGGGTGCGTCACTCTGAGTCACCCAAGGGCGTGATTCCGGATCCGGGCCCGCCGTCCCCGAGAACGGTGGGCCCGGCGCTCGTGGGGTACCCGCGGATTGACCGGATCGAGTCAGCCCAGGGCTGACAGGCCCCGTCTGGGCTTGCCACCCCCCTCCCCGCATGGGGGAGGATGGCGGGATCCGTACGAAGGGAAAATCACGGTGAGCATCGACCCGTCCTCGATTCCGAATTTCGGGGGCCAGCCCGAGCCGCAGCCCCAAGGACCGGCGGGCCCCGTCGTCCCGGATCAGGACCTCGTGAAGCAGCTCCTCGACCAGATGGAGCTCAAGTACGTCGTCGACGACGAGGGTGACCTCGCGGCGCCGTGGGAGCAGTTCCGCACCTACTTCATGTTCCGTGGGGAGGGCGACCAGCAGATCTTCTCCGTGCGCACGTTCTACGACCGGCCGCACGAGATCGGTGAGAAGCCGCAGCTGCTCGAGTCCGTCGACGACTGGAACCGGCGCACCCTGTGGCCCAAGGTCTACACCCACACCCATGACGACGGCACCGTCCGTCTCATCGGTGAGGCCCAGATGCTGATCGGCATGGGCGTCAGCCTGGAGCACTTCGTCTCGTCGACGGTCAGCTGGGTGCGGGCCGCGATCGAGTTCGACAAGTGGCTCGTCGAGCAGCTCGGCCTGGAGCAGGAGATCAACGAGGCGGACAAGCCCGACGACGAGTAGGCATCGCCCAGCGCGGCGAACGGCGGACCCGCGCCGCTCGCGGGCGGAGCCCGGCCCGGACACCGGCCACCACGGCCGGCGGCCCGGGGCCGGGCTCTTCGCATGCGGTGCCGCGCGCCTGCCGATGCGTACGGGGCGGAACCGGTGGGCGGAACCGGTGGGCCGCACCCACCTGCCCCGGCCGCGGCAGGCGCGGCGGAGACGACTGGTGTGTCCGGCCCTGGTACCCGGCCGGACGGGAGGGACGGAACATGTTCGGCAACAAGGAGACCCATCTGATCGCGCTCAGCGACCTCGACGAGGCGCGGGAGGCCGTGCGGCACGCGCTGGCCGGCGCCTCGGCGACCGACGCCCCCGGACTGCGGGCCGCGCTGAGCATCCTCGACGGGTTCACCGCCTCCGACCCGCGGGTGCGCTGGGTCCGCAGCGTCCTCGAGGAGCGGGGGATCGACCCGCGCACGCACGAGGTCGCCGCTATCAAGGCGGTGCGCGACGAGCTGCCCGGACTCGGCCTGGTCGCCGCCGTGACGCTCGTGCGGGAGGCCAAGCCGGCGCAGACCGCCTGACCCGCGCGGGCGTCCACCGGACCAGGAGATCCGCCGTCCGGCGCGGCCGGCCGTGGCGGCGTTCTCCCCGCCCCGGTCCTGGCGGACGTCGATTCCGGGCAGGAACACGTCCCTCCTGCGTCCCCCCGGCCGACGAACCGCGTCCTTCGGGCGCCGGCCGGACCGTCGCGGCGCCCGCCGTCCGCCGCTCCCCTCAGGCCGCGGCGCCCTTCAGCCGCCGCGCCGCCTCCTCCAGCACGCCCTTGCGCTTGCAGAAGGCGAACCGCACGAAGGGGGCGCCCTCCTCCCGGTGGTCGTAGAACACCGCGGTGGGGATGGCGACGACGCCCGCGCGTTCCGGCAGGGCACGGCAGAAGGCGATGCCGTCGCTCTCGCCGAGCGGGCGGATGTCGGCGGTGACGAAGTAGGTGCCCGTCGGGCGGAAGACCGTCAGGCCCGCCTCCTCCAGGCCCGCCGCCAGCAGGTCCCGCTTGGCCCGCATGTCCTCGCGGAACGCGGTGAAGTACGACTCGGGCAGCGCGAGGGCCTCGGCGACCGCGTACTGGAACGGGCCCGCGGAGACGTACGTCAGGTACTGCTTGGCCGAGCGCACCGCCGTGACCAGCTCCGGCGTCCCCGTCACCCAGCCGACCTTCCAGCCGGTGAACGAGAACGTCTTGCCGGCGCTCGAGATGGTCACCGTGCGCTCCCGCATCCCCGGGAAGGTCGCCAGCGGCAGGTGCTCGGCCCCGTCGAAGACCAGGTGCTCGTACACCTCGTCCGTCACCACCAGCAGGTCCCGCTCCACGGCCAGCTCGGCGATCGCCGCCAGCTCCTCGCGGGTGAGGACGGTGCCGGTCGGGTTGTGCGGCGTGTTCACCAGCAGCAGCCGGGTGCGGTCGGTCACCGCGTCGCGCAGTTCGTCGAGGTCCAGGCGGAAGCGTCCCTCGCGCGGGCGCAGGGTGACGGGTACCCGCCGGCCCCCCGCCATGGCGATGCAGGCGGCGTAGGAGTCGTAGTACGGCTCCAGGGCGATCACCTCGTCGCCGGGCTCCACCAGGGCGAGCAGCGCGGCGGCGATGGCCTCGGTGGCGCCGGCGGTCACCAGGACCTCGGTGTCGGGGTCGACGGACAGGCCGTAGCGGCGCTTCTGGTGCGCGGCGACGGCGGTGCGCAGCTCGGGGACGCCCGGACCGGGCGGGTACTGGTTGCCGCGGCCGTCCCGCAGCGCCCGCACGGCCGCCTCCCTGACCTCCTCGGGCCCGTCGGTGTCGGGGAAGCCCTGGCCCAGGTTGATGGACCCGGTCCGCAGGGCCAGGGCCGACATCTCGGCGAAGATCGTCGTCCCGAACTCGGCGAGCCGGCGGTTCAGCAGGGGGCGCACGCTGGAGGTCATGCCGGCCATCCTCCGCCGAAGCTCTGGAGTTCCTCAACTCTGCTTTGGGCCGCGGGGCCGCCGGGCATCTCCCGCTCACACACGTGAGCGAGGCGCCCACGGGGGGAGCTTCGGGGGATCACGGGGGAACGAAAGGAGGGTGACGCCATGGTCATCGGCATCATCCTGGTTCTGGTCTTCGCGCTGTTCGTCACGGCCGTGGTGGCCGGGGTCCGCAGGGCCGCGCGCAGCACGGCCCGCGTCCGGTCGCCCCGCGGCCGCGGCGGATCGGGCGGCGGTCACCGGAGCGACAGCGGTGACAGCAGCTGGTGGGCCGCCGGCGGAGTCACCGCCGCGGCCTGCTCCTCGTCCTCCGACAGCGGCTCCGAGGGGGGCGACAGCGGGGGCGGGGGGAGCTCCTGCGGAAGCAGCTCGTCCTGCGGAGGCGGGTCGTCCTGCGGGGGCGGGGGAGGCGGATGCGGCGGGGGCAGCTGACAGGGGGCAGCCCGCCCCCGTCACGGGGGACACGCATCCGCGACGGCGGGGCCCGCGCCTGGGGCGGGCCCCGCCGTTCCGTCGCCGTCGGGCGAGCGGCTCGAGGGGCGCCGGGTGCGGGTAGCCGGCCTGGGGGGCGCTCCGCGTTTGAACAGTTGAGCTGAGGGGCCCTCTGAGGGATGGAAAGCCCCCGAAGTTGGGTAAAAACGCTGTGGCGGCGCCACAGTTCATGATTCCCTCTCAATCACCAACGCAGCCCCCGGACTCCGCGCGGACACCATCCCGACCGGCCGGCCGGGCTGCCGGGCCGTATCCCCCGGTGCGACCGGGGAGCGCCGGACCACACCTTCCTCTCCATGTGCGCTTGCTTGCGGAGCCGATCCATGCTCACGACCCTGAACACCGCCTACACCGACACGCGCGCGGACGACCTCGCCTGGGCCCTGGGACGCGAGCCGCTGCCCGCCCTGGCCACGCTCGATCTCGAACTGCTGGGTGCCAAGCTGCAGTTGCGACTCCTCGGCGCGTCCCACCAGGTGCTCGTGGAGGAGGAGCGGGGCGTGTGCTCGGAGACGGTGGCGTGCCTCCCGGGCAGCAGCACCCCCCTCCCGCTGGGCGTCGCCAAGCGGGTGGGCGACTGGGAGTACGAGTTCGCCGCCCGCGTGGAGGTGCTCTCCCCGGGCACCTTCGCGGGCCGCGCCCAGGAGTTGCTCGCCCTGGTCTCCGACCATCCGCACGGCCTGGCCGGGGTGTTCCCCGGCAGCCCGCACGCCTTCACCGCGCTGCTCGCCCACCGCCACGAGGGCCAGCTGCACTGGCGGACCTGGCACGCCTATCCCCAGGACGGGCAACTGGTCGCCACCCGGACCAAGGTGGGCGTGCGCGTCGCGGCGGCGGCGTAACCGAACACCACACGTGTGGGTGACCCTGCGCACGGGAGGCGTGACGTAACGTCTCAGCGTGATCGAACCGCACGCCCCCGCCCCGCCGGGCTTAGCGCAGCCGTCGGAGGCGGTGGGCGGATCCGGCGGTTGTGCCCGGCTGCCCGTCCGGCAGGACACCGGGCGGTTCCTGGTCCTCGCGGGCGTGTTCGTCTGCGCCGCCTGCGGACTCGTGTACGAGCTGGAACTCGTCGCGCTGGCCACGTACTTGATGGGCGACTCGGTCACCCAGTCCTCGGTCGTGCTGTCCGTCATGGTGTTCGCGATGGGCATCGGCTCCCTGGCCGCCAAGCGGTTGCGCCGGCACGCGGCGGCCGGCTTCGGCGCCGTGGAGGCCGCGCTGGCCCTGGTCGGAGGGTGCAGCGCGATGGCGCTGTACGCCGTGTTCGCCTGGACCGGTGACTGGGGCGGTGCGTGGGCCGACGGCTCGCGCTGGCTCCTGGTCGCCTTCTCCCTCGCCACCGGGCTGCTGATCGGCGCCGAGGTCCCGCTGCTGATGGAGCTGATCCAGCGGATCCGGCGCCAGGACGCGGGCGGCGCGGTGGCCGACCTGTCCGCCGCGGACTACGTCGGCGCGCTGGTCGGCGGCCTCGCGTTCCCCTTCCTCCTCCTGCCCTTCCTCGGCCAGTTGACCGGCGCGCTGATCACCGGCGGTGTCAACGCCGTCGTCGGCGGGGCGCTGGTGCTGGGGCTCTTCCACCGGGACCTGTCCCGCCGGGCCCGCCGGCTGCTGGTGGCCGCCAACGTCTGTGTGCTCGCGGTCCTGACCACGGCCGCCGTCCTCGTCGACGACTTCGAGCGGGCCGCGCGCCACGCCCTGTACGGACCGGACGTCCGCGTGGCGGTGCAGACCGACGTGCAGGAAGTGGTGCTCACCGGCGGCCGCGGCGGGCGGCCCCTCGACCTGTTCCTCGACGGCCGGCTGCGGGTCAGCGGTCACGACGAGCTCCGGTACCACGAGGCGCTGGTGCACCCCGCCATGGCCGGACCCCACGCGCGCGTGCTCGTCCTCGGCGGCGGTGACGGACTCGCCGCCCGCGAGGTGCTGCGGTACCCCGGTGTGGACCGGCTCGACGTCGTCGAACTCGACGCGGGCGTGGTCCGGCTGGCCCGCCACGACCCCGCGCTGTCCGCGCTGAATCGTCACTCCCTCGGCGACCGGCGGGTGCGCGTGACGACCGCGGACGCCTTCGACTGGCTGCGCGCGGCGCCCGCGGGGGCGTACGACGTGGTCGTGTCGGACCTGCCGCACCCCGGGATCACCGCGAGCACCAAGCTGTACTCGCAGGAGTTCTACGGGCTGGCCCGGCGGGTGCTGGCCCCCGGCGGGCGGCTCGTGGTGCACGCCGGGCCGGTGGCCTCGCACCCCCGGACCTTCTGGACCGTGGACTCGACGCTCCGCGCGGCCGGCCTCCGCACCGCCCCGTACCGGACCGGCGGCCGACGGGCCGTTTTCGCTGCCGGCCCCGACCGCGGGCCCACGGACGCCGCCGCCCACCGCGACTGGGGTTTCGTCCTGGCCGCGCGCACCCGCCCGGTCCTGCGCCTTGACCCCGCCGGCCCCCGCCCGCGCACCCTCACCGATGCCTCGCTGGCGGCCGGCGCGCGGGCGGTGGCGCACACCCGCGTGGGCGGGTTGCCGGCGTCGACGCTGGTGCATCCGCGCTACGCCGACTGAGCCTCTACCGCACCCGGAACCGACGCGCCGGGACTTCGCGCCGACGGGGGTACAGTCCCGCGTCCCGTGGGTAGGCTCCGCACTCATGGAGCACGAGGTGTCCGTTCCGGTTCCGGTCGAGCTGCTCAGGGAAGTGCTGGACGACCCCGCACGGGTCGCCCGGGCGGTCCCCGGGCTGCAGCACGACGCCGGGTCCGACGACCCGGTCGCGGGCCGCCTGAAGGTGCGTGTCGGCAGTCACTCCATCACCTACCGGGGCGCCGTACGGATCTCCGCGCGGGAGGACGGTTCCTACGCGGTCGAGGGCGACGCGACGGAGACCCGCGGCAGTGGCACGGTGGCACTGGCGCTGCGGCTGACCCCGTGGGCAGCGGAGGGCGGCGCCGCGCTGGCCGTCACCGGCACGGCGACCGCCGACGGCCGGATCACGGAATTCCCGCCGGAGGCGGTGACCTCGGCGGTGTCCCGTCTGTTGACCCGTTTCGCGGAGGGCCTGGCGACGGTGGCGGCGGAGACCGCCGAGACGGCGGACGCGGCGGAGACGGCGGAGGTGGATGAGACGGCGGGCGGTGCTCCGGTCCGGGGGACGCCCGACGGCCCCGAGTCACCCGAACTCCTGGCGGTGGGGGACTTCGAAACCAGGGCCACCACCGACTTCGAGACGACCCCGGACGCGGACGACACCCCACCGCCCCCCGGCCCCACGCAGGCCGCCGGATCCGCCGGGCCCACCGAATCCGCCACGCCCAGCGAATCCGGCCCGCCCGCCGAACCCGCCCCCGACCCCTCCGTCTTCGACACCGACGTCCCCCCGCCCTCCCTCGATCCCTACGCGGACGAGGACCGGAAGGACGCCGACGACGCCGAGGACGACCCGGACCTCGCGGACGACCGGGACCTTGCGGACGGCCGGGACCTTGCGGACGACCATGACCTCGCGGGCGCGAGTGGCGACGCGGACGCGGACGCGGTCGCCGAGGCCGCTCACGCCCGACGGACGATGATCGGCCGGAGCGCGGAGGAGGTGGACCACGCGCCGCCGCGCGGACGGTACGCGCCCGTGCCCGCGCCGCAGACCGTCTCCGCGCCCGCCCCGCTGCGCTGGGCCGCCCCCGCCGCCGCCCTCGCGGTGGCCTCCGCCGTCGTCGTGGTCCGGGTCCTGCGCAGACGGCGCTGACCAGGGCCGTGCGGGCGGGACGCCGAGGCCCCCTTGATCACCCCAGTAGGGTCGTCCCGTGAGTAACGAAGACATCACGCTGACCGCGGGCGACGCGGAGGTGACCGTGCTGCCGGGCCACGGCGGGCGGGTCGGGGGGCTGCGGCTCGGGGGCGTCGAACTGCTGCGGCAGGGCGAGCGGTTCGGCTGTTTCCCCATGGTTCCCTGGTGCGGGCGGGTCCGCGACGGCCGGTTCCGTGACGGCGCCACCGTCCACCAGCTGCCGCTCAACGCCCCGCCGCACGCCATCCACGGCACCGCCCGCGACGCCGCCTGGCGCACCGCCCGTACCGGCACCGACGAGGCGGTGATCACGTACGACCTCGTCGAGCCGTGGCCGTACCCCGGCCGGGTCACCCAGCAGATCGCGCTCGCCGAGGACTCCCTGACGCTGACGATGGCCGTGGAGACGTACCAGTCGTCCTTCCCGGCGCAGATCGGCTGGCACCCCTGGTTCCTGCGCAACCTGGGCGGTGAGGACGTGCGCCTGGACTTCGCGCCCGCCTGGCAGGAGGAGCGCGGGGCGGACCACCTGCCCACCGGCAACCGCCTGGACCCGAAGCCCGGCCCCTGGGACGACTGCTTCGCCATGCCCGGCGGCGTGGACGTCACCCTCACCTGGCCCGGCCAGCTGGAGCTGAAGGTCACCAGCCGTGAGGAGTGGGTGGTGATCTACGACGAGCAGCGGGAGGCCGTGTGCGTGGAGCCGCAGACCGGCCCGCCCAACGGCCTGAACACCCACCCGCGCCTGGTCACACCCCTGGAGCCGCTGGAGGCCACGACGACCTGGTCCTGGCGGCGGCTTTAAGCTGGGCGCCATGACGGACACACGCGGCGCGCTGCTGCAGCAGATCAAGGACAAGGCCGTGGTGCACGGCAAGGTGACCCTCTCCTCCGGTCTGGAGGCCGACTACTACGTCGACCTGCGCCGCATCACCCTCGACGGCGAGGCCGCCCCGCTGGTCGGTCAGGTGCTCCTCGACCTGACCGCGGAGCTGGACTTCGACGCGGTCGGCGGCCTGACCATGGGCGCCGACCCGGTCGCCGCCGCGATGCTGCACGCCGCCGCCGCGCGGGGCCGCCGGCTGGACGCCTTCGTGGTCCGCAAGGCCGCCAAGGCGCACGGCCTCCAGCGGCGCGTCGAGGGCCCGGACATCAAGGGCCGCCGGGTGCTGGTCGTCGAGGACACCTCCACCACCGGCGGTTCCCCGCTCACCGCCGTCGAGGCCGTGCGCGAGGCCGGTGCCGAGGTCGTGGCCGTCGCGACCATCGTCGACCGGGCCACCGGGGCCGCCGAGAAGATCCAGGAGGGCGCCGGCGTGCCGTACCTGTTCGCCTACTCCAAGGATGAGCTCGGCCTCGACTGACGCCCCCGGCGCGGTCCGCTGCTGCCGCGGCCCCGCATTCCGGCATCCCCCGACATAACGACTTGACCTGCGCCGTCGACCAGCCGGACAAGTCTGGGAAGATGGGCCCGACAATGACGTCGCATCCAAGGTTCCAGGTCAGGGCCGACAGCACGCAGTACGCCAACCCGCAACGCTAAGGAGCGGACAGATGCCCATCGCAACTCCCGAGGTCTACAACGAGATGCTGGACCGGGCAAAGGCAGGAAAGTTCGCCTACCCGGCCATCAACGTCACCTCGTCCCAGACCCTGCACGCGGCTCTGCGCGGCTTCGCCGAGGCGGAGAGCGACGGCATCGTGCAGATCTCCACGGGCGGTGCCGAGTTCCTGGGCGGCCAGCACAAGAAGGACATGGTGACCGGTGCGGTCGCCCTGGCCGAGTTCGCGCACATCGTCGCCGAGAAGTACGACGTCAACATCGCCCTGCACACGGACCACTGCCCGAAGGACAAGCTGGACGGCTACGTCCGCCCGCTGCTCGCGGTGTCCGAGGAGCGCGTCAAGGCCGGCCGCAACCCCCTGTTCCAGTCCCACATGTGGGACGGCTCCGCCGAGACCCTGGCCGACAACCTGTCCATCGCCCAGGAGCTCCTGGAGCGCACCCGCGCGGCGAAGATCATCCTCGAGGTCGAGATCACCCCGACCGGCGGCGAGGAGGACGGCGTCTCGCACGAGATCAACGACTCCCTCTACACCACGGTCGACGACGCGATCCGCACCGCCGAGGCCCTCGGCCTGGGCGAGAAGGGCCGCTACCTGCTCGCCGCGTCCTTCGGCAACGTGCACGGCGTGTACAAGCCGGGCAACGTGGTGCTGCGCCCCGAGCTGCTGAAGGAGCTCAACGAGGGCGTCGCCGCCAAGTACGGCAAGCCGGCCGAAGCCCAGCCGTTCGACTTCGTCTTCCACGGCGGCTCGGGCTCCTCCCCGGAGGAGATCCTCACCGCGCTGGAGAACGGCGTCGTGAAGATGAACATCGACACGGACACCCAGTACGCCTTCACGCGTCCGGTCGTGGACCACATGTTCCGGAACTACGACGGTGTCCTGAAGGTCGACGGCGAGGTCGGCTCCAAGAAGACCTACGACCCGCGCACCTGGGGCAAGCTGGCCGAGGCGTCGATGTCGCAGCGCGTCGTCGAGGCCTGCCAGAACCTGCGTTCGACGGGTACGCGCATCAAGTAAGGCCCGCACGTCAGGAGCCCGGCACCTTGCCCGGTGCCGGGCTCCGCGCCGTTCCGTATGCTCCCTGCATGGCCGATGTCCGGCTGGCCTCCGCGCAGGGCAAGTGGATTCTGCTGACCACGGTGCTCGGCTCGAGCATGGTCCTGCTGGACTCCACGGTCGTCAACGTCGCCCTGCCGCGCGTCGGCCGCGCGCTCGACGCCGACCTCGCCGCCCTCCAGTGGACGGTCAACGCCTACCTGGTCACGCTGGCCGGACTGATCCTGCTCGGCGGTGCGCTGGGAGACCGGTTCGGGCGCCGCAGGGTGTTCGTGCTCGGGGTGCTGTGGTTCGCGGTGGCCTCCCTGCTGTGCGGGCTGGCCCCGAACGCGGGGGTGCTGATCGCGGCCCGCGCGCTCCAGGGCGTCGGCGGCGCGCTGCTCACGCCCGGCTCGCTCGCGCTCATCCAGGCCACCTTCCACCCCGAGGACCGGGGCCGCGCGGTCGGCCTGTGGTCCGGCTTCGGCGGGATCGGCGCGGCGGTCGGCCCGTTCCTCGGCGGCTGGCTGGTGGACGGCCCCGGCTGGCGCTGGGTGTTCCTGCTCAACGTGCCCCTCGCGGCGCTGTGCGTCCTCGCCGCGGTGCGCCATGTGCCGGAGTCGGCGAGCGGCCGGGCGCACGGCCGGTTCGACGTCCTCGGCGCCGCGCTGGGGGCGGTCGCCCTGGCCCTGCTGACCTACGCGCTGATCGAGGCGGGCGGGGACTCCCCGGTGGTCGCCCCGACCGCGGTGGCCGGTGTCGCCGCCGCCGTCGCCTTCGTGCACGTCGAGCGGCGGCGCCCGGATCCGATGATGCCGCCGGACATCTTCGCCTCCCGCCAGTTCACGGCCGTCAACCTGGTCACGCTGTGCGTGTACGCCGCCTTCGGCGGCTTCTTCTTCCTGGCCGCGCTCCAGCTCCAGGTCGTCGTCGGCTACTCGGCGCTCGGCGCCGGTGCGGCCCTGCTGCCCACGACCGCGCTGATGCTGCTGCTGTCCGCCCGCTCCGGCGAACTCGGCGACCGGATCGGCCCGCGCGTCCCGCTCACCGTGGGGCCGCTGCTGTGTGCCGCCGGGATGCTGCTGATGCTGCGGGTCGGACCGGGCGCCTCCTACGCCGCCGACGTGCTGCCCGCGCTGCTGGTGCTCGGCCTCGGGATGGTCACCCTGGTGGCGCCGCTGACGGCGACCGTCCTCGCCTCCGTGGACACCGCGCGGGCGGGCCTGGCCAGCGGCATCAACAACGCGGCGGCCCGCGCGGCCGGACTGGTGGCGGTGGCCGCGCTGCCGCTGCTGGCGGGCATGGGCCCGGAGGCGTACCGGCGGCCGGCCGCCTTCGACGGCGCCTTCGAGCGGGCGATGGCCTGGTGTGCGGCCGTCCTGGTGGCGGGCTCGGCGGTCGCCTTCGCGACCGTGCGCCGCCCGGTCCCGGACTGCCGCCACCCGGAGTGCCGCACGCACGGGAGCGTGGCGGTGCCTCCCCTGGAACCGGAGAGCGAGCCGGGGCGCCGGGGCCCTCGGGCGCCCGGCGCCGGGCGAGGGTGAGGTACTACCGCTTCAGCTCGGCGTAGGCCTCGGCGCTGCTGTCCTGGAGGAACTGCCAGCACCGCTCCGTCTCCTCCTTCTCGTCGATCGCGCCCGCGGCGCGGGCAAGTGCGGCGAGGCAGCGCAGGAAACCGCGGTTGGCCCGGTGGCTCCAGGGGATGGGGCCGTGCCCCTTCCACCCGGCCCGGCGCAGCCCGTCCAGTCCGCGGTGATATCCGGTGCGTGCGTAGGCGTACGACTCGACCACGCGCCCCGCCTCGAAGGCGTCGTCCGCGAGCAGTGCCCAGGCGAGCGAGAAGGTGGGGTGCTGCGCCGCGACCTCGGCCGGCGTGAGCGACTCCTCCCCGAGCAGACGGTACGCCTCTTCGTTCTCCGGCAGATACGTCGGCTCCGGGCCGCCGAGCAGGTTCTTGTGCGTCGTCATGGAAGCAGTCTGCCACTTACGGGCCGAGGTCCCCGCGGCACGGAATTTGTGATCTTCACCTGGCGTCCGCTTGACGTGCACATTCTCCTACGGCCATGATCAACTGCGTTTTTGATCTTGTTCTCAGCCCTCCCCCTCGGGGTAAGGGCCACACCCTGGAGCGCTCATGAGCCTCACCCATGCCCGAATACGCCGTGCCGGCGTGACGACCCTGCTGGCCGCGCTGGCCGTCGGCGCGGTCGCCACCACCGCGTCCGCCGCGACGTGGAGCACGTCCAACCGCTACCTCCGCTCCGCGACGGCCGGCGACGAGACGAGCAACTGGTACGCGGTCGGCAGCAACACGCAGTACATCACCCAGAACCTGTGCGTCACCCGCTACGGCGGCCGCATCGCGTACGACTTCAAGAAGTCGGTCACCGGCTTCGACGAGTGGGTCGCCTGGCGGGACTGGTCGTGCGACAACGACCCGTACACCAAGAGCTACGCCGGCAAGGGCAACGGCTACTACTACGCGAAGGTGGCCTCCACCCCCTCCGGCGGCGTGGTCGACGAGCTCAACCTCAAGATCTACCGCGTCACCTCCTGACAAGGAACCTCGATGACAGCCGTTCTCTCCTGCCGCGGTGTGGTCAAGACGTACGGTCGGCGCACCGTGCTGGACGGCGTGTCCCTGAGCGTGGAGGCCGGTCGGGTGACCGGCCTCCTCGGCCTCAACGGGGCAGGCAAGACCACCCTCATGCGCATCGCCACCGGACTCGTCGCCCCCACCGCCGGTGAGGTGCGGGTCCTCGGACAGGCGCTGCCGGTTCGGCCCCCCGTACTGGCGCGCGTCGGCGCCGCCCTGGACGCCCCCGCCTTCTACCGCTGGATGACCGGCCGGGGCATGCTCCGGGTCCTCCTGGACACGGCCGGGCTTCCCGACGACGGCCGCACCACCCGGGCCCTGGAGCGCGTCGGCCTGGCGGATGCCGCGGGCCGCCGGATCCGGACGTACTCGCAGGGCATGCGCCAGCGGCTGGCGATCGCCGCCGCCCTGATGAAGGAACCGGACCTGCTGATCCTCGACGAACCGACCAACGGCCTCGACCCGGCCGGAGTGCGCCTGATCCGCGGGATCATCGCCGCGGAGACCGAACGGGGAGCCGGCATCCTCATCTCCAGCCATCAACTGGACGAGATCGCCCGCCTCTGCGACAGCGTCGTCATGATCTCCCAGGGCGTGGTCAGCGCGTCGGGGACCGTCGAACAGCTCGGGCTGGGAGCGGCGGACGGGCAGCAGAACCTGGAGGACTGGTTCTTCGCCCAGCAGCGGCCCGCGGCCGACGCGTCCACCGGGGAGGGCGCGGCCGTATGAGCTCCTGGCTGCGTCTGTTCGGCAGCGAACTGCGCCGTACCCTCCCCCGGCTCCTCTCCGTGACGCTGCTGCTCCTGCTGGCGGTCGGCATCACCCTCCAGACGCTCAATGTGCAGCGCGTGTCGCACAACAACCTGGAGAACGTCCGCATCGGGCTCGCCAAGCTGACCCCGGAAGGCTGTGCCGAGGACACCAGAAACCGCCCGGCCGACGTCCCCGCCGAGCCGTTCCTCAAGGAGTGCCTGGCCGGCCTGGAGAGAACGCGCGCGGCATACGCGGACATCGAGGCCGGTTTCGCGGCGACCGCGGACCACATGGGACTGGCGCAGCACCCCCTGGGCGCCCTCGGCTGGGCGTTCGGCTGGCTCGCCACCACCCCCGGTCTGATCGCGGTCCTGCTCCTCGCCGCCTTCTTCACGGCCGGTGAGTGGTCACGCGGTACGGCCGTGCCGCTGCTGCTCCACGAGCAGAGGCTGTGGCGCCTGCTGTCCGCCAAGGCCGCCGTGCTGTGGCTGTGGTGCCTGCTGGCCGCCGCCGTCACCTGGCTCGGGGTGTGGCTGCTCGCCGTGTCGCACGCGCGTCGTGCCTTCCCGCTGTACCGGACGGTCACGTCGGACGAGGCCGTGTCCTTCGCCCTCCAGCGCGGCGGCACCGGCGTGCTCGTGCTCGCCGCGGCCTGTGCGGGCGCGGTCGCGGTCGCGGCGGTCGTACGGATGCCGTTGCGCACGGTCCTCGTGGGTGTCCTGCTCCTGGCCGTCGTCACGCTGCCGCTCACCTCGTGGCTGCCCGGTCCCATCGTGGCCGACGGTCTGGACCTGTCGTCGGGGCGCAACGCCTACGACCACCTCTGGACCGCGGTGACGGACTCGTCGGCTCCCGCCGCCGTACGGGCCCTGCCGTGGACGGGGCTGTTCTCGCTGGCGCTGTGGCATGCCTGGCGCACCCGTCCGCGTGACCTGGTATGAGGGGCGGGAGCATGACACGCATCACCGCCCCGCTGCGGGCGGAGCTGCGGCTGGCCGGCCAGCCGGCCGTGGTCCTGACCGTGCTGATCGCCGCTGCCGCCACCGTGCGCGCCGTGCTCTGGTACCTGGACGCCGTCACGCGCGGAGCGGCGCAGGAGGAGCCGGGCCTCGTCGCGCTCACCACTCCCGCCGGAGCCCTGCAGGCGGCCGCATGGCACCATGCGTCCCTGCCGGGCCTGGTGCTCGCCGCGCTGCTCGGCGGTGTGGTGCTGGCCGAGGGGCTGGAGAGCGGAACATGGCCGCTGGTGCGGCTGTACCAGGGCCGCGTGGGCCTGCTCCTGGTGCGCAAGCTCGTGGCCGTCCTGTTCCTCGCGGTGCTCAGCACGGCCGTGACGGCGATCGTGCTGTGGACGGCCGTCAAGATCGGGCACATCGTGGAGCCTCCGGGCGGGCCGCGGCCGCTGACGGCCGCCTCGGAGCCGGGAGCACCGCGGATCCACCCGCCCGGATGGGGGGACGCGTCGGCCGCCTGCGCCAGGGCCCTGCTCGTGGTGTCGTTCTTCGCGGCTGTCACGCTGTGTGCGGCCGCCGCCTCACGCTCCGTCATCACCGCAGCCGTCCTGGGAGCGGGCCCCCTGACGGCCACCCTGCCCCTCGTGACCACGGACTTCCGGACCTGGACGCCGCACTACTGGATCGCGGCGTGGACGGAGTTCCCCGAGGACGCGCAGTGGAATCTGTACTGGTGGAGCTCCACCCCCTCATCGCCGGACACCGGGACGGCACTGGCCGTGCTGTGCGGCTCCGGCGGCGTCCTGCTCGTGGCGGCCTGGCTGCTGCTGCGCGCGGAGCGGTCCCTCTCGGCCCGCCTGTGACCCGGGGCCCGCCTGTGAGCAGGCGGGCCTTGCGGTGGTGGGGGACCATTGCGGAGGATGCACCGTGGGGACCGGGGCCCCCGTGCCGGTAACGGCAGGGGCGGACCGCTACCCGGAGTACATAGCAGGAGACAGCGATGTCCCACCAGGCCCACGAGCCGGAGACCCCGCATCTCGACTTCCAGGGCACGACCCCGTACGAGGACTACGTCAAGGCCGACGTCCTCACCCACCTCCAGCACACCCTCTCCGACGATCCCGGAGAGATGGTCTTCCTGGTCACGACCCAGGTGATGGAGCTGTGGTTCACCGTCATCGTGCACGAGTGGGAGACGGCGGCGACGGCACTGCGGAGCGACGACGTGCCCACCGCGATCGAGGCGCTGCAGCGGTCGGTGCGGGAACTGGAGGCGCTCAACGCCTCCTGGAAGCCGTTGGCCCGGCTCACCCCCGCCCAGTTCAACGCCTACCGCGGCGCCCTCGGCGAGGGGTCCGGCTTCCAGTCGGCGATGTACCGGCGCCTGGAGTTCCTGCTCGGTGACAAGTCCGCGTCCATGCTGGTCCCGCACCGGGGCGCGCCGCGCGTCCACGCCGAGCTGGAGAAGGCACTGCACGAGCCGAGCCTGTACGACGAGGTGCTGCGGCTGCTGGCGCGGCGCGGGTACGCCGTCCCGGAAGCGGTGCTGCGCCGTGACGTGTCGCAGCGGTACGAGCCGTCGCCGGAGGTGGAGGCGGCCTGGACGGCCGTCTACTCGGGTGACGCCCAGGACGAGGTCTCCCGGTTGGGCGAGGTGCTGACCGACGTGGCCGAGCTGGTGTGGCGCTGGCGCAACGACCACCTGGTCGCCACCCGCCGCGCGATGGGCGCCAAGGCCGGCACGGGCGGCTCCGCCGGCGTGGCCTGGCTGGAGAAGCGGGCCCGGAAGAGCGTGTTCCCCGAGCTGTGGACGGCGCGGTCCTATGTCTGAGCTCGCGTCGAAGGCGGAGAAGCTGGACGGGGCCGACGAACTGGCCGCCAAGCGCACCGAGTTCGTGCTGGACGAGGTGGTGTACCTCGACGGCAACTCGCTGGGCGCGCTGCCCGCCGCGGTTCCCGGCCGGGTCGAGGACGTGGTGCGCCGCCAGTGGGGCGAACTGCGCATCCGCTCCTGGACGGAAGGAGGCTGGTGGACGGCGCCGGAGCGGATCGGCGACCTGATCGCCCCGCTGGTCGGCGCGGCGGCCGGGCAGATCGTGGTCGGCGACTCGACCAGCGTCAACGTGTTCAAGGCACTGGTCGGCGCGGTGCGCCTGGCGCGGCTTGCGGACCCCGGGCGGGACGAGATCGTGGTCGACGCGACCACCTTCCCCACGGACGGCTACATCGCCGAGTCGGCGGCCCGGATGACGGACTGCGCGCTGCGACCGGTACCCCCGGCCCAGGTGCCGGGCGCGCTGGGCGAACGCACGGCCGCGGTGCTGCTCAACCACGTCGACTACCGCACCGGCCGGCTGCACGACCTGCCGTCGCTCACGGCCGCCGTGCACGCGGCGGGCGCGTACGCCGTCTGGGACCTGTGCCACAGCGCGGGCGCGCTGCCGGTGGACCTGGACGAGCACGGGGTGGACCTGGCGGTCGGCTGCACCTACAAGTACCTCAACGGCGGCCCCGGTTCACCGGCGTACCTCTATGTACGCGCCGGTCTCCAGGACCGGTTCGACTCCCCGCTGCCCGGCTGGAACTCCCACGTGGAGCCCTTCGGGATGCGTCCGGACTATCAACCGGCGCCGGGCGCGCTGCGCGGGCGGGTCGGCACCCCGGACATCCTGTCCATGCTCGCGCTGGAGGCGGCGCTGGAGGTCTGGGACGGCGTCCCGGTCGACGCGGTGCGGGCCAAGTCCCTCGCGCTGACGGACTTCTTCCTGGAGTGCGTGGAGGCGTACGTTCCGGAGGGCCGGGTCGAGTGCCTGACGCCGCGGGCGCACGCGGAGCGGGGCAGCCAGATCGCCCTGCGCTGCGAGGACGCCGGTGCGGTGATGACGCGGCTGATCGAGCGCGGGGTGGTCGGCGACTTCCGCCACCCGGACGTCCTCCGTTTCGGCTTCACGCCGCTGTACGTCGGGTTCGCGGACGTGGAGCGGGCGGCGCGGGCGCTGGCGGAGGTGCTGGGCGGGACCCCGGGAGCGGGCGGCGCCTGACCCGGTGTTTCCGGGACGGCACGGGCGCGGGGCGGCTCGGCGGGCGCACCGGAACCGGTGCGCCCGCCGTCCCCTCACCGAGCGTGACATCCCCATGTCGGCGCCCGTCTCCCGCCTGATACCGTCCCGGCCAACGGCACCGCATTCCTCTGGTTCGCCGAACTACGTTTCATCGCTGAGAGGTTGGAGCATGCCGGACGACGTCGCCGCAGCCCGGGCAGCCGCCGAGGAGGAGTCGGCCTTCTCCCACCCGCCCGTCGAACCCGACGCCACCGCGTCCTACGGCGACCATCCCGACCAGGTGATCGACTTCTACGCGCCGCGCGGCCCGGCGGGCCCCGGCGGACCCGCGCCCGTGATCGTCGTGCTGCACGGCGGTGCCTGGCGCGCCCCCTACGACCGGCGCCACACCAGTCCGTTCGCCGGATTCCTGGCCCGCAGGGGCTTCGCCGTGGCGAACGTCGAGTACCGGCGCGGTGCGGTGCGCACGGGCGGCCGGGATCCGGTCGCGGGGCGCTGGCCCGAGACCTTCGACGACGTCGCCGCTGCGCTGGACGCCCTGCCGGCGCTGGCCCGTCGGCACCTTCCGCAGGCGGACGCGCGCCGCGTCGTGGTCACCGGGCACTCCGCCGGCGGCCACCTCGCGCTGTGGGGTGCCGCCCGGCACCTCCTCCCGGCGGACGCGGCCTGGCACACGGACGGTCCCGCGCCGCTGCGGGGGGTGGTCGCGCTGGCCCCGATCGCGGACTTCGCGGTGGCCGACAAGCTGGACGTGTGCGGGGGTGCCGTGCGGCAACTGCTCGGCGGGGACGAGGCGTTCGCCGAGCGGCAGCCCTGCGCCGACCCCGCGCTGCTGCTGCCGACCGGTATCGCCACCACGCTCGTCCAGGGCCGCGCCGACATCGACGTCCCGCAGGCGGTCGCCGAGGCGTACGCGGACGCGGCGGCGAAGGCGGGCGAGGTGGTGGGGCTGACGCTGCTGGAGGACGTCGGGCACTTCCCGCTCATCGATCCGGCGGCGGACGCCTGCGCGGTGGTGGCCGAGGAGATCGCCCAACTCGCCTGGTGAGCAAGCGAGTCGACACGTTCGCCGCGCGCGACCCGGTCATACCCGTAGTACCTGAGGACTACCTCGCAGGTGAGTCCCGCGGCGTGACGCGGGCTACCCCCCACGCTCCGTAACTTCCCTTCTCGACAGGCCCGATGGGCGGGCGTACGGGGGAGGGGCGGAGATGACGCCGAGGCTGGGGCCGCGCCGACGGCTGCCGCACGGCACGCGGTCGGCCGGGGCCGCCGGGGGCACGCCGAGGCCGGCCGACACATCGCCGACGGCCGGCGCGCAGTGGGTGACGCCGGGTGGTGAGGGCCTGGCGGGTCCGGGCGGTGGGGGTCCGGCGGGTCCGGGTGGTGAGGGCCTGGTGGGCGGTGGCGTTCGTGTGACCGCACCGGAGGTGCCCGTCGGCGGGGGCGCCGTTGCGGCGGTCGTGTCCGCCGGCGAGCGCACGGTGGCGCCGGCCGTCCCCGTCGGCGGGGGCGTGGCGAGCCCGCTCGCACTCCCCGGCGGGCGTCCGACGCGGAGGCGGCGTCTCCCCGGGCCGGTCCGGGCCGTGCTCGCCGTGCTGGTCGGTGCCGCCGTCGTGGTGCCCCTGGCCGGTGCCGTCCAGCCCCGTACCCCAGCACCGCCGCCCGCCGTCCTCGCCCCGCCGACCGCGGCCACCCTCGACGAGACCTACGCGGCGCACCGGGCCAACGCCCGGGAGGCGGCCCGGATGGCGGAGCGGCACGGTGACCGGGGGCGGGCGGCGGCCGACCGGGCGCTGGCGCGGCCGGAGCGGCACCTGCTGGCCTTCGACGGGCGGGGGAACGGGCTGGTCACCGAGGTGCTGGGCGAACTCGCCGGCGCCGACCGCGTCGCCGTCCTGGTCCCCGGTTCCGACGCCGGGCTCGACACCTACGGCCGGTTCCGCGCCGCCGCCCTCGCCCTGCACGAACGGCTCACCCGGGAGGCACCCGCCGAAACCCGCACCGCCGTCGTCGCCTGGCTCGGCTACGAGACGCCGGGCACGGTCAGCACCACGGTCGCCACCACCGACCGGGCCGACCGCGCGGCACCCGGACTGCGCGCGCTGACGGACGATGTCCGGGCCGTCGCCGGACCGCGGTCGCGCATCTCCCTGCTCTGCCACTCCTACGGCTCCGTCGTCTGCGGACGCGCCGCCCCCGGCCTCGGCGCCGACGACATCGTCCTCCTCGGCAGCCCCGGAACCGGCGCCGGAACCGCCGCCGAGCTGGGCACCCGCGCCCGGATCTGGGCCGCCCGGGGCGCCGACGACTGGGTGGAGCACGTCCCTCACCTCGGCGCCGACCTCTTCGGCACCACCGTCGGCTTCGGCACCGACCCCGTGTCCCCGGCCTTCGGCGCCCGGGTCTTCGCGGCCGGCGACGGCGGCCACAGCGACTACTTCGCCCCCGGCTCCACGTCCCTGACCAACCTGGCCCGGATCGTCCTGGGCGAGACCGGGGCGGTGAGCCATGACTGACTCCACGACCCCAAGGCGCCTGCGCGCCGCGGTGCGTCACGCGGCCGCCCGCGTCGACGCCGCCACCCCCGCCCACCGCGACCGCACCGTGGACGCCCTGCGCGCCGGCGCCATCCTCGGTGTGGTCCTCGGTCACTGGCTGGTCACCGCCCTGGTCAAGGACGGCCGCACCCTGCACACCGCGAGCCCCCTCCAGCACCTGCCGTGGCTCGCCCCCGTCTCCTGGGTGTTCCAGACCCTCGCCGTGTTCTTCCTGGTCGGCGGCCATGTGGCGACCCGCGGGTACGCCCTCGCCCGCGCCCGTGGCGTCCCGTACCACCGCTGGCTGCGCGGCCGGCTGGCCCGGCTGTTCGGGCCGGTCGCCGCCGTCCTCACCCTGTGGGCGGCGGTCACCGTCGCGCTGCTGCTGTCCGGGGCCGACCTCACGACCACCCGGGCGCTGGTCAAGCTGGCCCTGTCCCCCCTGTGGTTCCTGCTGGTGTTCGCGGTCCTCACGGCCGCGACCCCGCTGCTGACCCGACTCCACCCGCTCTGGCCGCTCGCGGTCGTCCTCCACGTGGACCTGCTGCGCTTCGGCCTCGGCGCCCCCTCGTGGCTCGGCTGGACCAACCTCGCCGCCGGCTGGCTGGTCCCCTACACCCTGGGCGCCGCCTGGGCCCGGGGTGAGCTGGAGCGGCGCCGCTCGGGGTGGATCCTGCTCGTGGGCGGTACGGCCGCCACGGCCGCGCTCGTCGCGTGGGCCGGCTATCCGGCGTCGATGGTCGGCGTCCCGGGCGCCCCGGTCTCCAACCTCGATCCGCCCACCCTGGCCGCCGTCACCTTCGGACTCGCCCAGTGCGGACTCGCCCTGCTGCTGCGCGACCGGCTGCGGGGCGCGATGCGCCGGCCGGTCGCGTGGGCGGCGGTGGCGCTCGTGAACCTCTCCGCGATGACCGTCTTCCTCTGGCACCAGACCGCCCTGATGGCGACCACCGCCACTGGACTGCTCACCGGCCGGCGTCTGCCCGGCCTGCACACCGTCCCCGACGACCTCGTCTGGGTCGCCGCCCGCCTCGCCTGGCTCCCGGTGCTCACCCTCGCCCTGGCGCTGTGCTGGTCCGCCTTCCGGTCCCGGGAGCGCGGCCGAGGGCGGCACGGGGGGCGGCGCGGAGGACGGCGCGAACGGTCCCGGGTGGTCCGCCACCACCGGCCCCCGACCACGGAATCGGCGAACGGTGTACCGCGTGTCTAGGCTGAACTCCGTGGCGCACACGGGGGTTGAGACGGTCCTGCGGTGGCTGCGGGTGCTGCGGGACGACCTGTGGACGGTCCGTCCGGACCCGCTGCCCCCGTCGCTGTGGCTGCGCCGGCTGCCGCACGGGATCGTCTGCCTGGCCGCGTTCGGGGCGTTCATCGGCGACCTGCCGCAGCTCCGGGACCACGGCAGGCTTCCCTTCGAGCTCGCCTTCCTCGTCGCCTTCGCCCAGAGCGGCGCGATGGTGCTCGCGCTGCGTCGGCCGATCCCGGCGTGGTGGCTGTCGATGGCGGCCATGCTGGTCGGAGCGATGGCCGTACGGGAACGAATGGTGGTCGACGACTACAAGTTCACCTGGCCCTGGACCTCGTCCGGGGTCGTCGGGCACCTGTTCGTTCTGCTGCTGCTCGCCCTCAGGGTCCGCACCCGGGTGTCGGTGGCGGCGCTGGCGCTGACCGCGCTGGTCACCTATGTCGTCCAGGGCCTGGTGGGCGCGCCGGACTACCAGCCCACCGGGCAGGTCCTCGTCACCCTGGCCGCCGTGGTCGTCGTCCTCGGCACCGCCCTGCGCGGCCGCCGGGAGGCCCGCGCCGAGCTGGTGGAGCAGACCACGCTCACTGCCGAGGAACGGGCCCGGCGCACCCTGCTGGAGGAACGCAGCCGCATCGCAAGGGAGTTGCACGATGTGGTGGCGCACCACATGTCGGTGATCTCCATCCAGGCCCAGGTCGCCCCGCACCTCGTCCCCCACCCCTCCGAGGAGCTGAAGGAGAATCTCGCCGGGATCCGCCAGAACGCCGTGGAGGCGCTGACGGAACTGCGCCGCGTGCTGGACGTGCTGCGCTCCGAACACCCCGGCGGGCAGGAGGCCGACGCCGGTCCGGGCACCGCCCGGCACGCCCCGCAGCCCACCCTGGACCGGCTGGAGGCGCTGGTGGAGAACACCCGGGCCGCGGGACTGAGCGTGACCACCGAGATCACCGGTGAGCGGCGGCCGCTGCCGCCCGGCGTGGAGCTGTCGGCGTACCGCATCGTGCAGGAGGCGCTGAGCAACGTGCTGCGCCACGCCCCCGGCGCCACCGCCCGCGTCGCCCTCGCCTACGACCCGGACGGGCTGCGGATCGAGGTCGTCAACACCGGCCCGACCCGCGAGGCGCCGCCGTCCTCCGGCGCCGGGCACGGGCTGCTCGGCATGCGCGAACGGGCCGCGATGCTCGGCGGCAGACTGACCGCCCATCCCTGGTCCGACAGGGGCTTCAAGGTCTCCGCCCACCTCCCGGCCGCGCCCCGCAGCGGCCCCGCAGAACCGGCTCACCCTCCCAAGGACGGCACCGCATGATCCGCGTACTCGTCGCCGACGACCAGCAGATGGTCCGGCAGGGCTTCACCGTGCTGCTCGACACGCAGCCCGACATCGAGGTGGTCGGCCAGGCGGTGGACGGGCTGGACGCCATCGCACAGGTCGCCGAACTCGCCCCGGACGTCGTGCTGATGGACATCCGCATGCCCGAACTCGGCGGCATCGAGGCCACCGCCCGCATCACCGCCACCACCCCGCACACCAGGGTGCTGGTGCTGACCACCTTCGACCTCGACGAGTACGTGTACGAGGCACTGCGGTCCGGTGCCTCCGGGTTCCTGCTGAAGGACGCGTCGGCGGATCAACTGGCCGACGCGGTAAGGGTGGTGGCGGCCGGGGACGCGCTGCTCGCGCCGGGCATCACCCGCCGGCTGATCACCGAGTTCTCCCGCCTGGACGCCCGCCCCCGCGGCCCGCTCCGGCAGCGCGTCGGCGAGCTGACCGAGCGCGAGACGGAGGTGTTGACGCTGATCGCGCAGGGCCTGTCGAACGCCGAGATGGCGCTGCGGCTGGTGGTGGCCGAGCAGACGGTGAAGACGCACGTGGGCCGCATCCTGGTGAAGCTGGGCCTGCGCGACCGGACACAGGCGGCGGTGTTCGCGTACGAGTCGGGGCTGGTGCGCCCGTCGGGGTACTGACGACGCGGGTACCGACCACGGGGGCAACTGATGTCGCGGGTACCGCCGACGCGGGCAGGGCCGACCACCGACCACGCGGAGCCACGCCGGCACCCCCGCGCGTGGTACCTGGGCGCGCGTAGTACCTGAGACGGACGCCCGGGAACCCTTCTCACCGGGGACGACCGCGACCGTGCGGGGGTCCTACGGTGTGAGCGTGACCGACACGACGCACACCACCCCCGCGGCCCCGGGGCCGGCCGCGGGCGGCGCCAAGCGCCGCAGCCCGGAGTACCGGCTGGCCCAGGACGCCCTGCGCGGACTGCGGCAGGACCTGTTCCACGACGCGTTCGCCTATCGCCCGCTGCCGCCCATGGCCCTGGACGGTCCCCTCACCCGCCGGCTCGGGGATCGCGCGCGGTACGCCCCGCACGCGCTGGTGGCGGTGGCCGCGCTGTTCGCCCTGTGGGGCGGCTCGGTGGCCAGCACCGGCTACGACGGCCCGGTGGCGCTGCTGACCGGTCTGGTGTGCGCGGTGCCGGTGCTGGCCACGCTGGTCCGGCCGGTCGGTGCCTTCTGGCTGTCGATGGCGGCCACCCCGGTGGTGGCGGTGCTCGGCAGCAGCTGGGGCGACTGGCCCTGGCTGCCGGGCGCGTTCATCTGCCATCTGACGGTGCTGGTCGTCGTGGCGATACGCACCCGGCCGCGCACGGCCGCTTGGATGTGGGTGCTGACCGCCGGTTACGGCTTCCTCGCGGAGACCTTCTTCGGCAGCGGCCACTACTACACCAACACCGCGCCGCTGATGGTCGTTTCGGCCCTCGCCCTGCTCGCGATCTCCGTCGGGCACATCCGCCGCGAGGCCGAGCAGGAGGTGACCGCCCAGCAGACGGTCACCGCGCACGAACGCTCCCGGCGCACGCTGCTGGAGGAGCGCACCACCATCGCCCGCGAACTGCACGACGTGGTGGCCCACCACATGTCGGTCGTCGCCATCCAGGCGGAGGCGGCGCCCTACCGGGTGGAGAACCCGCCGCCGGAGCTGGAGCGGGCCTTCGCCACGATCCGCGAGAACGCGGTGGCCGCCCTCACCGAGCTGCGCCGGGTCCTCGGCGTGGTCCGTGCCGAGGACTACGAGGCCCCCGACGCCCCGCAGCCCACCCTCGCCGACCTGGACGCGCTGCTCGCCAATGTGCGCGACGCCGGTCTCGACGTGGAGAAGGCGGTGACCGGCGCGGTGCGCGAACTGCCGCAGGGCGTGGAGCTGTCGGCGTACCGGATCGTGCAGGAGGCGCTGAGCAACAGCCTGCGGCACGCGCCCGGGGCGGGTGCTCGCGTGGAGATCGGGTACGTCCTCGGCGGCTTGGGCCTGCGCGTGGTCAACGGCCCGGCACCCGAGCCGAGCCTGGTGAAGCCCTCCCCGGGGGCCGGGCACGGCATCACCGGCATGCGCGAGCGGGTCGCCATGCTGGGCGGCGAGATGACGGCGGGCCCGACCGGCGACGGCGGCTACGAGGTCGCGGTGTTCCTGCCGGTCGCCGCGGTGGACGACGGGAACGAGGCGGGGGCATGACGATCCGCGTCCTGATCGCGGACGACCAGATGATGGTGCGCGAGGGCTTCTCCGTCCTGCTGAACGCGATGCCGGACATCGAGGTCGTCGGCGAGGCCGTCAACGGCCGGGAGGCGGTGGAGCGGGTGCGCGAGCTCGCCCCCGACGTCGTCCTGATGGACATCCGCATGCCGGAGCTGAACGGCATCGAGGCGACCCGGGAGATCGTCGCCGCCGACGGCGACGCGAAGGTGCTGGTGCTGACCACCTTCGACCTCGACGAGTACGTCTACCAGGCACTGCGCGCGGGCGCCTCCGGCTTCCTCCTCAAGGACGCCTCGGCCCGTCAGCTCGCCGACGGGGTGCGGATCGTCGCGTCCGGCGAGGCGCTGCTCGCCCCGTCGGTGACCCGGCGTCTGATCAACGAGTTCTCCAAGCTGTCCGAGGGCCCGCGCCCGATGACGCCCGCGCAGGGGGCGTACGGCGAGCTGACCGAGCGGGAGACGGAGGTGCTGGTGCTGATCGCGCAGGGCCTGTCGAACGCGGAGATCGCCGGGCGGCTGGTGGTCGCCGAGTCGACGATCAAGACGCACGTCAGCCGCATCCTGGTGAAACTGGGCCTGCGCGACCGCACCCAGGCGGCGGTCTTCGCCTACGAGGCCCGCCTGGTGACACCGGGCTGACCCTGGTCAGTGGGCCGGGTGCCGGGCTACCGTCCGTTCATGGCAGCCCTTCCCGACCTCGCGTTCGACCCCTGGGACCCGGCGTTCGTCGCCGACCCCTACCCCGCCTACGCCGAGCTGCGGGCGCGGGGGCGGGTGCTGTACTTCGAGCCGACCGACCAGTGGCTGGTGCCGCACCACGCGGACGTCTCGGCGCTGCTGCGGGACCGGCGCCTGGGGCGGACGTACCAGCACCGCTTCACCCACGAGGAGTTCGGCCGGACGCCGCCCCCGCCGGAGCACGAGCCGTTCCACACCCTCAACGACCACGGGATGCTGGACCTGGAGCCGCCGGACCACACCCGCATCCGGCGCCTGGTGTCGAAGGCGTTCACCCCGCGCACGGTGGAGCGGCTGAAGCCGTACGTGGAGGCACTGGCCGGCGATCTCGTCGCCACGCTGGTCCACGCGGGCGGCGGGGACCTGTTGACCGATGTCGCCGAGCCGCTGCCGGTCGCGGTGATCGCGGAGATGCTGGGCATCCCGGAGTCGGACCGGGCGCCGCTGCGGCCCTGGTCGGCGGACATCTGCGGGATGTACGAGCTGAACCCGTCCGGGGACGCGGCGGCCAGGGCGGTGCGGGCGTCGGTGGAGTTCTCCGACTACCTGCGTGAGCTGATCGCGGCCCGCCGCAAGGAGCCTGGCGACGACCTGATTTCCGGTCTGATCGCGGCGCACGACGAGGGGGACCGGCTCACCGAGCAGGAGATGATCTCGACCTGCGTGCTGCTGCTCAACGCGGGCCACGAGGCCACCGTGAACTCCACGGTCAACGGCTGGTGGGCGCTGTTCCGCAACCCCGGCCGGCTGGCCGAGCTGCGCGCGGACCACTCCCTCGTCCCGTCCGCGATCGAGGAGCTGATGCGCTACGACACCCCGCTGCAGCTCTTCGAACGGTGGGTGCTGGACGAGATCGAGATCGCCGGCACCGTCCTCCCGAGGGGCGCGGAGATCGCCATGCTCTTCGGTTCCGCCAACCACGACCCGGCCGTCTTCACCGACCCGGAGCGGCTGGACCTGGCCCGCGCGGACAACCCGCACATCTCCTTCAGCGCCGGCATCCACTACTGCATCGGTGCCCCGCTGGCCCGCATCGAACTGGCGGCGTCGATGAGGGCACTGCTGGAGAAGGCGCCCACGCTCCGGCTCGCCGCGGAGCCGGAGCGCAAGCCGAACTTCGTGATCCGGGGCCTGGAGGGCCTGGAGGTCGAGCTCTAGGCGCCCGTGCCGGACCGGATCCCGTGCCCGTCCACGACAGCACGCAGGTGCCGCGCTTGACGGCGACCCCGGCGCGCGTGCCGTCGTGCCGCACGGGCGGCCGGCCGTTCGCCGGGGCGTGGACGCGGCGGCCGGGGCGGCGACCGGCGAACAGCGCTCCGCGGTGCCCTACTTCGTCTCCAGGTCCCGCCTCCGGAACCCCGCCAGGCCCAGCCGCACCAGGCCGGCCGCGACCAGGGTGAGCAGCAGCAGCGGCGTCCAGGACAGCTCCGCCGCGGGGAGCCGGGGGACGTGGCCGAAGGGGGACAGGTTGTTCATCCAGTCCGGGAACCGGAGCAGCTGCCCGAGGTAGCCGACGACGAAGGCGTACACCGGCACGATCCAGGCGGCGGCGCTCGCCCTCGGGAACCAGCCGAACAGCACCGCCGCCACGCCCACGGTGACCCACAGCGCCGGTGCGTAGGCGAGGGACGCGCCCGTCAGCTCCGCCACCAGACCGGCGTCGCCGGTCGAGGCCGCGCCGGAGATGCCGAAGCCGAGCCCGGCCAGCAGCAGGACGAGCGTGCCGCCGACCGCCGCGACGGCGAGGTGGGCGCCGACCCAGCGACCTCGGGAGAGCCCGGTGGCCAGCAGCGGCTCGGCACGGCCCGCGGTCTCCTCGGCGCGGGGCCGCAGGGCCGCCATCACCACGTACACCGCGGCGACGGCCGTGATCACCACCATGACCATCGAGGCGAACGACTCGGCGACGCTCGCCCCGCCGATGCGGTCCAGGACCTCCTGGAGCTGGTCGATGTCCTTCAGCATGTCCTCGGCGTCCCCGAGGATCGACCCGTACATCGCCCCCATCAGGAACAGGCCCGTGCCGAAGCCGACGAGCGTGCCCCGGTGCAGCCGCAGCGCGAAGCCGAGCGGGGTGGCGAGCGCGTCGGAGGCGACCGGGCGGCCCAGCTTCTCCGGGCGCAGCCCCGCGCCCACGTCCCGCCTCGTCGACAGCACGAACCCGGCCGTCGCGCAGGCCGCGGCGCACGCGAGGCACAGCAGCAGCGGCCACCAGTCGTCGTCCACGTAGACGTACGTCCGCTGCACCCAGCCGATCGGGGACAGCCAGGACAGGACGCCGTTCTCGCCGGCGTCGCCCGCGGCGCGCAGCACGTAGGCGATGCCGATGACCGCCAGGGCCGTGCCGCTCGCGCCGCGCGTGTGCCCCGTGAGCTGCACGGTCACCGCGGCCACGGCGGCGAAGACGATCCCGGCGGCGGCGTGGGCCGCGCCGTACAGCAGGGAACCGGAGGCGTCGATGCCGTCGATGCCAGGCCCGGCCAGTCCGGTGGCGAGCAGGAGCGCGAGGACGAGGTTGGCGAGGAGGGCGACGGTCAGGGCGGAGGCGAGGTGGGCGTGCCGGCCGACGACCGTGGAGCGCACCAGTTCGGCGCGGCCGGTCTCCTCCTCGGCGCGGGTGTGCCGGGTGACGACCAGCACGCTCATCAGGCCGACGAGGACGGCCGTGAAGCCGAGCATCTGGTGGCCCAGCATGGCGCCGAAGGTGTAGTCGTCGAGGTAGTGGCGCGGGCCGGACATGGCGAGTCCGGCGGGGCTGTCCATGGTGCCGACGACGTTCGCCCGGTCCTCGGCGTCGGCGTACAGGGTCTGGAAGTTCCGGGCGGTCGAGACGGTGCCGAGGAACAGGGCGAGGAGCCACACCGGGATCCTGACGCGGTCCCGGCGCAGTGCGAAGCGCACGAGGGTGCCGGTCCCGGCCAGGGCGGCGCCGCCGGTGGCCGGTCCGGCGGGTGCGGTCGGCCGGGTGGCGGTCGTGGTGCTCATCGCACGTCTCCGTCGACGTGACCGTTGGCGGCCAGTTCGTCGCCGTAGTGGCGGAGCATCAGCTCCTCCAGCGTGGGCGGGTGGCTGATCAGGCTGCGGATGCCGAACTCGGTGAGCCTGCGGACCGCGCCGTCGACGTGCCCGCCGTCGACGGCGAAGCGCACCCTGCCGTCGGCGCTCTGCAGGTGGTGGACGCCGGGCAGGGTGTCCAGGCCGGTGGCGGGGCGTTCGGTCTCGGCCTCGATCGTGGTGCGGGTCAGGTGCCGGAGTTCGCTCAGGCTGCCGGACTGGACGGTCCGGCCGAGGCGGATGATGCTCACCCGGTCGGCGAGCTTCTCGACCTGGGCCAGGATGTGGCTGGAGAGCAGCACCGTCTTCCCGGCCGCCTTGGCCTCGAGGATGACGTCCTGGAAGACGACCTCCATCAGCGGGTCGAGGCCTGCCGTCGGCTCGTCGAGGAGCAGCAGTTCGGCGTCGGACGCGAGCGCGGCGACGATGGCGACCTTCTGCCGGTTTCCCTTGGAGTAGGCGCGGCCCTTCTTGGTCGGGTCGAGGTCGAAGCGTTCGATCAGGTCGGCGCGGCGCCGTGCGTCCAGGCCGCCGCGGAGCCGTGCGAGCAGGTCGATGGCCTCGCCGCCGGTGAGGCCCGGCCACAGCTCGACGTCTCCGGGTACGTACGCGATGCGGCGGTGGAGCTCCACCGCGTCGGCCCAGGGGTCGCGGCCGAGCACCTGCGCGCTGCCCGCGTCGCCGCGCAGGAGGCCGAGGAGGATGCGGATGGTGGTGGACTTCCCCGAGCCGTTCGGGCCGAGGAAACCGTGGACCTCGCCGGTCTCGACGTCCAGGTCGAGCCCGTCCAGTGCGCGTGTCCGGCCGAAGGACTTGTGGAGCCCGGACACCGTGATGGCCTTCGTCATGCTCCGCAACGTACGCTTCTTTCAGAAATTTGTGAAGTTATAGAACTTCATAAAGGACCGGTTAGACTGGCCGAAAGCGTGTGAGCAGGGAGGATGATCGGGGCATGGCGGAAAGGACCGGGACCGGCCGGGACCCGGAGGCGGTCTCCCGGTTCGTGGAGCACTTCGCCGCGCAGCTGGTGGAGGCGGGGCTGCCGCGGATGCCGGCCCGTGTCTTCGCGGCGCTGCTCGCCTCCGACACCGGCGTCCTGACCTCCGCCGAGCTGGGGGAGCGGCTGCGGATCTCGCCCGCCGCGGTCTCCGGTGCGGTGCGCTACCTGGCCCAGGTGCACATGGTCTCCCGCGAGCGCGAGCCCGGGTCCCGCCGGGAGCGGTACCGGGTGCACGGCGACCAGTGGTACGAGGCGGTCACCAACCGCGAGGCGATCATCAGACGGTGGGAGGACGCGCTGCGCGAGGGCGTCGTCAGCCTCGGCGCGGACACCCCGGCGGGGCGCCGCCTGGCGGAGACGCTGGCCTTCTTCGAGTTCATGGAGAAGGAGGTCGAGGCCCTGATGCAGCGCTGGCGCGACCACCGGGAGAAGACCTTCGGCAGGCCCGAGAGCACGTCGGCCGACGCCTGACGCCGTCGGCGCGCACGGACCTGCGGGGGCGGTCCCGGGCGCGGTCGCCTCGCGCGGTTCAGGTGCGCGGACTTCTCGCGCGGTCCGGCGCAGGGACCTCCGGGACGGTCGCGTGCAGGGCTCTGCGGACGGCCCTGTGCTGGGACTCCGAGCAAGGTCCCGCGTACAGAGCTGCGGGCACGGTCCCGGGCGCGGAGTTCCGGGCCGTGCCCCGTGCCTGGATTGCCGCGCGGTCGGGCGCGCGGTCGCCTTGCGCGGTCCGGCGCAGGGTCGCCTCGCGCGGTCCGGCGAACCCGAGCAGAGACCCGAGCAGGGGACCCGAGCAGGGGACCCGAGCAGGGCCCCCGCGCACGGCCCCGTGCACGAACCTCCGAAGACCGCCGCACCCCCGGCACACGCGCCCGGACGCTCACCGCTCCGGCAGGACCAGTCCCAGCGCCGCCTCCTGGACCGTCCACGTCCGGGTCCGTACCGGCCCCGACACCGTGGCGTCGGCGCGGTAGCGGAAGTGGGCGCCGGAGACGGTCACCGTACGGCCCTCCGCGAGCAGCGGGGACGCCTCCGCACCCACCGACGTCGGGCGGACCTCCACCAGGGCCGTGCCCGGGGCGCCCGGCGTCACCGACACCGCCTCCACCGGCAGGTCCAGGTCGACGAGGGTGCTCCCGTCCACCTCCACCCGCAGCCGTGCCGGGCCCGCCTCGGAGGCCGCGGCGACGCGGGACGGCCGGGCCGGCACCAGCGTGCGCACCAGGGACTGGCAGGTCCGCAGCCAGGGGTGCCCCACCTCCGCCGGTCCCGGGGCCCGCAGCGGCGCCGTCGGCACCGGCGGGATCCGCAGCGCGCCCAGCACCACCCCGTCGCTGTCGTCCACCAGCAGGTCCAGCCGCCGCTCGGTCCCCTCCAGCACGGCCCGCGCCGCCGCCACCGCCCCCGTGGGCACCCCCAGCGACCGGGCGAGACTCAGCGCACCCCCCACCGGGACCAGCGACAGCGCGCATCCGGCCAGCTCCCGCTGCCGGTGCAGCAGCCCCACCGCCCGCACCAGTGCCCGGTCGTCACCGACCACCACCGGCCGCCGCGAGCCGCGCCGGGCCAGTGCGCGGGCGAACTCCTCCGGTCCGTCCGGCAGGCACAGCTTCGTCGCCGCACCCGCGCTGAGCACGTCTTTCGCGATGCGCACGGACTCACCGTCCCCGCGTCGGGCGACCGGATCGATGACCACCAGGAGCTGATCGGACGTCGCGGAAGTCGCCACCTCGGCCATGCCTCGCTTCCTCGGGTAGCATCTTTGTGCAAGAGCCCCTTGCGCTATTGCGCCAGGGGCTTCGTCTATTCCGGGGCATCCGGTCCGACGGTTGGCGGCCAACGGTGGTCGCGGTGCACGCGGCGGAGATCCTCCGTGTGCGCCCCTGACCCTGGACATGCCCCGCCCGGAAGGGGTGTACGCGCGTGCCCGCACTTGTGCTGCTCGGTGCTCAGTGGGGTGACGAAGGCAAGGGAAAGGCGACGGACCTGCTCGGTGGATCCGTCGACTACGTGGTGCGCTACCAGGGCGGCAACAACGCCGGCCATACGGTAGTCGTGGGCGACCAGAAGTACGCCCTCCACCTGCTCCCTTCCGGAATCCTGTCCCCCGGCTGCACGCCGGTCATCGGCAACGGAGTCGTCGTCGACCCCTCGGTCCTGCTCTCCGAGCTGAGCGGTCTGAATGAGCGCGGCGTCGACACGTCCAAGCTCCTGATCAGCGGAAACGCGCACATCATCACGCCGTACAACGTGACGGTGGACAAGGTGACCGAGCGCTTCCTCGGCAAGCGCAAGATCGGGACCACCGGCCGCGGCATCGGCCCGACCTACGCGGACAAGATCAACCGCGTCGGCATCCGCGTCCAGGACCTGTACGACGAGTCGATCCTCACCCAGAAGGTGGAGGCGGCGCTCGACGTCAAGAACCAGATCCTCACCAAGCTCTACAACCGCCGCGCGATCGCCGTGAACCAGGTGGTCGAGGAGCTGCTGGACTACGCGGACAAGCTCGCGCCGTACGTGGCCGACACGGTGCTGGTCCTGAACCAGGCCCTGGAGGACGACAAGGTCGTGCTCTTCGAGGGCGGCCAGGGCACGCTGCTGGACATCGACCACGGCACGTACCCCTTCGTCACCTCGTCCAACCCGACCGCGGGCGGCGCCTGCACGGGCGCCGGCGTGGGTCCGACGAAGATCAGCCGGGTCATCGGCATCCTCAAGGCGTACACGACCCGCGTCGGCGCCGGCCCGTTCCCGACCGAGCTGTTCGACGAGGACGGCGAGGCGCTGCGGCGCATCGGCGGCGAGCGCGGCGTCACCACCGGCCGCGACCGGCGCTGCGGCTGGTTCGACGCGGTCATCGCCCGCTACGCGACCCGCGTGAACGGCCTGACCGACTTCTTCCTCACCAAGCTCGACGTCCTCACCGGCTGGGAGCAGATCCCGGTCTGCGTGGCGTACGAGATCGACGGCAAGCGTGTCGAGGAGCTGCCCTACTCGCAGTCGGACTTCCACCACGCCAAGCCGGTCTACGAGATGCTGCCGGGCTGGAACGAGGACATCAGCAAGGCGAAGAGCTTCTCCGAACTGCCGAAGAACGCCCAGGCGTACGTCAAGGCGCTGGAGGAGATGTCCGGCGCCCCGATCTCCGCGATCGGCGTGGGCCCGGGCCGCGACGAGACGATCGAGATCAACTCGTTCCTCTGAGCCCTCCTTCCCGGGACCCGGGGACCCGGGGACCCGGGATCCCGGGGCTTGAGGGGACGGCCGGCGCGGTGAACCCGGCCGGCCGTCCCGCCCGGGGGAGGCGACCCCTGGTCCGTCGTGGCCGCGCTCGGTGCCCTCTTCACCGCCGTACGCCTGCGGCGCATGTGGCACACCCACGAGCGCCGCACCCTGCCCGCATGGACCCGCTTCCTCGGACTGCTGCTCGCCCTGTACGGGCTGTACGTCGCCTACCGCGTCCTCGACGGGATCACCGGACAGCAGGGCTGCCCGCCGCACCGGTGGCCACGAAGCCGGGCTCGGTCGCCGGGCTTCACCCAGGGGCATAGCCTGAGGTCGTACGCCGCGTGCATCGGCCGGAAGAACCGGAAGAAGGTGAGTGCGATGCGCGTACTGCTCAAAGCCTCCATGGACACGGAAAAGGCGAACCGGGTCATTCAGGAAGGCGGTATGCCGAAGCTGATCCAGGAAACGGTGGAGCAGCTGAAGCCCGAAGCGGCCTACTTCACCTCCGAGCACGGCAAGCGCACCGCTTACCTGGTCTTCGACATGCAGGACAGCTCGCAGATGCCGGTGATCAGCGAGCCGTTCTTCATGCAGCTCGGCGCCGAGATCACGTACACCCCGGTGATGAATCTCGAGGACGTGCAGAAGGGGCTGTCCCAGCTGCACTGATCCTCAGCTGAACACGATCATCGACCCTTGCGCCAGACTCCGCGTCGCCGCCGCGTGCAGGCCCAGCCACACGTGGCGTTCGCGGGCGAAGGGGCTGGGGTCGTACGGGGCCGGGTCGGCCGGCTCCTCCAAGTCGGTGGGGCCGAGCGGGGGTTCGGGCGCCGTCGGGGGATTCGCCGGATCGATGCCGAGGGACGGTGCGACGAATTCCAGTTCCCGCAGCAGGGCGTGCGAGGAGCCCAGGGGGCCACCGCCCGCGAGGAGTTCCTCGCTGGAGAGCGGCTGGGGGAAGTCGACCGGGACGTAGGCGCCGGCGTGGTCGTAGTGCCACACCAGGTGGGACTGCTGGGCCGTCGACTCGAACATCTCCAGCAACTGCTCGTAGTCGCCGCCGAGTTCGTCCACCGGCGTCACCGGCAGGCCGCACACCTGGAGCAGGTAGGCGCGGCGCAGGAAGTGCAGTGCGTCGTAGTCGAAACCGGCGACCGGGGCGACCTCGCCGGACAGCCCCGGCATGTACTGGTACACCGGCACCGGTGGCAGCCCGCCCTCGGCGAGCACCCTGTTGTACTGCGCGAGTTCCTCGGCGAACGGATTGTCGGGCGTGTGGCACAACACGTCGACGAGCGGTACCAGCCACAGGTCACAGGCCAAAGAGGGCTCCTCACACAGCACGGTGGTCAGCACGGTGGTCAGGGAAGGGTATCCGCGCCCCGCGAGGGGGGCGCCCCCCGTGCAGGTCCCATACCCGTACGGCCACGGACGACGCCCGCCCGGCCCGGATCTCCCCGCGCCGGTTCAGCCGGCGGTGACGCGTTCGACGAGGGCGAGGGAGTGGGCGTCGTACGACTCCACGATCGAGCGGGCCGCGTCGGTGTCGCGCCGCGACAGCGCGTCGACCAGCTCGGTGTGCCGGGACCACAGCCGGCCGCGCAGCTCGGGCAGCCGCCGCAGCTGCTGGACCACGCACACCCAGGTCTGGACGCGCAGCCGGTGCAGGAAGTCGGTGAGATAGCTGTTGCCGAACAGCGCGCCCAGCTCCCGCCAGAACCGCAGGTCGTAGCCGATGAGGACGGTGAGGTCCCCGGCGAGCGCCGCCCGCTGGGCCTCCTCGCCCCGCCGCCGGACCCCGGCGAGCGCGGCGGAGACCCGCGTGCCGTCCGGCCGGAGGTGGACCGGGCGGCCGCCGGTGAGGGCCTGGAACATCCCGTCGGTCACCAGGCTGCGGGCCTCGATCATGCCGCGGAAGTCCTCGACGGAGTACTCGTGCACCCGGAAGCCCCGGTGCTGGTCGGCGTCGAGCAGCCCCTGCGCCGACAGGTCGACCAGCGCCTCCCGCACGGGCGTCGCGGACACCCCGTACTGCTCGGCGATCTCCTTGACGGTGAACTCCTGCCCCGGCTGGAGCCGGCCCGCGAGCACCTCGTCACGGAGCGCGTCGGCGATCTGCTGCCGCAGGGTGCTGCGGGTCACGGCGCCGCTGAGGCCGGGCATGGTCGGGGCGTCTCCCTCGTCGCGTTCGAGTGACGTGCACGGACAGGTCCACGGGCACGCCACCTTACGCGTTCCGGTGACCGGCGGGCCGCCGGAGCGGGCGCAGGACGGGGCACCCCGCGCGCACCCCGCGCGCCCGCCTCCGGCCCGGTCACGGCGTGAGCCCCCGCCGGTTACACCACGTAGCCGTCGGCGACGGTCAGTGCGGCGTCCAGCACGGCCAGGCCCTCCTTCAGCTCGGCCTCGCTCACGTTGCACGGCGGCACGACGTGGGTGCGGTTCATGTTCACGAAGGGCCACAGGCCGCCCTCCTTGGCGGCGGCGGCGAAGGCGGCCATCGGGGCGTTCGCCGCGCCGGTGGCGTTGTACGGGACCAGCGGTTCCCGTGTCTCGCGGTCGCGCACCAGCTCGACCGCCCAGAACATGCCGACGCCGCGCACCTCGCCCACGCAGGGGTGCCGCTCGGCCAGTGCGCGCAGTCCGGGGCCGAGGACGGAGGCGCCGAGCCGGGCCGCGTTCTCGACGACGCCCTCCCGCTCCATGACGTTGATCGTCGCCACGGCCGCCGCGCAGGCCAGGGGGTGGCCGGAGTAGGTCAGCCCGCCGGGGTAGGGCCGCTTGCCGAAGGTCTCGGCGATCGCCCCGGAGACGGCCACGCCGCCCAGCGGCACGTATCCGGAGTTCACCCCCTTGGCGAAGGTCATCAGGTCCGGCACGACCCCGTACAGGTCCGCCGCGAACCACTCGCCGGTGCGTCCGAACCCGGCCATGACCTCGTCCAGGACGAAGACGATCCCGTACTTGTCGCACAGCTCCCGCACGCCCGCGAGGTACCCGGCGGGCGGTGTCATGATCCCCGCCGTGCCGGGGATGGTCTCCAGGATGATCGCGGCGACGGTCGACGGGCCCTCGAAGGTGATCGTCGTCTCCAGGTGCTCCAGCGCCCGCGCGCACTCCTGCTCCTCGGTCTCGGCGTAGAAGCGGGACCGGTAGAGGAAGGGGGCCCAGAAGTGCACGACCCCGGCCGTGCCGCTGTCGGAGGCCCAGCGGCGGGGGTCACCGGTGAGGTTGACGGCCTGCTGGGTGCCGCCGTGGTACGAGCGGTAGGCGGAGAGCACCTTGGGGCGGCCGGTGTGCAGCCGCGCCATGCGTATGGCGTGCTCGACGGCGTCGGCGCCGCCGTTGGTGAAGAAGATCCTGTCGAGGTCGCCCGGGGTCCGCCCGGCGATGAGCCGCGCCGCCTCCGAGCGCGCCTCGACGGCGAAGGCGGGCGCGAACGTCGTCATCCGCGCCGCCTGCTCCTGGATCGCGGCGACGACCTCGGGGTGCTGGTAGCCGATGTTCGTGAACACGAGCCCGCTGGTGAAGTCGAGGTAGCGCCGGCCGTCGTAGTCCCAGAAGTACGACCCCTGTGCCCCGGCGACGGCGAGCGGGTCGATGAGCTCCTGCGCGGACCAGGAGTGGAAGACGTGGGCACGGTCGGCGGCCTTGACGGCGGCCCCGGCCTCGGGGTTCGGCTGAGGGGTCATGCGCCCGAGGGTAGGTCGCGGCCGGGCACCGGCGACATCGGCGCCCTGTCTGCGGTCGCGGCCTTTCCGCGACAGTCTGTCGACAGCCGGGCGCCGGGGGCCGCCCCGCAATTGACAGCATGCTGCATTAATGACAGGATGCTGTCATAGCAACGGCGTGAGGAGAGAAGCCATGAGCAGCAGCACTCCCGGCACGACCGGCACCGGTGCCGACGGCGACGCCCGCAAGCCGGTCCACCTGGCCGTCTACGACACCTTCGCCGACTGGGAGACCGGGCACACCACCGCCCACCTGGCCCTCGCCGGCTACGGCATCCGCACCGTCGCGCCCACCCGCGAGCCGGTCACCAGCATCGGCGGACTCCGCGTCCAGCCGGACCTGGCCCTGGCCGACCTGCGCCCCGAGGACAGCGCGCTGCTGATCCTGACCGGCGCGAACCTCTGGGACGAGGGCGACGCGCTCGCCCCCTTCGCCCGCACCGCCCGCGCCTTCCTGGACGCCGGCGTGCCCGTCGCCGCGATCTGCGGCGCCACCGCCGGACTGGCCCGCGAGGGCCTGCTCGACGACCGCGCGCACACCGGCGCCGACTCCGGCTACCTGGCGGCGACCGGATACGCGGGCGCGGACCGTTACGTCGAGGCGGACGCCGTCACCGACGGCGTACTGGTCACCGCCGGGCCCACCGAGCCCGTCGCCTTCGCCCGCGAGGTCTTCCGGCTGCTCGGCGCCTACGACGAGCCGGCGATCGACGCCTGGTACCGCCTGTTCCACGACTCGGACCCGCTGGCGTACGCCGACCTCGAGAAGGCGCTGGGCCGGTGAGCCGGGAGCGTCAGGACCTGCTCAGCCGCAGCGCGCTCGGCGTCTTCCGGCTCAACGGCCAGTTCCTCGCGGTCGCCGACGAACTGGCCCGCCCCGCCGGCCTCACCGCCGCCTGGTGGCAGGTCCTCGGCGCGGTCCTCACCGAGCCGCTGCCCGTCTCCGGGATCGCCCGCGCCATGGGCATCACCCGCCAGAGCGTCCAGCGCATCGCCGATCTGCTGGTGGAACGCGGCCTCGCCGAGTACCGCCCCAACCCGGCCCACCGCCGCGCCAAACTCCTCGCCCCCACCGAGGAGGGCCGCGCCGCCGTCTCCCGCATCGACCCGGGGCACGCGGCCTTCGCCGACCGTCTGGCCGAGGCACTCGGGGAGGCCGACCTGGCGCGGGCGGTGCAGGTCCTGGAACGCCTGTCCGAGACCCTCGACGCGCTGGGTCCGCCTGTTACGGAACCGTAGACGGCATCCCACGCGCCCCGTCGGGACCCGCACTATCCTCGATCTGTTGCTCACTGGGGGGAAGGCGGCGCAGCGATGGAGAAGCTCGGGCCGGGGGACCCGCTGGGCGTCACCGGGAGCATGGGGGCGTACCGGCTGCTCGCGCGGCTCGGGGCCGGGGGGATGGGGCAGGTCTACCTCGCCCGGTCCGACCGGGGGCGCACCGTCGCCGTGAAGCTGGTGCGGCCGGAGCTGGCCCGGGAGGAGGAGTTCCGGGCCCGGTTCCGGCAGGAGGTGCGGGCCGCGCGGCAGGTCGGCGGTGACTGGACGGCACCCGTGCTGGACGCGGACACCGAGGCGCCGGTGCCGTGGGTCGCCACGGGATACGTCGCCGGGCCCAGCCTCCAGCAGGTCGTCGGGCAGGACCACGGGCCGCTTCCGGAGCGGTCGGTGCGCATCCTCGCCGCCGGGCTCGCGTACGCGCTGAAGGACATCCACGCGGCCGGCATGGTCCACCGCGACCTCAAGCCGTCGAACGTCCTCGTCACCATCGACGGGCCCCGCGTCATCGACTTCGGCATCGCACGGGCGCTGGAGACCGTCACCGACGGCGGGCTCACCCGCACCGGCGCGCTCGTCGGCTCGCCCGGTTTCATGGCGCCCGAGCAGGTGCGCGGCGACCGCGTCACCCCCGCCTGCGACGTCTTCTGCCTCGGCTCGGTGCTGGTCCACGCCGCCACCGGCGAGCTCCCCTTCGGCACCGCCAACAGCGGTGTGCACGCCCTGATGTTCCGCATCGCCCAGGAGGAACCCGACCTCGAGCGCGTCCCCGAGGGGCTCGCCGACCTGGTGCGCGACTGCCTGAAGAAGGACCCCGCCGCCCGTCCCACCCTCGACGAGGTCCTGGAGCGCACCGGCGCCGAGGACACCGTCGCCGACGGCCGCGCCCGCGACCCGTGGCTGCCCAGCGCCCTGGTCGCCCAGCTCGGCCGGCACGCGGTGCGGTTGCTGGACGCGGAGGACCCGGAGTCCTCCTCGCGGCCCACACCCACCGCGCTGTCGGAGAACGCGCCCGCGTCCCCGGCCACGCCGGCCGTTGCCCCCGCGTCCCCTGCCGCGTCCCCTGCCGTGTCGCCCGCGGCGCCGCCCCACGCCGCCCCGCACAACGCCGCGCCGTCGAAGGCCACTCCGCCTGCCGGGAGCCCGAACCCCACCCCGGCCGCGACCGGACCGAACGCCACCCCGCACGACCCGCCCGCGACCCCTGCCCCGCCCGCCGGGCCCGCCCCCGCCGCCACCCCCGAACACGCCCCCGCCGCCGACGACTCCGTGCCCGGACCCCCTGCGGCACCCCCCGGTGCAGCTCCGCCCGCGCCGGGGAGGCCGGGCGGCGGTGCCCCGTTCGACCGCCTCCCCACCGTGGTCGTGGGCCAGAACACCCCGCCCCCGGGCCCCACCTCCGCCGCCCCTCCCGGGTACGGCCACCCCCAGCAGCACCCGCAGCCCGCCGCCTACGGTCACCCGTACACCGGTCACGGCGCCCCCGGCTCCACCCCGCCCTACGGGCCTCCGCCGTTCGGTCCCGCCCCGGCCTACCTCCCTGCCCAGGAGCCGCCCCACAGGGCCGGCCGCTCCACCGCCCTGCTCGTCGTGATCGCCCTAGTCGTCGCGCTCGCCGCGGGCGGCACGGTGTACGCGCTCATGAGCGGCGGCGGGGACACCCGGGCCGGCGGCGACCCCACCGCGTCCCCGACCGGTGTCCCGCAGAGCGGGGGCTCCGCCACCCCCGACGCGAAACAGCCGACGCGGACGGACCGTCCGACGTCCTCGGCGCCGTCGGACGGGGCGATTCCCACCGCGTACCTGGGCAGCTGGTCCACCACCATCGACAACGCGGGCGGAACGCACACCCGCCGGCTGACGCTCCAGCAGGGCGGGGCCGGCGACAAGGTCATGTCCCTCGTCGCCGACGGGCCCACGGACAGCGGCACCTACCACTGCGTGTTCGAGGCCGAACTGACCGCCGACCCCGGTGCCGGCGACCGCCTGGAGATCGGGCCGTCCAGGGTGACCGTCGGACAGCCGCGCAGCGCCTGCACACCGGGCGCCGCCACCGAGATCACCCTGCTGCCCGACGGCTCCCTTGAACGCCTGAACACCGGCAACGGCGAGCGGCTCACCTACACGCGGGAATGACCCCGCGGGAATGACCCCGCCGGGCCACCCGGGAGGGAGGCGCCTGCCCGGCGCCGTACGACCCGGTGGGCCGCCCAGGGCGCACGGGCCGGCTGGGGCGCAGGGGCCACCCAAGACGCATGGTCACCCAGGGCACACGGGTCACCCCAGCGCACGGGTCACCCCGAGCGCACGGGCCACCCGCGGCTCACCGCGGCTCGGGCGGCCGCTGCCGCGGCATGTTCGGCCGGGCCGGACCGGGTGGGGCCGGGAAGCGGCCCGGGGGCACGGCCGGGTCCTGGCGGGTCGAGCCCGCCATCGCCGACTGGATGCCCAGCGGCGCGCCCCCGGTGCGGAACTCCAGCATCCAGTCCGCCGTCTCCACCCGCACCAGTTCCGTCACGTCCTCCGAGAACCGCCGCAGCACCGACAGGCACCGCTCCGCCGCCTCGCTCGCCGTGCCCTCCGCCGGGCCCAGCACCTCGCGCACACTCTCCGAGGCCCAGTCGAACTGGAGCACCTGGAGCCGCCGCTGCACCGCCTGGGCCGTCGCCACGTCCCGCATCCACCCGGACGTCATCCCGAAGAACCGGTCCGCGGCCACACACGCCACCCCGAGGAGCAGCGCCAGGTAGCCGTAGGAGGCGGCGCCTCCCGCCACCCCGGTGAGATCGAGCAGCGGCAGCGCCGCCCCGGTCACCGTGCCCAACGCGGCCCCGCCCCGCAGCACCCGCGCGCACCGTCGCTTCCACACCCGGTCCGCGACGTACCAGGCCGCCGTCTCCAGCGCCCCGCGCTCCACCCACCGGTACAGCTCGTCCAGCCGGACCGCCGGCTCGCCCCAGTCCCCGAGCGGGAACGCCCGCCCGGTCAGGTCGCCCGGCCACGTCCCGGCCGCCCCCTCGCCGTGCCCGTCCCGAGGACGGCCCTCGGGCTGCATCTCCGGCTGACCCACCCGGTACTCCCTACTGACCCCTGCTGATCCTGCGGACGCCGACTGCCTCCGGTCGGTCCCCGGCCGACCCCCCGCTGATGTGCCGGACCCTTCCTACCGCCCAATGGGTGGCGGAGTCGGGGGTTCGCTCCCTTTTACGCCCGGATGGTGGCCGTGATCAGGTATAGGGCGCGACCGCAACTCACTCGAAAGAGTGGCGGGGCGACGGCCCTCCCGACCACGTAGGCTCGTGCCGAACGGAAAATCCCGGATCGACGGAGTGAGCCGACCGGCCGACCGACCCGACCGGCCGACTCGACCGACCAAGGAGCTGAATCGTGATCCCCGGTGGTGGCCAGCCCAACATGCAGCAGCTGCTCCAGCAGGCCCAGAAGATGCAGCAGGACCTGGCGAGGGCTCAGGAGGAACTCGCGCGCACGGAGGTCGAGGGCCAGGCGGGCGGCGGTCTGGTGAAGGCCACCGTCACCGGCGCCGGCGAACTGCGTGCACTGAAGATCGACCCGCAGGCGGTGGACCCGGAGGACACCGAGACCCTCGCCGACCTGATCGTGGCGGCCGTCCAGGCGGCCAACGAGAACGCCCAGAACCTCCAGCAGCAGAAGCTCGGCCCGCTCGCCCAGGGTCTGGGCGGCGGCGGCATCCCCGGTCTGCCTTTCTAAGACGGGCCGCGGACCTCTACCGTACGTAGTGCAGGAACCCCAGGAAGGACGGCAGTCCGTTGTACGAAGGCGTGGTGCAGGACCTCATCGACGAACTCGGGCGGCTGCCCGGCGTCGGTCCCAAGAGCGCCCAGCGGATCGCCTTCCACATCCTCCAGGCGGAACCGACCGACGTACGGCGTCTCGCGCACGCCCTCATGGAGGTCAAGGCGAAGGTCCGCTTCTGCGCGACCTGCGGCAACGTCGCGCAGGAGGAGCTGTGCGCCATCTGCCGCGACACCCGCCGCGACCCCGCGGTCATCTGTGTCGTGGAGGAGCCCAAGGACGTCGTGGCCATCGAGCGCACCCGGGAGTTCCGGGGCCGCTACCACGTCCTGGGCGGGGCGATCAGCCCCATCGACGGAGTGGGCCCCGACGACCTGCGCATCCGGGAACTCCTGGCGCGCCTGGCCGACGGCACGGTCACGGAGCTCATCCTGGCCACGGACCCGAATCTCGAGGGCGAGGCCACGGCCACGTACCTCGCCCGCATGATCAAGCCCATGGGCCTGAAGGTCACCCGCCTGGCCAGCGGCCTCCCGGTGGGTGGCGACCTGGAATACGCGGACGAGGTCACCCTCGGCCGCGCCTTCGAGGGGAGACGACTCCTAGATGTCTGACGCCACGCTGCACGCGACCCACCAGAACCCGGACGACTTCGCCGTCCAGATCGCCGACCAGATCGAGAGCTTCCTGGTCGCCGTCACGGAGGTCGCGAAGGGCGACGAACCGGACTCGGCCGTCCCCTTCCTCCTCCTGGAGGTCTCCCAACTGCTGCTGGCCGGCGGTCGGCTGGGCGCCCACGAGGACATCGTCCCCGACGAGCGCTACGAGCCCGACCCCGGCCCGGAGGCCGACGTGGACGACCTCCGCGAGAACCTCGCCCGGCTGCTGGAGCCGATCGACGTCTACTCCGAGGTCTTCGACCCCTACGAGCCGCGCAAGGCGCCCGTCCCGGCCCGCATCTCCGACGACCTCACCGACGTCATCACCGACCTGCGTCACGGCATGGCCCACTACCGTGCGGGCCGCACCTCGGAGGCGCTGTGGTGGTGGCAGTTCTCCTACTTCTCCAACTGGGGCTCCACGGCGTCCGCGACCCTGCGCGCCCTCCAGTCCGTGGTCGCCCACGTCCGCCTGAACCAGCCCCTGGCCGAACTCGACGGCCTGGACACGGACCAGGGAATGGGCGACGACACCCTGGAGTTCGAGGCGGGCAAGGTCATGGCGGAGGAGATCGCGGGTCCCCTGGGCCTGCGCTCACCGGTCCAGTAACGGGCGAGCACCGCACACCGCTCCACACGCGCCCTCTCATCCCCCGGGACGACCTCCCAGCACCGCCAGCAGCCGCTCCGCCGGGACGTACGGCGCGGTGGTCGTGGGTTCGCTGTACCAGCGCAGCGGCCAGGTGTTGCCGGCGAGCGCGGGGACGCCGAGGTAGGTGACCGACCGGCCGTCCCGGCCGCCGAGCTGCTGCACCCCGAGCGGCCAGTCGTGGCGCCGCACGGCCCCCGGCGGCAGCAGGAAGTACACCCAGCGGCTCCGCGCCGCCTCGCACACGATCGGCCCGGCGTCCTCCTCCGTCGCCTCGATCAGATGCTCGGCGACCAGCTCCCCGCGCAGCCCCTCGATCCGCACGGCGTCGAAGTGGACGCCCACGACGTGCAGTTGGTGGCCGAGGAGGGGGACCCATTCGGGTCGGTGAAGTGCGTTCGTCACGGTCACACCATGTCGAGCGACACGCTACGCTCGGTAGCGACTGAGGTGATACACGCCGGGGTGTATCCGTCGGAGGTGCGTGCCGTGTCGGGCCAGTACAACGTCCAGCCCCCCGCCGCCTGGCGCTACAGCGGCAACCAGATGAAGCGCTGGCGCACGAAGGCGAACGTCAGCCGCGAGCAGCTCGCGGCCGCGGCCAACTACTCACCCGACACCATCAAGTCGATGGAACAGGGGGTACGGATGCCGACCCCGCGGGTCCTGGACGTCGCCGACGAACTGTGCCGTGCCGAGGGCTTGTTGAGCGCGGCGAAGGACTACTTGCAGCGGGAGAAGTTTCCGGCGCGGGCGCAGGACTTCATGGAACGGGAGAAGGAGGCGATCAGTCTCTGGTGGTACGAAGTCACCCTGATCCCCGGCCTGTTGCAGACACTGGGCTACGCCCGCACGCTGATCGAGAACCGCTATCCACCGCTGGACGAGGAGACGATGGAGGAGCGGATCGCGGCCCGCATGGAACGGCAGGCGATCCTGACCAGGCGCAAGCCGCCGGTCGGACTGAGCTTCGTCCTGTACGAGGCGGCGCTGCGCAGCCCTTTGGTGGACGAGGAACAGCTCAGTCGTCTGCTGGACGTCTCCCGCCTGCGGAACGTCGCCTTGCAGGTGCTCCCGTTCGACCGGGCAGTCCCCGCGGCTCTCCTGGGATCCATGGTGCTGTTGGAGACCCGTGACCACGAGCGTTTCGCCTTCGCGGAGGGGCCCCTCGCCAGCGAATTGTCGGCCGATCCGGGGGTTGTCAACCGCGTGTCGGAGCGGCTTAGCATGATCCGCACGCAGGCTCTCAGCCCTGCTGAGTCGGTCTGCTTCATCGAGGGGATGGTGGATCACCCATGAGCGACCAGCTGAACTGGATCAAGTCGAGCCACAGCGACGACGAGGGCGGCGCCTGCGTAGAGGTCGCCGTGAGGAGTGCCGTCCACATCCGCGACTCCAAGAACCGCACGGGCCCCGAGCTCCACGTCTCCGCCCCCGCCTGGTCGGCCTTCGTCGCCGCGGTGCGGCCCGGAGCCTGAGCTGCCCGTGACGCCGTCCGTCTCCCTGGTGAGCCTCTCGTGATCCACCAGAGAGGCACTGGCTGATACCTCGTTCGGATCGCGCTGTCAGCAGTGCTCGTCGGCTTGGTCTTCGAGGGACCGCTCCGTGAGAGTTCCGACGAGGGCAGAGGCGACGAGGGCGACGGCGCTGTCGTCGTCGTGGGCCAGCCGGCGCAGGACCTCCCGCGCGGTGGTTCCGGCAAGCTCGACCAGCGCCTGGGTGAGGCGGATCCGCGTCGCGGAATCCGCAGTGGGCGCGGCCAGTTCGTCGACCAGGGCGGCCGTGATCCGATCCGTGCACCCGGGGTCGAGGGACAGCCTTCCCAGAAGCTCCGCGGCCTCCACGTCGTGGGAGCCCTCCACCACCATGCTGACGAGTGTGGGCACGACCGCGGCCACGCCCTGCCTGCCCAGAGCCAGAGCAGCGTGCCTGCGCACCGTCGCGTCAGGGTCCCCGAGGGCGTCCGCGAGCACCGCGGTGGCACCCGGAGCCTCGGGCATCTCGGCGATCGCCAGCACCGCGCGCCGCCGGATGGCGGCGTCCTCCGAGTGGGTGCCGGCGTGCAGCGTCGCCACGCCGTCGCCGCCCGATCGGGCGAGCGCCCAGCGCAGGGCGCCCGCGACGTGCGGGTCGGATTCGGTCAGGACGGCCCCGGCCAGCAGTTCGGCGGGTACGGGCACGTCCTTCGGCCGAGCCAGGACGGCCTGCTGTCGGCGCGCGGCGCTGGTCGAGTTGAGGTCCCGCATGAGTTCGACGATGCGCAGTACTCCCTGCCAGTCGGTGGGCGCCGACGCGTCGATCGCACGGAGCCGCTCGAGCAGCTCCTGTTCTCGCGCCAGGCGGTCCTCCGTCTGCCGGATGAGGTCGCTGACCAGGGCGGACGGCGTGAAGGCGGGGTCCTCGAGCGCACGCCCGATCTGCTTGAGCGAGAGCCCGAGGGACCGCAGGCTCTCCACGTGGAAGATCCTGCGGACGTCCTCGGCCGAGTACTCGCGGTAGCCACCGACAGTGCGGCCCGTGGGCCGCACCAACCCCAGGGCGTCGTAGTGGCGGAGCATCCGGGTGCTCACCCCGGAGCGGCGGGCCACGTCGCCGATCAGCACACCGCGCCCTCCGAGGCATCCCCGGCCTTCGGGGCCTCCGTGGGCTCGGTCTCCGCGGGCTCGGAGGCCTCCGAGGTGTCGGTGCCTGCCGACGCAGCCGCAGCAGCTGGTTCCGGGCCGAGGGCGACCGCGCGCTTGGCCTCGTCGAGGGCGGCGGTCAAGACGGCCTCCGGGTTCTGCCGGAGCAACTCGGTGGCGCGGGCGTGCGCGGCCACCGCCGGGTCGGAACTCCTCGCGGCCCTTTCCAGGGCGGGCTCGATCACGTCACCGAGGTTGGCCAGGGCCCGGCTCAGACCCCGCTGCACAGCGCTGTCGCCGCGCCCGAGCTGCAGAATCAGATCGGCTGCCAGGTCCTTCTCCTCGTCCTCGGGCACGAGGCCGACCGCGACGCGCCAAGCAGTCCGCGCCACCTCGTCGTCGGCGTCCCGCAGCATGTCGCGGGTGATCCAGGCCCACGTACTCCTGTCGCCGATCTTGGAGAGTGTGTGCAGCGCCTGGCTGCGGGCCTGGGTCCGCTCGGAGCCGAGCTCCTGGCGGATCCGGGGCAGGGTGATCTCGGGCGGGAGACGGGTCAGCGCCCAGGACAGCATGTCCCGTACGAAGAGGTCCGGCTCGACCGCGCACCGCTCGACGAGCGCCTCCAGGAACACGGGGTCGGGATTCGAACCGACCGCCATGGCCGCCCGAAGCCGGACCGACGGGTCCTCGGCGCCCAGGGCGTCGGTCACACGGGTGTGGTGCGGGGGTACGTCGGTCGGGTTGATCGGGACCACCTCCTGCGCCCAAGTGAAGACCTTGTCATCGTGTCAAGGTCAAGTCGTCCGGTGAGGCAGGCCCGCCTCCCTCGCCTGCGACGAGGCCTCGACCCCTCACCCACGACCTGGGCGGCGTCGGGGCCCTGGCGACCGCGCCGACCGGAAGCACCTCGTCATCGAGCGTCCGTGAGCGCCCCGGCGTCTTCGTGACACTCCACGAGCCCGTCGGGGTCATCCTCGCCACCGGGTCGGCGTGTGACGCGAATCGCTTTTCCGAGTGCACGGCCGCAGGCTGGGAATGAGCCCCCCTGCACGGGCGCCGGGGTCTCACCATGCGATACCGCGGAAGGGATTTTCGGACGCTCGATAGACTGAGCCGGCCACGTCTCGCACACCTGTGTGCGGAGCGTGGGACAACGACGGACTGAGCGAGGAGCGCACGTGGGCCTTGTCGTGCAGAAGTACGGAGGCTCCTCCGTAGCCGATGCCGAAGGCATCAAGCGCGTCGCCAAGCGAATCGTGGAAGCCAAGAAGAACGGCCACCAGGTGGTCGCCGTGGTTTCCGCGATGGGCGACACGACGGACGAGCTGATCGATCTCGCCGAGCAGGTTTCCCCGATCCCTGCCGGGCGCGAGCTCGACATGCTGCTGACCGCCGGAGAGCGGATCTCCATGGCCCTGCTGGCCATGGCGATCAAAAACCTGGGCCACAACGCCCAGAGCTTCACCGGCAGCCAGGCAGGTGTCATCACCGACTCGGTCCACAACAAAGCCCGCATCATCGATGTCACGCCGGGCCGTATCCGGGCCTCGGTGGACGAGGGCAACATCGCCATCGTCGCCGGCTTCCAGGGCGTCAGCCAGGACACCAAGGACATCACCACGCTCGGCCGCGGCGGCTCCGACACCACCGCGGTGGCCCTGGCCGCCGCCCTCGACGCCGAGGTGTGCGAGATCTACACCGACGTCGACGGTGTGTTCACCGCCGACCCGCGCGTGGTGAAGAAGGCCCGCAAGATCGACTGGATCTCGTTCGAGGACATGCTCGAACTGGCGGCCTCCGGGTCAAAGGTGCTGCTCCACCGCTGTGTGGAGTACGCCCGCCGGTACAACATCCCGATCCACGTCCGCTCGTCCTTCAGCGGGCTCCAGGGCACGTGGGTCAGCAGCGAGCCGATTCAGCAAGGGGACAAGCAGGTGGAGCAGGCCATCATCTCCGGTGTCGCGCACGACACCTCCGAGGCCAAGGTCACGGTCGTCGGTGTCCCGGACAAGCCCGGCGAGGCCGCCGCGATCTTCCGCGCCATCGCCGACGCCGAGATCAACATCGACATGGTGGTGCAGAACGTGTCCGCCGCCTCCACTGGCCTGACGGACATCTCCTTCACCCTGCCCAAGACCGAGGGCCGCAAGGCCATCGACGCCCTGGAGAAGGCGAAGACCGCCATCGGCTTCGACTCCCTGCGGTACGACGACCAGATCGGCAAGATCTCCCTCGTCGGCGCCGGCATGAAGACCAACCCGGGCGTCACCGCGGACTTCTTCACCGCGCTGTCCGACGCGGGCGTCAACATCGAGCTGATCTCGACCTCCGAGATCCGCATCTCGGTCGTCACCCGCAAGGACGACGTCCCGGAGGCCGTCCGCGCCGTCCACACCGCCTTCGGGCTCGACTCCGACAGCGACGAGGCCGTCGTCTACGGAGGCACCGGCCGCTGATGGCCGCAACCGAAGGGTCCGCCCGGTCCGCTCGGGCCGGGCGGTCCGCACGTCCGACGCTCGCGGTCGTGGGAGCGACCGGTGCCGTCGGCACCGTCATGCTCCAGATCCTGTCCCAGCGGGCCGACATCTGGGGCGAGATCCGGCTCGTCGCCTCCCCGCGCTCGGCCGGCCGCAGGCTGGTCGTGCGCGGCGAGGAGGTCGAGGTCGTCGCGCTCACCGAGGACGTGTTCGACGGCGTCGACGTCGCGATGTTCGACGTGCCCGACGACGTCGCCGCGCGGTGGGCGCCCCTCGCCGCCGCGCGCGGCGCGGTGGTGGTCGACAACTCCGCCGCGTTCCGCATGGATCCGCAGGTCCCGCTCGTCGTTCCCGAGGTGAATCCGCACACCGTGCGGATGCGGCCGCGCGGACTCCTCGCCAACCCCAGCTGTACCACCCTGTCGATGATCGTCGCCCTCGGCGCGCTGCACGCCGAGTTCGGCCTGCGCGAGCTGGTCGTCTCCTCGTACCAGGCGGTCAGCGGGGCCGGGCACGCGGGCGTGCGGACCCTGCGCGAGCAGTTGTCCCTGGTCGCCGGCACCGAGCTGGGGACCAGCCCCGGTGACGTGCGGCGGGCCGTGGGCGACAACACCGGGCCGTTCCCCGAGCCGGTCGCGCTGAACGTCGTGCCCTGGGCCGGGACGCCCCGCGAGGACGGCTGGTCCTCGGAGGAGATGAAGATCCGGGACGAGTCCCGCAAGATCCTGGGCCTGCCCGCCCTGCCCGTGGCGGTCACCTGCGTTCGCGTACCGGTGATCACCACGCACTCCCTCACCGTGCACGCCCGCTTCGAGGGCGAGGTCACCGTCGACAAGGCCCGCGAGATCCTCGCCACGGCACCCGGCGTCGTCCTCTTCGACAACCCGGACGCCGGGGAGTTCCCCACACCCGCCGACGTCGTGGGCACCGATCCGACCTGGGTCGGGCGGGTCCGCCGGGCCCTGGACGACCCCACGGCGCTCGAACTCTTCGTCTGCGGGGACAACCTGCGCAAGGGTTCCGCCCTCAATACCGCACAAATCGCCGAACTCGTGGCCGCCGAGGCGTAAAAAGCACGGCGTAAAGAGCATGGGTCATACAGGATTCATTTGTAGGATCTCTGTGAGTCGAGGATTTACCTCCCCGCCCTCCGCAACCACGCGGAGGGCGGGGAGCGTCTTTGCGAACACCTCTCTCGGGGCGTGAGGACGCGGTCTTGCGGACGTGGGGACGTCCGGTCCGGGCGTGGGGACGCCCGTTCACATAGGGCTAGGGGAAGAGCGGGACGCATGAGGGCATTTGCTGCGCTGTCGGTTGTGCTGCCTGACGCCGGAGCGAGACGGGCAGACGGCAGACGGGCGACGCCGGATTGCGCAAAAGTGACGCCCGGCATGTACAACCCTTACGGGGGGAAGCGTGTCCAACTGGCGTGGCAGAGGTTCTCGACTTCACAGCGCCGCGTGGCACGGCCTTCCGGCCGCCCCGCCAGGCCATCCGACCCCGCATGCCCGGTACGCCCGGTGGCATGCCGGTGATCGCGCCCATGCCCGCAGCGCGGCCGGCCCGCATCCCCAGTCAGCGCGACAGCGCCACCGACGACGCCGTGGCGGCCGGTACCACTGTCGACCACCTCACCGAGACCTACCGCGCGCACTACCGCTCGCTGCTCGGCCTCGCGGCGCTCCTCCTCGACGACACCGCCTCCTGTGAGGACGTGGTCCAGGAGGCGTTCATCCGCGTCCACTCCGCCCGCAAGCGCGTGCGCGACCCCGAGAAGACGCTGGCGTACCTGCGCCAGACGGTGGTCAACCTCTCCCGCTCGGCCCTGCGCCGCCGCATCCTCGGCCTGAAGCTGCTGTCCAAGCCCATGCCGGACATGGCGAGCGCGGAGGAGGGCGCGTACGACCAGCTCGAGCGCGACTCCCTCATCAAGGCGATGAAGGGCCTCCAGCGCCGCCAGCGCGAGGTGCTGGTGCTGCGTTACTTCGCCGACATGACCGAGGCGCAGGTCGCCGAGACGCTCGGCATATCGCTGGGCTCGGTGAAGGCGTACGGCTCGCGCGGCATCGCGGCGCTGCGGCTTGCCATGGGGGCGTCGGCATGACCGACGGCCACGACGCGCGGCGCGACGGACGGGAGCAGGGGACCGCGCGGGACGCGGACGCCTCCCGGACGGCGGACCAGGGCCGCAGCGCCGACGGCCCGAGCGGGGCCGGGGACCGGAACGGGACCGCGCCGACGGGGGAGCGGACGGAGCCCACACCGGTCGACGCGCCGGGCCCCACACCGTTCGACGAGCCGGGACCCACACCGGTCGACGAGCCGGGGTCCGCGCGGGTCGACGAGTCGGAGTCCGCGCCGACCGGCACGGGGGAGCGGCCGGCATCCGACGACGAGCCGTCGGAACGCACGTCGGGCGGTGAGCGGAGGGGAACCGCTTCGGCCGACGAGCCGTCGAAACCCACGCCGGGCGGCGAGCGGCAGCAGTCCCCGTCCGGGGGGAAGGGGGATCCGTCCGGTGGGGAGGGGGAGCAGTCCGCGTCCGGCGACGAGCCGGTCGAGGCCGCGCCCGCCGGCGAGCCGTCCGCATCCGCGTCGGCATCCGCGTCCGCGTCCGGTGACGACGCGGCGTGGCTGCGCGGGCTGCTGACGTCGTACGGGCAGGAACCGAAGCCGCACACGCAAGAGCGCAAGCAATCGCACGCTGGGAACGGAACTGTGAACCACGGCCCCGAAGACCAGGGCCCCCAAGGGCTCGACTCGGACGAGCTGGACCTGCGCAGGATGCTGCACCAGGCGGTGCAGGAGGTGGAGCCGAGCGACGGCACGCTGGACTACCTGCGCCGGGCGGTCCCCGCCCGCCGGGCACGCAAGCGGCAGGCCCTCGTGGGCATGGCCGCCGCCGCCCTCTTGATCGGCACCGCCGTCCCCGCCCTCGTCCACGTCTCCACCTCCACCGGCCCCGACGCCAACCCGTCCGCCATCGGTCACGCCTCCGAGGCCCAGGGCGGCACCAGTGAGGGCAAGGGCCCCACCGGCACGGAGAGCGGCGACGCCGGCGGTCCCTCGGACAAGGTCGAGGGCACCGGCAAGGGCAACAAGAAGGGCGACGAGGACAAGGGCACCGGTGCCGGTGCCGGTACGGGCGCGACGGAGGGCGCCGACCCGTCGTCCAGCACGGCCGCCGAGACCCCCGCCTGCACGGCCGCGCAGCTCGGCCCCGCCGCGGCGAGCAGCGCCGCGCCGGACGCCATGGGCACGGTCTACGGCTCGTTCCGGGTCGTGAACGGATCCGGCGGGAGCTGCGCCGTGACAGCCCCGGGCAGCGTGAGCGTGGCTCCGCAGGGCGCGGCGGACCCCGCCAAGGTGGTCGCCACCCGCCATGTCGCCGGGGACGCGGCCGCCGGCCTGCCGGACCCGTCCCTGGAGGCGGCCCGGCTTGTCCTCGAGGCGGGGGAGGCGTACGAGGTGCGCTTCGCCTGGGTGCCCTCCGAGACGTGTCCCACCAGCGGCGGCACCACGGACGGCGGCACCGGCGGCCCCTCGCCCGACCCGACCCCCACCGGCGACCCCACGACCACCAACGGCACGTCCACGGGCGGCGAGACGGGCATGACGACCCAGCTCCGCACCGAGGACGGCACGGTCGACGGCAGCGTGACGGTGACCTACACCCCGGAGACCGGCTCGGGCGCGGCCACCACGACGATCAGCAACGCCTGCGCCGGCACGGTCTACTGGACGGGCCTGCACGCGGCCATGTGATCCGCCCCCGCGCCGGCTCCCGCACGACGGGGCGCCGGCCGGGCCGGGGCGTCACACCCCCGACGGACTCGGCTGCCGCCGCTCGCCCTCACCCTCGCCCTGGTCCTCGCTCGCGTCTGCGCCCTTCGGGTCCTGGGCATTCGCGTCTGCGCCCTTCGCGTCCTGGGCCTCGCCCTCGCCGCCGGGGACGACGAGGCCCAGCTCCGCGTCGCGGGCGAACTCCAGCTCGCGGCGCAGCAGACGGAACCACATGAAGACCACGAAGCCCGCGAAGGCGAACCACTCGGCGGTGTAGCCGAGGTTCTGGAACGCCTTCAGGTCCAGTCCCGTGCCGCTCGGGGCGCTGGCGGGCACCGCCTTCATCCCCGCGTCGCCCCGGTTGAGCGTGACCCACGCGTCGTACACGTCGTGGGGCACGAGGTTCACCAGCGAGGCCGCGCTGATCGCCGCGGTCTGCCCGGCGGGCAGCCCGCTGAGGGCCCTCACGCCGTTGTCGCCGGGCGTCTCGGACGCCTGGAGCGCTCCGGTGACGGTGACCTCACCGGCCGGCGGCGCGGGTGCCTTGCGCGCGTCGGGCTCTCCCGGCAGCCAGCCCCGAACGACGGGCAGCACCTTGCCGGAGTCGGTGCGCAGCAGGGTCAGCACGTAGTGGCCGCGCCTGCCCTCCAGGTCCCGCTCCGGCACCAGCAGCTGGTCGGCGTACCGGCCGCGCGCGGTGACCTGCTTGCCCCAGGTCGCCTTGGTGACCGGCAGCAGCTCGTCCAGCGGCCGGGCAGCCTCCCGCCGGCCGGAGGAGACCTGTTCCCGTGCCGTGCGGTGGTCGTCGACGCGGTCCTCGAACCGGCCCAGCTGCCACGAACCCATGAACACGCAGAAGGGGATGGCGAGCAGCAGGAAGACGTTGATCGCCCACCATCGGGGCGTCAGCAGAAACCGGTACACGCCCTCCACGGTACGGGGCCGCCGGGCGTCGACGGGCCGCGGGGTCGCCCGCCCGGCCGATTCTCGCGCCTCTCCTCCACAGGTACGGGTGAAAGATCCGGTGGAGGTTGTCCACAGGCTGGGGACACCGGCCGCACAAGGTCCCTCCGGCCAGGCAGTATGGGGCCATGACTGAGAGCAACGGGTCCGACGCGCTGGACCGGCGGAACCAGACCGAGCGAGTGGAACAGGGCGAAGGGACGCCCGACTGGGAGAAGCGCTTCCGGGCGCCCCGGGTGTCCCTGCCCGAGTGGGCGGAGGACGCGCCCGACCGCTCCCTGTTCGTGTCGAACGCGACGGGGACGTACGAGCTGTACGCGTGGGACCGCTCGACCGGCGAACAGCGCCAGGTGACGAACCGGCCCAACGGCACCACGGACGGCGTGCTCTCGCCCGACGGCGAGTGGATCTGGTGGTTCGACGACAAGGACGGCGACGAGTTCGGCGTCTGGCGCCGCCAGCGGTTCCCCGGCGGCGAGGACGAACTCGCCGCCCCGGGTCTGGACCCGTCGTACCCGGCCGGCCTCGCCCTCGGCCGGGACGACCGCACGGCGGTCGTCGGCCGCTCCACGGACGAGGACGGCACCACGATCCACCTCGTGCGCACCGGCGAGGAACCGGTGGAGATCTACCGCCACCGCGAGTCCGCCGGCGTCGGCGACCTCTCCCACGACGGCACCCTGATCGCGATCGAGCACACCGAGCACGGCGACGCGATGCACTCCGCGCTGCGCGTCCTGCGCCCGGACGGCACGACGGTCACCGAACTCGACGACACCGAGGGCGGCACCCGCGAGCTGGGCCTGGAGGTGCTGGGCTTCGCGCCCGTCGCGGGGGACACCCGCCTGCTCATCGGCCACCAGCGGCGCGGCAGATGGGAGCCCCTGGTCTGGGACGTGGCGACGGACGAGCGGACGGACCTCGCCCTGGACCTGCCCGGTGACGTCAGCGCCGTCTGGTACCCCGACGGCTCCGGCCTGCTGATCGCCCACAGCTTCGAAGCCCGCAGCCAGCTGTTCCGCTACGACCTCTCCGTCCGTGAGCTGGTCGAGGTCCCCACCCCGCCCGGCACCGTCTCGGGGGCCACGGCCCGCCCGGACGGCAGCGTGGAGTACCTGTGGTCGTCGGCGGCCGAACCGCCGTCGGTGCGTTCCACGGCGGGCGGGGTCGTCCTGGACCCGCCCGGGATGAAGTCGCCCGGTTCGGTACCGGTGGAGGACGTGTGGGTGGAGGGCCCCGGCGGCCGCATCCACGCCCTGGTCCAGAAGCCGCGCGGCACGACCGGCCCGCTGCCCACGGTCTTCGACCTCCACGGTGGGCCCACCTGGCACGACAGCGACTCCTTCGCCGCAGGTCCGGCGGCCTGGGTCGACCACGGCTACGCGGTGGTCCGCGTCAACTACCGCGGCTCCACGGGCTACGGCCGTGCCTGGACCGATGCGCTGAAGCACCGGGTCGGCCTGATCGAGCTGGAGGACATCGCCGCGGTCCGCGACTGGGCGATCACCTCCGGCCTCGCCGACCCCGGCCGCCTGATCCTCACCGGCGGCTCCTGGGGCGGCTACCTCACCCTCCTGGGCCTCGGTACCCAGCCCGACGCCTGGGCCCTGGGCATCGCGGTGGTCCCGGTGGCCGACTACGTGACGGCGTACCACGACGAGATGGAAGCGCTGAAGGCCATGGACCGCACGCTGCTCGGCGGCACTCCGGAGGAGGTCCCCGAGCGCTTCGAGGCGTCGTCCCCCCTCACCTACGTCGACCGGGTCAAGGCCCCCGTGTACATCTCGGCGGGCGTGAACGACCCGCGCTGCCCCATCCGCCAGATCGAGAACTACGTCAAGCGCCTGGAGGCGAGGGGCGCGGTCCACGAGGTCTACCGCTACGACGCGGGGCACGGATCCCTGGTGGTGGACGAACGGATCAAGCAGGTGCGACTGGAGCTGGAGTTCGCGGAGCGGCACCTGGGGATGTAGACCCGCCCGGGCGGGCCTGGGCGCGTCGGGCCGGGTGGGCGTGGCTGCCGGTGCGGGCGGGCGTGGGCGCCGGTCCGGTGCCGGTGTCGCCGCGGGCCCGGCGGGGGCGGGGCCTCCTGTGCGGGTGGGGGCGCGGGCGCCGTGCGGGCGGGGCGGCCGGACTGCGTGGTCGCGCCGGGTGGGCGTGGCTGCCGGTGCGGGCGGGCGTGGGCGCCGGTCCGGTGCCGGTGTCGCCGCGGGCCCGGCGGGGGCGGGGCCTCCTGTGCGGGTGGGGCGGCCTGAACGCGTGAATCGGGGCAGGGGTGAGTGCCACCGCCGGATGGTGCGGGCTGCTGGGTGGTGCCGGGTGCCGGGTGCCGGGTGGCGCGGGGTGCCCGGGTCGTGCGTCACGTGGGTCAAGTGTCGCGCTGGGGCACGTGTGCCGCTGGGGCATGCGTCGCCGTCGGTCAGTTCGAGTGCCGCACGCGCAATCGTGCCGAGCCGGGTGCCGGGCGGCGCGGGGATACGCCGGGATGGGCGGTCAAGGTCCGAGCCCTCGTGCCGGGCCGAGCGCATGCCCGGCCGAGCCTCGCGCCGGGGCGAGCGTCGTGCCGGGCACGGGATGCGCCGGGCACGGGATGCGCCGGGCACGGGAAGCGTCGTGTCCGCGGAGCGCCGTGCCTGGGAAGCGCCGTGCCCGGGAAGCGTGCCCGGGGAGCGGCCGCCGTCACGCCCCGGCTCGCTCCCGCCGTCCCCGTCGGCCCAGGAGTTCCGCGAGGCCGCGGCGGGTGGCGGCGAGGACGACCCGGTCCTCGGGGCGCAGGACGTAGGTGTCGGGCAGGTCCCACACCAGCCCCGGCCGCACCGGCTCCGCCCCCGGCTCCCCGTCGGCCACCGCGCGCCGCTCCTCCGACGCCGCCGTGTCCAGCGCCAGCACCCGCCACGCCCCGGCCCGGAACGCCTCGCCGACCGTCCTGCCCTCCAACTGCGGATGCCCGCCGACCTCCACCGCCGCGAACAGCAGCACCCGTCGCTCCACCGGGATCGCGCCGAGGATCTGCCGGCCCATCATCGCCCCGGCGAACGCGGGCGCCGCCAGATGGGTCACACTCCGGCTCCGGGTCAGCGCCCCGGGGTGCGCGGCGCGCAGGGTGCGGTACACGGCCGTCGCGAAGTCGTCGTCGTACAGCCGCAGCACCACCCGCAGATCCGGCCGCACGGAACGCGCGTACAGCACCGCCTCCAGGTTCGTGGTGTCCGCGCTGGTCAGCGCGAGCAGCGCGTCCGCCCGGTGGATCTTCGCGGCCTCCAGGACGCCCTCCTGGGTGACGTCCCCGACCACCACCGGCACCCTCAACCGCCGTGCCGTGGCCATGCCCCGCGCCTCCGGATCCGCCTCGACGCACACCACCGGGATGTGCAGCTCCCGCAGCCGCGTCAGCACCCGCGTCCCGATCTTGCCCAGGCCCAGCAGCACCACGTGCCCGCTCAGCCCCCGCGGCGGCTTGCGCAGCGCGGAGGCGGTCCGGAAGGTCCCCAGCGCCTCCAGCACCGCCGCCAGCAGTACCGGCAGCAGCAGTAACCCGACCAGGCCGGACAGCAGTTGCAGGACCTGACGGCCGGTGGAATCGTGGTGCGCGGGTTCGTTGATCGCGAAGAGGTCGAGCAGGGTGACGTAGGTGGCGTGCAGCGGATGGTCCCGCGTCACCAGCGTCAGCGCCACGGCGAGCGCGACCACGGCCGCCACCAGCCCCGCCAGCGACCACCGCAGCCGCCGCGAGAACAGCGAGGCGAACGGCGGTACCGATGCCCGCCCGGGCGGCAACGGCGTTCCCGAGTACGAGACCTGCTCCAGCACCACCGTCCCGCGTCCCGTCGCCGCCGCCACGGCCGCCTCGTCCGGCAGCAACTGCGGCCCCTGCTCCCCGCTGTTCTCCGAACCCTCCGCACCCGCGGGGTCGTTGCTCGTCGCCGACAGCAACGCCAGCGTGCACAGCCCCGGATCGGCCACCTCACCCGGCCCCGGTGGCCGCCGTTCCACCGCGCGCAGCAGCAACCCGTCCGTGTCGACGACCTTGCCCGTGCCGACGAGAGCGGTGGCGACCAGCGCGGGCGCGGCCGTGTCCGCGTCCGACAACACGGTCGTCGAGGCGTCGATCCCGGCGCCGCCGTCCCCCGCGACGTCACCACCGGCCAAGTCCGCCGCCTGGTCCAGCAGTTCCTCGATGTGCTGCCCCAGACGCCGGTTGTACAGCCGCAGCACGAGCCGCAGCCGGGGGTTGAAGCGGCGGGCGGTGAGGGCGGCGCGGATGTTGGTCTCGTCGTCGTCGTAGACGAGGGCGAGCGCGGCGGCCCGTTCCACACCCGCCTCGGCGAGCACCGCCTCGGTCGGCTCGGCGGCCTCCACCACCCGTTCCACCGGGGCCGGTTCGGGCGGGGCGCTGCCGCGGTTGACGGCGGCGTTGACGACCCGGTCGAGGAGCGCGGCGGCGGCCCGGGCGCGTCCCACGACCGGCTGCCGCACCCGGCGCCCGGACGGCGGCACGACGAGTGTGACCTGTTCGCCGTACACGTTCCGCAGTTCCGCGGCCAGCCGGTGCACCAGCCCGTCGTCCCCGCACACGACCATGTGCGCGGACGGATCGCCCGGCGTCCCCTGATTCGGAAGGCTCACCACGGGGGGAAAGACTGCCTCATCCGGACGTCGGGTTCCATACATGATCGACAACGGTACGGTGGCGGCAGGCTGAACGCCGGTGCCCTGCCCTCCGTACAGGGGAGGGGGGACCCGAGCACCCCCGGCCGCTCGCGTGCGAAACCCGGAGGTAGCCGGCCCGTGGCCATCACCAAGCCGAATCCGGAACCGGCGTCGGGATCGGCGCCGGCGTCTGCACCGCGGTCGGGGTCGGGGTCCGAGCCGGGGTCGGGGTCGGGGCCGAAGGCGGCGTCCGAGCCGGGAGGGACGCCGGAGCCGGTGTCGGTGTGCGAGCCGCCGTCGGACTCGAGGTCGGCGTCCGAGCCGGGACCGGCGTCGGAGCCGCTGCCGCTGCCGCAGCCGCAGCCGGCGTCCGTGGCCCCGGCGGCCGAGGACTCCCGGCACCAGCTCAACTCCCCGCTCCTCCTCACCCTGCTCCTCCTCACCGGGGTGATGTTCCAGGACCTGATCCGCGGCGCCCTGGCCGCACCGGTGCTGCAGAGCTGGATGACGGTCTTCGTGGCGGTGACCGTCCAGGCCCTCCCCTTCCTCGTGCTCGGCGTCCTGCTGTCCGCCGCGATCGCCGTGTTCGTCCCGGCCTCCTTCTTCGCCCGCGCCCTGCCGAAGCGCCCCGCCCTGGCCGTACCGGTCGCGGGTGCCGCGGGCGCGGTGCTCCCCGGCTGCGAGTGCGCCTCCGTGCCCGTGGCCGGGGCGCTCGTCCGCAGGGGAGTGGCCCCGGCGGCGGCCCTCGCCTTCCTGCTGTCCGCCCCCGCGATCAATCCGATCGTCCTGACCGCGACGGCCGTGGCCTTCCCGGGCAACCCGGAGATGGTCCTCGCCCGCTTCATGGCGAGCCTGCTGGTGGCGTGCGCGATGGGCTGGCTGTGGCAGCGCCTCGGGCGTACGGAGTGGCTGCGCCCACCGGCCCGTTCCGGTCATGAAGGAGACGGCAAGGGGGCGGCGTTCTGGGGCTCGGTGCGGCACGACATCATGCACGCGGGCGGCTTCCTGGTGGTCGGCGCGATGGCCGCGGCGACACTGAAGGCGGTCGTCCCGGCCGAGTGGCTGCGCGCCGCGGCCGACCACCCGGTGCTGTCGGTGCTCGCGCTGGCGGTCCTCGCCGTACTGTTGTCGATCTGCTCGGAGGCGGACGCGTTCGTGGCGGCGTCGCTGACCCAGTTCTCGCTGACGGCCCGGCTCGCGTTCCTGGTCGTGGGCCCGATGATCGACCTGAAACTCTTCGCGATGCAGACGGGCACCTTCGGCCGGTCCTTCGCCCTGCGCTTCGCCCCGGCGACCTTCGCGCTGGCGGTGGCTGTCTCGGCCGTGACGGGGGTGATCCTCCTGTGAACGGAACCCGGACGACCCGAGGAACCCGTCGGCCCCGCCTCCTGCCCCGGCCCCTGAACCACCAGGCCCAGGCAGCCGTCCTGTTCCTCCTCGGGGCGACCGTCCTCCACACCGCACTGACCGACCTGCACCTGCGCTACGTCAAGGCCGGCCTGCGCCCCCTGCTCCTGCTCTCGGGCGCGGTACTGATCGCGACGGCCGCGGCGACGGTCTGGTACGCGTGGCGCCACCGCACGGACGAGGAGCCCCACCAGCAGGCGGACCAGGGGCCCCACGAGCAGGCGGACCAGGAGCCCCACCAGCAGGCGGACCAGGGGCCCCACCAGCACCTGGAACCCCGCGTCGCCTGGCTCCTGACCCTCCCCCTCCTCGCCCTGATCCTGGTGGCCCCACCGGCCCTGGGCTCGTACAGCGCCACCCACACGGGCACGGCCCTCCAGAAACCCCTCGGCTTCCCGGACCTCCCCGCCGGGGGCCACGGCCCGCTGCGGCTGGGGGTGGAGGAGTACGCGGCCCGCGCGGTCTACGACGAGGGCCGCCACCTGCGGGGCCGCGCCATCCGGCTCACCGGCTTCGTGGCCGTGGACCGCACCGGCACCCCGTACCTGGCACGGATGTCGCTCAACTGCTGCGCGGCCGACGCCCGCCCCGTCAAGATCGCCCTGACCGGCGCCGTCCCCCCGGTCCTCCGCCCCGACAGCTGGCTGGAGCTCACCGGCACCTACACCCCGCGCCGCACCAAGGACCCGGTCAACGCCGGCCCCGTCCCGTACTTCGAGGTCACCGGGGCCAAGCCGATACGGCCCCCGCGCGACCCGTACGACGACCCGTGGGCCGGCTGAGGACGCCGGCCCCGAGGACGTACGCCGGCCCTCAGGACTGGTACGGCTGCTGCTGCGGCTGTCCGTACCCGTGGCCGCCGGGCCCTCCCTGACCGCTCGCGGCCTGCGCCTGGAACTGTTCCGCCTGCTCCTGGGTGACCCGCTGTTCCGCACCGCAGAACGTGCACTGCGTGGCGTACTTCGTGGAGACCGGGAAGAGCGGCACGAAGAACAGCGTGAATTTCGTGACCCGCTTCCTGAGGGTGTGCGCGGAGGGATTGCCGCACTGCCCGCAGACCAGTGTGAGGATCGCGAGCTGGTACAGGTACCCCTTGGTGCCAAAGATGATCATGCTGTTCGTCCTTCCCGAGCCGGTGTCCGCCGGACCGCCGCCGAATGGCCGCGCCCCTCAGTGGAACTCGTGCACGACCTCGATCGTGCCGACGATGTGGGCGTTGAACTCGTCGAGCTCCTCCGCGGGTACCCACAGCTCGAGGATCGTCCGCCCACCCGCCCGCTGAACCGGGTACCGCCGCAGGAAGTCCGACTCGACCTCGAACCGGGTGACGAAACCGGCACCGTCGTGCTTGACGTTCCAGTCACGGGCGATCTTGACGGCGTACTCCTCGTTGAGCACGGGATAGAAGATCGGCTGCTCGGGCAGGCGCGGCGGCCAGGCCCGCCACCCGAGTTCGCGCACCAGTTCCAGCTCCTTCGGCCCAGTGGGCCGCCACAGGGTGGTCGTCGCCACCGCACGCGTGCCGTTCACGGTTCCTCACTCCCGTACCACCCGCCCAGCCGCCGCCGATGCCGCACCGCATCCGCGACCAGCGCGGGCCCGAGAACCGGTCGGGTCCGGAGGGACGCCCCGCGCAGAGCCCCCGACGCTATCGACGGACCCCGTGTGGTGACCACCGAGTTCCGAGCGAGCAGCCCACTGGGCAGGGCGTCCCCCCGCCGGGCAGGTCCTCCCGGTCCCGACGAGCCGCCACCGACGGGCGGCCGGCCCCGGCAGGGGGGAGGCACCTCACCGAGGCGGACGGGGCCTCACCGAAACTTCTTGCGCCCGCCGGGGGCGAGCCTGGAAGATCGCTCGGGTATGTCTACCGGACCCCTCAACGGGGCTCCAGCAAAGGGGGGTTCATGCACAACGGACACCGCGCCGCGTTCGTGGCGCTGGGTGCCGCAGTGCTCTCACTGACACTGGGCACGCTGCCCGGTGCCGCCCACGCCGCCGGCCACGAGCACGGCGGCCGTGCCGGAGAGACGGCGCTGAGCAGGGAGGGCTACTGGCCCATGGAAGAGGCGCCCGGCGGGATCGCCCCCAACCTCGAGCCGGGCGGTCTGCCGCTGACGCTGAACGGCGACGCCCGGATCTACCGCGCCGAGGACATCTTCCAGGACGCCGCACTGGTCGACCAGGGCGACCTCAGGCTGGACGGCGACGGCGACTGGGCCGAGACGTCCGCGCCTCCGGTCGCCGGGGACGGCAGCTTCACCCTGGCCGCTCGCGCCCGCCTGACCGCGGCCGACGCCAGGACGCAGACCGTCCTCTCCCTCCCCGGTTCCGAGACCGACCGCCTCGCGATCCGCTACCAGGCGGCGAGCGGGAAGTGGGAAGTCGTGGTGGCCACCAAGGACAAGGCGAAGGCTCCGCGCGTGGTCGTCACCGAGGAGCAGGCCCTGCCCGACGACGACCCCTACGGCGTGGGCGACCACTTGGCCGTCGTCTTCGACGCCCCCGCACACGAGCTGCGCCTCTATGTGAACGGCCAGTTGGCCGACACGTCGGTTGCCGTGGACACGACCTCGTGGACGGCTTCGGGCGGCCTCCAGGTGGGCCGCTCGGCGACGCACGGCGACTACTTCGACGGCACCGTGGACGAGGTGCGCGCCTACTCCGGCGTGGCGAGTCCCACGATGATCAGCCAGATGTCCGCGCTGACGGGGTTGCCCCACCTCTGAGCCCATGGCGGGCGGTCACGCGCGGAGCGTGTGATGCCCGCGGGGCACCCACGGTCGGCACGGGGCCGCCGTATCCACGAGGAGGGCACGGCGGCCACGAAGTGCACGCGGCCACGCGGCCACGCACCGCACCCGGCCACGCACCGCACCCGGCCACGCACCGCACCCGGCCACGCACCGCATGTGGCCACGGCCGCGATCCGCATGCGGTCAGGCTTCCAGCGCTCCCAGCTGCCGCAGCAGCCCCAGATCGTCCAGGTTCCACCAGCTCTCGGCGACCTTGCCCCCCTCGAAACGGAAGGTGGCATGCCCGGTCCCGCTGAACTCGCGGTGGGTGGGCTCCATCCCCTGGTAGGGACCCGTGTGCCGACCCCGGTAACTGATCCGGCAGGTGACCAGGTCACCCTCGGCGATCATGCTCTCGACGGTGAGCCGGGGATTGAAGGCATCCATGACCTCGCCGTTCTCCTGCTTTGCCTGGGCAAGATCCAGGTCGTAGGAGGAGAGACCGGGGTCGTGCTCCCGGTAACCGTCGGTGCACAGCTCGTCGGCCAGGTCGAGGTTCTTGGTGTTGACGACCTCGTCGAAGAAGCGACGGACGACGATCTTGTTGAGCTGTTCGTCCCGTACGACATCGAGGTCCGTGAAGGTGGGCGTCTCCTCGCAGACGGCGACCAGTTCCTCGAAGACGCGGCTGGTCTCGGGGAGTTGGGAGTTCTTCATCGCCTCCTCATAGGACGGGAACTCCACGATCTCGACGACATGGGCCGAGTCCGAGCGGTCCCGCCCGACGATCGAATGCGTGGCGGTCCGCTTGCCCTGGGTCGCCTCGACCCAGGTGTCCATCAGCCGGTTGAGCTGTTCCGTATTGCTGGTCTTGCAGTCGATGAGCTGGACGAAGGTCATGAGCCCTCCCGTCGGACGAGCGACGTACATGGACAAACAGCGCACATGAACAAAAAGGGCCCTTCAATCCTAAGTCCGGCCCTCCCGCCCCGCCTCCCGCGCTGACCTCCCGTGCTGCCGTGGCCGTTCGGCTCGCCCTGCGGAAGGTAATGGTGCACGCCGGGGCGACACGGGGCACCTGCTCGTCGGCGGTGACACGGGCAGAAGGGAGGGCTGCCGGCTTCTCCTGAAGCTCAAACGTGTAGCGGGCGGTGATGAAGGATCCAGATCCCTGAAAACCGCGTAGTTCACCGAGCACCGTGCCGAATGCAACGCTTTGCAAGCGCCCAGGTTGGGCCCCGTGGCGCCCAAAACCGCCGACAAAGGGCTCGCATCTCCTTGGGGTTCTCTGCGAGGTCGTCTCTGATGCCAGGGTCCCTCAGCATTGTGAAGATCCTCCAGCCGGCCGGACGACGCGTCTTCACTGTCCGCTGTGCGCCGTCTCTTTGGATGCAACTGCATCCGGCGTATCTGGTGCCCCAGGGAAGGCGCCGATCCATAGGCGATGTGTCATGCTCGTACACTCAGGCGCCAACCACGCAGGGGGGCTGCATGGTTGGGCCGTGTGATCGCTGAACCATGGGGGCACCAGGTGATCCAATTCGTCGTGCCAGTCGCCATCTCCGTCGGCATGGCTCTCCTGAATCGTGGAAATTCGAGCGGAAATCGCTGGGAGCTTGCTGATAGGGCTGCCTACGGAAACGACCAGGAACTCGACTCGGTTGAGCGTGTTGGTGTGTACGCAAACAGCACCAACGCTGCCATTAGGTTTGAGAGGACGGTTTCGCGACAGTGGCAGCGCTCCGTGGCGTGGGACATCAAGGCGACGGTGCAGGCGGCAGCAAAGGCAAAAATTCCGGTCTCCGAGGCTGAGTTGACGGCCTCTCTTGAACTGCACCGCGGCACGGTGACCACGGAGCAGTACGCCTCGTCCCAGCGAATTGTCGTGGACATTCAGCCTGGCTCATGTGTTGAGATCCTCGTGAACTGGTATCGGCAGATCCAGACAGGCACGCTTTCCCTGATCAAACAGGCGGCCACCTCGTCCAACGCCCGGCCGGCTCACCTGACGGTGCCGTATCGGGAGGTTTCCGGGATGATCGCAGAGGTGCACGTCAGGGATGTTCCCAGGCTCCACTGACTGCACGGCGCAGGCGCCCGTTCACGATCACGTGAACGGGCCTGCCTGTGTCGGAGTGGCGGAATTGAAGCCACAACTTCCGCGCTGAGTCCCAGTCGACCACGCGCTCTCAAGGTTCAGCCGCGCTCTGCCCGCACACGGTTGAAGAAAAATCTCTCCTGGAAGCTGCGACCTGGGCCCACGCCTCCATCAGCAGCTCCACAGTCCTGGCGCGCGTCTCACTACGCTTGCTTGGGTACTGTCCCAAGAGGGCGTTTGCCTCACCAGTGGTGGTTGCTGGAAGCACCCCCTGCGTCCACAGGGGAAGGAACCGACCAACACGCTTTCCAACTGTGGGGTGTGGCCTTGGGCTGGGTGCAGGGGCGTTCAGCCGCGTTCATGGGCGGTCCGATCGTGGGGCGAGTCTGGCCGAACTGCTATCAGGCGTGGACAGTGGGTTCTTTCGATGCGGACACGGACAGGGGTCGCCGGTACGTAAGTTCTGCTACTTGCATTTTGGCGACTTACTGATCGACGATCGCATATCGTGGGAAAAAACCGTGTCGAATTGAACGCCAAAGGCGTATACGGGTGCTTTTCCCTTGCGGGAAGCGTCCCAGTTGACTGGGATGCTCTTCTTGAATGTTTCTGCCCCCTGAGAGTACCAGGCCTGACCTGATCGGTCTTCAAAGTAGGCCACTTGCCCTTTATGGGTAGCGATGAACTTTGTGCCCCACTGATCAAATTCAGGAATTGTGATCCTGGAGCATGCCGGCAGTAGGCGTTGCGCGAGCTCAGGAGGAAGTATTGTTGAGAAGGCTTGCGCTCGGAGTCATAAAAAGCGGCCGACAGGACGACATTGCTGATCGGGAAATCGTTCGGATTCTCCAGTGTCATACTGGCAGAAGGGCCGGGAATGAATTCCACTCTCTGTGCAAAGTCGGCTGCGGCGACCTCTTCATCCTTCGCCTCCTGCTCTTGCTGGTCTTGATAGGTGACGACAGCTACGTAGGATGTTGCTGCGGCGGTAAAGACAGTCATCAAGGCTGCCAGGCCTGTAAATAATGTACCCCATGCGGATAGCCCTGAATGGCGGCGCTCTGAATTGGGGCTGGCATTGTTTGTTACTCGATCCGCTTCTGAATCTTGTGCTGCGTTTTCATCATCTGACGTCGCGCATTCCCTTGCCATATAGCCCCCTCCGTAGACCGTGGTCCTACCCAGGAAGGCGCTGGCAGCAACCTCGGAGTGGGGCTGCAGACGCCGTTTCTTATAGCGTCATCGTTCGTTGAGCAGTACATGACCGATCTGGTGGAGCGGAGGTGCCGGACGAGTTGTGGGCGTTGTTCCGGCGGGTGGTCCCGCCGACAGAGGCATACGTCCGCAGGGCGGCGGGCGGCGGCGGACTGGTGACCGTGAATGCCTGGCGGCGATCGTTTTCGTGGGCCATCTCAAACTGCACCGGGCGGCAGCTGCCACCCGTGTTCGGGCCGACCTGGCCCACGGTCTACCGACGCTGCGCCCAGTGGAGCCGGGCCCGGGACGGCCGTCCAAGGCGCTCCCTTCGCCCGGGCTGAGGCAGTCCTCAAGGCCGCCGAGGGCACCTCGATGCACGCGTACATCGTCATCGCCCTCCTGACGGGTGCACGGACTGAGGAGCTGCGCGCTCACACCTGGGACCACGTCTTCCTCAAGGGGGCCCGGACGCCGATCCGCCGCAGCCCCCGCACATCGCCGTGTGGCGCTCGGTCCGGCGCGGCGGGGACACCAAGACCAGGACATCCCGGCGAGCGCTCGCCCTGCCGGCGCGCTGCGTCGAGGTCCTCTGGCAGCACTTCGAAGACCAGGGCTGGGACCGGCTCGCCGCTGACGACAAGTGGGAGGAACACGGACTCGTCTTCTCGTCGGCCGTCGGCAAGCCCCTTGACGCGACCAACGTCCGCCGCGCCTTCCGCCAGGCGCTCAAGGATGCCAAAGGGATCAACGCCGATGAGTGGACGCCTAGGAAGCTGCGGCACAGCTTCGTGTCCCTGCTCTCCGACCGTGGCGTCCCGCTGGAGGAGATCTCCCGGCTCGTCGGCCACTCCGGTACGGCCGTGACCGAGGAGGTCTGCCCGACCTGCCAAACGCACCTGACCGACGCCGCACCACCTGGTGCCCGGAGGGCTTCGAACTGCCAGATCTGCCGCAGCGCCGGCGCGCATGGAACCTCGTGCCGTCCGAGTTGCGGACCTTAGTCACGCAGATAGACACGCACACAAAACAGGTGAGGCGCCTACCAAAATTGGTAGGCGCCTCACCTGGTGTTTCTCTGTCGGGGTGGCGGGATTTGAACCCACGACCTCTTCGTCCCGAACGAAGCGCGCTGCCAAGCTGCGCTACACCCCGATCGTCGCTGCTGTCGCGGCGACGACGTTTACTTTAGCCCACTGGTGGCTGGAGACGAAATCCGGTTTCGCGGCGGCGACGGACGGGGTTGGGACGCGCGTGGTCCAGGGCCACCAGGAGGACCGCCAGGGCGTAGAGGGCGAGGCCGAGGAGGAGCGCGTTGCCCAGGACGCCGCGGTAGCCGTGCTGGTCGACGTCCAGGAAGGGGTAGAGGTAGCGGGCCGGGGTGCCCGGCAGCAACTCCCCCCGGGCCAGGACGAAGATCAGGTAGACCAGGGGGTAGAGCAGCCAGGGCGCGGTCTGACGGAGGCGCATGCGGCCGGGTGGGGAAAGCAGGAGCCAATCGAGCAGGGCCGCGAGCGGGACGACCGTGTGGATCACGAGGTCGGCGGCCGACGTCGGCCAGGGGGCGGGGTGGGTGGCGTCGGCCGTCGGCGCATAGGCGGGTGCCGCGTCCGCCAGGAGTGTGTGGTGGACCAGGAAGGCGAGCAGGGTGTACAGCAACGCCGCGCCGGCCAGGGAGCCCGGCAGGGGGTGACGGGCCGACCACGCCCGGCGGGCCGACATCAGTAGGACCAGGGCCAGGAAGAGCGTGCTCTGGACCGCGAAGTCGCTCAGGACGCGGGCGGGGCTGCCGCGCAGCAGGGTGATCGTCACCGCGGTCAGGGCCGCCACGGCGGTCAGCATGCGGTACGCCGCGGCCAGAGGGCGACGCACGCGGGGGACCACGGCCGTCGCGGGGACCGGGGAGGGCAGCAGTGAGGAGGCCGTGCCCGGAAGGGCGGGGAGGTCCGGGAGGTCCCTGGGTATCGGGGCGGTCATGTCCCCAGCGTGGGGGCGTGCCCGGTTCAGGGCGATGTGAGTGGGCTGTTCGGGTTACCGGGCCCGGGGTCGTGGGGTACGTCGCCGGTCGCTTGGGTGCCCTCCGGCTTGCCCGTGCCCGTGCCCGTACCCCTCCCACCTTCCACCTTGCCCCGCCTTGCCCTGGCTCGAGTGCCCCCGCCGGGCCGGCCTTCTGTTACTGCCGCCCCACCAACGTCAGCAGCGTCGCCTCCGGGGGACACGCGAAGCGGACCGGGGTGTACCTGTTGGTGCCGCAGCCCGCCGAGACGTGGAGGTACGCCGTCCGCTCGTGCGACGTGTGGGTGGACAGGCCCTTCACCCGGTCCGTGTCCAGGTCGCAGTTGGTGACCAGGGCGCCGTAGAAGGGGATGCACAGCTGGCCGCCATGCGTGTGACCGGCCAGGATCAGGGGGTAGCCGTCGGCCGTGAACGCGTCCAGGACGCGCAGGTACGGCGCGTGGACCACGCCCATCGAGAAGTCCGCGGCGTCGGACGGGCCGCCCGCGACCTGGTCGTAGCGGTCGCGCTTGATGTGGGGGTCGTCCAGGCCGGTCAGCTCGATCGAGGCACCGTCGATCTTGAGGGTGCCCCGCGTGTTGGTGAGGTTCAGCCAGCCCGCCGCGTCGAAGCCGTCCCGCAGGTCCTCCCAGGGGTTGTGGATCGCGCCGACGGCCGGGGCGTTGCCGTTGAGGCCGTGGCGGCCCTGGGCCTTCTCGATCAGGTAGCGGGCGGGGTTGCGGAGCTTGGGGCCGTAGTAGTCGTTGGACCCGAAGACGTACGCGCCCGGGAACTCCATCAGCGGTCCCAGGGCGTCCAGGACCTCCGGTACGCCCTCGGGGTCGGACAGGTTGTCGCCCGTGTTGATGACGAAGTCGGGGCGCAGGCCGGCCAGCGAGCGGAGCCAGCGCTGCTTCTTGCGCTGGCCGCCGACCAGGTGGATGTCGGAGACCTGGAGCACGCGCAGGGGGCGCATCCCTGAGGGCAGAACGGGGACCGTCACCCGCCGGAGGCGGAAGGAGCGGGCCTCGAAGCCCGCCGCGTACACCAGTCCGGCGGTGCCGACCGCCGCAATTCCCAAGGGGATTCCGTATAGCGTGCGCATACGCCCATCGTGTCAGACCGCGCAGGTGTGCCATGCCCGGCGGCGGTCGTCCTCACGGGCCCGTCCCCTCCAAGGCGATACGCCCCCGGCGTCGCCCGTCGCCCGTCATCCATCGCCCGCCCGTCGCCCGTCGCCCGCCCATTGCCCGCCCGTCGCCGGTCCTGCCGGGCGTCCGGACGGTGGCCGCCTTCGTGTCTCACCGTCACGCGCCGGCGCTCCCGTGAGCGCGGCACCGTAAATCGACGGCGCCCTTCCCTTCGTACCTGCGACAATCAAGCCATGACCATGCTCAAGTCGAAGCTGCAGGAAGACCTCAACGCCGCGATCAAGGAGCGCGACGAGCTCCGCTCCTCGACGCTCCGGCTGACGCTCGCCGCGATCACCAAGGAGGAGGTCGCGGGCAAGGAGAAGCGCGAGCTCTCCGACGACGAGGTCCTCAAGGTGATCACCCGCGAGGCGAAGAAGCGCCGGGAGGCCGCCGACGCCTTCGCGCAGGGCGGTCGCAGCGAGCAGGCCGAGCGGGAGAAGGCGGAGGGCGAGGTGCTCGCCACCTACCTGCCCCAGCAGCTGTCCGACGACGAGCTCCAGCGGATCGTCGCGCAGGCGGTCGAGGAGGCGCGGGCGGCCGGTGCAGAGGGGCCGCGTGCCATGGGCCAGGTCATGAAGATCGTGAATCCGAAGGTCGCGGGCCAGGCAGAGGGCGGCCGGGTCGCGGCGGCGGTGAAGAAGGCTCTCGCGGGCTAGCTGCACCGCCCCCCTTGCCGGGGTGCCGACGCGTCCGGGGCCATGCGCGGCGCCGGCCGCGGCGGCGCGCACGCCGCGGCCGGCGTCGTGATCACGGCCCGTACGCACAGTTCGGCCCCTGCTCCCGTACGACGACGGCACCATCGGCCGTACGGAAGCAGGGGCCGATCTCGTCGGCTGCCGGCGGCGTCTTCGCCGCCCATCAGACGCGCCTCAGCGCCCCATCGGTCCCGAGTCAATCGGAGCCAGCCGCGACTCAGCCGCGCCCTCCGTTGCCGTTCCCCCCGTTGCCCGGGCCCTGGAGGAATCCCTCCGGGATGGAGAAGCTCGGTTCCGGGAAGGCACCGTCGTCGCCGTTGCCCCCGTTGCCGCCGCCGATCAGGCCGCCGATGAAGCCGTCGTCGCCGTTCCCGTTGTCCCCGTCGCCGTCGCGGTCTCCCTTGTCCCGGTCGCGGTCCTTCTTGCCGGGGCCGTCCGGGATGTCGACGAGGTTGAAGGACTCGACCGGCCTGCCGGCGAGGGCGCCGGTCATGGCGTCCTTCCAGATGGGGCCCGGGACCGCGCCACCGAAGACCAGGTCGTGCCAGACACCGCCGATCGAGATGCTGGTCATCTTCACGTTCTGCTTGGCGCTGCCGACCCACACCGCGCCGGACAGGTTGGGCGTGTAGCCGACGAACCAGGCGTTCTTGCGCTCGTCGGTGGTACCGGTCTTACCGGCGCTCTCCCGGTCGGTGAGGCCGGCCTGCCGGCCGGTGCCGGAGTCGACCACGCCGCGCAGCAGCGTGTTGATGGTGTCGGCGGTCTTCTCGGACATCGCCCGCGAGCAGGTCGACTTCGGGACCTTCAGCGACTTCGGCCGCTCGCCGACCTTCTGGGTGATCGACTCGATCGCGACCGGGGTGCAGTACATGCCCCGGTTGGCGAAGGCCGCGTACGCGCTCGCCATCGTGAGCGGGGAGAGGCCGGTCGAGCCGAGCGTCATCGACGAGGGCACCTCGGGGATCTTGTCACCGTTGCCCTGGACCGCGCCCAGCCGGTCGGTCATCTTCACCACGGGGCACATGCCGATGTCGCCGATCATCTGCACGAAGTACGTGTTGACCGACTTGGCCATGGCCTCCCGGAGGTCGTAGGGCCCGACCTCCGACTCGTTCTCGTTCGTGAGCTTGTAGTCGCCGTCGTTGACCCAGGGCCTGCCGCTGCACGTCTGGACCGTCTTCGGGTAGGGCATCTCGTACGGGGCGGGATAGACCTGGTTCGCGGGCTTGCCCGCCTCGATCGCGGCGGCGGCCACGAACGGCTTGAAGGTCGAACCGGTCGGGAAGCCGAAGTTGGAACCGCCCATGTCCGCGTCGACCGAGTAGTTGTACTCGGTCTCGTTCTTGCCGTAGCCGTACGGCTTCGACTGGCCCATCGCGAGGATCTTGCCGGTGCCGGGCTCGACGAGGGTGGCCGCCGCGGCGACCTTGTCGGACTTGTAGACGTGGTTCTTGATCGAATCCTGCACGGACTCCTGGGCCTGCGGATCCAGCGTCGTACGGATGGTCAGCCCGCCCTGGTTCCAGATCTTGGCGCGGGCCTCCCTGGTCTTGCCGAAGACGGGATCGCTGAGGAACACCTGGCGCACATAGGCGCAGTAGAAGCTCGCGCCCTTGGTCGCCGTGATGCAGCCGTTCTTCGGCTGGCGGACCTTCAGCCCGAGCGGCTTGCGCTTCGCCGCGTCGGCCTGCTCCTGGGAGATGTCGCCGACCTCGGCCATGCGCTGGAGGACGACGTTGCGCCGCTTCGTGGCCTCCGCCTCGTCGTTCACCGGGTCGTAGCGGCTGGGCGACTGGACGATGCCGGCGAGCAGGGCGGACTCCTGGAGGTTCAGCTCCTTGGCGGACTTGGAGAAGTAGCGCCGGGCGGCGGCCTCCACGCCGTAGGCCTGCTGGCCGAAGAACGTGATGTTCAGGTAGTTCTCGAGGATCTTCTTCTTGCCCAGCTCCTCCTCGACCTGGATCGCGTACTTCAGCTCACGGATCTTGCGGCCGATGGTCTGCTGGGTGGCCTGCGCGACCTTCGTCGGGTCGTCGCCGGCCTCCTCGACGAAGACGTTCTTGACGTACTGCTGCGTCAGCGTGGACGCGCCCTCGGCGACCCCGCCGCTCTGCGCGTTCCGGTTGAGTGCGCGCAGCACGCCCTTGAGGTCGACCGCGCCGTGCTGGTAGAAGCGCGAGTCCTCGATCGCGACGATCGCCTTCTGCATGTGGGGCGAGATGTGCTTGAGGTCGACCACCGTGCGGTCGCGCGAGTAGACGGTTGCGATCTGGCCGCCGTTCGCGTCGAGGATGGTGGTGCGCTGGCTCAGTGGCGGCGTCTTCAGATTGGCCGGGAGCTCGTCGAAGCTCTCGACCGATCCCTTGGCGGCCAGCCCCAGCGCGCCCACGGCGGGCAGCGCGATGCCGGCCAGGACGGCTCCCGCGAGGACACTGACACCGAGGAACTTGGCGGCCTGCTGCGTTGGCGACAGACCACCGGCCGAGCGCTTCTTTGGCATGAGAGCAGCCTACGTTCTCATTCGCCGGACACGCGTATATGCCTTGGCCTAAGCTGCTCTCAACTGTCACAGCAGTGAGGCCACGTATCAATACGTCCGGCGACCCCGAATCGTTCCGGATCTTCTCGACTTTCTTCGTCGGGGTGTGTTGGGCGCGTGTCCACATTCGCCTTGTGTGTCGCTCAGTGTCCCTTGTGACGCCATGGAACTGACCCCATATGCCGGGATTGTCCCACATGTCGCCAGCTCACTCCCCCGGGTGATCTGCCACTAACCCATAGTCCGTTCGGACCATTCAAGATTGGGCCCGCTGGGGGTGTTGCGCCGTGCCCACCTTCCGTAACGTCCTCAACTGGCGGCGGTGAATATGCCGCTGCCGCCGTGGGGGAGCCTCGATTCGGGAGAGGACGGCGCCGGTATGGGCTGGGTTACCGACTGGAGTGCGCAGGCTGCCTGCCGCACTACCGATCCGGATGAACTGTTCGTTCAAGGAGCAGCGCAGAACAGGGCCAAGGCGGTGTGCACCGGGTGCCCGGTACGCACCGAGTGCCTGGCGGACGCGCTCGACAACCGCGTCGAGTTCGGCGTGTGGGGAGGCATGACGGAACGTGAGCGCCGCGCACTGCTGCGCCGGCGACCCACCGTGACCTCCTGGCGCCGGCTGCTGGAGACCGCGCGCACGGAGTACGAGCGGGGGGCGGGTGTCGTGCCCCTCAACGACGACGAGGTCTACGAGAACTACGCGGCGGTGAGCTGAGGACCCTCGGGGGGTCCTCGGTCCCACCCGGTTTGTTCTTCGGGGCGTGAGTGCCTTCGGCATGGACGCGTGCGCCTGCGTCGTGCGCGGGCCCGCAGGGCCGCAGCCGCGGGGTCTGCTGCGCGTCCGCGGGGTGCTTGGGTACTGCCTCGGTAGGTGCTGTCCGGTGCGGTGCGGTGCGGTGTTGTGCCTGCTGCGGTGCCCGGTGCGGTGACGTCTGGTGCGGTGCTGTGTCCGGGTGGCGCGTCGGCCGGTCGACGTGGGCTTCGGTCGGCGTACCGGCTGCGGTCGTCCGCCGTTTTCCGCGGCCCCGGTCGCCGCTTCCGTGACCTCGTTTCGCCGTTTCGGTGACGTCGTTCGTCGACCCTGTGACGCCGTCCACTTTCACGACGTCGTTCGTCGATCCTGTGATGCCGTCCGCCGTTCACGACGTCGTTCGTCGACCTGACACAGTCCCGGTGCCGACAGGTCGCTCGGCGACTGCCCGCTCGCTCGGGCTCTGCCGTCGGTGTCTTCCTGCCGACCTCCTCGGCACCGGTCGTGACGCCGGCCCCGAGCCCACGGGGCACGCACCGCCGCCTACGCCGCCAACACCGCCTACGCCGCACGCACCGCCTACGCCGTCACTCGCCCGTCTCGGGCAGCTCCAGCCGGTTGTTGGCGAGGCGGTCGCCGATGTCGCGCAGGCCCGCCAGGTCGTGCACGTCACCCGGCAGCGCGGCCACCTCGGTCACCGCGACCTCGGGGTGGAGCGCGGTGAAGCGGTCGCGCGTGCGCTGCTCGCGCGCGAGCAGCTGCATACGTTCGGCGTGCAGCCTCAGCAGTCCCGCGGTGAGCCGGTCGACGGCCGTTTCCGCGTCGTCGCCGGTGACGTCGCCGGTGTCGTCCGCGGTGGCGGGGGAGCCTCCGCCGGGAGCCTCACCGGCTGGTGTTCCGGAAGTGGGAGAGCCTGAACTGTCGTACGAGTCGGGAGAGTTACGAACTCCAGCTTTCCCGTCCTCCTGATCCACAATGCGGGGCTCCTCAAGATTTTCCGCGGCGGCGAGCGCCCGCTCGGCCGACAGCCGATCGGCGCCGCTGCCGTGCACCCGGTTGAGGACCAGACCGGCGAGCGGCATGTCCTCGGCGGCCAGCCGCTCCACGAAGTACGCCGCCTCGCGCAGCGCGTCCCGCTCCGGGGCCGCGACCACCAGGAACGCCGTCCCGGGCGCCTGGAGCAGCTTGTACGTGGCGTCCGCGCGCGTACGGAAGCCGCCGAACAGGGAGTCCATCGCCGCGACGAACGTCTGAACGTCCTGGAGCAGCTGGCCCCCGAGCAGCTTGCCCAGGGCGCCGGTCATCATCGACATGCCGACGTTCAGGAACTTCATCCCCGCCCGCCCGCCGACCTTCGCCGGGGCGAGCAGTACGCGGATCAGTTTGCCGTCCAGGAACGAGCCGAGCCGTTTGGGCGCGTCCAGGAAGTCCAGCGCCGAGCGTGAGGGCGGGGTGTCCACGATGATGAGGTCCCACTCGTCCCGGGCCCGCAGCTGACCCAGCTTCTCCATCGCCATGTACTCCTGCGTGCCCGCGAAGCCCGCCGAGAGCGACTGGTAGAAGGGGTTGCCCAGGATCGCGGCGGCCCGATCGGGGTCCGCGTGCGCCTCGACGATCTCGTCGAAGGTGCGCTTCATGTCGAGCATCATCGCGTGCAGCTCGCCACCCGCGGAGTCGTCGATGCCCTTCACCCGGCGCGGGGTGTTGTCGAGCGAGTCGATGCCCATGGACTGGGCGAGCCGGCGGGCCGGGTCGATGGTGAGGACCACGACCTTGCGTCCCCGCTCCGCCGCGCGCAGGCCCAGAGCGGCCGCGGTGGTCGTCTTGCCGACGCCGCCCGAGCCGCAGCACACCACGATCCGGGTGGCCGGGTCCTCGATCAGCGGGTCGACGTCGAGCAGGCGCGAGGGGGAGAGGTGGTGGCGGGCCGGATCGTGCGCGTGCGTCGGTTCCGGACGACGACTCATGACATCCCCTGCTTCCGAAGCTTCCGACGCGTGACAGGCCCGAGGGGGCCGCTGGAGCCACTGCAGTCACTGCAGCCAGTGGGGCCGACGGGGGCGCGGCGGCAGGGACTCACGGGGCGGCCGGGACCGCCCCTGTCCGGCCCGACGTGGCCGTCGTTGACCAGGTGCCCGGTCGCACGGCCCGTGACACGTGCCGACGGGGCGCCCGCCGACGTGACGCTTCCCGCACCCGCCTCATGTCCTGCCCCGCCGCGTCCTGCCGCGCCGTGTTCCGCCATGCCATGTCCGGTGAGGACACGACCCGCCCCGCCACGTCCGGTCATGAGACGTCCTGCTCACGCAGTTCGTTGGCCAGTTCGTACAGACCTGCCAGGTCCATGCCGTCCACCAGGAGCGGCAGTTCGTGCAGCGGCAGCCCCAGCTCGGTGAGCACGGCGCGCTGTTCGGCCTCCAGCGCGTACCGCTCCGCGTACTCCTCCGCCTGCGCGAGCAACGGGTCCACCAGCCGCTCCGCGTGCCCACCGCGCCGCGCCCCACCGAGCCCGGCGGAGGACAGTGCCCGTGCGATGGAGGAACGCGGCACGGCGCCCACGAGTTCCAGCTCGGTCTCGTCCAGCACCCCGGGCCGGACCATGTTCACGATGACCCGGCCCACGGGCAGCCGCGCAGCCCGCAGCTCGGCGATGCCGTCCGCGGTCTCCTGGACGGGCATCTCCTCGAGCAGCGTCACCAGGTGCACCGCCGTCTGCGGGGACTTCAGCACCCGCATCACGGCCTGCGCCTGATTGTGTATCGGGCCGATCTTGGCGAGACCGGCGACCTCGTCGTTGACGTTGAGGAAGCGGGTGATGCGCCCGGTGGGCGGGGCGTCCATCACGACGTAGTCGTAGGTGAACCGCCCGCTCTTGTCCTTGCGTCGCACGGCCTCGCACGCCTTGCCGGTCAGCAGGACGTCGCGTAGTCCCGGCGCGATGGTGGTGGCGAAGTCGATCGCGCCGAGCTTCTTCAGGGCCCGTCCGGCGCCCCCCAGCTTGTAGAACATCTGGAGGTAGTCCAGAAGGGCCTGTTCGGGATCGATGGCGAGGGCGTACACCTCGCCGCCTCCCGGCGCTACGGCGATCTTCCGCTCCTCGTACGGCAGCGCCTCCGTTTCGAAGAGCTGTGCGATTCCCTGGCGGCCCTCGACCTCGACGAGGAGCGTCCGCTTCCCCTCCGTGGCCAGGGCCAGCGCTAGGGCCGCGGCCACCGTGGTCTTGCCGGTTCCGCCCTTGCCACTGACGACCTGGAGCCTGCTCACGCCTTCGAGCCTAATTCCTCCCCGCGTGCCCCGGCGGCTCCGGGGGACGGTTACGGGGATTCGCGTTCCCCGGAGGAGGGCCGCCCCGGGGCGAACACTGGGTCCGGTCGGCCCTCGGACCCGGCAGGGACACGGGCTAGAGTCGGCCACATGACCAAGTGGGAATACGCAACCGTGCCGCTGCTCGTCCACGCCACGAAGCAGATTCTGGACACCTGGGGCGAGGACGGCTGGGAGCTCGTCCAGGTCGTGCCCGGGCCGAACAACCCCGAGCAGTTGGTGGCCTACCTGAAGCGGGAGAAGCAGGCGTGAGCACCGTCGAGGCGAAGCTGGCCGAGCTGGGGCTGAGCCTGCCGGAGGTGGTACCGCCGCTGGCCGCGTACCAGCCGGCCGTGCAGTCGGGGCCGTACGTGTACACGGCGGGCCAGCTGCCGATGGTGGGGGGCAAGCTTCCGGTCACCGGCAAGGTCGGTGCGGAGGTCACGCCGGAGGAGGCCAAGGACCTGGCGCGGACCTGCGCGCTGAACGCGCTGGCCGCCGTCAAGTCCGTCGCCGGCGACCTGGACCGCATCGCGCGCGTGGTGAAGGTCGTCGGGTACGTGGCCTCCGCCGCGGACTTCACCGGCCAGCCGGCCGTCCTCAACGGCGCGAGCGAGCTGCTGGGCGAGGTCCTCGGCGACAGGGGCGTCCACGCCCGCAGCGCGGTGGGCGTCGCGGTGCTCCCGCTGGACGCCCCGGTGGAGATCGAACTCCAGGTGGAGCTCACGCAGGCGTAGTCCCTCGCGGGCGGAGGAACCGTCTTCTCCGCCCCCCGGACCATTTCTCCGCCCCCCGGACCATCCGTCCGGAGCGGTGGGCGGATGGTCCGGGCGGTCCCGACCCGGCCGACGTCGCGTGGGCGCGTGCCGCGCCGCGCGGCCCGCCGTCCCGGGAGGCGGCACGCGCGCTGCGCCTGCGGCAAGCGGCACGCGCGCGGGGCCTGCGGCAAGGGGTGACGTGCCGCGACGTCCCTGGCTGCGCGCCCCAGCGGCGCGACCGGCACCGGACGGGACGCGGACACGATCGTGGCTGCGGCGCGGCCGCACGAACGGGCGCGGCCGCATGGACGCGGTTCCCCCGCGGTGACCCACCGAGGTACGGCTGTTGCGGTGTTCGCGCGGATCACGCCGAGGCGGGTGCTTCAGTGCCGGTGCGGTGTCACGCCGGGCCGGGCCGCCTCCTTGTCCCGGGTTCTCTCACTGTCCGGGCGGGTGACGCGAGGCCGGGCTGTCCGGCGTCTCCTCGCGTGCCGGTGCCCCTACGATGCGACGCGACCGCCGGCCGTACCACCGTTCCCGCGTGGCCACGACGCCAGGCTGTTCGCATCCCCCGCGGGACCCCCGCACCCCCGTCCGGCCGCCTCTCCGCAGTCCCCGACCCCGCGCTCTCACCTCCCGCACCCTGCCCTTCCCCAGCCCGACGCCCCGCCCGGCGTTCCCCTGTCCGCCTCCCTGGCCACTCGAACATCCGCCCGCCACGGGATAGCCTCCGGCCATGGCGAATGCGCAGGCGAATGGGCAGTGGTACCCGCCGGAGTGGCCGGACCGTATCCGTGCGCTGGCGGACGGCAGGCTCACGCCGGCCGTGCCGAAGCGGGCGGCCACCGTCATGCTGCTCAAGGACACCGGCGACGGACCCGCCGTGCACATGCTGCGCCGCCGCGTCTCCATGGCCTTCGCCGGGGGCGCGTACGCCTACCCCGGTGGTGGTGTCGACCCGCGTGACGACGACCGGCACGTCCGCTGGGCGGGCCCCACGCGCGCGTGGTGGGCGCAGCGGCTCGGCGTGGACGAGACGGGCGCCCAGGCGATCGTCTGCGCGGCCGTGCGGGAGACGTACGAGGAGGCCGGTGTCCTGCTCGCCGGCCCGACCCCCGACTCCGTGGTCGGCGACACCACCGGCGAGGACTGGGAGGCGGACCGTGCCGCGCTCGTCGCGCGGCAGACGTCCTTCGCGGAGTTCCTGGACCGCCGCGGCCTCGTCCTGCGCTCCGACCTGCTCGGTGCCTGGACGCGGTGGATCACTCCCGAGTTCGAGCCCCGCCGCTACGACACCTGGTTCTTCGTCGCCGCCCTCCCCGAGGGCCAGCGCACCCGCAACGCCTCCACGGAGGCCGACCGCACCGTGTGGATCGCCCCGCGCGAGGCGGCCGCCGGGTACGACAGGGGCGAGCTGCTGATGATGCCGCCCACCATCGCGACGCTGCGCCAGCTGACGCCGTACGACACGGCCGCGGAGGCCCTCGCCGCCGCCCCCGGCCGTGATCTGACGCCCGTGCTGGCCACCGCCCGTCTGGAAGAGGGCGAGGTCGTCCTCTCCTGGCCCGGCCACGACGAGTTCACCAAGCACATCCCGACCGGTGGAGCCCCGGCATGACGGACGCAGCAGCCCTCCCCGGCCGGCCCCGCGGTGGCGTCCTCTCGGGACCCGCCACTCCACGGGCCGTCAACGTCCTGGCGCCCAACGCCTCCGCGATGACCCTGGACGGCACCAACACCTGGATCCTGTCGGAGCCGGACTCCGCGCTCGCGGTCGTCGTCGACCCCGGCCCGCTGGACGAGGGCCACCTGCGCCGCGTCGTCGACACCGCCGAGCAGGCCGGCAAGCGCGTCGCCCTCACCCTGCTGACACACGGTCACCCGGACCACGCCGAGGGCGCCGGCCGTTTCGCGGAGCTGACCGGAACCCACGTCAGGGCACTGGATCCGGCGCTGCGCCTGGGCGACGAGGGGCTGTCCGCCGGGGACGTCCTCACCGTCGGCGGCCTGGAGCTGAGGGTCGTGCCCACCCCCGGGCACACCGCCGACTCCCTGTCCTTCCACCTCCCGGCCGACCGCGCCGTCCTCACCGGGGACACCGTGCTCGGGCGCGGCACGACCGTCGTGGCCCATCCCGACGGCCGCCTCGGCGACTATCTGGACACCCTGCGCCGACTGCGCTCCCTCACGGTCGACGACGGCGTCCACACGGTCCTGCCCGGCCACGGGCCCGTGCTGGACGACGCCCAGGGCGCGGTCGAGTACTACCTCGCCCACCGCGCCCACCGCCTCGCCCAGGTGGAGACCGCCGTCGAGAACGGCCACCACACCCCCGCCGAGGTCGTCGCCCACGTCTACACCGATGTGGACCGCTCCCTGTGGCCCGCCGCGGAACTGTCGGTGCGGGCCCAGATGGAGTACCTCGAGGAGCACGGGATCATCTAGGGCGTACGCGCCCGCGTCGTCGCGCGTGGGTGCGCCCGGGACCCGGCGTCAGCGGGACCGCTTGGCCAGACGTTCGACGTCCAGCAGGATCACCGCGCGGGCCTCCAGGCGGAGCCAGCCGCGCTGGGCGAAGTCCGCCAGGGCCTTGTTGACCGTCTCGCGGGACGCGCCGACCAGCTGGGCCAGCTCCTCCTGCGTGAGGTCGTGGACCACGTGGATGCCCTCCTCCGACTGCACGCCGAAGCGGCGGGAGAGGTCCAGCAGGGCGCGGGCGACACGGCCCGGGACGTCCGAGAAGACCAGGTCGGACATGGCGTCGTTGGTCTTGCGCAGACGTCGGGCGACGGCCCGCAGGAGGGCCGAGGCCACCTCCGGCCGGGCGTTCAGCCAGGGCTGGAGGTCGCCGTGGCCGAGGCCCAGCAGCTTGACCTCGGTCAGTGCCGTGGCGGTGGCGGTGCGCGGACCCGGGTCGAAGAGCGACAGTTCGCCGATGAGTTCACCCGGGCCGACCACGGCGAGCATGTTCTCGCGGCCGTCGGGAGACGTGCGGTGGAGCTTGACCTTGCCCTCGGTGACCACATAGAGCCGGTCTCCGGGGTCCCCCTCGTGGAACAGGGAGTCGCCCCGTGCGAGAGTCACCTCACTCATGGAGGCGCGAAGCTCCGCGGCCTGCTCGTCATCGAGCGCCGCGAAAAGCGGGTTCCGCCGCAGAACGTCGTCCACGAGTTCTCTCCTTGTCGACCTGCTCAGGGGATGATGCTCCCCCACGTACCAGGGGACCGTGGTGCCCATTTTGCCGGACGGTCCAAACAGTGTGATCTGTCACAAGGATGCCGCACCGGCCTGTCGGGGTAAGCGGCAGGGGTCCAATTGGGCGCCGATCTTCAAGGTCCGGGGCGGATGTCCGCGCCGGGCCGTAGGCTGGCCGGGTGTCCAAATCGCCGGTGAGAGCACAGGCCTAGGGGGCTGCGCGAGTGGTGGTACGTCGCGATTCCGCTGTGGGCGAACAGGGCCCCGATGGCGGTAGGGAAACGGCGAAAGCGGCAAAGCGGGCTCCGGTGAGGGGGAAACCGGCGACGGACGAGGGCACGGGGACTGCGGAGGCCCCCGGGGAGCCGGAGAAGAAGACGGCGGCGAAGCGGGCTGCAGCGAAGAAGCCGTCGGCCAAGACGCCCGCCAAGAAGACGCCCGCCAAGAAGACGTCGGCCGTCAAGGCGGCCGCCCGGAAGACGTCCGTGGGCACGGCAGCCGTCGGCAAGGCGCCCGTCAAGCGGTCCGCGCCCGCCAAGAAGGCCCCGGCCGAGGAGGCCCGGAAATCGCAGGCCGCGAAGGCGCCCGCCGTCAAGAAGGCCCCGGCCGCGAAGAAACCGCTCGTGGCCCCCAAGAAGGCCAGCGCCCCCGTCAAGGGCGTCGGTCCCGTGAAGACCCTCGTCATGCCGCCGAGGGGTGAGACCCGTACCGCCCTGGTGCGGCGGGCCCGGAGGATCAACCGGGAGCTCGCCGAGGTGTATCCGTACGCCCACCCCGAGCTCGACTTCGAGAACCCCTTCCAACTGGTCGTCGCCACGGTGCTGTCCGCGCAGACCACCGACCTGCGCGTCAACCAGACGACTCCTGCCCTCTTCGCGAGGTACCCCACTCCCGAGGACCTGGCCGCGGCCAACCCGGAGGAAGTGGAGGAGATCCTGCGCCCGTGCGGCTTCTTCCGCGCCAAGACCCGCTCGGTGATGGGGCTTTCCAAGGCGCTGGTGGAGGAGTTCGGGGGCGAGGTGCCGCGGCGGCTCGAGGACCTCGTCAAACTGCCCGGCGTCGGCCGCAAGACCGCCTTCGTCGTGCTGGGCAACGCCTTCGGCCGGCCCGGCATCACCGTGGACACCCACTTCCAGCGCCTGGTGCGCCGCTGGCGCTGGACCGACGAGACCGACCCGGACAAGATCGAGGCCGCCGTCGGCGCGCTCTTCCCCAAGAGCGACTGGACCGACCTCTCGCACCACGTGATCTGGCACGGCCGCCGCATCTGCCACGCCCGCAAGCCCGCCTGCGGCGCCTGCCCCATCGCGCCGCTCTGCCCGGCGTACGGCGAGGGCGAGACGGACCCGGAGAAGGCGAAGAAGCTGCTGAAGTACGAGAAGGGCGGCTTCCCGGGCCAGCGTCTGAAGCCCCCGCAGGCCTACCTCGACGCGGGTGGCAAGCCGGCCCCGCCCCTGGGGGCCGGATGACGCGGCGCACACGGCCCGGCCGGCGGCCCGCTCCCGGTACCGGGCACCCCGCCGGTTTCCCTGGGCACCCCGCCGGTTCCGCCTGGCAGCCCGCCGGTTCCCCTGGGCACCCCGCCGGTTCCGCCCGGCGCTACATCCCCGCTCTCCTCCCGGCGGAACGATCTGGGGCACCTCAGGCGTTGGACGCGATGGACTGGGCAGGACGACGGGGGTGGGAATGACGCGTGCGAGCCATACCCGGGGTGGCCGGGTCGCGCTCAGCGAGAAGGGGCTGCCCGCCTGGCTGGACCCGGTGGTGCGGGCCGTGGAGTCCGTCGCGCCCGGCCAGCTGAGCCGCTTCCTGCCCCCGGAGGACGGCGCGGGTCGGCAGTCCGCCGTCCTCGTCCTCTTCGGCGAGGGTGAGCACGGCCCGGAACTGCTCCTCATGGAGCGGGCGAGCTCGCTGCGCTCGCACGCCGGCCAGCCGTCCTTCCCCGGCGGCGCCCTCGACCCCGAGGACGGCGACCCCCAGGGCGACGGCCCGCTGCGGGCGGCCCTGCGCGAGGCCGAGGAGGAGACCGGGCTCGACCCGGCCGGCGTCCAGCTGTTCGGCGTGCTGCCGAAGCTCTACATCCCGGTCAGCGGCTTCGTGGTCACCCCGGTGCTCGGCTGGTGGCGCGAGCCCAGCCCCGTCGGGGTGGTGGATCCGAACGAGACCGCCCGGGTCTTCACCGTCCCCGTGGCGGATCTCACCCATCCGGACAACCGTGCGACCGCGATCCACCCCAGTGGCTTCCAGGGCCCGGCATTCCTGGTCGAATCGACCCTCGTGTGGGGCTTCACCGCGGGGCTGATCGACCGGTTGCTGCACTTCGCGGGGTGGGAGCGGCCCTGGGACCGGGACAAGCGGGTCCCGCTGGACTGGAGGTCATGACAGGGTGGGCGCCGTGCCGTGCGGTCCGGGGACCGGTGGTGACGGCGGTTCCCGCCGTACAGGCGTGCCCCGGGACAGCGGCCGGGCGGGAGCGAGCGGAATGACGAGGCGAGGCTTGAAGCGGTGAACGTGCTGGACATCCTGTTGCTGGTCGCCGCCGTGTGGTTCGCGATCGTCGGCTACCGCCAGGGGTTCGTCGTCGGCATCCTGTCGGTGATCGGGTTCCTGGGCGGCGGTCTGGTGGCCGTCTACGTGCTGCCCGTGATCTGGGACGCGCTGACCGACAACGCGGAGGTCGGCACCACCGCCGCCGTCGTCGCGGTGGTCGTGGTGATCGTCTGCGCCTCGGTCGGCCAGGCGCTGACCACTCACCTCGGAAACAAACTACGCCGCTACATCACCTGGTCGCCGGCCCGCGCCCTGGACGCCACCGGTGGCGCGCTGGTCAACGTCGTCGCCATGCTGCTGGTCGCCTGGCTGATCGGCTCCGCCCTCGCCCAGACCACACTTCCGACGCTGGGCAAGGAGGTCCGCAACTCCAAGGTGCTGCTGGGCGTCTCGGAGGCGCTGCCCGCCCAGGCCGACACCTGGTTCCAGGACTTCACCTCGGTGCTCGCGCAGAACGGATTCCCCCAGGTCTTCAGCCCGTTCTCCAACGAGCCGATCAAGGAGGTCCGGCCGCCGGACCCGGCCCTGGCGAACAGCGCCGTGGCCGCCCGCGCGCAGCGCTCCATCGTGAAGGTCACTGGTACCGCCCCGAGCTGCGGCAAGGTCCTGGAGGGCACCGGCTTCGTCTTCGCCGAGCGGCGTGTCATGACCAACGCGCATGTCGTGGGCGGCGTGGACGAGCCGACCGTGCAGATAGGCGGCGAGGGCAGGAAGTACGACGCGACCGTCGTCCTGTACGACTGGGAGCGGGACATCGCGGTCCTCGACGTGCCCGACCTGAAGGCGCCCGTGCTCCGCTTCACCACCGAGGACGCGGCCAGTGGCGACAGCGCGATCGTCGCCGGCTTTCCCGAGAACGGCGCCTACGACGTCCGCTCCGCGCGCGTGCGCGGACGCATCACGGCCAACGGCCCGGACATCTATCACCGCGGCACGGTCCGCCGCGACGTGTACTCGCTGTACGCGACCGTCCGTCAGGGCAACTCCGGCGGACCACTGCTGACACCCGACGGCCGGGTCTACGGCGTGGTGTTCGCGAAGTCCCTGGACGACGCGGAAACGGGGTACGCGCTCACCGCGGACGAGATCCAGGAGGACATCACCCGGGGCCGCACCGCCAGGCAGCAGGTCGACAGCGACAGCTGCGCTCTCTAGGCCCTGTCCGGCGCCGGACCCTGCCGGCGCGCGCCCTGGTGCCACACGTCGGGCGCGCACCGGTGCGCAGGCGTCGTTGCCGGGAGTCGGTGCGGTGCGGGGAATGATGCGGGCCCTGCCGAGGAAGGGCCCGGGCCCGGGGGAACGGGCTGTGGCTCAGCCGCGCGGGTGGCGCAGGCGCACCGAGACCCAGCGGGCCCGGCGGCGCAGGATACGCGGGATTCCCACCCTGAGTTCCGTACCTGCCATCTGCGGTGCACCGCCTCGCTGGTGGGAACCCACACCGCCCGCCGAACGGCGGTTGCGGCTTGCGTCACTGTAGTCGTGCGTCCAGCCCATACCCCGACGTCTGCCCCCGCCCCAAGGTCGATAACCACCTCACGGGCCCTCAATTGGCCTATGCGCGAGGCAATTGGCCGCTCATGGAACAGGCGTTCACACCAGCGTGCCGGAAGCGCCACCGAGAGCGATGCGGGGGCGCTGCGCAGGGCGACGCGAAGGACGCGGGGAGGACGGTGCGTCGGCCAACCGGTGGCGGTGCGGGGAGTGTTCGCCGGGTGACGGATCAGGTCCGCACCGGTCACCGGTCGGGTTCCGGATCCTTCAGCCAGTTGATCAGTTCTGTGGAGAAGGCGACCGGGTCCTCCTCGTGCGGGAAGTGACCGAGCCCGTCGAACAGCCGCCAGCGGTACGGCGCTTCCACGTACTCCCCGGAACCGGCGGCGCTGCGCGTGCGCACCACGGGGTCGAGCGAACCGTGCAGATGCAGCGTCGGCACCCGCACCGGCCGCTTCATCCGGCGGTTGAACTGGATGCCGTCGGGGCGGGCCAGGGAACGCACCATCCAGCGGTACGGCTCGATCGAGCAGTGCGCCGTGGACGGGATGCACATGGCGCGCCGGTAGTTCTCCAGCGCCTCCTCGTCCGGCGGGCACGGCCCCGACCATTCCTGGATCAGCCTGGCCACCAGCGCCCCGTCGTCCGCGGTGAGCTGCCGCTCGGGGATCCAGGGACGCTGGAAACCCCAGATGTGGGAGAGGGCCGCCGACTGCTTGACGTCGGCGAGGATGGCCGCCCGCCAGCGCCGCGGGTGCGGCATGGACGCGACAGCGAGCCGTCGGACGAGCTTGGGGCGCATCGCCGCCGCCGTCCACGCCAGGTATCCGCCCAGGTCGTGGCCGACCAGCGCGGCGTCCGGCTCGCCGAGCGAGCGGATCACCCCGGTGATGTCCAACGCGAGGTTGGCCGGGTCGTAGCCGCGCGGCGTGCGGTCGCTGCCGCCGACGCCCCGCAGGTCCATGGCGACGGCCCGGAACCCGGCGTCGGCCAGCGCGGTCATCTGGTGTCGCCAGGTCCACCAGAACTGCGGGAAGCCGTGCAGCAGCAGCACCAGCGGCCCGTCGCCCAGTTCCGCGATGTGGAAACGGGCGCCGTTGGCGGCGACGTCCCGGTGGGTCACCTCGGCGCCGCCGGGGACGTCGAGGCGCACGACCGAGGCGGGTTGCGCCGAGGGGGATTGACCCGCAGGGGTGAAGGAGCCCGTCATGAGGACGAGCGTGCCACAGCCTCGATGGCCTCGGGGGCCCGGTCCTGCGGCAGCGCGGGCCGCGGGTGCGGCTTGGCCTTCTGCAGGACACCCGCCGTCTCCTTCATCGAGGCGGCGACCTTCTGCGCCCCACGCCCCTTCTTCGCCTTCTTCGCGAAGACCACGCCGATCAGCGCGAGACCGCCCGCCACCAGCACGTTCGCCGCGAAGGACAGCAGGAAGCAGAGGGCAAGATTCCACTCGCTCCAGGTGCGGATGCCGTAGGCGAGGGCGAAGTTCAGCATCGGCAGCGAGAACAGGAGCAGCAGGCCGGCCGCGGTGAACGCGCCGCCGCTGGTCGCGCCCCGCTTGACGTCCTGCCTGAGCTGCGCCTTCGCCAGCGCGATCTCGTCGTGCACCAGCGCCGACATTTCCGCCGTCGCCGAGGCGAACAGCTGGCCGATGCTGCGTTCGGCGCCGACCGGGCTGCCGTCGGGTGCGCTCATCGCGGTCTCCCTCTTCTGCTTGCGTACTGCGTGCCGCTGCGTACGGTTCAGTCTGCCGTCCGACGGTCCGTGTCCGACTGGTTGCGTCCGACTGGTTGCGTCCGGCTGGCCGCGTCCGACTGCTTGTGCGGGCAGGCGCGGTGCCTTTCTTTTGTACCGTCTCGTCAGATCATGCCGGACCCTCGTGGTCCTCGCCTGCCCCGCCGGTCACTTCGGCAAGCGCGCGTCCCCCTCGGCGGCCTTCTCCCTGGCGATCCGCCGGTGCTCGGCGGCCTTCCGCTCGTGGATGGCTGCCATGCGCAAGTGGTACGCCGGGTCGTCCTCCTCGTAGATGTCCGGGACACCGCTGAGGTCGTCGTCGCGGTTCTCCTCCTCCCACAGCCTGCGGTACTTGGCGTTCCGTACCTTCAGCAGGACCGCCGCCAGGGCGGTGGCGATCAGTGAGCCGCTCAGGACGGCCGCCTTGACGCTGTCGGTCATCGCGGCGTCCCCCTCGAAGGCGAGTTCACCGATGAGCAGGGACACGGTGAAGCCGATGCCCGCGAGGGTGGCCACCGCGAACACGTCCGCCCAGGCAAGGTCGTCACTGAGCGAGGCCCGGGTGAAGCGGGCCGTCAGCCAGGTGCCGCCGAAGATGCCGAGGGCCTTGCCGACGACGAGGCCGAGTACGACCCCCAGCGTCTCCGGCTGGGTGAACACGTCCCCGAGCGCGCTGCCGGAGACCGCCACACCAGCGCTGAACAGCGCGAACAGCGGCACGGCGAGCCCCGCCGAGAGCGGACGCACGAGATGCTCGATGTGCTCGCCGGGGGAGTGGGCCTCGCCCTCGTGCCGGTGGCAGCGCAGCATCAGGCCCATCGCGACACCGGCGATGGTGGCGTGGATGCCGCTGTTGTACATCAGCCCCCAGACGGCGACGGCGAGCGGCACGTACACGTACCAGCCGCGCACGCCCTTGCGGAGCAGCAGCCAGAAGACGACGAGCCCGGCGACGGCACCGCCGAGCGCGGCGAAGTTCAGGTCGTCGGTGAAGAAGACCGCGATGATCAGAATGGCGAAGAGGTCGTCGACGACGGCCAGGGTGAGCAGGAAGGCCCGCAGTGCGCTGGGCAGGGAGGTGCCGATGACGGCCAGCACGGCGAGTGCGAAGGCGATGTCGGTGGCGGTGGGCACGGCCCAGCCGGCCAGGGAGCCACCGCCCGCGGTGCTGGTCAGCGTGTAGACGAGAGCCGGCGCGATCATGCCGCACAGGGCCGCGACGACGGGCAGCGCGGCGGCCTTGGGGTCGCGCAGGTCACCCGCGACGAGTTCCCGCTTGAGTTCGATGCCGGCGACGAAGAAGAAGATGGCGAGCAGTCCGTCGGCGGCCCAGTGCGCCACGGACAGGTCCAGGCCCAGGGCCTCGGGACCGAAGTGGAAGTGGCTGACGCTCTCGTAGCTGTCGTGCAGGGCGGGCACGTTCGCCCAGACCAGCGCCGTGACAGCGGCGAGGAGGAGCAGGACACCGCCGACGGTCTCGGTGCGCAGGGCGTCCGCGACGAACGTCCGCTCGGGCAGGGAGAGGCGTCCGAAAACCTTGCCGGAGGTGGAGGTGCGGGGAGAGCGGGGCGGGGCGGTCACGGGGAGTCCTTCGGTTCGCGGGCAGCGCAAAGCACCGCCGACCAGACTTCCCGGCACACCATGAGATCGCTTTTTCTTAGCTTAGCTAACGTGCTCCGGGGACGCACCCCCTGGCGAGCGGCGCTGGAGCGGCGGGAGTGCCGCGGGACGCCTCGGGGGCACCCGGCGCGTGTGACGCCGGGTGCCCCCGCCGGACGCGATCAGTCGACCCGGCCGACCGCGGCCGCCGCTCAGTCCTCGCCGGGCGCCTGGGGCAGCTTGGCCTGGATCAGATCCATCACCGTGGAGTCGGTGAGCGTGGTGACGTCACCGAGCTGACGGTTCTCCGCGACGTCCCGCAGCAGCCGGCGCATGATCTTGCCGGAGCGGGTCTTCGGCAGCTCGGCCACCGGCAGGATCCGCTTGGGCTTGGCGATCGGGCCGAGGGTGGCGCCCACGTGGTTGCGCAGCTCCGAGACCAGATCCTCGCTCTCGGCGGCCGTGCCGCGCAGGATCACGAACGCGACGATCGCCTGCCCGGTCGTCTCGTCCGCCGCGCCCACGACGGCCGCCTCGGCGACCGACGGGTGGGAGACCAGCGCCGACTCGACCTCGGTGGTGGAGATGTTGTGCCCGGACACCAGCATCACGTCGTCGACCCGGCCGAGCAGCCAGATGTCGCCGTCGTCGTCCTTCTTGGCGCCGTCGCCGGCGAAGTACCGGCCCTCGAACCGTGACCAGTACGTGTCGATGAACCGCTGGTCGTCGCCCCAGATGGTGCGCAGCATCGACGGCCACGGCTCGGTGAGGACCAGGTAGCCACCGCCACCGTTGGGCACCTCGTTCGCCTCGTCGTCGACGACGGTCGCGGAGATGCCGGGCAGCGGGGTCTGGGCGGAGCCTGGTTTCGCCCCGGTCACGCCCGGCAGCGGCGAGATCATCATGGCGCCCGTCTCGGTCTGCCACCAGGTGTCCACCACCGGGGTGCGGTCCGCGCCGATGTTCTTGCGGTACCAGATCCACGCCTCGGGGTTGATCGGCTCGCCCACGGAGCCCAGGACCCGCAGCGAGGACAGATCGAACTTCGCGGGGATGTCGTCGCCCCACTTCATGAACGTCCGGATCGCGGTCGGCGCGGTGTAGAGGATCGTCACGCCGTACTTCTGCACGATCTCCCAGAAGCGCCCCTGGTGCGGGGTGTCCGGCGTGCCCTCGTACATGACCTGCGTCGCGCCGTTGGCCAGCGGGCCGTAGACGATGTACGAGTGCCCGGTGACCCAGCCGACGTCGGCGGTGCACCAGTACACGTCGGTCTCCGGCTTGAGGTCAAAGACCGCCCAGTGCGTGTACGCCGTCTGGGTGAGGTAACCGCCGGAGGTATGCAGGATGCCCTTCGGCTTACCCGTGGTGCCGGAGGTGTAGAGGATGAACAGCGGGTGCTCGGCCTCGAACGCCTCCGGGGTGTGCTCGGTGCTCTGCCGCTCGACCAGCTCGTGCCACCACACGTCGCGGCCCTCGGTCCAGGCGACGTCCTGCCCGGTGCGGCGGACGACGAGGACGTGCTCCACGCTCTCCACCCGCCCGACCGCCTCGTCCACGGCCGGCTTGAGCGCGGACGGCTTGCCGCGCCGGTAGCCGCCGTCGGCCGTGATGACGACCTTGGCGTTGGCGTCCTGGATTCGGGTCGCCAGCGCGTCCGCCGAGAAGCCGCCGAACACCACGGAGTGCGCGGCGCCGATCCGGGCGCAGGCCAGCATCGCGATCGCGGTCTCGGGGATCATCGGCATGTAGACGGCGACTCGGTCGCCCTTGCGCACGCCCAGCTCCAGCAGGGCGTTGGCCGCCCTGGAGACCTCGCCCTTGAGCTCGGCGTAGGTGATCGCGCGGCTGTCGCCGGGCTCGCCCTCGAAGTGGATCGCCACCCGGTCTCCGTGCCCGGCCTCGACGTGCCGGTCCACGCAGTTGTAGGCGACGTTGAGCTCGCCGTCCTTGAACCACTTGGCGAACGGCGGGTTCGACCAGTCGAGCGTCTCGGTCGGCTCCTTGGCCCAGGTCAGCCGACGGGCCTGCTCGGCCCAGAAGCCGAGCCTGTCAGCCTTGGCCTGTTCATACGCCTCCGCCGTGACGTTGGCGTTCGCGGCCAGCTCGGCGGGAGGTGCGAACCTGCGTTCTTCCTTGAGCAGGTTGGCCAGGCTTTCATTGCTCACGGCATCTGCCTTTCCCAGGGTGTCCGTTGTGTCCCACGCCACAGCTCATCAGACCGGGGGGTGCGCTGACAAGGGTCGTCGGCGTATTGGTTTAGACCTGTGCGTCGTAGGGCTGGGCGCGGTTACTCCCTCCCACGGGCACCGGGGCGAGCCGGTTCAAGAGGTGTAACGGCTCTCACACCCGGACACCCGCTCACGTCGCCAGATCCATCGCGCGGACCCGGTCGAACACCTGGCGTCCGTCCGCCTCCGTGAGGAGATAGGCCTGGGCCTCGCCCACGTGGAAGTACAGCCCGTGCAGCTCCAGGGCTCGGGCCGAGAGCGCCCGGGCCACCGACTCGTGGGCACGCAGATGCTCCAGTTGCTGGATCACGTTGGTGAGGCAGAGCTCCTCCACGGCGTCGGCGGGCACCCGCCCGGCCAGCCGGGCTCGGGGTCTGCCCGCGTCGGCCACGCGCTCCAGACTCGGCAGTCCGTGCCGCAGCCACCGTCTCAGCGGGGTCGGGCCGCCCTCCGGCTCGGAGTCGAGCAGGGCCTGCATCGCTCCGCAACCGGAGTGCCCGCAGACCGTGATGGACCGGACCCCCAGGACCTCCACGGCGTACTCGATCGCTGCGGCCACCGAGTCGTCACCACTGTCCCCGCTCTCCTCACCGGGTGCCGGTACGAGGTTGCCGACGTTGCGCACCACGAACAGGTCGCCCGGGCCACTGGAGGTGATCATCGAGGTGACCAGCCGTGAGTCGGCACAGGTGAGGAACAGCTGCGTGGGGCGCTGCCCCTCGCGCGCCAGCCGGGCGAGCTCACCGCGCACCAGCGGCGCGGTGTTCCGCTGGAACGCGCTGATACCCCGCACCAGTTCATCGCCGGCGGAGTGAGGGCCGGAGGCGGAACCGGAGTGAGGGCCGGATGCGGGGCCGAAGGTGATGCCGGTGCCGGTGCCGGTGCCGGTGCCGGTGCCCGTGTCCGTGCTGGTGCTGGTGTCGATGTCCGTGCCGGAGTCGGAGGTGATGGGGGTGTCGGCGTTCGGTTCGGCGTCGTGGCCGGCATCCGTGACGCGGTGGCGCGCGGCGCGGGACGGCTGTGCCTCGCCCTCGTCGTCGGGCGTGCCAGGTGGAACGGCGGGGGGCGTCGCGGGCCGTGGACGCTCGCACTGGTGGTTGCGCCAGGCGGTCCAGGGCCGACAGCGGCAGCCGGCGTCCGGTGGGGTGGGCGCGTCCGCCCCACCGGCCGAGTCGCCGGTGAGGACCGCGGGTTCCGCGATCCGGATTCCGTTGCGGCGGCCGGTGATCTCCACGGTGCCGCCCCGCGCGGTGTGTGTGCTCCGCCAGTCCTGCAACGTCTCGTAGGCCGCGTGGTCCATGAACGATCCGTCCAACGCGACCACGACGCGGGCGCCCTGGGGCACGAGATGCAGGGCCCGGCTGAGCCGTGGCACCGCGAGGAACGTCAACTGTCCCCGAACGTGTACGTAATGGACTCCTTTCTCCTCGTCGTGCGTGATGCGGGTGCGGGTGAGGCGGTGCAGGGCGACTCCGACCGCCATGGCGATCCCGAGCGCGACGCCCTCGAGGACGCCGAGGGAGACCACGCCGAGGGTGGTGACGGCGTAGACCAGCACTTCCCGGTGGCGGGTCACCGTGCGGATGTGGTGGAGGGACACCATCTGGATGCCGACGGCCATCACCAGGGCGGCGAGCGAGGCGAGCGGGATGAGCTCCAGGATCGGGACCATCAGCAGCGCGGCGACTACTACGAGAACGCCGTGCAGCATCGTGGAGTTCCGGCTCACGGCACCCGCGTGCACGTTCGCCGTACTGCGCACGGCCACCCCGGCCACGGGCAGCCCGCCGAGGGAGCCGGAGACGATGTTGGCGGCGCCCTGCCCGAGGAGTTCCCGGTCCAGGTCGGACCGTCCGACGTGCACCGGCCCGGGGCGGGCGGCCGCGAGCTTGTCCACGGCGACCGCGCCGAGCAGCGACTGGACGCTGCACACCAGCGTGGTGGTGAGGACGGCGACGGCCAGGCCGAGCACCGGGCCCTCGGGGAACCCGGCCAGGGCGTGGCTGCTCCAGGAGGGCAGGTCGACCTTGGGCAGGACCAGCCCGGCCAGGGCGGCGATGGCGGTCGACAGCGTGATGGCGACCAGGGCGGCCGGGGCCAGACGCAGCAGGCGACCGATCCGGCCGGGGAGACGTGGCCACAGCAGCAGCGGGGCCAGGGTCAGGATGCTCACCGAAACGGCCGCCGGGTCCAGGTCCGCCAACTGGGTCGGCAGTGCGCGGAGGTTGTCGGGGACGGAGCTCTGCGGGGTACCGCCGAGGACGATGTGCAACTGGGCGACGGCGATGGTGACGCCGATGCCGGCGAGCATGCCGTGCACGATGGCGGGGCTGACGGCGAGGGCGCCGCGCGCCACGCGCAGACAGCCGAGACCCAGCTGGGCCAGACCGGCGAGCACGGTGATGACGCAGGTCGTGCGCCAGCCGTAACGCTGGATGAGGTCGGCGGTGACGACGGTGAGTCCCGCGGCCGGTCCACTGACCTGCAGCGGGGAACCGCCGAGCCGTCCGGCGACGAGACCGCCCACGGCGGCGGCGACCAGACCGGCCTGGAGCGGTGCGCCGGTGGCGAGTGCGATGCCGAGGGACAGGGGCAGGGCGATCAGGAAGACCGCGATCGAGGCCGACACATCGGCGCCCGCGATGCGGAAGCGCCGGTGCCGGACCGGTGGCGGACTCTGGGGTGGACGGGTGCGCTCGGCGCTGTCCGAGTCGGTGGCGCGGGTGGGAACGCAGGCTGACATGTCTTCCCGTCTCCTCCGGGGTGCGCGGTCGCGGAACTGTGGGGGTCCCCGCCGACGGCGGGGCGTGGCGCGGCCGTGGGGCACGGCGTCATATGGCGGGATGCGTCACTATCAGTAAACGAATCGTAATGCAGAGTAAAGGCAAGGCATAGGCTTTTCGGGCGAATGGCCTAATCAACCGCCCCTGCGGGTGAAGCCGGTATTTCGTCGGCTTGTCGTACAAATTTCTTCTCGGCTGCGTGTGAATGTGGCGGCGCGCTGTCGGCACGGCCCGGCACGGCGCGAGACATCGCCCTCATCTGGTTGGCCCGAGAGAAGGAAGAAGGTGGGCCGGACATGGCCGCCACCCACAGGATCGCCGCGGGCACCGTGATCGCCGCGGTCTGCGCCGCCTCGCTCGCCGGCTGCGGAACCGGTGCGGAGCGCTCCGAGGCCGAGCGCCCGGGGCGGGACCCGCTGAGCCAGAAGGAGGCGAAGCCGGCCCCCGCGCCGGAGAACGCGGTCCGGCTGATCGGTGACGGCTCCACCGCGTACACCGGCGCGCAGCCGAGACTGCCCCGCCCTGAGCGGCTGAAGCCGGGTCAGAAGCCCCCGCAGTTCGTCGTCTTCTCGTGGGACGGTGCCGGCGAGGACGGGCAGAAGCTCTTCTCCCACTTCCGCAAGGTCGCCAGGGAGAACAACGCGACCATGACGTACTTCCTGAGCGGCGTGTACCTCCTTCCCGAGGAGAAACGCGATCTGTACCGCCCGCCGCTGCACTCCCCAGGCCGCTCCGACATCGGCTTCAACGATCGGGACGGCATCGCCGCCACCGTGGAACAGCTGCGTCTGGCGTGGCTGGAGGGCAACGAGATCGGCACCCACTTCAACGGCCACTTCTGCGGCAGCGGCGGGGTCGGCGAGTGGTCGGTGGCGGACTGGAAGGACGAGATCGCCCAGGCCAAGCGGTTCGTCAAGAGCTGGAAGACCAACACCGGCATGAGGAACACCGCCCCGCTGCCCTTCGACTACGACAAGGAGCTCATCGGCGCCCGCACCCCCTGCCTCGAGGGCCAGAAGAACTTCATGGCGGCCGCCCGGGACCTCGGCTTCCGCTACGACACCAGCGGCGTCAACAACCAGGTGTGGCCCAGCAAGAAGCACGGTCTGTGGGACCTGTCGATGCAGCTCGTGCCCTTCCCGGGGCACTCGTTCGAGCAGCTGACCATGGACTACAACTTCATGGTCAACCAGTCCGGCACCGCCACTCAGGGAGACCCGGCGAAGCACGAGTTCTGGGGCGACCAGATGCGCGACAGTCTCCTGCAGGGCTTCCGCCGCGCCTACGACGGCAACCGTGCCCCCCTGATCATCGGCAACCACTTCGAGTCCTGGAACGGCGGCACCTACATGCGCGCGGTCGAGGAGGTCGTCGAGACGGTGTGCAACAAGCCCGAGGTGCGCTGCGTCTCCTTCCGGCAGCTCGCGGACTGGCTGGACGCACAGGACCCGTCGACGCTGGAGAAGCTGCGCACCCTGAACGTCGGCGAGCCCCCGAAGCAGGGCTGGAAGGCCTTCCTCTCCGCCAGGCCCGCCCCGGCCCCCAAGGGCGTGCCCGGGGCGAGGGGGGCCAAGGGATGAGCCGCGGGCGGTCGCGCAGGGGCGAGCCGGGGTCGAGGTGAGCCCCGGCCCGCTCGTGAGACGGCGAGCCTGGCGCCACAGGGGCGTGCGGCTCAGGCGGTGGCCGTGACGCTCTCGCCGAGCACGAAACCGGGGTCGACCTGAGCCGCCAGGTCGGCCCCGGTGCGCTCGTTGCCCCATGACCGGGCGTTCTTCAGGTGGAAGTGCACCATCTGCCGCGTGTAGCGCTCCCAGTCACGGAGCCCATAGGTGGTGTCGGCGGCAGTGTGCAGCTCGCGCAGGGCGCGGCGGTTGGGCTCCTCCAGATGCTCGAACCGGGGCGGTCGGCCCTTCTCCATGGCCCGGACCCAGTCCGAGTGCCCCACCGTCACCAGCAGGTCATCCCCGGCCTCCTCGCGGAGGAAGTCGAGGTCGTCCTGACCCTGCACCTTGTTGCCGACGACCTTCAGGGCGACGCCGAAGTCGCGGGCGTACTCCTTGTACTGGCGATAGACGGAGACCCCCTTCCGGGTCGGTTCGGCAACGAGGAACGTGATGTCGAACCGGGTGAACATGCCGGACGCGAAGGAGTCGGAGCCGGCCGTCATGTCCACCACGACGTACTCGTCGGGCCCGTCCACCAGGTGGTTCAGGCACAGCTCCACCGCTCCGGTCTTGGAGTGGTAGCAGGCAACCCCCAGGTCGGCATCCGTGAAGGGGCCGGTGACCATCAAACGGACGGCGCCACCGTCCAGTTCCACCGGCCGGGCACAGGCCTCGTAGACCGGATTGTCCTCGCGCACCCGCAGCAGCCTCGAGCCCTCGCCGGGCGGAGTGGTCTTGATCATCGTCCCGGCGGACGCGATGCGCGGGTTGGTGCCGCGGAGGTAGTCCTTGATCAGGGGCAGGTGCTCGCCCATCGCGGGCAGTGCGGCCGCCTCCGCCTCGTCCAGCCCCAGAGCTGCCCCCAGGTGCTGGTTGATGTCGGCGTCGATCGCCACGACCGGCGCACCCTGAGCCGCGAGATGGCGGATGAACAGGGAGGACAGGGTGGTCTTGCCGCTGCCGCCCTTCCCGACGAAAGCAATTTTCATGTTCACCAAGCGTAGTGGAGCGATAGCGGCAGGTGGCGACGGTGCGTGAAGAAGACCACTCCATCGTGGGGTGGGCGGCCGAGGTGCGTACTGTCGTACTCATGAGTACGACAGGCGCGACCGCCGATCCGCTCGCGGCCCTGGGCTCGCTGCCCGGTGTGGCCGAATCCGTGGAGTCCGTGCGCAAGGCCGTGGACCGGGTCTACGGGCACCGGGTCATGCGGCGGCGCAGCAACGAGATCACCTCCGAGGCGGCGCTGCGCGGCGCACGCGGCTCGGCGGCGCTGGCCGGTGCGGACTGGGCCCTGGAGGAGGTGCGCCGACGCAGTGACTTCAGTGGCGACGGCGAGGACCGCACCATGGGCGCGGCGCTGCGGCTGACGGCGGAGGCGGGCCAGCTGCTGTCCATCTGGCGGCAGTCGCCCCTCAGGGTGCTGGCCCGGCTGCATCTGGTGGCCGCGGCGGACAAGGCCGAACAGGTGGGGCGGCCCCGCCAGGCGGGCGAGTCGGTCGACGAACCCCTGATCGGGCTGCCCCTGCCGAGCGCGGCGGAGGCGCACGGCCGCCTGGAGGGGCTTGCCGAACTGATCATCGCCGGCGGTTCCGCCCCGGCGCTGGTGACGGCGGCCGTCGTGCACGGCGAACTCCTGGCGCTGCGCCCGTTCGTCTCCCACAATGGGCTGGTCGCGCGCACGGCCGAACGCATCGTCCTGGTCGGCAGCGGCCTCGACCCGAAGTCGGTCTGCCCGGCCGAGGTGGGACACGCCGAGCTGGGTGCCGACGCGTATCGGACGGCTCTGGAGGGCTACGTCTCCGGCAGCCCCGAGGGAGTGGCCGCCTGGATCGCCCACTGCGGGCGGGCAATCGGACTGGGGGCGCGCGAGTCGATGGCGGTGTGCGAGGCACTTCAGCGCGGCGCGGCGTGACGCGGGAAGGCGGCACGGCCCAGGGCGTGCGGCGCGGGGTGTGCGGCGTGACAGGCCCGTGAGGGGTGGCGGCGCGCGGGGGTGACCCGTGGGGGGGGGGGGGGGGGGCGGCGAGATCGCCGGTGCGCGGGGCGCCGCGACCTGCGCGTGCCATGGACGGGAAAAGGGGCCCGGTAGGGGCCCGCAGAGATGCGGCGGTACGAGCACTCGTACCGCCGCTGGCACGTCCACCGAGTTACCAAGCGTCCTCGATATGTGCCCATCAGGTCGGGGACTTTGCCCGTCACCTGGTGCGGCTGGCCCGTAATCGACGGGTCGACGTCGCGTGGGTGCCCGGTGTTCATGCTCGGTCCGTGGGGCCAATTGCGTTGTGAAGGTGATCCTCTCGGATGTCCTTGGTCTCGCGGGCCGTTGAGTCCTTTGTACTCCAGGACCGAAGCAAGCGGAAGTGGTGACCGCGCTTCTTTACTTTTGGGTTCACATAAGCGCCAAAGGGGCGCCGATATCCCGAACGGGGCGAGGGGGGTGCCGACGCCCCGCACGGGTGGGAGGTCAGGCCACCGTCGCCCGGCGTCGGCTCGCGTACCAGACCAGCCCCGCGGTGGCGGCCGCGGCGCCTATGGCGGCCGCCGCGACCAGGGCGGGGCGCGGCGGCACGGAGAACGCGGGGATGCGCTGTTTGAGCCGGACCGGCCGGTGGAAGTCCAGGATCGGCCACCCGCGCGCCAGCGCCTCGCGCCGCAGTGCCCGGTCCGGGTTCACCGCGTGCGGATGGCCCACGGCCTCCAGCATCGGCAGGTCGGTCGCCGAGTCGCTGTAGGCGTAGCAGCGGGCGAGGTCGTACCCCTCGGAAGCGGCCAGTTCCCGGACCGCCTCGGCCTTCGTCGGGCCGTACGCGTAGTACTCCACCTCTCCCGTGAAGCACCCGTCCTCGCCCACGACCATGCGGGTGGCCACGACCCGGTCGGCGCCGAGCAGTTCGCCGATGGGCTCGACGACCTCGGCGCCCGATGTGGACACGATCACGACGTCGCGGCCGGCGGTGTGATGCTCCTCGATGAGGGTGGCCGCCTCGTCGTAGATGATCGGGTCGATCAGGTCGTGCAGCGTCTCCGCGACGAGTTCCTTGACCAGCTCGACGTTCCAGCCGCGGCACAGCGCGGAGAGGTACTTGCGCATCCGCTCCATCTGGTCGTGGTCGGCGCCTCCGGCGAGGAAGACGAACTGGGCATATGCGGTGCGCAGGACGGCCCTGCGGTTGATCAGACCGCCTTGGTAGAACGACTTGCTGAAGGTGAGCGTGCTCGACTTCGCAATGACCGTCTTGTCCAGATCAAAGAAGGCCGCTGTGCGGGGCAAGGAGTGGTTTTCCACGACCCTGAGCATAGGCGCAGCCCATTCGGCGTAAGGTGGGCGTGTGGGTTTGCCTGAGAGGGCTCTCGGGTACACCATGGAAGTCACGGATCGTTCGCGACCGTGCTAACCCGGTCCGACTCCTCCCCCCCCGAGTCGGCCGTGGAGACGACCCCCGCTCTCCCCCCCGGCGGGGGTCGTCGCATGTCCGGGTGGGTTTTCTTCTCCTCTGCGCGGCCGTGACGCCGCTTCGCCGCCGACTCGGCCGGACCCCCGCCCTCCCCTTGATCCGTGACCGTCCGTAGCCGCCGGACTGCTCTGCGGGTTTCGTACACAGGATGCGGGCGGTTCCCCTGTTTGGGTGACGGCGATATTCACAGGCCCCGTCCCGTCCACAGATTTCGACCAAGATCCACATCATTTTCCGGATCGCTGCACCGTGATTCCAGCGCGTCCCGCTCGCCGCGAGTTCCGGGCCGGTTCCGTTTGCCGGGTCGCGTATGGCTGGTTTTCGACGCCCGTCCACAAGAGGGCTGCTTGCCGGTTCTTCACACGTTTGGGATTCGCGGGACCGCAGGGGCCGCGCGAGAGAAGCAGCAAAAGGGGATGAAATGGCCGGAACCGTCACACACGACCCGCCGCCCGCCGCGGGAGGAGGCCGCACGGGCTCGCCACTGATCGTCACGGAGGACGCGGGCCTGCTCGACGACCTGCTGCGCCTGTGCGCGGCGGCCGGCGCAACGCCCGAGGTCCACCACGGGATGCCGGAGCGCAGGGGCAGCTGGGAGTCAGCACCGCTCGTCCTCGTCGGCGACGACGCCGCGCGGCGGGTGCGCGGCGCCGCGCGCAGACGAGGGGTGGTTCTGGTCGGGCGCGACCAGGACGACCCCGGGGTCTGGCGGCGGGCCGTCGAGATCGGCGCCGACCATGTGCTGATGCTCCCCGACGGCGAGCAGTGGCTCGTCGACCGCATCGCCGACGTGGCGGAAGGCGTCGGCAGGCCCGCCCTGACCGTCGGTGTCATCGGCGGCCGGGGCGGGGCCGGAGCGTCCACGCTCGCGTGCGCGCTGGCCGTCACCTCCGCGCGGGAGGGGCTGCGCACCCTCCTCGTGGACGCGGATCCACTGGGCGGCGGACTCGACGTGGTGCTGGGCGGTGAGACGGCGGAGGGGCTGCGCTGGCCGGCGTTCGCCGCCTCCCGGGGGCGAGTCGGTGGCGGTGCCCTGGAGGAGTCGCTGCCGGAACTGCACTCCTTGCGGGTGCTCAGCTGGGACCGCGGTGACTGCGTCGCCGTACCGCCCCAGGCCGTACGGGCAGTGCTGGCCGCAGCCCGGCGCCGGGGCGGGACGGTCGTCGTCGACCTGCCGCGCCGGGTCGACGACGGGGTCGCGGAGGTCCTCACCCAGCTCGATCTCGGACTCCTCGTGGTCCCCGCCGAGCTGCGCGCCATCGCGGCGGCGGGGCGTGTCGCCTCCGCCGTGGGCATGGTCCTGGGCGATCTGCGGGTGGCGGTCCGCGGACCCCACGCGCCCGGACTCGACGACCGTGAGGTGGCCCGGCTGCTCGGACTGCCCCTGGCCGGTGAAGTGCCCGTGGAGTCCGGCCTGCTGTCTCCGCACGGGACGGGCCGGCCGCCCGGCGCGGCGGCCCGGGGCCCGCTGGCCCGCTTCTGCAAGGAGTTCTGGGAGCGGGCCCTGCTCGAGGCGAGGGCGGCATGAGGAACACACCGGTGAGCGGATCCGGAATGCCCGCCGGACTGCTGGACGGAGTGCGGCGGTGGCTGGCGGAGAGCGGGGCCGAACCGACGCCCGCGCGGGTGGCGCAGGCCCTGCGGGAGCAGGGGCGGGTGCTCGGGGACGCCGAGGTCCTGGGAGCCGCCGAGCAGTTGCGGTCCGAACTGATCGGCAGCGGACCGCTGGAACCGCTTCTCACCGACCCGTCGGTCACCGACGTGCTGGTCTCGGCACCGGACCGGGTGTGGGTGGACCGGGGCGGGGGACTGGAGCTGACCGACGTCCGCTTTCCCGACGCGGCCGCCGTACGGCGCCTCGCGCAGCGGCTCGCCGCGGTGGCCGGCCGCCGCCTGGACGACGCCCGTCCCTGGGCCGACGCGCGGCTGCCCGACGGGACCCGGCTGCACGCGGTGCTGCCCCCGGTAGCGATCGGCTGCACCTGCCTGTCGCTCCGGGTCGTACGGCCCCGCGCCTTCACCCTCGGCGAGCTGGTGGCCGCGGGCACGGTGCCGCCGGGCGGGGACCGGGTCCTGCGGGCGCTGATGCAGGCACGGCTGTCCTTCCTCGTCAGCGGCGGCACCGGCAGCGGCAAGACGACGCTGCTGAGCGCGCTGCTGGGGTCGGTCGGACCGGACGAGCGGATCGTCCTGGCCGAGGACTCGGCGGAGCTGCGGCCCGATCACCCGCACGTCGTGCGTCTGGAGACGAGGCCCGCGAATCAGGAGGGCGCGGGCCTGGTCACCCTCGAGGACCTGGTGCGCCAGGCGCTGCGGATGCGACCGGACCGGCTGGTCGTGGGCGAGGTGCGTGGCCCCGAGGTGGTCCATCTGCTGGCGGCCCTGAACACGGGACACGAGGGCGGCTGCGGCACTGTTCACGCCAACGCGGCGGCGGACGTGCCCGCCCGGCTGGAGGCCCTCGGCACGGCGGCCGGGCTCGACCGGACGGCGCTGCACAGCCAGCTGGCGGCTGCCCTGTCGGTGGTCCTGCACCTGGCGCGCGACCGGTCCGGGCGGCGGCGGATCGCGGAGGTGCACGTGCTGGAGCGGGACGGATCGGGCCTGGTGCGGACGGTGCCGGCCCTGCGGTGGGAAACGGGGGCCTTCGCCCGTGAGCAGGGGTGGGAGCGGCTGCGGCGGCTGCTTCGGAAGGCGGGGTGCGACGGAGAACCGCGCGAGGGACCCGGCAGGGACGACGGGGTACGGGCGGGCCGGGCCGCGATGGCGGGACCGAGGGGGTCGAGCTGTGACGGTGCTCTACGAGAGGTGTGTGAGGCGTGAACGGGCCGGCGGAGACGTCGACGGGAGTGGCCCTCGTGTGTCTGGGGACCGCGGCGTGGCTGATGGGTGCCAGGCGATCGGGACCCGCCAAACGGGCGCGGCTGCTGCTGGCCGATGGGCCGGTGGTCGGCAGCGGGCCACCGGACCGGCCACCGCTGATGCCCGCGTGGGACCGGATCCGCGGACGGTTGCGGCCCGAGTGGTGGTCGGCGGCCGTCGGAGCGGTGTTGGCGTTACTGGGTTCGTCGGTGCTGCCGGTCGTCGCGGGGGCGGCCGGGGTGCCGCTGCTGCGACGGGTCCGGGTGGCCGCACGGGAGCGCCGGGCGTGTGAGGGCCGAGGAGACGCGGTGATCGCGCTGTGCGCGGCACTCGCCGGGGAGGTGCGCGCCGGACGGCAGCCGGGGGAGGCGTTGCTGCCGGCCGCGCGGGACTCCGGCGGGCTGGGCGACGCCCATGCGGCGGTGCTGGCGGCGGCGCGGTTCGGCGGGGACGTCCCCGGCGCGTTGGAGGCGGCGGCACGGCAGCCGGGTGCCGAGGGGCTCCGGGGACTCGCCGTGTGCTGGCGGGTCGCCGTCGATCAGGGCGCGGGGCTCGCCGCCGGACTCGACCGGCTGGAAGGGGCGTTGCGTGCCGAACGGGACCAGCGTGCCGACCTGCGTGCCCAGTTGGCGGGCGCCCGCGCCACGGCGCTGATGCTCGCCGGGCTGCCGGTCCTCGGCCTCGGTCTCGGTACGGCGCTCGGCGCCGACCCGCTCCGCATCCTGCTGCACACCCCGTCGGGGCTGGGCTGTCTGGCGGCCGGCGGGGTGCTGGAGGGGCTGGGACTGTGGTGGGTGATCCGGATCGTGCGGGGAGCCGAGGAGGCGGCGGCATGAGCGGGGAGATCGTCCACAGGCTGGGGGTGGCCGTGGCGACGGCGCTGGCGCTGGGGTGGCCGGTGCGTTGGCTGGACCAGGCGCGGCACCTGCGGAGGACGCGGCGGAGGCTGGCGGGCGTACTGGGACTGGAGCCGACGGCCCCGGTTCCGCGCTGCACGGCACTGCGTCGTGCGCGGGGGTGGCTGCCCCAGGTGGGTGTGGCCGGTGCGGGCTGGGCCCTGGTCGGTGGAATCGCCGGCGTGGCCGTCGGACTGGCCGCGGCGGTCGGGCTGTGGCGGTGGCGACTGCGCCGGACGGCGTCCGGCGCGCCGGCGCGGGAACGCGAGGCGGCCGCTGCGGCACGCCGGCTTCCGCTCGCCGCCGATCTGCTGGCCGCCTGCATCGCTGCGGGCGCCGGTCCGGTACCGGCCGCGCATGCGGTGGGCGAGGCCCTGGGCGGGCCGATCGGGGACGCGCTGGTGCGGGGCTCCGCGGAGGTGCGGCTCGGGGGTGAACCGGGGGACGCCTGGCGGCGGCTGGCCTCCGTACCGGGCGCCGATCGCTTGGCCCGGCTGCTGGAACGGGCGGACGTGTCCGGGCTTCCCATGGCCGCCCCGGTCGCCCGGCTCGCCGCCGACGCCCGCGCCGACTGGACCCGTGCCGCGACGGCCCGGGCCCGGCGCGCGGCCGTCATGGTCACGGCCCCGGTGGGCCTGTGCTTCCTGCCCGCCTTCATCGCGGTCGGTGTGCTGCCCGTGGTGATCGGACTGGCGGGCGGCGTGCTGGGAGGGGGTGGTGGATGACGTGAGGGACCGGGCCGGCGGCGTGAGCCGGCCGGCGGGCGGTGAGAGGGCCAGCGGGCAGCGAGCGGGCCCGCAGGCAGCGACAGGACATTCAGTGGTTCGACAGGACATTCCTTACGGGGGTCGAGATGTATCAGGCGGTACGGGCACGGCTGCGTGCCCTGGTGTGCAGGGCGCGCGCGGCGCGCAGGGACGCGGGAATGGTGACCTCGGAGTACGCGATGGGAATCGTGGCGGCGGTGGCGTTCGCCGTCGTGCTCTACAAGGTGGTCACGAGCGGGCCGGTGAGCGCGGCGCTGCAGAACATCGTCAAGCAGGCGCTCGATGGCCGGATGTGAGCGGCGCGCCGACCAGGGCTTCGTGACGGCGGAGTCGGCCGTGGTGCTGCCCGTGCTGGTGATGTTCGCGACCGCGCTGGTGTGGGGGCTGCTGGTGATCGCGGCGCAGATCCAGTGCGTGGACGCCGCCCGCACGGGCGCGCGGGCTGCTGCCCGCCAGGATCCGACCGACGCCGTCGTCGGGGTGGCCCGTGAGGCGGCGCCGCCCGGCGCGCGGGTCACGGTGAGCCGGGAGGCGGAGCAGGTCCGGGTGACCGTCGTGGCCAGGCCCCCGGTGCTGCGCGGGTTGCCGTTCGATGTCCGGGAGGAGGCCGTGGCGGCGGTGGAGGGGGCGGCGGTGGAGGGGACATGAGAGGTGACGGCCGGGGAGGGGGCGTGCAAGGAGACGGCGGGGGAGGGGGCGGGAGGGGCACAGAGCCGGGAGCGGGATCGGAAGCGGGATGGGCCGCCATGCCGAGCCGGTTCAAGGGTCGGCGGCCCGTGGGTGGCCGACCTGGTCGGGGCGCCGACCGGCGCCTTGATCGGTGTTCCGACCGGTGGCCTGACCGGCGTTCCGACCGGTGGCCTGACCGGCGCTCCGGCCGACGGCCTGGCCGGTCGCCTGACCGACCCCTTGGCCGGTGCTCCGGTCGGGGCTCCGACCGCGGTTCCGCGGCGGTCTGGAGCGTCGGGGCGATCGCCGTGCTGTGCGTCGTGTTCGGTGCGGTCCTCGCCCTGGGCCAGGCCGTCGTGGTCCGGCATCGTGCCGCCGGGGGCGCGGATCTCGCGGCGCTCGCGGCGGCCGACCGCTGGTCCGAAGGCCGCGCGGGGGCCTGTGCCCGGGCGCACCGGGTGGTCCGGGCGCAGGGTGCGAGGCTCGTCCGGTGCGCGATCGACGGTGAGGTCTCGGACGTGACGGTGGCGTCGGGACGGGGCCCGTTCACGGCGGAGATCAGGGCACGGGCGGGTCCAGCCGGTCCGGCGGTGCCCCCGCCCCGGGATGAGCCTCGCCCCCCGGCCCCAGGGTGAGACTCACCGGTCCCAGGGTGAGACTCACCGGTCCCAGGGTGAGACTCACCGGTCCCAGGGTGGGGCTCACCGGTCCCAGGGTGGGGCTCGCAGCTCCAGGGCGGGGCTCACCCAGCGCCGGGGCGAGCCCCGCCCCCTGCCCCAGGATGTCGCGTGCCCTCCCGCCCAGGATCGGTGGCGGCCTCATCCGGACTTGTCGCGTCCCCGGCCGCAGGGCGTGTCTCGCCCCCCGCTGCCCGATGCGCACCCTCCTCCGAGCGGTCGCCGGTCCGGGCTTCCTGCTCTGCCGTCCTCGGCGCCGGCGCTCCCTCCAGGAGCACCGTGAGCAGGCGTACCGCCCCCCGCTTGTGCAGTGGGTCGTTGCCGTTGCCGCACTTGGGGGACTGGATGCAGGAGGGGCAGCCGGCGTCGCACTCGCAGGAGGCGATGGCCTGGCGGGTGGCCGTCAGCCAGGCATGGGCGGTGTGGAAGGCGCGCTCCGCGAAGCCCGCGCCGCCCGGGTGACCGTCGTAGACGAAGACAGTGGGCAGGAGGGTGTCGGGGTGGAGCGGGACGGACACGCCGCCGATGTCCCAGCGGTCACAGGTCGCGAAGAGCGGCAGCATGCCGATCGACGCGTGCTCGGCGGCGTGCAGGGCGCCGCCGAGGATCTCCGGGTTGATCCGGGCACGGTCCAGCTGATCCTCGGTGACCGTCCACCACACCGCGCGGGTGCGCAGCGTACGAGGAGGGAGGTCGAGCTTCGTCTCGCCCAGGACTTCGCCGGTCATGACCCGTCGGCGCAGGAAGGAGACGACCTGGTTGGTCACCTCGACGGAGCCGTAGCACAGGCGGCCGTCCCCCCACGGGATCTCGGTGTCCGTCTCCAGCACGGAGATCGACGTGGTGTCGCGGGCGACCGTCGTGTAGGGCGGGTCGGCCCACTCGACCAGGGCGACGGAGTCCTCCAGGTCCAGGGAGCGGACCAGGTAGGTGAGCCCCTGGTGCAGATGGACCGCGCCCTCGTGGACGCTCGCGTGCGCGGCACCCGCGTCGACCGTGCCCAGCAGCCTGCCCGTGCCGGCCTCGACGACCTGGACCGGCCGGCCGCCCTGCCCGCGGATGTCGGCGAGGTCGGCGGCCCGTTCCCGGCGGGTCCAGTGCCAGGCCCGCGTGCGGCGGCGGAGCAGCTTCGCCGCCTCCAACTGCGGGAGCAGCTCCTCGGCGGCCGGGCCGAACAGGTCCAGGTCCTCATCGGTCAGGGGCAGTTCCTCGGCCGCCGCGCACAGGTGCGGGGCGAGCACGTACGGGTTGTCGGGGTCCAGGACGGTGGACTCCACGGGCCGGTCGAACAGGGCCTCGGGGTGGTGGACGAGGAAGGTGTCCAGGGGATCGTCGCGGGCGACCAGGACGGCGAGGGCGCCCTCCCCCGACCGCCCGGCGCGGCCCGCCTGCTGCCACAGGGACGCGCGGGTGCCCGGATATCCGGCGATCACCACGGCGTCCAGGCCGGAGACGTCCACACCGAGTTCGAGGGCGTTCGTCGCGGCGAGGCCGAGCAGTTCGCCGGAGTGCAGGGCACGTTCGAGTGCGCGGCGCTCCTCGGGGAGGTAGCCGCCCCGGTACGCGGCGACACGCCGGGCCAGTGAGCGGTCGACCTCGGCGAGGCGTTCCTGGGCGATGACCGAGATCAGCTCGGCGCCGCGCCGGGAGCGCACGAAGGTGACCGAGCGGATGCCCTGCACCGTGAGGTCGGTGAGCAGATCGGCGGCCTCGGCGGTGGCGGTACGGCGGACCGGAGCGCCCCGCTCACCGTGCAGCTCGGTCAGCGGGGGCTCCCAGAGGGCGAACACCAGTTCACCACGGGGTGAGGCGTCGTCGTCGACCTGCACCACGGGCAGGCCGGTGAGCCGGCCGGCGGCGACTGCGGGCTCGGCCGCGGTCGCGGAGGCCAGCAGGAACACGGGAGAGGCGCCGTAGCGGGCGCACAGGCGGCGCAGCCGGCGCAGCACCTGGGCGACGTGCGAACCGAAGACGCCCCGGTAGGTGTGGCACTCGTCGACGACGACGTACTTCAGCGACTTCAGGAAGGAGGACCAGCGGGGATGGGAGGGGAGAATGCCCCGGTGCAGCATGTCCGGGTTGGTCAGGACGTAGTTGCCGTACTGGCGGATCCACTCGCGTTCCTCGAAGGGCGTGTCGCCGTCGTAGACCGCCGCGCGCACCGAATGGCCCAGTGGATGTGAAAGTTCCTTCACCGATCGGCACTGGTCCGCGGCCAGGGCCTTCGTGGGGGCCAGGTAGAGGGCCGTGGCGCCGCGTCCGTTCGGGGCCTCGGCGCCGTCCAGGAGTGTGGACAGGACCGGCATCAGGTAGGCCAGGGACTTGCCGGAGGCCGTGCCGGTGGCGACCACCACCGACTCGCCGTCCAGGGCGTGCTCGGCGGCCCGTGCCTGGTGGGCCCAGGGATGCTCGATGCCCGCCGCCCGCGCGGCGGCGATCACCTCCGCGCGGATCCGGTGCGGCCAGACGGCATGGCGACCCGCGCGCGGGGGCAAGTGCTCCGTATGAGTAATGCGCGAAGCCCGGCTCGGTCCGGAGGCGAGCCGGTCCAGGACCGCGCCCGGCGCGGGTCTGGAAGCGGTGTCCGCCGGGGGTCGTTCGGATCGGTGATTCTTGGCCATCGGCACCGAGTGTGTCACTGGCGTGACGGACAATGGGGCCAAGGCGTCGTGCACGCCTGCCGGTAAGTGATTGAATGCCATCGCGGCTGGCGAACCGTCCCGGGGGCTGAGCCGAGATGCCCCAAGGGCGACCGCTCGATAGCAAGGTGCTGGAGGATCCGTGGACCTGTCCCTGTCGACCGAGACCATGGGCGATCGCACGATCGTCAGGGTCGGTGGCGAAATCGACGTATATACCGCGCCCAAGCTGCGCGAGCAGCTGGTCGAGCTGGTGAACGACGGCAGTTTCCACCTTGTCGTCGACATGGAAGGCGTGGACTTCCTCGACTCCACCGGTCTCGGCGTGCTGGTCGGCGGCCTGAAGCGTGTCCGGGCCCATGAGGGCTCGCTGCGCCTGGTCTGCAACCAGGAGCGCATTCTGAAGATCTTCCGCATCACCGGTCTCACCAAGGTGTTCCCGATTCACACCTCGGTCGAGGAAGCGGTGGCGGCCACCGACTGACCACAGGCCCGGGCCGGCGCGCCCGGGCGGCAGGAGTGAAGCACGAGGAGGGACCGGGCGGTTCGGCAGCCCGGCCTCTTCACGGCACGCCCGAAGTTGCGAGGGGGATGCATGGCCACTGTTGAGCTCCGCTTCAGCGCGCTGCCCGAGCATGTCAGGACCGCCCGCCTGGTGGCGGCAGCGGTGGCGCGCAGGGCCGGAGTGGACGAGGCCGTCCTCGACGAGGTCAGGCTCGCCGTCGGCGAGGCGTGCACACGGGCCGTCGGACTGCACCAGAACGGCGGCATCTCGGCACCCGTGAAGGTGCTGCTGATCGAGGAGGAGAAGCAGTTCTCCATCGAGGTCGGCGACGAGGCCCGTCATGCGCCCCCCGGTGCGGGGACATCCGGCGACGCGTCCGGTGACGTCGAGGAGACCGAGGAGGACGAGATGGGCCTCGCGGTCATCAGCGGCCTCGTCGACGACGTGGAGGTCAGCGCCGGGGAGCACGGCGGACTGATCCGCATGAGGTGGCCCACCACGCCGCCGGCCACCCTCCTGCCCTGACCCCGTCAGACGCCGAACCGAACAGCGACCGTCATGCCGAAGGGCCCCACCCGTGGGGCCCTTCGGCATGTGCGGGTGCCGGTGCCCGCGCTTACAGTGGTCTCGTGCGGTTGATCGCGTGAATTCCTTCACGATCGGCCTGCTCGAGGAAAAGCGATCACGTGAATGCGTCAAAGGCATTACCGACCACTGCCGATTTTCGGGTTCTGGCCGCCCGGCGATCATTACGGCAAGAGTGCGCATTGGCCATTTACATTTAACGCGCTCTGTTTTGATCAGGTTCCGGTACCTACAATCCCGTCCACATCTTGAGCTCAGCCCAAGCGTCAAGGAGGACGAATGGCGGGGCTTTCCATCTCATACGAGTCGGGCCGACCCACATCCCTCGCGGCCGCCGTGCTGACCGATGACAACCGCCTGCTCGTGGTGGTCATCGGGGTCGTGGCGCTGGCGGCTCTGGTGGTCGCGGCGGTCCTGGTGCGCCAGGTACTCGCGGCCGGCGAGGGCACCGACAGCATGAAGAAGATCGCGGCCGCGGTCCAGGAGGGTGCGAACGCCTATCTGGCCCGTCAGCTGCGCACCCTCGGCGTATTCGCCGTGGCGGTGTTCTTCCTGCTCATGCTGCTGCCCGCGGACGACTGGAATCAGCGTGCCGGACGATCGGTGTTCTTCTTGATCGGAGCGGCGTTCTCGGCGGCCACCGGCTATATCGGCATGTGGCTCGCGGTGCGCAGCAATGTGCGGGTCGCCGCGGCGGCCCGTGAGGCGACTCCGGCGCGGGGCGAGCCGGAAAGGGATCTCACCGCCGTCTCCCACAAAGCGATGAAGATCGCTTTCCGTACGGGTGGCGTCGTCGGCATGTTCACGGTGGGGCTCGGCCTGCTGGGCGCCTCCTGCGTGGTGCTGGTGTACGCGGCCGACGCGCCCAAGGTGCTGGAGGGGTTCGGCCTCGGGGCCGCGCTGATCGCGATGTTCATGCGAGTCGGCGGCGGCATCTTCACCAAGGCCGCCGACGTCGGCGCCGACCTGGTCGGCAAGGTCGAACAGGGCATCCCGGAGGACGATCCGCGCAATGCCGCGACCATCGCCGACAACGTGGGCGACAACGTCGGCGACTGCGCGGGCATGGCGGCCGACCTCTTCGAGTCGTACGCCGTCACCCTGGTGGCCGCGCTGATCCTCGGTTCGGCGGCGTTCGGCGACGCGGGGCTCGCCTTCCCGCTCCTGGTGCCGGCGATCGGCGTCCTCACCGCGATGATCGGCATCTTCGCGGTGGCGCCCAGGCGTGCCGACCGCAGCGGCATGAGCGCGATCAACCGCGGCTTCTTCATCTCCGCGGTGATCTCGCTCGTCCTGGTCGCGATCGCGGTGTTCGTCTACCTGCCGTCGTCGTACGCCGACCTGGACGGCGTCACCGACGCCGCCGTCCAGGGAAAGGACGGCGATCCGCGGATCCTCGCGCTGGTCGCGGTGGCCATCGGCATCGTGCTCGCCGCCCTGATCCAGCAGCTCACCGGGTACTTCACCGAGACCACCCGGCGTCCCGTGCGGGACATCGGCAAGACCTCGCTGACCGGCCCCGCCACCGTCGTACTGGCCGGTATCTCCGTCGGTCTGGAATCGGCCGTCTACACCGCCCTGTTGATCGGGCTCGGCGTCTACGGGGCGTTCCTGCTCGGCGGCACGTCGATCATGCTGGCGCTGTTCGCGGTGGCGCTGGCCGGCACCGGTCTGCTCACCACCGTCGGTGTGATCGTCGCGATGGACACCTTCGGGCCGGTCTCCGACAACGCGCAGGGCATCGCCGAGATGTCCGGCGACGTCGAGGGCGCGGGCGCCCAGGTGCTCACCAACCTGGACGCGGTGGGCAACACCACCAAGGCCATCACCAAGGGCATCGCGATCGCCACGGCGGTGCTCGCAGCGTCGGCGCTGTTCGGGTCGTACCGGGACGCCATCACCACCGGCGCCCGGGACGTGGGCGAGAAACTCAGCGGTGAGGGTGCGCCGCTGAGTCTGATGATGGACATCTCGCAGCCGAACAACCTCGTCGGTCTCATCGCGGGCGCGGCCGTCGTCTTCCTCTTCTCCGGGCTGGCGATCAACGCGGTGTCGAGGTCGGCGGGTTCGGTGGTCTTCGAGGTGCGGCGGCAGTTCCGTGAGAAGCCCGGGATCATGGACTACACGGAGAAACCGGAGTACGGCAAGGTCGTCGACATCTGCACCAAGGACGCCCTGCGCGAGCTCGCCACCCCCGGACTGCTCGCCGTCATGTCGCCCATCTTCATCGGGTTCACGCTCGGCGTCGGGGCCCTCGGCGCCTTCCTCGCGGGCGCGATCGGCGCGGGCACCCTGATGGCGGTGTACCTCGCCAACTCCGGTGGCGCGTGGGACAACGCGAAGAAACTCGTCGAGGACGGCCACCACGGCGGCAAGGGCAGCGAGGCCCATGCGGCCACCGTCATCGGCGACACCGTCGGCGACCCGTTCAAGGACACCGCCGGCCCCGCGATCAACCCGCTGCTGAAGGTGATGAACCTGGTGGCGCTGCTGATCGCGCCCGCTGTCATCAAATTCTCCTACGGGGCGGACAAGAGCGTCGGGATGCGGGTGCTGATCGCGGTTCTCGCGCTCGTGGTGATCGTCGGCGCGGTGTACGTGTCCAAGCGGCGCGGAATCGCCGTGGGGGACGAGGGCAACTCCGAACCGGAGCCCAAGTCGGCCGATCCGGCGGTGGTTTCGTAGCGAGGGGTGTGAGCCCCGGCCCAAGGTGCGGGCGGACGGCGCGCTTTGACGCGGCGGCCGCCCGCTCCGTCGCGTGCGCGCCATGCCGTGAGCCTTCTCTCTCTTGGTGCAAATGGTTACAAGACGGTATTAAACGGACGTCCGACGGGTGGCTGTAGTCCGTCCGGCGTGTATGTTCCGGGGCCGAGAGCCATGTGAAGGGACCAATCCGGTGAACAAGAAGCTCGCGGCCGCACTGTCCGGCGGTGCGGTACTGGTACTGGCGCTGACCGGATGCGGCGGCGACGACGGCAACGACCAGCTGGACTCCTGGGCGAAGGAGGTCTGTGACGCGGTGCAGCCGCAGGCCCGGAAGATCGAGGCCGCCAACGCCGCGATCCAGAAGGAGACCTCGGACAACAGCACGCCGGAGGAGGTCCAGAAGACCGACTCCAAGGCCTTCCAGGACATGTCCGACGCGTACAAGGCGATCGGCGCCGCCGTGAACAAGGCCGGGGCGCCGGACGTCGACAACGGCGAGAAGAAGAAGACGGACGCGGTGAAGGAGCTCAACGGCATCTCCTCGTCGTACGCCTCCCTGAAGACGCAGGTCGACGGTCTCGACACCAAGGACCAGGCGAAGTTCGCCGACGGCTTGAAGGACATCGCCACCGAGCTGGAGAAGCTGAGCAAGAGCGGCAGCGACGCCCTGCGGACCCTGGAGGAGGGCGAGGTCGGCGCGGCGATGTCCCGCCAGCCCAGCTGCAAGTCCGCCACGGCGTCGGCGACGGCGCCGAAGAGCTGACGCGACGGGGGAGTTCCTCCCGGCGGTGACGGCGGCATCGTGTCGCCCTAGGCGCGACCGCGGCGGCAGGTACGCGCGTGGTGCGAAGCGCTGCGGCACGACGCGTGTGGCCGGAAGTGGTGACGCCGCGTACGCCGGGAGCCGAAGGGGGCGACGGCGCGGAGCGGGGACCGGTGGGGGCGGCCACAATGGGGGCGTGAGTACTGCCAGCCTGCCGCCCCTGCCCTCCTCCGACCGCCCCGACGTCGCCGCCCGTCTGCGGGACGCGCTCCTCGGAGCCTCCTTCACCGCCGACGGTCTGCTCGAACTGCTCGGCGCCCCCGCGTACGCGGCGCTGGCCCGCAGCGAGACCGTGCCCGCGCTGCGGGCCACGCGCGGCGACACGCCGCTGGAACTGCTCGTGCGGCTGTTCCTCTTGCAGCAGCCGGTGCCGCACGCGGGCGTGGCGGGCGTACTGCCCGTCGACGCCTGCCTGGAGAGCGGCTGGCTGGCACGGGCCGGCGCGGACGAGCTCGTCGCCACCGTGGACGTACGGCCGTACGGCGGGCCCGGCGGCGAGGACTGGTTCGTCGTGTCGGACCTGGGGTGCGCGGTCGGCGGCGCCGGGGGGATCGGCAGCCGCGACGAGGGCGTCGTCCTGGGCGTCGGCGGCGCCTCCACGACCCTCGCCGGGATCACCGTCCGTACGCCCGTCGCCTCCGCCCTCGACGTCGGCACCGGATCCGGCATCCAGGCGCTGCACGCAGCCCGGCACGCCACGCGTGTGACGGCGACCGACGTCAACCCGCGCGCCCTGCACATCACCTCGCTCACCCTCGCCCTCTCCGGCGTGCCCGCCGCCGATCTGCGCGAGGGCTCGTTGTTCACGCCGGTGCGTGAGGACGAGAGGTACGACCTGATCGTGTCGAATCCGCCGTTCGTGATCTCTCCGGGCGCGCGGCTCACCTACCGCGACGGCGGGATGGGCGGGGACGATCTGTGCCGCACGCTCGTTCAGGATGCGGGTGACCGGTTGAACGAGGGCGGGTTCGCGCAGTTCCTCGCCAACTGGCAGCACGTGGAGGGGGAGGACTGGCAGGACAGGCTCAGGTCGTGGGTGCCCCGCGGCTGCGACGCGTGGATCGTGCAGCGCGAGGTGCAGGACGTCACCCAGTACGCCGAGCTGTGGCTGCGGGACGCGGGGGACCACCGCGCTGACCCGGCCGAGTACCAGGCGCGGTACGACGCGTGGCTGGAGGAGTTCGAGGTGCGCAAGGTGCGTGCCGTGGGCTTCGGTTGGATCACCCTGCGCCGGTCGGGTTCCGCCGTGCCCTCCGTCACCGCGGAGGAGTGGCCGCATCCGGTTGAGCAGCCCCTCGGGGAGGCCGTGCGGGCGCACTTCGCCCGGCTCGACTACCTGCGCGGGCACGACGACGCGGCGCTGCTCGAGGCGCGCTTCCGGCTGGCCGAGGAGGTGGTGCAGGAGCAGGTCGGGCTGCCCGGCGCGGAGGATCCGGAACACGTGCTGCTGCGGCAGAACCGGGGCATGCGCCGGGCCACCAAGGTGGACACCGTGGCCGCGGGTTTCGCGGGCGTGTGCGACGGCACGATGACCGCGGGCCGCATCCTGGACGCCATCGCCCAGCTCCTCGGCGAGGACCCGGTCCTCCTCCGCGACCGCACACCGGCGCAGATCCGGCTGCTGGTGGAACAGGGGTTCCTGGAGCCGGTGGGCTGAGGGCCGGGAGCCGGGAGCCGGGAGCCGAGGGCCGAGGGTGCCGCAGGCCGTGCTGAGGGCCGAGTCTCAGGGCCGACGCACCACGGGCGGGGCCGGGCGGCTTCCGGGCGGCCCGGCGCGCTGGGTGCGCGGCACGGCCCGCAGCGCGGACCACGAGGGCTCGGGCCGCACCGCGCGTGTGTGCCCGGTGGACCGGGGCGGGCCGTCGCGCGGAGCGACCGGGGTGCCGTACCGATGGCGGTGAGGCGGGTCCGGGGCGCCATCGACCCGGCGGGCGGGCGCGTGGCCGGCCTGCGGCCCACGCGCCGACCGATGGCCCCGTGCCCCGGTCGCCGTGCTGCAGTCGTCGGGCTTCGGTCGCCGTGCCCCGGTCGCCGTGCTGCAGTCGTCGGGCTTCGGTCGCCGTGCCCCGGTCGCCGTGCTGCAGTCGTCGGGCTCCGGTCGCCGTGCCCCGGTCGCCGTGCTCCGGACGTCGGGCCCCGGTCGCCGACCGTTGGGCTCGGGGCGCGCGGTCGTGGGACTCGAGCCCCGGTCCGTGTGAGACGCGACAATAAATTCGCGTCGATCTACGGTCGTCGAAGCCGTGCCTCCGCTCTCCCGGAGGGCCGGCGTCCGCCCCGGCGCCGGTTCCTCGGTCCCGCGTTCACCTCCGGTTCGCCTGCGCGCCGCCCGCGCGTGGCAGCCTCCTCCCGGCTGGGCACACGGGACGGGAGAAGAGGAGCGCTGGAGAGCATGGAGAGCGGGCCGGCGATCTTCACGGGGACGGTGTTCTGCCTGTTCGGGACCGGTCTGCTGACTTGGACCGCCAGCCGGGTGCGGCAGCGCATGCCCGTCGCCGAGGGTGTGAACCCCGTCGCATCGATCACCCTCGCCGGCATGGTCGCGGTGATCTTCCTGGCTCTCGGCGCATGGTGCTTCACCCGCCTCTGAGGAGCGGGGCGGGCCGTCGGTCCGGGTAACCGGGAGATCGCGCTCCGCATGGCCGGGCGGGCTCCGGACACTCCGGGCGGCAGGAATAGTGGTAGTCGGGTTACCGTTCGAGTGGCCGTTGCGGGCTTTTCCCGTTTGACACGGGGGCGGGATGTACCGTCACACTCCGCAGCGTCAGGCGAGTGAGCCGAAGGGGTGCGCCGGTGGCGAGGGCGCGAGCGAGCGGAGGTCCGAAGGGCTGAGCACGGTCGCGGCCGAGGCACCGGCTGGAGCGCCCCACGGCGGAACGAGCCACGAATGCAGTCCCGACCCCGGGAAGACCGCCTGGGGAGGCCCCAGCGTCGACCGGAGAGAAGAGCGAAGTTGTCCCCGACCAGCGAGACCGCAAAGGGCGGCCGCCGACTCGTCATCGTCGAGTCGCCTGCCAAGGCGAAGACGATCAAGAGCTATCTCGGCCCTGGCTACACCGTCGAGGCGAGCGTCGGACACATTCGCGACCTTCCCAACGGCGCCGCCGAGGTCCCCGAGAAGTACACCGGCGAGGTCCGCCGCCTCGGTGTGGACGTCGAACACGACTTCCAGCCCATCTATGTGGTCAACGCGGACAAGAGGGCCCAGGTCAAGAAGCTCAAGGACCTGCTGAAGGAGTCCGACGAGCTCTTCCTCGCGACCGATGAGGACCGCGAGGGCGAGGCCATCGCGTGGCACCTTCAGGAAGTCCTCAAGCCGAAGATCCCGGTCAAGCGGATGGTCTTCCACGAGATCACCAAGGACGCGATCCGCGAGGCCGTCGCCAACCCGCGCCAGCTCAACCAGAAGCTGGTCGACGCCCAGGAGACCCGCCGCATCCTCGACCGCCTCTACGGCTACGAGGTCTCGCCGGTCCTGTGGAAGAAGGTCATGCCCCGGCTGTCCGCCGGCCGTGTGCAGTCCGTCGCCACCCGGCTCGTGGTGGAGCGGGAACGTGAGCGCATGGCGTTTCGTTCCGCCGAGTACTGGGACCTGACGGGCACCTTCTCGGCCACGCCCGTCGTCGCCGGCGCGGGGGACGCGTCGGACCCGTCGTCGCTGGTCGCACGCCTCCAGACCGTCGACGGCCGGCGGGTCGCGCAGGGCCGCGACTTCGACTCCCTGGGACAGCTCAAGAGCGCGAACACCCTCCACCTCGACGAGGCGAGCGCCCGCGCCCTGGCCGCCGCCCTGGAGAGCACGCGGTTCGCCGTGCGCTCCGTCGAGTCCAAGCCGTACCGCCGCTCGCCGTACGCCCCGTTCCGTACGACGACGCTCCAGCAGGAGGCGAGCCGCAAGCTCGGCTTCGGCGCGAAGGCCACCATGCAGATCGCGCAGAAGCTGTACGAGAACGGCTACATCACCTACATGCGTACGGACTCGACGACCCTGAGCGAGACGGCGATCGCCGCCGCCCGCGCCCAGGTCACGCAGCTGTACGGCGCCGACTACCTGCCCCCGCAGCCGCGCACCTACGCGGGCAAGGTCAAGAACGCCCAGGAGGCGCACGAGGCGATCCGCCCCTCGGGCGACCGCTTCCGCACGCCCGCGGAGACGGGGCTGACCGGCGACCAGTTCAGGCTCTACGAGCTGATCTGGAAGCGGACCGTCGCCTCCCAGATGAAGGACGCCACCGGCAATTCCGTCACCGTCAAGATCGGCGGCACGGCGGCCGACGGGCGGGACGTCGAGTTCAGCGCGTCCGGCAAGACGATCACCTTCCACGGCTTCCTCAAGGCGTACGTCGAGGGCGCCGACGACCCGAACGCGGAGCTGGACGACCGTGAGCGGCGGCTCCCGCAGGTCGCCGAGGGCGACGCGCTGACGGCCGAGGAGATCACGGTCGACGGGCACGCCACCAAGCCCCCGGCCCGCTACACCGAGGCGTCGCTGGTCAAGGAGCTGGAAGAGCGGGAGATCGGCCGCCCGTCGACGTACGCGTCGATCATCGGCACGATCCTCGACCGCGGCTACGTGTTCAAGAAGGGCACGGCCCTCGTGCCGTCCTTCCTGTCCTTCGCCGTGGTCAACCTGCTGGAGAAGCACTTCGGCCGGCTCGTCGACTACGACTTCACGGCCAAGATGGAGGACGACCTCGACCGCATCGCGCGCGGTGAGGCCCAGGCCGTGCCGTGGCTCAAGCGCTTCTACTTCGGCGAGGGCACGGGCCACGGCGGCGCGGCCGAGGCCGGCAACGGCGACGGGGACCACCTCGGCGGCCTCAAGGAGCTGGTGACCGACCTGGGCGCGATCGACGCACGCGAGGTGTCGTCGTTCCCGGTGGGCAACGACATCGTGCTGCGGGTCGGGCGCTACGGCCCGTACATCGAGCGCGGGGAGAAGGACGCCGAGAACCACCAGCGCGCCGACATCCCCGAGGACCTGGCGCCCGACGAGCTGACCGTGGAACTCGCGGAGGAACTGCTCGCCAAGCCGAGCGGCGACTTCGAGCTGGGCACCGATCCGGCGACCGGGCACACGATCGTCGCCAAGGACGGCCGCTACGGCCCGTACGTCACGGAGATCCTTCCCGAGGGCACCCCGAAGACCGGCAAGAACGCGGTCAAGCCGCGCACGGCCTCGCTGTTCAAGTCCATGTCCCTGGACACGGTGACCCTCGAGGACGCGCTGCGACTCATGTCGCTGCCGCGAGTCGTCGGCACCGACCCCGAGGGCCAGGAGATCACCGCGCAGAACGGCCGCTACGGCCCGTACCTGAAGAAGGGCACCGACTCGCGGTCGCTGCAGTCCGAGGACCAGATCTTCACGACCACGCTGGAGGAGGCGCTGGCGATCTACGCCCAGCCCAAGCAGCGTGGCCGGGCGGCCGCCAAGCCGCCGCTGAAGGAGCTGGGCGAGGACCCGGTCAGCGGCAAGCCGGTCGTGGTGAAGGACGGCCGCTTCGGCCCGTACGTCACCGACGGGGAGACCAACGCGACCCTGCGCTCCGGCGACAGCGTCGAGACGATCACTCCGGAGCGCGGCTTCGAGCTGCTCGCCGAGAAGCGCGCCAAGGGACCCGTCAAGAAGACCGCGAAGAAGGCTCCCGCCAAGAAGACGGCCGTCAAGAAGGCCCCGGCGAAGAAGGCGACCGCCGCCAAGAAGACCGCGGCGAAGAAGACCACGACCGCGAAGAAGACGGCGACGGCCAAGAAGACCGCCGCGAAGAAGGCGACCGTCTCCAACGCGCCGGAGGACTGAGAGCCGGTTTCCGGGGTAAGGACCGGGTCCATGAGATCTCGGAACCGGTCCCGGCGGGCGTTCGTCCCGGCCGTGGATCTTCGCCACGGGTTCGGACTGCGAACACCCCGGCAACACTTCGATGTCGAGGCGTGCGCATGTCAGGATGGGCGCCCCGGACTGCCGGTGCGGGCCGATAGGCTGACCGCATGACGCGAGCCGAGCAGCCAACGGCCCCTCAACCGGCCCCCGACGACGCGCTGGTCGCGGACTCCCGCGAGCGTGCCGTCCGCGCCCTGCTGCGCCGGCCGCAGCTGAAACGGCTGTGGAGCGCGCACCTCGTGGGCGGTGTCGGCGACACCCTTGCCCTTCTCGTCCTGGTTCTCCTCGCCCTCCAGGCCGCGATCGCCGCGGGCTCCTTCGGCGGCGGCTACCGCGGTGCCGCGTTCGCAGTGGCGACCGTTTTCGGCGTGCGCATCCTGGCGACGCTGCTGTTCGGCGCCGTCCTGCTGGGGCCGGTCACCGCGCTCACCTCGCCGGACGGCCCGCTGGACCGCCGCTGGACCATGATCGGCGCGGACGGGCTGCGCGCCGCGCTGCTGATCGTGGCGCCCCTGTGGATCGACTGGACGCCCGGCAACGCCCTGGCACTCCTGCTCGTCACCGTGTTCCTCGCCGGTGTCGCCGAGCGGTTCTGGACCGTGTGCCGGGAGAGCGCCGCCCCCGCGCTGCTGCCCGCCCCGCCCCCGGAGGGCGCGACGATACGGCCGCTGCCGGACCACATGGACGCGCTGCGCCGCCTGTCGCTGCGCACGGGCTTCGTGGCGATCCCCCTCGCGGCCGTCACCCTGGTCGTCGCGTCCCTGTTCAACAACCTGCTGGGCACCGGCATCGCCTGGTTCGGCGAACACCAGGCGGCCCTCGGCTCGTACGTCGCGGCCGGACTGTTCGCCGCGTCGCTGTCCGTGCTGACCTTCCTGGAGCTCCCCGAGACGCGCACCCCCCGCGCGCGGTCGCCACTGGAGGGGCTTCGCCGCCCGAAGAGCCCCGGCGGGGCCGACAAGGGCCGCACCGGCGCGATGCCGCTGCTGGTCCTGGCGTCCGCGTCCGTGGCCGCCGCGGTGTCGGCCGCGGTCGCCGTGGCGGTGCTGCACGCCAAGGACCTGGGCGGCGGCCCCGTGCTCTACGGCCTGCTGGTGGGCGCGCTCACCGGCGGTGTCGTCGTCGGCATCCGCACCGCGCCCGGACTGGTGCCGTCGCTGTCCCGGCGCCGTCTGCTCGCCCTGGCGCTGGCCCTCACCGGTGTCGCCCTGCTGGCCGCGGGACTGGTGCCGGACGTCACCAGCGTGCTGCTGATCGCCCTGCTGGCCGGCGCCGGCGCGGGCATCGCCGCCAACATCGGGCACACCCTGCTCGACCAGGAGACCGAGGAGCAGCGCCGGGCCCGTACGACGGAGCACCTGCACGCGGTGGTCCGGGTCTTCGTGGCACTCGGCGCGGTGATCGCCCCCGTGGTGGCCGCGGGCATCGGCCCGCACCGGCTGGAGAGCGGCCGGTTCGTCTTCGGCCACGGCGGCGCCGCCTTCACGCTGATGCTGGTCGGCGCGCTGCTGCTGCCGGTGGCCGCGCTCGTGCTGGCCAAGGCCGACGACCGGTCCGGCGTGCCACTGCGGCAGGACCTGCGCGACGCGCTGTTGCGCGGTGACGACCCCGAGCAGGCGCCCGCCGCGTCCGGTTTCTTCATCGCCCTGGAGGGCGGTGACGGCGCCGGGAAGTCCACCCAGGCCGATGCGCTCGCGGAGTGGATCCGGAGCAAGGGCCACGAGGTCGTGCTCACCCGGGAGCCCGGTGCGACACCGGTCGGCAAGCGGCTGCGGTCCATCCTCCTGGACGTCTCCAGCGCCGGACTGTCGCACCGCGCGGAGGCGCTGCTGTACGCCGCCGACCGGGCGGAGCACGTCGACACCGTCGTGCGGCCCGCCCTGGAGCGCGGCGCTGTGGTCATCTCCGACCGGTACATCGACTCCTCGGTGGCCTACCAGGGCGCGGGGCGGGACCTGTCGCCGACCGAGATCGCCCGGATCAACCGCTGGGCGACCGACGGCCTGGTCCCGCACCTGACGGTGCTGCTCGACGTGGCACCGGAGGCCGCACGCGAGCGGTTCACCGAGGCGCCGGACCGGCTGGAGTCGGAGCCCGCCGAGTTCCACGCGCGCGTGCGGGCCGGTTTCCTCACGCTGGCGGCGGCCGACCCCGGCCGGTACCTGGTGGTCGACGCCGGCCAGGAGCCGGAGGCGGTGACCACCGTGATCCGGCACCGGCTCGACCAGGTGCTGCCGCTGTCCCAGGCCGAGATCGAGGCCCGCGAGGAGGCACGCCGCAAGGCCGAGGAGGAGGCCCGCCGCAGGGCCGAGGAGGAGGCGCGGCGCAAGGCCGAGGAGGAGCGCCTGGAGCGCGAGCGCCAGGAGCAGCTCGCGCGGCTGCGTGCCGAGGAGGAGGAGCGCAAGCGGCGCGAGCTGGAGGAGGCGCAGCGCCGCGAGGCCGAACGGCAGGCGGAGGAGGCCCGGCAGCGTGCCGAGGAGGCGCACCGGCGTGCCGAGGAGGAGCGTCGGCGGCTCCTCGAGGAGGAGAAGGCACGCGCCGAGGAGGAGGCCCGCCGCAGGGCCGAGGAGGAACGCCTCCGCGCGGAGGCCGAGGCGCGGCGCCTGGAGAAGCAGCGCATGGCCGAGGAGGCCCTGCTGCGTGCCGAGCAGGCCCGGCGGCTCGCGGAGCAGGCGGCCGCCGCGGCGGAGGCGGGACCGAAGCCGGTTCCGGGGCCGCAGGACGCGGGTTCTGCGCCAGGCACCCGCCGCCCGACGGCGCAGCAGGACGCCGCGACCGTGCCGACGCCGGTGGCGACCCCGACGAATGCGTCCGGCGGGCCCGTGGACGAGACCGCGGTGCTGCCTCGGGTGCGGGAGAAGGACGCCGGCGCGGGCGGCCGTGCGGAGCGGGGCTCCGCGAAGGAGGCGGGCGGGTCCGGTTCCTCCGGCGCCCCGGCCTCCCGAGCCCCGGAGGTCCCGGAGGTCTCGGAGGCCGAGGTGACCGCCCAGCTGCCGAAGCCGCCGGTCCCGCCGGGGGCGGCGGAGGAGACGGCCGTGCTGCCTCCCGTGCCGCCCGGGGCGGCCGACGAGACGGCGGTGCTGCCACCGGTGGGCGCGGGGCCCGCGGGTGACCCGCGCGACTCCGAGGAGACGACCGTGCTGCCGCCGGTGCGCGAGGAAGGACCCGGGGACCGGGTCCCGCCGGGCTACTTCCGCGACGAGCGGCCGGCCGCGGCACCGGACGGCACCGAGGACCGTACGCGCGAGCTGCCCCAGGTCGACCCCGGGGCCGCCGCCCCGCGTCGGCGCCGGAAGCGCTCCGACTGGGCCGAGCAGACCCCGCTGGACGACCTGCCGACCCTGGCGGACGAGCTGCTGGGCCCCCGGGAGGACGACCACGGTGACGAGGGCGGCCGGGGACGCGGGGGGCGGCGCTGAGGCGGGCACCCGTCCGCCCCGCCGCACCCGTCCTCCGTGCCCGCCCCGCCGCACCCGTCCTCGGCGGTGCCCGCCCCGCCGCACCCGTCGTCCGCTGTCAGTGCCACCCCGCACAATGGAGGCCGCAAGCCGTACGTGAGCGAAAGGCGGTCTGACCCATGACCGTGTGGGACGACCTCGTCGGGCAGGAGCGGGTGAGCGAGCAGCTCGACGCCGCCGCCCGGGACGCCGACGCGCTCGTCACCGCCGCTGCGGCCGACGCCCCCCTGCCCGAGGCGTCGAAGATGACGCACGCCTGGCTGTTCACCGGGCCGCCCGGAGCCGGGCGCAACCAGGCCGCGCGGGCCTTCGCCGCCGCCCTGCAGTGCGTCGGCCCGGACCGCGCCCTCGGCGGCTCGCCCGGGTGCGGCTTCTGCGACGGCTGCCACACCGCCCTGGTCGGCACGCACGCCGACGTCACCACGGTCGCCGCGGTCGGCTCGGAGATCCTGGTGAAGGACATGCGCGACACCGTCCGCAAGTCGTTCACCGCGCCGGCGAACGGCCGCTGGCAGATCATCCTGGTCGAGGACGCCGAGCGGCTGAACGAGAAGTCGGCCAACGCCGTGCTCAAGGCCGTGGAGGAGCCCGCCCCCCGTACCGTCTGGCTGCTGTGTGCGCCCTCCCTCGAGGACGTGCTGCCGACCATCCGCTCCCGCTGCCGCCACCTGAACCTGAGCACGCCGTCCGTGGACGCCGTAGCCGACATGCTGGTCCGGCGCGAGGGCATCGAGCCGGACGTCGCCGCGGCGGTGGCCCGCGCCACCCAGGGCCACGTCGACCGGGCCCGCCGCCTGGCCACCGACCCCGCCGCGCGCGAGCGCCGGGCCGCCGTGCTGAAGCTGCCGCTGCGGGTCGCGGACGTCGGCGCCGCGCTCAGGGCCGCGCAGGAGCTCGTGGACGCCGCCGCCGAGGACGCCAAGCAGCTCGCCGAGGAGATGGACACCAGGGAGACCGATGAGCTCAAGGCCGCCCTCGGCGCCGCCCAGGGAGGGCGGCTGCCGCGCGGCACGGCGGGCGTGGTCAAGGAGCTGGAGGAGATGCAGAAGCGCCGCCGGACGCGTACGCAGCGCGACAGCCTCGACGTGGCCCTGACCGACCTGACGAGCTTCTACCGCGACGTCCTCGCTCTGCAGCTCGGCTCCCGCGTGGCCCTCGCCAACACGGACAACGAGGACGCGCTGGAGCGCCTGGCCCAGGGCAGCTCGCCCGAGTCCACGCTCCGCCGCATCGAGGCGGTCGCCGCCTGCCGCGACGCCCTCGACCGCAATGTGCCGCCGCTGCTGGCGGTGGAGGCGATGACGATGGCGCTGAGAGCCGGCTGAGTCCCCGGCGACCGTGTCCCACCGGGAGGCCGCCGACGGCTCCCGCGGACCGCGCGCCCGCGCGCCGACCGCGCGACCATCGGAGGGACGACGTAACCCGTCCGAGGCACGGCGTCCCGGGGGAGGGACGGCGTAACCCGTCCGAGGCACGGCGTCCCGGGGGAGGGACGGCGTAACCCGTCCGAGGCACGGCGTCCCAGAGGAGGGAGCGCGTAACTCGTCCGAGGCACGACGTGCGCGGAGCGCTCATGATCCGTCGCACAGAGTTACGCTCACTCAATGCACTCAAGGCGCTTCCTCCGCAGGACCCGTACCGGAGCCACCCTGCTGGCCGCGGCCGCTCTGCTGGTCTCCGGCTGCTCCACCCCCGCGAGCACGACGAGTACCGCCGGAGCGGCGGCGGAGGTGGCGCTGGCCGCGCTGCCCCGCTCCACGCCCGCGGCGCTCGCCCCGTACTACGCGCAGAAGCCGGCGTGGCGCGACTGCGGCGTGCCCGGATTCCAGTGCGCCACGCTGAAGGCTCCGCTCGACTACGCCGAGCCGTCCGCCGGTGACGTCCGCCTCGCCGTGGCCCGCAAGAAGGCCACGGGCCCGGGGAAGCGGCTGGGCTCCCTGCTGGTGAACCCGGGCGGTCCGGGCGGCTCCGCGATCGGTTATCTCCAGGCGTACGCCGGCGTCGGCTACCCGGCCGAGGTGCGGGCCCGCTACGACATGGTGGCCGTGGACCCGCGCGGCGTCGCCCGCAGCGAGCCCGTCGAATGCCTCGACGGACCCGGCATGGACGCCTACACGCGCACGGACGTGACGCCGGACGACGACAGGGAGACCGACGCGCTGGTCGCGGCGTACCGGAAGTTCGCCGAGGGCTGCGGGGCGGACGCGCCGAAGCTGCTGCGCCATGTGTCCACCGTGGAGGCGGCCCGGGACATGGACATCGTGCGGGCGGCCCTGGGCGACGAGAAGCTGAACTACGTCGGTGCCTCCTACGGGACGTTCCTGGGAGCGACGTACGCAGGCCTCTTCCCGAAGCGCAGCGGTCGGCTGGTGCTGGACGGGGCGATGGACCCGTCGCTGCCCGCCCGGCGGCTGAACCTGGAGCAGACGGAGGGCTTCGACACGGCGTTCACCTCCTTCGCGAAGGACTGCGTACGCCGCGCCGACTGCCCGCTGGGCGGCACGGGAACCGCCCCCGAGCGGGTCGGGGAGAACCTGAAGGAGTTCTTCGACAGGCTCGACGCCCGGCCGATCCCGACCGGTGACGCGGACGGCCGCACGCTCACCGAGTCGCTGGCGACCACCGGGGTGATCGCCGCCATGTACGACGAGGGCGCGTGGCCGCAACTGCGCCAGGCGCTGACGGCGGCCATGAGGCGGAACGACGGAGCGGGACTGCTCGGCCTGTCCGACAGTTACTACGAGCGTGACGCCGACGGCGGTTACAGCAACCTGATGTTCGCCAACGCGGCCGTGAACTGCCTGGACCTCCCGGCGGCGTTCGACACGCCGGACGAGGTGCGCGAGGAACTGCCCGCCTTCGAGAAGGCGTCTTCCGTGTTCGGCGAGGGTCTGGCGTGGGCGGCGCTGAACTGCGCTTACTGGCCGGTGCGGGCCACGGGGGAGCCGCAGCGCATCGAGGCGAGGGGCGCGGCGCCGATCGTCGTGGTCGGCACCACCCGTGACCCGGCGACCCCGTACCGCTGGGCCGAGGCCCTGGCCGGCCAGCTGTCCTCCGCGCGCCTCCTCACCTACGAGGGCGACGGCCACACCGCCTACGGCCGAGGCAGCGACTGCATCGACTCGGCGATCAACGCCTACCTCGTCCGAGGCACGCCGCCGATGGACGGAAAGCGCTGCTCATAGGGGCGTCGCGGCCTCCGGAGGCAGGCGTTCCGGTCTGCCTCCGGGGCAGGTACGAAGCACTCCCGGAAACTGTGTAGACTTACCGTCGTTGCTGATCGCACCATAGTGCGGACAGCGTGCCGCTTTAGCTCAGATGGCCAGAGCAACGCACTCGTAATGCGTAGGTCTCGGGTTCGAATCCCGAAAGCGGCTCCACCGGAACCCCAGGTCAGACACTTCTGATCTGGGGTTTCTGCGTGTGCGCCGATGGGTCGGCGAGAGCGTGACGCGCTGCGCGCCGACGCGGATGGATCTTCGAGGGGCGACCCGGCGGCGGCACGTGCCGTGGAGCGGGGCGGTTCGGGCGCTCGCGCGGCCGGGACGGGAGCCGGTGGTCCGGCCCACGGACGGGGAGCCGGTCGTCCGGCCCGGCCGTCGGCAAAGGCGAGGTGGGGACGAGGGTCCCGGTCGTGCACCTGTGTCGACCGGGGTTCCCTCGCGGCCGGATCGGGCCGCGGCAGCGACACTCCCCCGAGCTGCGCGTGTAACGCGCGCACCCCCGCGACGGATCCGGTGTAGTGATCACATCAGATCTTGCCAACGGATCGCTAACATATGGCCAATGGTTCCTTCGTCCGGCCTTCGGGGATCGGGAGTCATCCGGCGGCCGGTGCACGTCCGGAGCGGGGCCGGAGGGGTCCCGGCGCGCGTCCGGGCGGTGGGCGGGAAGGCAGTGGGGCGGCGATGGGGGTACAACCTCCCTGCTCGAACGAGGCCGGGAGCACCGGGGAGCGGCGCGGACAGCGGCGCGCCCTGCGGTTCGGGCTGCTGGGAGCCCCGGTCCTGTACGAGCGGGCCGAGGGGGACGGGCGCCGGTCGGGCGCCCCGGGGCACACCCCGGACCGTTCCGCATCTGGGGGGCCTGCCGGCCCATTCGGTTCCATCGGTTCCACCGGGTCCGTCGGCTCTCCTGGTTCCAAGGGTTCCACCGGCTCCCCCGGTTCCAGGGGTACCACCGGCTCCACGGGTTCCACCGGTCCCTCCGGGTACGTCGTCCGCCCGATCAGCAGCCCCAAACTGCGCACCCTGCTGGCGGCGTTGCTGCTCGACGCCGGGCACGCCGTGTCCGTCGAGGCGCTGAAGGACGTGCTGTGGGGCGGAATGCCGCCCGCCTCCGCGCACCCCTCGCTGCACAACCACGTGGCCCGGCTGCGCCGGATGCTCGACGACCCCGGGCGGCTGCGCACCGTACCGACCGGATACGTCCTGCGGGTGGCCGAGGGCGAGGTGGACGTCGACGTGTTCGACGCCCATGCCTCCGCCGCCCGGGCCGCGCACGCCGGGCGGGAGTGGGAACGGGTCGTGCGCGAATGCGCGGCGGCGCTCGCGCTCTGGCGCGGGACGCCGCTGGCCGGGCTGCCGCCCGAGGTGGGCGGGTTCGCCCTCGTGCAGCGGCTGCGGGAGGCACGGCTGCTGCTCCTGGAGTGGCGTCACGACGCCGAACTGGGCCTCGGCGGCGAGCGGGCGGCCCGGCTCGTACCGGAGCTGGCGGCACTGGCCGCCGAGCATCCGCTGCGGGAGGAGTTCCACCGCCAGCTCATGCTCGCCCTCCACCGCAGCGGCCGTCAGGCCGAGGCGCTGGCCGTTCACCGCGATCTGCGCGCCCGTCTGGTGGACGAACTCGGCGTCGAACCGGGGCCGGGCGTGCGGGAGGCCCACGTCGAGGTGTTGCGGGAGGCCCACGTGGAGGTGGTGCGGGGGGCCGGTGAGCCGGCCGCGCGGCGTGCGGCGCCACGGGAGGCGGGGGTCGGTGCCGGCTCCGTTCCTCCTCGCGGACCTGCCCAACTGCCCCCGGCTCCAGTGCACTTCGTCGGGCGGGCGGACGTGCGGGAGGAACTGCGCCGTCTGCTCGCCCCCGGCTCCGGACCCACCACCGCCGTCGTCACCGGTACCGCCGGCGTGGGCAAGAGCGCGCTCGCCCTGCATGTCGCGCATCAACTGACGGAACGTTTCACCGACGGTCAGCTCTACATCAATCTGCGCGGCGCCACCCCGGGCGTCGCTCCCCTCTCGCCCGCTCAGGCCCTCACCGCACTGCTTCGCGACCTCGGTGTGGAGGCGCGCGACATTCCCGAACACCCGGACGCGGCCGGCGCCCTGCTGCGGTCGCTGCTCGCCCCGACCCGCACCCTCCTCGTGCTGGACGACGCGGCGAACGCCGCACAGGTGCGGCCGCTGCTGCCCGCCGGGCCCGGCTGCGCGGTGCTCGTCACCAGCCGTTCGCCGCTCACCGCCCTCGACGGCGCGGCGCGCTTCCCGCTCGCCCCGCTGTCCGACGAGGACAGCGCCGCCCTGCTGCGCGCGGTCTCCGGCCGGGACGGTCCGGACGCGGCGCACCCACTCGTCGCGCTCACCGGTCGCCTCCCCCTGGCGCTGCGCGTCGTCGCCGCCCGGCTCGCCGCGCGCCGGGCCCTCACCCCCGACGTGCTGGCCGGGCAACTGGCCGCCGCCGACAGCCGGTTGTCGCACCTCGAGTACGACGACCTCAGCGTCCGCCGCTCCCTGGCGGTCGCGCACGACGCGCTCGCCGCCTCCGACCGGGAGGCCGACCGGGACGCGGCCCTCGCCCTGCGCCGCATCGGCGCCCTCGACCTGCCCGGCTACGGCGCGCCCCTGCTGGCGCGGCTCACGGGCACCGGCGAGCGCCGGGCCGAGGCCGCCCTCGACCGCCTAGTGGACGTGGCCCTGCTCGAGGAGACCACGTACGGGCGTTACGTCCCGCACGACCTGGTCCGCGACTTCGCCCGCGAACTCGCCGCCGCGGACGGCACGTCAGCGGCCACCGCCCGCACCGCCCTGCGCTGGTACGCCGCCGTCGCCGAACGTGCCCTCACCGCGATCGTCGGACCCGGGCTCGACCAGGACGACCGGCGCCACGCGACCCCCTCCCGGCCGCCCGGGCACGCGAACCGGGTCGGCACCGTCCCACCGTTCACGGGTGCCGAGGAGGCCTTCGCCTGGGGGGACCGGGAACTGGAGAACATCGTCGCCCTGGTCGAGCGGCACGCCGACGACCCGGTCACCGGCCGGGACAGCGCCCCCGCCCACATCTGCGTGCTGCTTCGGCTCCTCCATCCCTACCTCCTGCGCCGTGGCCGGGTCCGGGAGCTGGACCTGCTCGGGCGGACCGCCCTGCGGGTGGCTCGGCGGCTCGGCGACGAGGAGGCGGAGGCATACGCGCTGGGTGACCTGGCGGGTCCGCACTTCCTGGCCGGCCGGCTGGGCGAGGCCCTGGACCTCACGGACCGCGCGCTCGGGATCTGGCGGCGGCTCGGTGCCGTCTCCCGGATCCGGCGCTCCCTCAACAACCGCGGGCTGCTGCTCGAAGGGCTGGGCCGCCACGAGGAGTCGGGGGAGGCGCTCCGGGAGAGCCTCGGGTACTCACGGGAGCTCGACGACCTCTACGGCGAGGCCGTCACCTTGAGCCACCTCGGCAACCTCTACGAGCACACCGACCCGCGCGCGGCCATCGAGCAGCACCGGCGTTCGCTCGCCCTCGGGGACCGGATCGGCGCCGTCATCGTGCGGCACTCCGCGCACTGCAACATCGGCTACGCCCATCTGCGCCTGGGCGAACCCTCGGCCGCACTGCCGCACTTCGAGGAGAGCCTGCGCATCCTCGGCGAGCACGGCGACTGGCACGGCGAGTCCCAGACCCGGCTCGGACAGGTCCGCGCCCTGCGGCTGCTGGGCCACGGCGACCGGGCCGTCCGCGAGTGCGCCGAGCTGCTGCGCCGCGCCGACGCCCGCGCCGACCGCTACGCCGCCGCCCTCGCCCGTCACCAGTACGGGCTGCTGCTGCGCGAGCGGGGACGTGTCCGGGAGGCGTGCGAGCAGTGGCGGTGGGCTCTCGACGCACTGGACGGCACGGACGAGCACACGGTGCTCGACGATCTGCGGGAGCTGCTGACCGCCAACGGCTCCGGCTGACCGGGCGCGTCGGCCGCCCGCCCCCGGCCCGGGCCCGGGCCCGGGAGCGTGCCGATCCATCCGTCCGGGGTCACTTGGCCTCCGCATAGCACTCCACGACCGCCGTGGAGAACGGGAACCGCACCGGGGTCTCCCCGAAGGTCAGCCGGCCGGCCAGCTCCGCCGACGCGCGGATCGCCGCCACCACCGCCTCCGCCTCCTCCTCGGGGCAGTGCACGATCACCTCGTCGTGCTGGAAGAAGACCAGGTCCGCCGCCATCCGGGACAGCGCCTGCCGCAGCGCGGCGAGCAGCAGCAGGGCCCAGTCGGCGGCGCTGCCCTGGACGACGAAGTTGCGGGTGAAGCGGCCACGGGCGCGGGCGTTGGTGGACGCGTAACCCGGCACCCACGGGCCCCCTCCGTCGGTCTCCTCCTCCACCACCGGGATGCCCGCCTCCTCCGTCGCGTCGTCCGTCGTCCGGGCGGCCGGGGGACAGGTGCGGCCCAGCCAGGTCCGTACGAGCCGGCCCTCCTCGCCCGCGCGGGCGGCCTCGTCGACGTAGGCGACCGCCCTGGGGAAGCGGCGTCTGAGCGCGGCCAGGTTCTTCAGGCCGTCACCGGACGTCTGGCCGTAGACCGCGCCGAGCACGGCCAACTTGGCCTGGGCGCGGTCGCCGGAGAAGACCCGCTCGGACACGGCCTGGTAGAGGTCGGTCTCCCGGCCCGCCACCTCCATCAGCCCGGGATCGCGGGAGATCGCCGCCAGGACGCGCGGCTCCATCTGGGCGGCGTCGGCGACGACGAGCCGCCGGCCAGGGTCCGCGACCACCGCCCGGCGGATCACCCTGGGGATCTGGAGCCCGCCGCCGCCGTTGGTGACCCAGCGGCCGGTCACCGTCCCGCCGGCCTGGAACTCCGGCCGGAAGCGCCCGTCGTGCACCCAGTCCTGCAGCCAGGACCAGCCGTGGGCCACCCAGATGCGGTACAGCTTCTTGTACTCGATCAGGGGCTTCACCGCAGGGTGGTCGACGGACTCGAGCTCCCAGCGGCGGGTGGAGGAGATCTTGATCCCGGCCTGCGCGAACGCCTTGACCACGTCGGCCGCCAGGTCGGGCCGCACCCGGCGGCCGAAGGCGGCGGACACCTCGTCCGCGAGCTCGGCGAGCCGCCGCGGTTCGCCGCCGCCCGCGTAGCGCTCGCCGAGCAGGTCGTGGAGCACCGCGCGGTGGACGTCGGCCCGCCACGGCAGGCCCGCGCGGTTCATCTCGGCGGCCACCAGGGTCCCAGCCGACTCGGCCGCCACCAGCAGCCGCATCCGCTCCGGGTGCGTGCTCGCGTCGATCCGGCGCTGCTGCTCGGCGTAGACCGCGAGGAGGTCGGCCAGCGGTACGTGCGTGCCCTGGGGCTCGAACAGAGGCGACTGCGCGCCCGGTTCGGCCGCGCGCTGCGGCGGATCGGGCGGTACGGGGCTCCCGCGCAGCCGGGCCAGGGCGGCCGCGGCCGAACGGGGCTCCCCGTACCGCCCTTCGTGACCGAGCAGGAGCGTCTCGGCGTCCTCGATGTCATGACACCGCTCCACTCGCACCCCCGTGGCGAGCAGGCGCGGGTAGACCTCGGCGGTGGACCGCCACACCCACCGCGTGACGCCGGGACGGCTCCGCACGGCCTCGGCGGGAGACGCCTCCCGCCGCACCGGCCCGGCGGGCAGCCCGTCGGGGCCGAGGGGGGCGATGTCCACGCCACCGTCCTCGGTCGCCGCGAGAGCCCACCGGTCGGTCATGCCGCGAGTGTGACAGGGGGGTCTGACAATGGCCCCCGGTCAGGCGGGCTCCCGTTGCTGATCACCTGGATACCGGCCCGTGGCCGCAGTGCTCGGAGCCCGGTCACGGAAGCCCTGCGCCCGGCGGAAGCCCTGGGCCTGGTCAAGAGGGACGGTGACCGGTCAAGGGGGACGGTGACCGGTCAAGGCGGACGGCGCCGGGTCGCGGGGACGGCACGCCTCGTTCACGAGGGCTCAGCCCTCCTCCTGTTCGCCCCCCGCGGGCTGGATCCGGATCTGTGCCAGTACCTCGGCGATCCACTCCTCGGTCCTCGCCTTGGTGATGCCGAGGCCGCTGAGGACGCCCACGCCGTTCTCGTGCTCCAGGAGCGCGAGCAGGATGTGCTCGGTTCCGACGTAGTTGTGGCCGAGGCGCAGGGCCTCGCGGAAGGTGAGTTCCAGGACCTTCTTGGCCGCCGGGCCGTACGGCACCAGGTCGGGCGCCTCCTCGGCGGCCGGGGGGAGCGCGGCGGTCGCCGCCTCGCGGACGGCGTCGAGGGTGACGCCCTGGTCGGTGAGCGCCTTGGCGGCGAGGCCGTCCGCTTCGGCGAGCAGGCCGAGGACGAGGTGCTCGGGCAGGCCCTCGGCGTGGTGCGCGGCCTTGGCCTCGTTGTGTGCGGCCATCACCACGTTGCGGGCGCGCGGCGTGTAGCGGTTGAAGCCCTCGTTCGGGTCGAGCCCGGCCGGCTCCTTCGGCACGAAGCGCTTCTGCGCCGCCTGGCGGGTGACGCCCATGCTCCTGCCGATGTCGGTCCAGGAGGCGCCCGAACGCCGGGCCTGGTCCACGAAGTGGCCGATCAGGTGGTCGGCCACCTCGCCGAGGTGCTCGCCCGCGAGCACCGCGTCCTGGAGCTGTTCGAGGGGCTCTTCGTGGACCTTCTTGATGGCCGCGATGAGGTCGTCGAGACGCACGGATGACGTGACGTGGGGATTGGTCGTCATGTGTCAACCGTAAGTTGACAGTAGGGGGGTGTCAACCGCGAGTTGACACTCTCGGGTGGAACGAAGGCGTCCTGTGGCGGCATGGCACGATCGGCTCCGTGAGTACGTCCAGCACCGTCGACCGCGCCTTCCGGACCGCCCTGCACGACGCCGCCGACGCGGCCCTCGACACGGGAGCGTCCCTGCTCGCCTCCGATCCTGCGGCGGACGCCGAACTCGTAAGGCGGGGCGAGGAGTTCGTGGCGGCGGCCTGGCGGCGCGGCTGGCAGCCGGCCGATCTCGTCCGCATCGTCCGCCGCGAGCTGGACGATCTCCACGTCCACCTGGTCACGACCCTCGTCCGCGGGCAGGCACCGCGCGACGTCCCCCGTGGCCCTCGCTGGACGGCTCAGCTCGACGAGCTGACCGCCGGGCCCGCGCCGGGCGCCGACCGCGCCGACCCCGCGGACCGCTTCTCCCGCACGGACCGCTTCTCGCGCGCGACCGCGGTGCTGGAGCTGTACCGCCTGCTGGTGCGCCTGCCGGCCCTCGAGCCCCTCGACGACGCCGCCGCCCCGGACGAGCACGGCCGGCTCCCGGAGTCCCGCATGCTCGGCCGGATCCGCGCGCTGCTGGCCAAGGCCGAGGCGACCGGGTTCCCGGAGGAGGCGGAGGCGCTCAGCGCCAAGGCGCAGGAACTGATGGCGCGGCACAGCGTGGACGAGGCGCTGCTGGCGGCCCGTGTGCCCTCGGGCCGGACGCCGGACGCCTGCCGGATCGGGGTGGAACCGCCCTACGAGCAGACCAAGGCGGTGCTGCTGGACACGATCGCCACCGCGAACCACTGCCGCGCGGTGTGGAACGAACCCCTCGGCTTCTCCACCGTCGTCGGTTTCGCCTCCGACCTGGAGGCGGTCGAACTCCTCTACACCTCCCTGCTGGTGCAGGCCACGACCGCGATGACGAAGGCCGAGGCCGCCCAGCGGGCCGGCGGACGCAGGCGGACCAAGACCTTCCGGCAGTCCTTTCTCGCGGCCTACGCCCACCGCGTCGGCGCCCGGCTGGCGGCCACGGCCGAGGCCCAGGTGAGCGACGACCTGCTGCCGGTGCTCGCCTCCCGCGAGGCCGCGGTCACCGGCCGGCTGGACCGCATGTTCCCGGAGACGACCACCACACGGCTGCGCGGGGTGAGCGACGAGGCCGGCTGGGTGGAAGGCGCGCGGGCGGCGGACGACGCCCAGGTGGAAGGGCGCCGGCGGCTGCCCTGACGGGGCGGAGCCCGCGCGGCGCCGCCTGCTCGGGGTGCCGACCGGGGTCAGTCCCCCGCCTGCTGGAAGGCGCCCACCGAGGCGTCCGGGGTGGCCTTGTCCCCGCCCTTGCCCGCGACCGGCCCGTACGACCAGCGGAAGCTCTTGGTGGCCGCGTCACCGGGGAGCCCGATCTCCAGCGTCTCGGCGCCCAGGCTCTCGGCGCCCTCCGGCCCGCGGACGTAGGTGATCGTGAACGACGCGGAGTCGCCCTTGGCCAGGGTCAGCTTCTGCGCCTGGGCGCCCTCGGTGGGGGACAGGGCGACGGACTCGCCCCCCGCGACGAGGCGCACCTCGGGGAACGCGTCGAGGGTGCAGGCGGCGCCCTGGTTGGTGAGGCCGACCGGGACGTCACCGGTGTCACCGGCGGCCGGGGCGACACTCGCGGGGCCGACCTCGATGCCGACGTCGTCGAGGGTGCAGGCCGTGCTCTTCGGCTTGGTGTCGCTGTCCTGCCCCTCCTCTTCGGTGCAGGCGGTCAGCAGCACGAGAGCGGCGGCGAGGGCGGTGACGGTGATGGGCATGGCGCGCATGAGGTGTCCCCTGGGGTCGTGGAGGTGCCTGTCGATCATCACGCACGGCAGCCGCGTCACGCCGCCCGACCCCGCCGCGGGAACCGGGTCGTTACGAACCCAGGCCCTCCGTGGGCAGCCCGCTCGGCAGCTTGCCGCCCTCCGCCCTGGTGTACGTCTCGGTGCCGAGGCCGCTCTCCCAGGTGACCTTCAGGGTGGACCCGTTCACGGAGCCGACGGTGCCGCTCGCCCGGTCTCCGCTGCCGTCCGTGCACTTCAGCCGGATGGTGTGGGTCCCGCCCTCCTCCCGCGCGGTGCCGCTGCACACGGCGCCGCCCGTGGCGAAGAGACCGGCCTCCTCACCGGTGACCACGAGCGCCACGGCCTTGCCACCCGTGGTGGTGAGCCAACTGCCCTCCAGCTCACCGGCGGGGGCCGTGCTCGTGGCGGGACCGCCGGTGCCGCCCCCCGTGTCGGCGGTTGCCGTGGCCGGCGGCGTGGGCTTCGCCGAGTCGTCGCCGGACTCGCCGTCGCCGCACCCGGTCAGCGCGAGCGCGCCCGCCAGTCCCACCGCCGTGGCCGCGGCCCGCACGCTCCGGCGCGACACCGAGCGCCGGGAGCGCGAGGCACGCGAGAAGGTCACCGAAGTCACTGCAAGCCCCCAAGCTCTAGCGGGCCGGCTCTCGCGGAAGCGGCCGGCCCCGGAACGACGCGGCCAGCTAACAGGACCCACCCGGCCCTCCACCACCCCCAGTGACACACCTCGCACACCTCGCACCGCACATCGCAGGACATCGGGGTGGCCGCGCTCCAGGCACCGCCGCGCGGCCACACCCGCCGGGGAGCCACGCACCGCGCTCTGCGCCGGGACGTCGCGGTTGGCCTGGGCTGCCCGCCGCGCTACGGACGCCCGCCCGGTGCGACGCGCCCCGGGCCGGGAGGCGCATCGGTAGGGGTCCCGTGGAAGCGTCGGTGCGCGGCGGGGACGCCCGCCCGGTCGGCAAGCCACCTCACCGCGCAGGGCCGTCCCGGCCCTCCAGCGGCATACCCCTACGACTCGCTGAGCCCTCGCCCCGGCTCCGGCACGCCGCTCGCCGGTCGGTCAGGGCGCGGACCCGCGAGTCCGAGTTCGGCTGGGCGCTCGCCGTGTCGACGCAGGCGGGCGTGCACGTGGGCGCGTACGGCAGGGGCGGCTGCGCTCGATCGCGGGCAAGCTGGGGGGCCGTCAGCGCGTGGTCTCCGGCCCCGGGCGGCGCGAGGGCGTGCAAGAGCCCTATGGGCCCCCTATGGGCAAGGGGCCGGGCCTTCCAGGGCCTTCTGTGACATGCGCGCCGCGCGGTGACGCCGACCTCGGCTCAACACTCGCCGCCCACCGCGCGGGACCGGACCGCCCGCCGTCCAGCTGCCTCGCGGGCGGGCTGAACACCCGCCTTCGCTCAGCGCGCCGCGCGATACACACCCACCTCGGGCGGCACCCCGCCGCCCACCGTGCGCCGAAGCCCGCCCCGGCCCCCACGCCGCACTCGGCATCGGCGCGCCGAAGCCCGCCCCGGCCCCCACGCCGCACTCGGCATCGGCGCGCCGAAGCCCGCCCCCAGCCCCACGCCCCGCTCGGTATCGGCGGCCCCGCTCGGTATCCGTGCGCCGAAGCCCGCCCCGGCCCCCACGCCGCACTCGGCATCGGCGCGCCGAAGCCCGCCCCGGCCCCCACGCCCCGCTCGGTATCGGCGGCCCCGCTCGGTATCCGTGCGCCGAAGCCCGCCCCAGCCCCACCCCCTACCAGGAAGCCTTCCGCACCCCCGGCAGATACCCCGCGTGCGCCTGCCCCCGCAGGCTGACGCGGGAGAGGCCGAAGGCGCGGAAATAGCCCCGGGGCCGCCCGTCCACCTGGTCACGGTGGCGCACGCGCGTGGCGCTCGCGTCGCGCGGCTGCCGACGCAGCTCCCGCTGCGCGGCCAGCCGCTCCTCCTCCGTGGACGACGGCCGCCGGATGATCTCCTTGAGTTCGGCCCGCCGTGCGGCGTACCGCGCGACGACCTCCTGCCGCTTCTCGTTCTTCGCGATCTTGCTCTTCTTCGCCATGGTGCTCTCCAGCTCCTCGACTCGGTCCCGAACCCGCGGCGTCCCCGTCAGACCCTCACTCCCCGCGCCCGGATCCGAGCCACCGCCGCCTCGACGCCGATCGCGTCCACCGTCCTGATCGCCTTCACGCTCAACCGCAGTCGCACGTACCGCCCTTCGCTCGGCAGCCAGTAGCGCTTGGTCTGGATGTTCGGGTCGAAGCGGCGGGACGTGCGCCGGTGCGAGTGGGAGATCCGGTTGCCGAAGCCGGGCCGGGCGCCGGTCAGCATGCAGTGCGCGGACATCAGTGGTGCACCTCTCTCGGAGTCGATGTGTAAATGGGAATCATTTTCAGTAAGGTACCAGCATGGCACGCAACGAACTCCGGCCCGTCATCAAGCTCCGGTCCACCGCCGGGACCGGCTTCACCTATGTCACCCGCAAGAACCGCCGCAACGACCCGGACCGGCTGACCCTGCGCAAGTACGACCCGGTCGCCGGCCGCCACGTCGACTTCCGAGAGGAGCGCTGAGGCCCGCCATGCGCCAGGGAATCCACCCCGCCTACGGCCCCGTGGTCTTCCGCGACCGCGCCGCCGGGTACGCCTTCCTGACCCGTTCCACCCTGACGAGCGAGAAGACCGTCGTATGGGAGGACGGCAACACCTACCCCGTCGTGGACGTCGAGATCTCCCACGTCAGCCATCCCTTCTACACCGGCACCGCGCGCGTTCTCGACACCGCCGGCCGTGTGGAGCGCTTCGAGCGCAGGTACGGCAAGCGGGGTGCGGTGTGACTCTGCCGGTGGTCGTCGTCGGCGGCCTGCACGCCGACGCCCGCAGGGCCGCGGTCGAGCGCTTGCTCGCCGACGTGACGGGCAGCGTCGTCCTCCACCACGACCTGGAGACGGCCGCCGCCGGCACCGTCGTGCGCACCGTCCGGGACGCCGCCGGCGTCCGGTCGGCCGGCGAGGCGCCGCTCGTCAACGACTGCGCCTGCTGCGCCCTGCGCGAGGACCTCGTCCCCGAACTGCGACGGCTCGCCGAGGCCGGTGACACCCCGTTGGCGATCGTCGAACTGTGGGACTCCGTCGAGCCCAAGGCCATGGCCGAGGTGGTGACGGCCGGCGGGTTCACCGTCACCGGGGTCGTCACCGCCGTGGACCCGGCGCTGGTCCTGCCCTACCTGGGCAACGGCGACGACCTCGCCGAGGGCGGGCTCGCCGCCGCCGCGACCGACCAGCGCACCGTCGCGGACACCTTCGCACGGCAGCTGGAGTACGCCCCCGTCCTGGCCGTGGTCGACTCCCCGGAGGCCGACGAGCAGGACCACGAGCTGCTCGCCCAGCTGCACCCGACGGCCCGGCACGTGCGGGTCGGCCAGGACGCGCCGTCCGGCCGGCACTCGCTCCTCGCGGGCGCCGCGCTCGCCGGATTCGACGTCGAGGCCGCCGCCGCGGCCCAGCACCCGGCCTGCGCGCTGCTGCCCGCCGACGCCGACGACCACGGCGTCGGCACCCTGGTGTGGCGCCGGCACCGCCCGTTCCACCCGGAGCGGCTGTACGCCGCGCTGGAGGACCTGACCTGCGCCGCCGCCCGCAGCCGGGGCCGGTTCTGGCTCGCGGACAAGCCGGACACGCTGTTCCACTGGGACGCGGCCGGCGGTGCGCTGTGCGTGGAGGGCGCGGGGCCCTGGCTCGCCGCCCTGCCGGACGCGGCCTGGGAGATGGTGCCGCCGGTGCGCCGGGCCGCCGCCGCGCTGGACTGGCACCCCGAGCACGGGGACCGCTGCCAGCACCTGGTCTTCACGTCCCCCGCGCTCGACCGCGACGGACTCGAGGAGCTGCTGGAGTCCTGCCTGCTGACCGACGCCGAGTACGCCGCGGGGCCCGAGGCCTGGCAGCGGCTGCCGCACCCCTTCGACACCCTCCTGGAGGTCTGACCGCCATGCCCCGCAAGCCGGAGCGCAAGCCCGCCAAGTCCCGCCCCAATCCGCTGGACCAGGCCGGGATCACGTATGTCGACTACAAGGACACCGACCTGCTGCGGAGGTTCCTCTCCGACCGCGGCAAGATCCGCAGTCGCCGGATCACCCGCGTGAGCGCGCAGCAGCAGCGGCAACTGGCACGGGCGATCAAGAACGCCAGGGAGATGGCACTGCTGCCCTACGCCTCCCGCTAGCGGACGTCCGGGAGGGAGCGCCCGGCGGCCGCGGGTCGACCGGAAGGAGTGAGGAGGGCACACAAGGAAACACGAGGGAACAGAAAGTCCCCCGCATGCGTCTCATACAGGAGCGGGGGGCGGCTCGGCGTCCGACGTCGAGCGCGCGACGCTGTAACCGCAGGACCACCCCGCGTGCACGTGCATCTGCCTCTGCGTATGCACATGAACAGAGCTATGATCCGGGTCAGTTGACCAATGCATCAATGGCCACACCAGCCAGTGCACCACCGGGGAGCGACCTGTGGACCACGACGTGTACGACGGTGACGCGTACGAAGGTGCCGATGCGTCCGGCGTGTACAACGGCATGGCGGCCACCAGGCTGGACGGCGTGGCCTGGCAGAAGAGCCGGCACAGCAACTCGCAGGGTTCCTGCGTGGAGTTCGCGCGGCTGCCCGGCGGGGAGGTGGCGGTGCGCAACTCCCGCTTCCCCGACGGTCCCGCGCTCGTCTACACCCGTGCGGAGATCGAGGCCATGCTGCTGGGCGTCAAGGACGGCGAGTTCGACCACCTGGTCGCCGGCTGACGTGGTCGCCCATCGCTGCCACAGCACGGGACACTGAGACGACCGCGTGGTTTACGCGCGTAGAACGAGGGCGCGCAAAGCCACGCGGTCCGTCATCCGGCGGAGCAGGACGGGTCGGCGGGACAGGCCGGCCCGGCCGGGTGCCGGAGCCGGAACATGGCCCAGACCACCTTGCCCGGGAGCGTCCCCGCCATCGGGTGCCAGCCCCAGCCGTCGGCGAAGGAGTCGACCAGGAACAGCCCGCGGCCCGACTCGGCGGAGAAGTCGTCCGAGTCACGGGCGACCGGGCTGTCGTCGCTGGGGTCGCGCACCGCGCACACCAGGCGCTCGGTCCAGCGCAGCAGGTGCAGCCGCACCGGCGGTTCCCGCTCCATCAGCCGGGGGGTGTTCGCCGGCAGCGCGTGCCGCAGGGCGTTGGTGACCAGCTCGGAGACGACCAGGCACACATCGTCGAAACGGTCGCCCAGCTCCCACTGGTCCAGTGTTCTGCGGGTGAACTGCCGGGCGTCGCGCACCGCTTCGTAACGGGCGGGCAGGGCGCAGGAGGCGGCGTCGGACACGGCCGCGGGGTCCAGCGGCGGAAGGCCCTGCCGTAACGGCTCGAGCATGGTCGATCCATTCGTCCCCATGCGAGGCACTCCCGGGAATTCGCGGTCTAGCGAGGCGGCGGTGGTGCGGGGACCATGGTTTCGGATGCGTACAGCAGATGCAAGGGCAGATGCACGTGCAGCTGACCGAAATGCGCCTGCCCGTACCGCTTGTTGGTCAATTTTTCCGTCATCTTCGTGTCCCCTTCTCGCCGTCCCGTTGCCTCCTCCTTGCTCCTTCCTGAGCGAATTCCTCGTCCTGATTCCGTTTCCGTAACCGGGCGAGTACTGCTCGAAGTGTTTTGGTGGCAGACTGCGGTCCCTCAGGACGTTGGGGAGGCTGGCGAACGTGAGCGCGGGAGAGCCGGGATCGGTGGTGCGGCGCATGCTGCTCGGATCACAACTCAGGCGACTGCGTGAGGCACGGGGGATCACGCGTGAGGCGGCGGGCTACTCGATCCGCGCCTCCGAATCGAAGATCAGCCGGATGGAGCTGGGCCGGGTGAGCTTCAAGACCAGAGACGTGGAAGACCTGCTGACGCTGTACGGCATCACGGACGAACAGGAGCGCGCCTCGCTGCTCTCGCTCGCCAGGGAGGCCAACGTCGCGGGCTGGTGGCACAGTTACTCGGACGTGCTGCCGAGCTGGTTCCCCACCTACGTCGGCCTGGAGGGTGCGGCCTCTCTGATCCGCGCCTACGAGGTGCAGTTCGTGCACGGTCTGCTCCAGACCGAGGACTACGCCCGCGCGGTGGTCCGGCGGGGCATGAAGGGCGCCGGCGAGGAGGACGTCGAGCGGCGCGTGGCGCTGCGCCTGGAGCGGCAGAAGTACCTCGTCTCCGAGAACGCCCCCGAGTTCCACGTCGTCCTCGACGAGGCCGCCCTGCGCCGTCCCTACGGCGACCGCGCGGTGATGCGCGGCCAGCTCCAGCACCTGATCGACGTCTCGGAGCGGCCCAACGTCCGGCTCCAGGTCGTGCCGTTCAGCCTCGGCGGGCACGCCGGCGAGTCCGGCGCCTTCACCATCCTGAGCTTCCCCGAGTCCGACCTGTCGGACGTGGTGTACCTGGAGCAGCTCACCAGCGCCCTGTACCTCGACAAGGCCGAGGACGTCGCCCAGTACGAGAAGGCGCTCAAGGAGCTCCAGAGCGACAGCCCGGGTCCGTCGGAGAGCCGGGACCTTCTCCGGGGACTCCTCCAACTCTCTTGATACACAAGTACGATGACGTGTGATCAGACCACGAAGTCGATCTGGGCTCTGCTTCGGCAGCAAGGGATTGAGGGATCACATGTCGTCGTACTTCACCGACCTGGCTCAGCAGTACATCGACGGTGAGTGGCGCCCGGGCACCGGGTCCTGGGACATCATCGACTTCAACCCGTACGACGACGAGAAGCTCGCGTCGATCACCATAGCCACCGTCGACGAGGTCGATCAGGCGTACCGGGCCGCCGCCCGCGCCCAGAAGGAGTGGGCGGCGACCAATCCGTACGCCCGCCGCGCGGTCTTCGAGAAGGCGCTCCGACTGGTCGAGGAGCGCGAGGACGAGATATCCGAGGCGATCGTCGCCGAGCTCGGCGGCACCCGCCTCAAGGCCGCGTTCGAACTCCACCTCGCCAAGGAGTTCCTGCGCGAGGCGGTCCACCTGGCGCTGCGTCCCGAGGGCCGCATCATCCCCTCGCCGGTGGACGGCAAGGAGAACCGCGTCTACCGCGTGCCCGTCGGTGTCGTCGGCGTGATCAGTCCCTTCAACTTCCCCTTCCTGCTGTCGCTGAAGTCGGTCGCCCCCGCGCTCGCGCTCGGCAACGGCGTGGTCCTCAAGCCGCACCAGAACACCCCGATCGTCGGCGGCTCCCTGGTCGCGAAGATCTTCGAGGACGCGGGCCTGCCCGGCGGTCTGCTGAACGTCGTGATCACCGACATCGCGGAGATAGGCGACGCCTTCATCGAGCACCCGGTCCCCAAGCTCATCTCCTTCACCGGCTCCGACAAGGTCGGCCGCCACGTCGCCACGGTCTGCGCGGCCCACTTCAAGCGCTCGATCCTGGAACTGGGCGGCAACAGCGCCCTGGTGGTGCTCGACGACGCCGACATCGACTACGCCGTCGACGCGGCCGTCTTCAGCCGGTACGTCCACCAGGGCCAGGTCTGCATGGCCGCCAACCGCGTCCTGGTGGACCGCTCGGTCGCCGACGAGTTCACCGGGAAGTTCGTCGCCAAGGTGAAGTCCCTCCAGGTGGGCGACCCGCGCGACCCCGCCACGGTGATCGGCCCGGTGATCAACTCCCAGCAGGCGGACTCCGTCTCCGGCGTCGTCGACCAGGCGATCGCCGAGGGCGCGACCGCGTTGGTGCACGGCACCCGCACCGCCAACCTGGTCGAGCCGTCCGTGCTCACCGACGTCCCCGCGGACTCAGAGCTGCTGCGGCAGGAGGTCTTCGGCCCCGTCGTCTTCCTCGTGCCGTTCGACGGCGAGGAGGAGGCGGTCCGCATCGTCAACGACACGCCGTACGGCCTGAGCGGCGCCGTGCACACCGGGGACGTCGAGCGCGGTGTGCACTTCGCCAAGCAGATCGACACCGGCATGTTCCACGTGAACGACGGCACCGTGCACGACGAGCCGATCGTGCCCTTCGGCGGCGAGAAGCACTCGGGCGTCGGCCGCCTCAACGGCGACACCATGCTGGACGCGTTCACCACGGTGAAGTGGATCTCGGTCCAGCACGGCCGGAGCGGCTTCCCCTTCTAGGGCTGTTGCGGGACCGCTCCCGAGTTTCCCTCCCACGCCGGGTCATTGAGGACAGTATTTGTCCTCGATGACCCATAGCGTGACCGTTGTCAGGGCGAAGAGCCCTCGAAACGGCTTCGGCGAAAGGCGGCGGTCATGGTCACTCACGTTCCCGCGGAGGAGCAGGGCGACGAGCGGGGGGCGCTGCTGGCCTTCCTGGAGGAGCAGCGCGGCGGCATCCGGCGTGCGGTGCTGGGTCTCACTGAGGAGCAGGCGTCGAGCAGGCCCAGCGTGAGCGAGCTCAGCCTCGCCGGGCTGGTCAAGCATGTCGCCGAGGTGGAGCAGGGCTGGGTCGCGCGGGCCAGGGGCGAGGAGCCGGCCGTGCCGCGGGACGGGTCCACGTGGCAGGAGACCTTCCGGCTGACCGGTGAAGAGACGCTCCGGTCCCAGTTGGCGTACTGGGAGAAGGTCGCCGCCGAGACGGAGGCGTTCATCCGCTCGGTTCCCGGTCTCGACGACACCTTCGCCCTGCCGGACCAGCCCTGGTTCCCGCCGGAGGGGCGTGTGTCCATGCGCTGGCTGTGTCTGCACCTGATCCGCGAGACGGCGCGGCACGCCGGACACGCCGACATCATCCGCGAGTCCCTGGACGGCAAGACGGCCTTCGAACTGGTGGCGATGGAGCAGGGGGGGCTCCTGGGGCTGAGCCCCCGGGGCCCTACGCTGGGCCCATGTCAGCGATCCGTCTCCTCGTGCTGGGCGCCGTGCGCCAGCACGGGCGGGCCCACGGGTACCAGGTGCGCAACGACCTGGAGTACTGGGGCGCGCACGAGTGGTCCAACGCCAAGCCGGGCTCGATCTACCACGCCCTGAAACAGATGGCGAAGCAGGGACTGCTGCACGCGCACGAGATCGCCCCGTCCACGGCCGGCGGCCCGCCGCGCACCGAGTACGAGGTCACCGCGCGGGGGACCGAGGAGTACTTCCGCCTGCTGCGGGAGGCGCTCGTGGCACGCGAGCGCAGCGTCGACGTGCTCTCCGCGGCGATCGGCTTCATGGTCGACCTGGAACGCGCCGAGGTGCTGGAACTGCTCCGGCAACGGCTGCGCGGGCTGGCCGAGTGGCGGGACGCCGTCACGGAGCACTACGTACCCGAGGACGGCCCCGGGCAGCTCGGCCACATCGGCGAGATCATGAACATGTGGGTCCACGTGGCCGACGGCGAGGCCGCGTGGACCCGGGGCCTGATCGAGCGCGTCGAGGGCGGCGCCTACACCTTCGCCGGGGAGGGGGAGCCGTTCGTCGGCGTCCTGGCCGAGGGCGAGGAGAACCCGTACGCGACGGGGCAACGGCATCCGGAGGATGCGTACTAATCAAGTTTGACCAATCAAACTCCAGGGCATAGGCTCCGAGCAAGTAGTCAAGTTTGACTAAGTAGGGAGTCCCAGTGGCCGACGCGGCGATCACCGTCGAGGAAGCACGCAAGACCTACGGCGGAAAGAACGGCAGACCCGCCCTGGACGGGCTCGACCTCACGGTCGCCCGCGGCACCGTGCACGGGGTCCTCGGCCCGAACGGCGCCGGCAAGACCACCCTGGTCAGGATCCTGGCCACACTGCTGCGGCCCGACGCGGGACGGATCCAGGTCGCGGGGCACGACGTGGTGCGCGAGGCGTACGCCGTGCGCCTGCGCATCGGGCTGCTCGGCCAGCACGCGGCGCTCGACGAGGAACTCGGCGGCCGGCAGAACCTGGAGCTGTTCGGCCGCCTGCACCACTTGGGCGCACGGCGGGCACGCGCGCGTGCCGGCGAACTGCTGGAGCGGTTCGACCTCACCGACACCGGCCCCAAGCCGGTCCGCGCCTACAGCGGAGGCATGCGGCGCCGGCTCGACCTCGCCGCCTCCCTGATCACCGAGCCGGAGGTGCTCTTCCTGGACGAACCGACCACCGGCCTCGACCCCCGCGGCCGCGCCGAGGTGTGGGCATCGGTCCGCTCCCTGGTCGGCGGGGGCACCACGGTGCTGCTCACCACCCAGTACCTGGAGGAGGCCGACCAACTCGCCGACCGGATCTCCGTCGTGGACGCCGGCCGGGTCGTCGCCGACGGCACGGCGGACGAGCTCAAGGCGGCCACCGGCGGTGACCGCATCGACGTCGTCCTGCGCGACGCCGGACAGCTGGGCGCCGCCGTCGCCCTGCTGCCCGTGGCGAAGGACGAGGTCACCGTGGACGCCGACCGCCGGCTGCTGAGCGCCCCGGTCGCCGACCGCATGGCGGCCCTGGCCGGTGTCGTCCGCGCACTGGAGGAGGCCGGCATCCACGCCGAGGACGTCGCCCTGCGCAGGCCCACGCTCGACGAGGTGTTCCTGCGTCTGACCGGCCGCGACGACACAGCCGACGAGCGAGCGAAGGAGGTCGCGTGAGCACCCCCGCCTACGCACTGACCGACTCCTGGACCATGACCCGCCGCGAACTCGCCCGCTGGCGGCGCAACCCCGTCGGGGTGGTGGTCGGCCTGGTCTTCCCGGTGATGCTGCTGCTCATGTTCGGCTACCTGGTCGGCGGCGGAAGGGGGGTGTCCGGGAGCTACCTCGACTACCTGCTGCCCGGCATGCTCGCGCTCACCATGGCCTTCGGCCTGGAGGGCACGATGATCGCCGTCACCCGGGACCTCGACAAGGGCGTCATCGACCGCTTCCGTTCGATGCCCATGGCCGACGGCGCCGTCCTGGTCGGCCGTGCGGTCGCCGACATGCTCCAGTCGGTGCTCGGCCTGGCGGTCCTCCTGGCCGTCGCCGCGGCGCTGGGCTGGCGGGCCCACGGCGGCGCGGTCGGACTGCTGGGCGCCGTGGGACTGCTCCTGCTGCTCCGCTTCGCCATGCTGTGGATCGGCATCCACCTGGCGCTGGTCGCCGGGAAGCCCGAGATGGTGCAGGCCGTGCAGATCCTGGTCTGGCCGCTCGGCTTCCTGTCCAACGCCTTCGCCGCGCCCGAGTCCATGCCCGACTGGCTCGGCACGGCCGTCCAGTGGAACCCGATCTCCCAGACCGCCGCGGCCGCCCGCGACCTGCTCGGCCCCGCCGGCACCTCCGGTCACACCTGGGCCGCCGTCGCCTGGCCACTGGCCCTGCTCGCTGTGTTCTTCCCGCTCGCGGTGCGCAGGTTCGCGCGGATGAGCCGGTGAGGGCGGGGGCTTCAGCCGTCCGTGCGTGACGGAAGGACGGCTGAAGCCCCGGACCGGGAGGCGATCACGGTCCAGCGGCCGCCGCACCGGCTGTGACGTCGGTATCCACGCGCAGGCGGGCGCCCCTGCTCTCCGCGATGCGGCACACGTCGGTCAGGGCCTCGCTCGTGCGGGCGAGGAGGTAGCGCAGCTGGACGGCTGTCACCTGCTCGTCGTCGAGCATGTCGGCGAGGTGGGCGAGGAGGTCGCCGGCCATGCCGAGTTGGACGCTCTCGACGGTGTCGGCGACGCGGGAGAGGCGACCGCTGCCGTCGGTCAGGAGATAGCAGGGCTTGCCTTCGGGGCCGGCCCAGGGCAGGAGGCGGGCGGAGGTGAGGGCGTGGTGTGTCATGCGGTCAGCCCCAGGTGGTGCGTCGGGTGCGGGTGCGGAGGCACGTGGAGGTGGATGCCCTGGGGGGCGATCAGCAGGGACCGACGCCCGGCTTGCCGGCGTCGCTCCTGTGCACGGCGTTCGTGCGCGATGACGTAGGGGCGTACGAGGTCGTGGTCCTCGCTGCGGAGGGGGCGTGCGCCGAACTGGCGCGCGGGCGGTCCCTTCGGCGGGCGGGGGCGAGGAGCCGTCACAGCCGTCCCGTGCGTCGAGCCGACGTCGTCCGGTACCGGGGGCGACGAGGCATAGCAGGGGTTCGAAGAGGCGGGCGATGATTCCGAGCATGGGGTGACTCCATGATCAATGTCGCGTTCTGTAGCGATCGACGTACAGAGTGAAACGGCCCGTACTAGGCTCGCCAGGGGGTTCGAGGTGACAGATCATTTGTCACGGAGGAGTTGACCTCGTGGGCACCAACTACGGCGACTGGCTCAAGGAACAGCGCGAGGCGGCAGGGCTGACGCAACAGCAACTGGCCGAGGCGGCGGTGATGACTCGCACGCACATCGCGCACATCGAGGCGGGGCGCCGGGTGCCGTCGCGGGAGGACGCGCGGCGGCTGGACAACGCGCTGGGCTAGGGGAATGTGCTGAGCCGGTTTCTGCCGCAGGAGGATGTAGCGGTCGCCGACTACTTCGAGGCGGCCCGGCTGCTCGAACAGCAGGCGGTGATGATCCGGGAGTTCGCCCTGTCGTTCGTCCCGGGCATCCCGCAGACGGAAAGGTACGCACGTGCGGTGCTGAGCACGTCGTTCCCTCCGGTGAGTGAAGAGGAACGTGACAGGCTCGTTGTCACACGCCTTGAGCGGGCGAAGGTCCTGGACGATCCGGTCACGCCCGTGGTCTGGGCGCTGCTGGACGAGGCGGTTTTACGGCGGGTCGTGGGTGGCCGTGAAGTCATGGCGGAGCAGATCACACATCTGCTTCGGCTGGTCGAGCAGCGCCGTGTACGGGTGCATGTGGTCCCCTACGGGGTTGGTGCGTATCAGCTCCTACAGGGCTTGGTTACGCTGATGTCTTTTGAGGACCAACCGCCCTTGGCCTACTCGGAGGGCGTCCAGCTGGGCAAGGTGCACGACTCTCCGTCTGTGGTCACGCGCCTTGAGGGAGCCTACGATCTGGCACTGAGCGACGCGCTGTCGCTCAAGGAATCCGCAGCCATGATGCAGGGGATCGCGAAGGAGTACGGGCGTTGTGACTGATTCCCTCATAGCGGATGGTGCTCTGCTGAGCGGTTGGCGGAAGTCGTCGTACAGCGGCCCGGAGGGTGGCAGCTGCCTCGAAGTGCTGGATGGCCACTCTGCGGGCGTTCCCGTACGCGACTCGAAGAATCCCCACGGTCCGGCAGTGATCGTGCCCGCGTCCGCCTGGTCGGTGTTCGTCACGGCGGTCGGGAGTGGGGGCTTCCCCTCCTGACCGCCTGCTGACTCCGATCGCGTCCGGGTTCGGAAGGACTCCCTGGCTCTGCTCAGGGCGACAGCAAGGGACTGCGAACGCCATGACCGACCGAGTCATACCGAGCACGGCGGGGCTGGAGGGATGGCGTAAGTCCTCCTACAGCAACGACCAAGGCGGCAGCTGCCTCGAAGTCCTCGACGGCGACCGCCGGGGCGTTCCCGTACGCGACTCGAAGAATCCCCACGGTCCGGCAGTGATCGTGCCCGCGTCCGCCTGGTCGGTGTTCGTCATGGCCGTCAGAAGTGGGGGCTTCCCCGCCTGACCGCCTGGCAAGGCGGCCGTCAGTGGTGGAAGCCGGTGGCCGCGTTCCGGTCGTGGGTGAGGGGACGCGGCTGGCGGCGCAGGTCCGGCAGCAGCCGGGCCAGGTCCTCGGCGAACAGGTCGGCGAGGTCCGTCGAGAAGCCGTTGCGGCACACCACCCGCAGCACCGACAGGTCCTGCCGGTTGGCCGGGAAGGTGTACGCGGGCACCAGCCAGCCGTGCTCGCGCATCCGCCGCGACACGTCGAAGGCGTCGTACGCCGTCACCTCCGGCGTGGTCGTGAACGCGAACACCGGCAGCTGGTCGCCCCGGGTCAGCAGGCGGAAGTCACCGAGCTCCCCGATCCGGCCGGCGAGCCCCCGCGCCACGTCCCGCGCGGCCTGCTGCACGGCCCGGTAGCCCTCCCGGCCCAGCCGCAGGAACGTGTAGTACTGCGCCACGACCTGGGCGCCCGGCCGCGAGAAGTTCAGCGCGAACGTGGGCATCTCGCCACCCAGGTAGTTCACCCGGAACACCAGCTCCTCCGGCAGCGCGTCCCCGTCCCGCCACAGGGCCCAGCCGACGCCCGGGTACACCAGCCCGTACTTGTGCCCCGAGGTGTTGATCGACGCCACGCGCGGCAGGCGGAAGTCCCACACCAGGTCCTCGTCCAGGAACGGCGCGATCATCCCGCCGGACGCCGCGTCCACGTGCACCGGGATGTCCAGCCCCGTCCGCTCCTGGAGCGCGTCCAGTGCCGCGCATAGCTCGGCGACCGGCTCGTACGACCCGTCGAAGGTGGAGCCCAGGACACCGACGACCCCGATGGTGTTCTCGTCGCACAGCTCGGCCGCCGCCTGCGGATCCAGGTGGAACCGCTCGCCCTCCATGGGCACCTGACGGGCCTCCACCTCCCAGAAGGTGCAGAACTTCTCCCAGCACACCTGGACGTTGACCCCCATGACCAGGTTCGGCCGGACCTCGCGCGAGGGGTAGCGGCCGGGATTGCGCCGGGCCCAGCGCCGCTTGAGCGCCATCCCGGCGAGCATGCACGCCTCGCTCGACCCGGTCGTCGAACAGCCCACGGCCGTCGCGGGATCGGGCGCGTGCCACAGGTCGGCCAGCATCGCCACGCAACGCCGCTCCAGCTCGGCGGTGCGCGGGTACTCGTCCTTGTCGATCATGTTCTTGTCCCGGCACTCCGCCATCAGGACACCGGCCTGCGGCTCCATCCAGGTGGTGACGAAGGTGGCCAGGTTCAGCCGCGCGTTGCCGTCCAGCATCAACTCGTCGTGGACGATCTGATACGCCGTCGAGGGGGCCATCGGGCTGCCGGGCAGCCGGTGCCTGGGCGGGGCCTCGGTCATGTCGCCGACCGGGTTGGCGGCGCCCAGGAAGGGGTTGACCGACATGGGGCGCTCGTCGTGCTGCGGGCCTTCGTGGAGCGGCATGGCATGCCTTTCGGATCTCGGTGCGGAGACGGGAGGGACCACGGACAGCACGGCGAGCATAAGCGCGCAAACCGGGTCGAAGGTGGACGAAAACGCCCCCGGATGATGCCGCGCCCATGCACCCGGAAACGGGCTTGCACCTCACGCCGCGTGAGGGCTCAGGGTGGAGTGCGTACCGAGAAGGGAGCGGAAGTGAGCTACTCCGTGGGACAGGTCGCCGGATTCGCCGGGGTCACGGTGCGCACGCTGCACCACTACGACGACATCGGCCTGCTCGTGCCGAGCGAGCGCAGCCACGCGGGGCACCGGCGCTACAGCGACGCCGACCTCGACCGGCTGCAGCAGATCCTGTTCTACCGGGAGCTCGGCTTCCCGCTCGAGGAGGTCGCCGCCCTGCTGGACGACCCGGCCGCGGACCCGCGAGCGCATCTGCGCCGCCAGCACGAACTGCTGACCGACCGGATCGAGAAGCTCCAGAAGATGGCGGCGGCCGTGGAGCACGCCATGGAGGCACGCACGATGGGGATTCATCTCACGCCGGAGGAGAAGTTCGAGGTCTTCGGGGACTTCGACCCCGACCAGTACGAGGAGGAGGTCCGGGAACGCTGGGGCGACACCGACGCCTACCGCCAGTCGCAGCAGCGGGCGGCCTCCTACACCAAGGAGGACTGGCAGCGGATCCAGCGCGAGGCCGACGAGCTCACCCGGCGCTTCGTCGCCCTGATGGAGGCCGGTGAGCCGGCGGACTCCGAGGCGGCGATGGACGCCGCCGAGGAGCACCGCCGGGGCATCTCCCGCCACCACTACGACTGCGGACACGAGATGCACGCCTGCCTGGGCGAGATGTACGTCGACGACGAACGTTTCACGCGAAACATCGACAAGGCGAAGCCCGGTCTCGCCGCCTACATGCGCGACGCGATCGTCGCCAACGCCGCCCGGCACACCGCATGACCGCCTGGCCCGGGGTCACTCCCGGGCCAGGACCACCGCCGTGCCGTACGCGCACACCTCGGTGCCCACGTCCGCCGCGTCCGTCACATCGAAGCGGAACGCCAGCACCGCGTTGGCTCCCCGCGCGCGTGCCTGTTCCACGAGCCGCTCCATGGCCTGGTTGCGGGTCTGCACCAGCGTCTTGGTCAGCCCTTTCAGCTCGCCGCCGACCATCGACTTCAGGCCCGCGCCGATCTGGCTGCCAAGGTGCCGGGACCGCACGGTCAGCCCGAAGACCTCACCGATGACCTCCTGCACGCTATACCCGGGGACGTCGTTCGTGGTGACCACCAGAACGTCGGCCCGAGGCCCCTGTCCGCCGCCGTATTCTTCGATGCCCATGGCTCACAGCTTTGTCCGGGGCGGGCCGCAGTGCATCCTGGGTACCCCCATGGAACCTGGGCCATGACGGCTGCGTTGATATTTTGGGCAGCCAGCCCAGCCCCCGCCCCCAAGCAGCAGGAGCCACATCCCCGTGACCATGCTTGCGCTCGGCCCCGAGTGGCTGAGCCCGGACTACCTGATCGAGACCTTCAGCCTTCCCGGCATCCTGCTGATCGTCTTCGCCGAGTCCGGACTCTTCGCGTTCCTGCCCGGTGACTCCCTGCTGTTCACGGCGGGGCTGTTCGTGGCCGAGGGCAACTACATCAGCCAGCCGCTGTGGCTGGTGTGCACGCTGATCGTGCTGGCCGCCGTCATCGGCGACCAGGTGGGCTACACGATCGGCAAGTTCCTCGGCCCGCGCCTGTTCAACCGGCCCAACTCCCGGCTCTTCAAACAGGAGAACCTGGACAAGGCCCACGAATTCATGGAGAAGTACGGCCCCAAGGCGATCGTCCTGGCCCGCTTCGTCCCGATCGTGCGCACCTTCGCCCCGATCGTGGCCGGCGCCGGCACCATGAAGTACCGCACGTTCCTCACGTACAACGTCATCGGCGGCATCGCCTGGGGCACGGGTGTCACCGTCGCGGGCTATTGGCTGGGCCAGATCGACTTCATCAAGAAGAACGTCGAGGCGATCCTCATCCTGATCGTCTTCGTCTCCGTGGTCCCGATCCTCGTCGAGTACCTGCGCGAGCGCGGCAAGAAGAAGCGCGCCGCCGCCCAGCAGCCCCCGGCGGTCCCGCAGCACGCCCAGCACCCCCAGCCGCCCCTCATGGACGACGCGACGACCCAGCTGCGCCGCATCACCCCGACCCAGCAGCCGCCCTACCAGCAGGCCCAGCAGCCCCAGCCGCCCTACGGCACCCAGGGGCACCCCCAGCAGCCGTACGGCCCTCAGGGGCACCCCCGGCAGCCGTACGGCCACGACCAGAGCGGTTACCACGACCAGCAGCAGCCGTACAACCGCGGCTACTGACGCCGGCACCGAAGGGCGCGGGGGACCAGGGCCTAGAACCCCCGCGTCCGCTTGGCGGCCCTGCGCTTCTCCGCCGAGCCGATCCGCAGGAACATCCGGGAGATCTCCGACCCGAGATTCACCCCGATGGCGATGGCCATGGCCATCGCCACCGCCTGCGTGAGATGCACCAGCCCCGCGTCCACCTCGTTCTGGGCGATCGCCAGCAGACCGAAGTACGTCGCCGAACCCGGCAGCAGAGGCCCGATCGCCGCCGTGGTGTAGGGCAGCGCCGACGCGAACCGGTACCGGGACAGCAACTGCCCGAACAGGCCCACCACACCGGCCGCCACCGCCGTCGAGGCGACCGGCGAGATGCCGCCCGCGTAGTGCATCGCGCCGTACACCACCCAGGCGACCCCGCCGTTGAGCGTCACCATCAGCACGGTGTGCCGCTCCTGCTGGAGCAGCACCGCGAAGGTCAGCGACAGCAGCATCGACGCGCCGATCTGCCACAGCGGACGCTCGGTGAGGCCGAGCGCCGCGTCCGGGTTCAGCTCCGCGCCCAGCTGCACGCCGAAGTACAGCACCACCAGCACCCCGGCCACGATGCCCACGAAGAAGTACAGGACCTCCAGCAGCCGCGCCGAGGCGGTGATGTAGAAACCGGTCAGACCGTCCTGCACGCCCGCCACCAGCGCCCGCCCGGGCAGCAGCGCGAACAGCCCGCCGGTGATCACCGCGGACGCCTTCACGTCCACGTCCGCCAGCGTCAGCGCGACCCCTATCGCGGCCGGCGGCATCGCGGCCACCGTGAACTGGTAGAACTCCGGCAGCCCGCGCCCCGCGCACAACCACGCCAGCCGGTCGCCGAGCATCGCGCCGACCGCGGCGGCCACGAACACCAGGAAGCCGCCGCCCACCAGCACCGAGGCCGCCCCCGCGAGCAGTCCGCTCGCCCCGGTCAGCACCCAGCCGGGGTACGGGTGCCGGTTGCGGCGGATCTCCGCCAGCCTGCGGTACGCCTCCTCCAGGGACACCTGCGTCTCGTCGTCGCTGAGGTCGTCCACCAGCCGGTACACCGCCGACAGCCGGGTGTAGTCGGTGCCCCGGCGGCGCACCGTGCGCGACGCGCTCACCGGGTCGTCCACCAGGGAGGGCTGGTAGGAGATCGACAGCAGGGTGAAGGTGACGTTCGGCTCGCAGCGGTCCAGGCCGTAGGAGCGGCACACGGCGAACATCGCCGCCTCCACGTCCTCGGCACCCTCACCGCCCGCCAGCAACAGCTCCCCGATACGCAGCGTCAGGTCCAGCACACGCGGCACGGCCGGGCCCGCCTCGTCGTGCCGCTGCACCGGCTCGGGAGCCGGCCGCTCGGTCACCGGCATGCGCAGCATCGTGCGCATCCGGTCCTGCCAGGGCACGTCCTTGGTCAGGCTGACGACCGGAATCCCGTCCGGCGGGGTGAACGCCGGGAAGCCCTGCCTGGCGGTGCAGGTGCTGGGCGGGGTGAACGCCGACCCCTCCGCCTCGGCCGACTGCGGCGGCTGGACGTCCAGCCCCGTCGGCAGCGCGAACTCCGAGGTGGTCTCCGACTCCGTACCGGTCCTCGGCACGGCCAGCCCCTTCGGGACGGCGAACTCCGACGTCTGCGACGACTCGGGCTCCGCGGTCCCCGCGAGACCGGCGGGAGGGGTGAAGACACTCCTCGCCTCGTCCGACTGCGGCTTGCGGTCCTCCGCGTCCGTCACCTGTCCAGCGCTCCCTCCACGACACCGTCCGTAAGCCTGCCCCGCAGGGCCTCAGTATGCGCACGCACAGCACGACGGGCCGCACGCGTCTGCGTGCGGCCCGTCGTACGACGTGCGCGGCGGGGGATCAGTGACCGCCCTGCTCCTCGAAGCGCTTGTAGGACCGCTCGATCTCGGCCTCCGCGTCCGTGCGGCCCACCCAGTTGGCGCCCTCGACCGACTTGCCCGGCTCCAGGTCCTTGTAGACCTCGAAGAAGTGCTGGATCTCCAGGCGGTCGAACTCCGACACGTGGTGGATGTCCCGCAGGTGCTCCACGCGCGGGTCGTGCGCCGGGACGCACAGCAGCTTGTCGTCGCCGCCGGCCTCGTCCGTCATGCGGAACATGCCGATGGCGCGGCACTGGATCAGACAGCCGGGGAAGGTCGGCTCGTCCAGGATGACCAGGGCGTCCAGCGGGTCGCCGTCCTCGCCGAGGGTGTTCTCGACGAAGCCGTAGTCGGCCGGGTAGCTGGTCGAGGTGAAGAGTCGACGGTCCAGACGGATCCGACCCGTCTCGTGGTCCACCTCGTACTTGTTGCGCGAACCCTTCGGGATCTCGATCGTGACGTCGAACTCCACCGGTGGCTCCTCCATGATCAGCACATAGTTCTGGTGGTTAAGTGTCCCTCACGCAGGTGTGTGATCGCGAAAGGGGCTGGTGGTCGTGCCAGAGCTGAGGCCTTGGCGGACCGCGAGACCGCACGTCGTGCGGGTCGCGGACGCCGTACGACCGCGTCTCGCACGAGCCGCGGAGACCCTACGGCCCCGTCTGGCGCGCCTCGCCCCGGCCGCCCGGCCGCGGATCGCGCGGCCCGCTGGAACCGGGTCACCGCGGGTCCCGCGGGGGGCGCGGCCGAAGACCTGGCAGTTCACCGCCGGTGCCGCCACCGCCGGGCTGGCGCTGGCCGCCGGTGTGGTGACCGCCGCCGGTCCCTGGGACTCCACCGGTCAGCGTAAGGCCGAGCGGGACCGTGCCGTGACCCTGGAGGCCGCGCGTGGCACAGATCACGGCGGTGCGCGGGGAAACGCCGGCACACCGCCCCGCCCGCCCCGGATCGCGCCCAGCGCCGCCTCCGTGCTCACCGGGCTCGGCGGCAGCAGCACGGTCCGGCGGGCCCCGGACGCGAAGGTCCTCAAGGCCCTGCTCGGCCCGCTGCTGAAGGACCCGGCGCTCGGCCGCCGCTCCGCCGCGGTGGTCGACGTGGCCACCGGCACCCGGCTGTACGGCACCGGCGGCGCCGACGCGCTGACCCCCGCCTCCACCACGAAGATCGCCACCGCGGTCGCCGCGCTCTCCGCGCTGGGCCCGGACCACCGCCTCACCACCCGTGCCGCCTTCGAGCCCGACACCGGCGAGGTGGTCCTGGTCGGCGGCGGCGACCCCACGCTCACCGCCCGCGCCAAGGAGGCGGAGGCGGGCTGGGCGAGCCTGCGCGACCTCGCCGAGCGGACCGCCGCGGCCCTGGCGAAGCGCGGGGTGCGCGAGGTGACCCTGTCGTACGACACCACCCTGTACACCGGGCCCACCAGGCACCCCATCGGGGACAACCCGAACCTCGCCGAGGTCAGTCCCCTGATGGCCGACGCGGCCCGCACCGACGACTCCGTCAGCGGCCCCGCGCCCCGCGCCGCCGACCCGGCGGCCGAGGCGGCCCGCCGGTTCGGCGCGTTCCTCGAGGACCACGGCGTCAAGGCCACGCCGCCCGGCCCGTCCAAGTCCACCACCCGCGCGGACACCCTCGCCACGGTCTCCTCCCCGCCGCTGTCCACCCTGGTCGAGCGGATGCTGACGCACAGCGACAACGACATCGCCGAGGCCCTCGCCCGCCACACCGCCATCGCCTCAGGCGAGCGGGCCGACTTCGACGGCGCCGGCAAGGCGATCACCGGGCGGTTGAAGCGGCTCGGCGTCCCGGTCGAGGGAGCCCGCTTCGAGGACGGCAGCGGCCTGGACCGCGGCGACCGGCTGAGCGCCGACCTCCTCACCGCCCTGCTCGTCAAGGCAGCCGACCCCGCCCACCCCGGCCTGCGCCCCGTCCTCACCGGCCTGCCCGTCGCCGGCTTCACCGGCACCCTCACCGGCCGCTCCACCCACGCCTCCGCGGGCGTCGTCCGCGCCAAGACCGGCACCCTGACCGGTGTGAACGCCCTGGCCGGCACGGTCGTCGACACCGAGGGCCGCCTGCTGACCTTCGCCTTCCTGACGACGGACACCACCGATGCGACGGCCGCCCAGTCCACCCTGGACAAGGCGGCGACGGCGCTGGCCTCCTGCGGCTGCCGGTGACGGCCCCCGCCACATCGCCGCCCTGCCTCAACGCCGGGCACTCACGTACGGTTGACGCATGACGAGCATCGGTGGTGCTGCTTCTTCCGGGATGGTCGACTGGAATCTCGCGGTGGCGACCGCGACCCGGCTCATGCGGCCGGGCCCCGACGTGAGCCGCGAGGAGGCCCGGGCCGTGGTCGCGGAACTGCGCCGGCACGCGAAGTCCTCGGAGAAACACGTACGGGGCTTCACCCGTCTGGGCACCGAGGAGACCCACGACACCCCCGTCCTGGTCGTCGACCGTCCCGGCTGGGTCCGCGCCAACGTCGCCGGATTCCGCGAGATCCTCAAACCGCTGCTCGACAAGATGCAGCAGCGGCGCGGCAACGGCCCCGGCAACGCGGTCCTCGGCGCCGTCGGCGGCAAGGTCACCGGCGTCGAACTCGGCGTGCTGCTGTCCTTCCTGGCCTCCCGCGTCCTCGGCCAGTACGAGACCTTCGCCCCCGCCACGCGCGACCTCCCGGCCGGTGAGGACGGCGGCGGCCGGCTGCTGCTCGTCGCCCCCAACATCGTCCACGTCGAACGCGAACTCGACGTCGAGCCCCACGACTTCCGCCTCTGGGTGTGCCTGCACGAGGAGACCCACCGCACCCAGTTCACCGCCGTGCCCTGGCTGCGGGACCACCTGGAGGGTGAGATCCAGTCATTCCTGGGCGAGACCGACGTCGACCCCATGACCGTTCTCGAACGCCTCCGCGAGGCCGCCCAGTCCCTCGTCGGGGGCCGCCCCGAGGGCGAGGAGGACGACGGCGGACGCTCCCTCGTCGAGATCGTCCAGACCCCCGCCCAGCGCGAGATCCTCGGCCGGCTCACCGCCGTGATGTCCCTGCTCGAGGGCCACGCCGACTTCGTCATGGACGGAGTAGGCCCCGACGTCGTGCCGAGCGTCGCCGAGATCCGCGAGAAGTTCCAGCAGCGCCGCGCCAAGGGCGCCTCCCGTCTGGACCTCGCCCTGCGCAAACTCCTCGGCCTGGACGCCAAGCTCCGCCAGTACCGCGACGGTGAACGCTTCGTGCGCGCCGTGGTCGAGGAGGTCGGCATGGACGGCTTCAACCGCGTGTGGACCTCGCCCAACACGCTCCCCACCAAGGCCGAGATCGCCCGACCGGCGGACTGGGTCACGCGGGTGCACCGCAAACCGGAGGCGTGAGCACGAGGGGAGCGATCGTGGAACGGAACCGGCCGACGGCAGGCGGACGCCGCTCCAATCACCCGTCCGAGGGACCGTGAGCCATGCGTAGGCGTGCAATGCTCGGGGAACGGCCCGGTTCTGTCACCATCTACACACGCTGAGTGACCGACCCTCGGCCTCACCCCCGAACCTTCATGAAGGGAACCGGACATGGGTCCCCATCCTGCGGTCGCGGCGATACGCCTGGCGGTCCGCCGCGTCCTCCACGACATCCTCAACGAACTGCTGAACGACCGGCCCGCCGCACCCGGCCGGACGCCCGCCGAGACCTTCCCCGAGCGACCGCCGTCCCCGCTCGTGCTCGTGGCCTGCTCCGGCGGCGCCGACTCCATGGCGCTCGCCTCCGCCCTCGCCTTCGAAGCCCCCCGCCTCGGCGTCCGCGCCGGTGGCGTCACCGTCGATCACGGCCTCCAGGACGGCTCCGACCTGCGCGCCGCCGAGGTCGCCCTGCGCATGCGCGAGCTGGGCCTCGACCCGGTCGAGTCCGTCGCCGTCACCGTCGGCCGCGAGGGCGGGCCCGAGGCCGCCGCCCGCACCGCCCGCTACGCCGCCCTCGACGCCGCCGCCGAACGGCACGGCGCCGCCGCCGTCCTGCTCGGCCACACCCGCGACGACCAGGCCGAAACCGTCCTGCTGGGCCTCGCGCGCGGCTCCGGCATCCGCTCCCTGTCCGGAATGGCCGCGGTCTCGGGGGCCGGCGGCCGTTACCGGCGCCCCTTCCTCCGGCTCGACCGGCAGACCGTCCGCAGGGCCTGCATGGTCCAGTCCCTCCCCGTCTGGGACGACCCGCACAACACCGATCCGGCCTACACCCGCTCCCGCCTGCGCCACGAGGGCCTGCCCGCCCTGGAGAAGGCCCTCGGCAAGGGCGTCGTCGAGGCCCTCGCCCGCACCGCCCAGCTCTCCCGCGACGACGCCGACGCCCTCGACGCCTGGGCCTCCCGTGCCGAGGCCGGCGTCCGCGACGCCGACGGCCGCCTGGAGTGCGCCGGGCTCTACGCCCTGCCGCCCGCCGTGCGCCGGCGCGTGCTGCGCCGCGCCGCCATCGAGGCCGGTGCCCCGGCCGGTTCGCTGTTCGCCCGCCACATCGAGGAAGTCGACCGTTTGATCACCGGCTGGCGCGGCCAGGGGGCCATCAATCTCCCCGGCAAAGTCGTCGCCCGGCGGCAGGGTGGCAGACTGGTGATTCGGCAAGGCTGAATCCGTACCCCCGGCAGGGCCGTGAACGGTACGGGGACAGCCGGTGGGACGACCGAAAGTGATGCGGGTGGACGCGAAAGACATGGGTGCCGACCTCGAGAAGGTGCTCATCACCAAGGAAGAGATCGACGCGAAGCTGGTGGAGCTCGCGGCGAAGATCGACGCGGAGTACGCGGGCAAGGACCTGTTGATCGTCGGTGTGCTCAAGGGCGCGGTGATGGTCATGGCCGACCTCGCCCGGGCGCTGTCCACCCCCGTCACCATGGACTGGATGGCCGTATCCTCGTACGGGGCGGGCACCCAGTCCTCCGGTGTGGTGCGGATCCTCAAGGACCTCGACACCGACATCAAGGGCAAGCATGTCCTCGTCGTCGAGGACATCATCGACTCCGGCCTGACCCTGTCCTGGCTGATCTCCAACCTCGGCTCGCGCGAGCCCGCCTCCCTCAAGGTGTGCACGCTGCTGCGCAAGCCCGAGGCCGCCAAGGTCGCCATCGACGTGGAATGGGTCGGATTCGACATCCCCAACGAGTTCGTCGTCGGCTACGGCCTCGACTACGCCGAGAAGTACCGCAACCTCCCGTTCGTCGGTACGCTCGCGCCCCACGTCTACGGCGGCTGAGTCCCCGGGCCCGCCCGCCGTGCGGTGATCGGGAACCCGGGCGGGCTCCGCTCCGTTGGAGCATGCGTGGACGCGTTTGCCGGCTGTCCCACGCAGCTTCGGGGGACAATGCTGGGGTACCGTCCGAAGAACAGCCTTTATCAAACTCACTATGGCAGGAGGGACGGGGCGGCACCGCTCCGTATGGATGGACGTGAAGCGATACTTCCGTGGGCCGGTCATGTGGATCGTGCTGGCCGTCCTTGCCGTGGTCGTGTTGATGCAGGTCGTCGGCTCGTCCGGCGGCTACAAGACGGTGGACACGGGCCAGGTCGTCCAGGCGATCAACGAGAACAAGGTCGAGCAGGCCAAGCTGACCACCGGCGACGAGCAGATCATCAAGGTCCAGCTCAAGGACGGCCAGAAGGTCGAGGGCAGCTCGAAGATCCAGGCGAGCTACATCGGTGACCAGGGCGTCACCATCGCCAGCACGCTGCAGGACAAGTTCCAGAACAAGCAGATCCCGGACGGCTACACGGTTTCGCCGTCCAAGCAGAACGCCTTCGTCAGCATTCTGCTGTCCCTGCTGCCCTTCGTCCTCATCGTGGTCGTCTTCCTGTTCCTGATGAACCAGATGCAGGGCGGCGGCTCCCGCGTCATGAACTTCGGCAAGTCCAAGGCGAAGCTCATCACCAAGGACACGCCGAAGACGACCTTCGCCGACGTCGCGGGCTCCGACGAGGCCGTCGAGGAGCTCCACGAGATCAAGGAGTTCCTCCAGGAGCCGGCGAAGTTCCAGGCGGTCGGGGCGAAGATCCCCAAGGGCGTGCTGCTCTACGGCCCGCCCGGCACCGGCAAGACCCTGCTCGCGCGTGCCGTCGCGGGCGAGGCCGGCGTCCCGTTCTACTCGATCTCCGGTTCCGACTTCGTCGAGATGTTCGTCGGTGTCGGTGCCTCCCGGGTCCGTGACCTGTTCGAGCAGGCCAAGGCCAACGCCCCCGCGATCGTCTTCGTCGACGAGATCGACGCGGTCGGCCGCCACCGCGGCGCCGGCCTCGGCGGCGGTCACGACGAGCGCGAGCAGACCCTGAACCAGCTCCTCGTCGAGATGGACGGCTTCGACGTCAAGGGCGGCGTCATCCTCATCGCCGCGACGAACCGCCCCGACATCCTCGACCCGGCGCTCCTGCGCCCCGGCCGCTTCGACCGTCAGATCGCCGTCGACCGCCCGGACATGCAGGGCCGCCTGGAGATCCTCAAGGTCCACCAGAAGGGCAAGCCGGTCGCCCCGGACGTCGACCTGTCGGCCGTCGCCCGTCGCACCCCCGGCATGACCGGTGCCGATCTGGCCAACGTCCTGAACGAGGCCGCGCTCCTGACGGCCCGCAGCGACCAGAAGCTGATCGACAACAAGATGCTGGACGAGGCGATCGACCGCGTGGTCGCGGGCCCGCAGAAGCGGACCCGGATCATGTCGGACAAGGAGAAGAAGATCACCGCGTACCACGAGGGCGGTCACGCCCTGGTCGCGGCGGCCTCGCCGAACTCCGACCCCGTCCACAAGATCACCATCCTGTCCCGCGGGCGCGCCCTCGGCTACACGATGGTCCTGCCGGACGAGGACAAGTACTCGACCACGCGCAACGAGATGCTGGACCAGCTCGCCTACATGCTGGGCGGTCGCGCGGCCGAGGAACTGGTCTTCCACGACCCGACGACCGGTGCGGCCAACGACATCGAGAAGGCCACCAACCTGGCCCGCGCGATGGTCACCCAGTACGGCATGACCGAGCGTCTCGGCGCGATCAAGTTCGGCGGCGACAACACCGAGCCATTCCTCGGCCGGGAGATGGCGCACCAGCGCGACTACTCGGAAGAGGTCGCCGCGCTCGTCGACGAAGAGGTCAAGAAGCTCATCGAGACCGCGCACAACGAGGCGTGGGAGATCCTGGTCGAGAACCGCGACGTCCTCGACAACCTGGTCCTGGCCCTCCTCGAGAAGGAGACCCTGGGCAAGGAGGAGATCGCCGAGGTCTTCGCGCCGATCGTCAAGCGCCCGCCCAGGCCCGCCTGGACCGGCTCCTCGCGCCGCACGCCGTCCACCCGCCCACCGGTCCTCTCCCCCAAGGAGCTGGCCCTGACGAACGGGGCGAACGGCGCGACGCCGGCAATCACGACGGCGAAGAGCACGACGGCGGCGAGCACCGCGGCGGACCCCGCCCCGGCGCCCGAGCGCACCCCGGAGGACCGCCCCGAGAGCTGACCCGAGCCCTCCCGGCGGCCCCACCGGGCCCGGAATGGATGCCGCGTCCCCCTGGTTCTAGCCTGGGGGACGCGGCATTTCCGGTATCCGCAGTGAAAAGGCGCGTGCCCCTCACGCACGACGGCACAGGAACGAGGCACCACATGACCGACCCCGTGACGCTGGACGGCGAGGCCCCGATCGGCGAGTTCGACGAGAAGCGGGCCGAGAACGCCGTACGCGAACTGCTGATCGCGGTCGGCGAGGACCCCGACCGGGAGGGCCTGCGCGAGACACCGGGGCGGGTGGCGCGGGCGTACAAGGAGATATTCGCGGGGCTGTGGCAGCAGCCCGAGGAGGTGCTGACGACGACCTTCGACATCGGGCACGACGAGATGGTCCTCGTGAAGGACATCGAGGTGTACAGCACCTGCGAGCATCATCTGGTGCCGTTCAGGGGCGTGGCGCACGTGGGTTACATTCCGGCGACCAGCGGAAAGATCACGGGGCTGTCCAAGCTGGCCCGGCTCGTGGACGTCTACGCCCGGCGCCCGCAGGTGCAGGAGCGCCTCACCACGCAGATCGCCGACTCCCTGATGGAGATCCTCGAGCCGCGCGGAGTGATCGTGGTCGTGGAGTGCGAGCACATGTGCATGTCCATGCGGGGGATCCGCAAGCCCGGCGCGAAGACCCTCACGTCGGCCGTGCGCGGACAGCTGCGGGACGCGGCGACGCGCAACGAGGCGATGAGCCTCATCATGGCGCGCTGACGACCCGCCTCACGCTGCCGGGGCCGCGCCCGTGCCGTTGTTCTCGTCGTCCTCCGGGAGTTTGCAGACGCGCTCCAGGAAGATGGCCGCCGCTATGACGCCGATGCCCGCCAGGACCGAGAAGGCGGCGTAGATGGCCTGGTCGCGGCGGGCGGGGATGTCCAGGGACTCCAGGAGGAAGACGCCCGTGCCGCCGTACATGCCGGCGACGAGGGCGGCGACCAGGGCGCTGGCCTGGCCGAAGACGACCGCGCGGGCCGCCATCAGGGGGTCGACGCCCTTCGCCTCGGGCCGGCGTTCGCGCTGGGCCTTCAGGCGGGAACGGATCGAGAGCGCCGTGGCCGTGAGCACCACGGCGATCAGGGCGAGGACGACGGGCGCGGCCACGGGGACGCTCGGGAGGGTCCCGAGGGAGTTCCACAGGCGGGCGCCCGCCCAGGACAGGATCCCGGCGACGACGAACACGCCGGCCAGCATCCTGATGCGCAGCTCTCTCACGGTGTCCCTTCGAAGTCCCCGGTGCCCCGGAATGCGGTCGTCTTGACCTTAACGGCTATTCGGGCAGCCGAAGTTCCAGGTCGGTGCGGGGCGTGACGCCCTTGCGGGTCACCGCGTCGAGCAGGCCGCCGACCGGGCCGCGGCCGGGCAGCTGCGCCTCCGGGTCGATGTCGAGCCAGGGGGCGAGGACGAAGGCGCGTTCGTGGGCGCGGGGGTGGGGGAGGGTGAGCCGCGGATCGTCGGAGAGGACGTCCGCGTAGGCGACGATGTCGACGTCCAGCGTGCGGGCGCCCCAGCGCTCGTCCCGTACGCGGTGGAAGGCGTCCTCGACCGCGTGCGCCCGCTCCAGCAGGGAGGAGGGCGGCAGGGTGGTCTTGAGGACCACGACGGCGTTGAAGTACGACGGCTGGCTGCCGGGCTCGACGCCCCACGGCTCCGTCTCGTACACGGGTGAGACGGCCTTCACCCGCACGCCCGGCGTGTCCTCCAGGGCGTCGATGGCGCTCTGGAGGGTCTCCAGGCGGTTGCCGAGGTTGGCGCCGAGCGAGATCACGGCCCGCTTGGGGTCGTGCAGGGTGGTGTCGGCCGCGTCGACCTGTTCGACCACGGAGGTCGGGACGGGCTGGACGGTCGGGTCGCTGTGGCCCTTGGTGGTCGGCCTGGTCATACGCGGCTCCGGGTGATGGTGACGGTCACGTCGTCGAAGGGCACGGTGATCGGCGCGTCCGGCTTGTGGACGCAGACCTCGGCCTCCTGGACCCCCTCGTGCTTCAGACAGACCTGGGCGATGCGCTCGGCGAGCGTCTCGATGAGGTCGACGGGCTCGCCCTCGACGGCGGCCACGACCTCCTCCGCGACGATCCCGTAGTGCACGGTCTTCGCCAGGTCGTCGTCGGCCGCGGCCGGACGGGTGTCCAGGCCGAGGACGAGGTCCACGACGAAGGTCTGGCCCTCCTCGCGTTCCTTGGGGAACACACCGTGGTGCCCGCGGGCCCTGAGGCCACGCAGCGCGACACGATCCACGCGAATCACTCCTGCAGTCGTCGGTTGCGGCCGGGCGGTGCCGCGTGCGGGCGGCACACCGGCCTGACGTCGAATCTACCTGTGGGCACCGACGGGGCCGGGTGCCCGGGGTGCGGGGCGGGCCGGGTGCCTGGAGGTTTCACCGTGTGTTTCCCCCGGCGCGTCCGAGGTCTCACGGGTCGGTAGCCGCCCCTACCCGCGCCGTGCCGATGCGAACCAGGCATTGGTCCGGTTGGTCCTGTGGAACGCCTACCCCCTCACGCGGGGGTGTCGTCGCCTTCCTCCTCGTCGTTCTCGGCGAGGACCGGGGAGGCGTGGTGCGACCAGAGCTTCCAGCCGGCGGAGGTGCGCCGGAACACGTTGGTCGCGACCACCAGCTGGCCGACCAGCGGGCCGAGTTCCTCGCCGGCCTCGGGGGCCGGGCCGCCGCTGAGGATGTTCTCGCTGCAGGTGACGACGGCGGTGTCGCCGGTCACCGAGACGTGCACGTCGGTGAGGAAGAACTGGATGTAGTCGGTGTTCGCCATGATCAGGGCGTACGACCGCAGCACCTCCCCGCGTCCGGTGAGCACCGGCCAGCCGGGGTGTACGCAGGAGACCACGCCGGTGTCGGCCGGGTCGTGGTAGGTCTCGTCGACGCCCAGGTCGGCCGGGGCCAGCCAGAGCGACGCGACCTCCTCGAAGTCGCCGCGTTCGAGTGCCTCGTAGAAGGCGGTGTTGGCGGCTTCGACCTGCTCGACGTCGGTGTGGGGTGCGCTCACCGGGCTCCTTCTGCGCCGTTCGCGTCGTGGTCGGGGGGCGTGCCGTCCGGCGTGCGCGCCCGCTCTATGGCGTGGGCGACCCGTACGGCGTCCGCGGTCGCGCGCACCTCGTGCACGCGGACCGCCCACGCGCCGGCCCCGGCGGCGAGGGCGGAGACGGCGGCGGTGGCCGCGTCGCGTTCGCGGGCGGGCGGGGGCGCGGCCCCCGGGCCGGCCAGGACACGGCCGAGGAAGCGCTTGCGGGAGGCGGCGACGAGTACCGGGTGCCCGAGGCCCAGCACGCGGTCCAGGCGGGCGAGGAGGGCGAGGTCGTGGTCGGCGTCCTTGGAGAAGCCGAGGCCGGGATCGACGATCACGCGGTCGGCGGCGATGCCTCCCTCCAGCACGGCCTCCACGCGCGCGTGCAGCTCGTCGACGACCTCGGTGACGACGTCCTGGTACACGCCCCTGACGTTGCCGCCCTCCAGGAAGCCGCGCCAGTGCATGACGACGAAGGGGGCGCCCGCGGCGGCGACGACGCGGATCATGGCCGGGTCGGCCTGGCCGCCGCTGACGTCGTTGACGAGGGCGGCGCCGGCCGCGAGGGACTGCTCGGCGACGGAGGCGCGCATGGTGTCGACGGAGACGGTGACGCCCTCGGACGCGAGTCCGCGCACGACGGGGATGACCCGCCTGAGTTCCTCGGCCTGGTCGACTCGGGTGGCTCCGGGGCGGGTCGACTCGCCGCCGACGTCGATCAGGTCGGCGCCCTGGGCGACCAGGTCCAGGCCGTGCTTGACGGCGGTGGTCGTGTCGAACCAGCGGCCGCCGTCGGAGAAGGAGTCGGGGGTGACGTTCACGACTCCCATGACCGCGCAGCGGTCCCAGTGAGGAAGGCCCGCGACGTGGAGGCGTCCGCTGTGGTTGCTCATATGTTCAGCGTAGGCCCAGGGGGCGGGCGGGGAGCGCGGCGGCCCGGGTGCGACGCCCGGAGGTACGGCGGTCCGGGCGGGAGCCCGGAGCGGGGGAATGGCTCGGCTTCCACCAGGCGCCTGCTGAGGGGATGGGGCCGGGGTGCTGGGCTGCGGGGTGGGCGTCGCGCTGCGGCATGACCGTCGCGTCCGCGCGGGGGCGATGGCGCCGCACGGTGCCCCGGGAAAGTCCGCCGACCCCGGGCTCGTGGCACCGGCTCCGGGCTCTGGCGCCGGCTCCGGGCTCGTGGTGCCGACCCCGGATCCCCGGTGCCGGGTGGGAATCGCTGTGCCGCGCGGGGGAGTCGTCCGCTGTGGTGGCCCGCCGTGCCGTGGGGTGGGCGTCCCGCCGCTTGCGGCCCGGGGTCTGTTCCGGTGGTGGGCAGCCTTCCGTTGTCGGTGGGTGGCCCGCGGCGTGGGTATCACCGCGCCGCGCGGGGGAGTCGTCCGGCGCTGCGGGAGGCCGCGCTGCGGGGTGGGCGTCGCGCTGCCTTCCCGACGCGCTCCGCGGCGGCCGTGCGCCCGGCAGGCATGGCGCCGTCCGGCAGGCCAGGGGCGACCGTTCGCCGCCCCCGGTGCGGCCGTAGCCGCAGCCCCCGTCGCCCGTGGGCGCTCCGCGCGGCGCCCGTGGGCGCCCCGCGCGAATCCTCACGCGGCCCCGGCCGTGCTCTCCCGCGCGCGGACCGTGCCCTCCGGGGTGCCGTGGGAGTGTTCCGCCGCCCGGTGGGCGCAGGGGCGCCGGACGGACGGGCGGCGGCGCAGGAAGCGCGGCAGGGGCGGGGCGAGGGTGACGAAACCTTCCGCCTGCATCGCGGCGAAGCCGATGCGCGGGAGGTCGGCGGAGGCGCGGTAGACCACGAAGCGTGGCTCCCAACGCGGCCGGAACTTGGCGTTGAACTTGTACAACGACTCGATCTGGAACCACCGGGACAGGAAGATCAGCAACCCGCGCCAGGCCCGCAGCACGGGTCCCGCGCCGATCTTCTCGCCGCGTGCCAGCGCCGAGCGGAACATGGCGAAGTTCAGCGAGACCCGCGCGATGCCGAGCTGCGGAGCGGCCTGCAACGCGGCCACGATGAGCAGTTCGTTCATGCCGGGGTCGGCCGAGCGGTCGCGGCGCATCAGGTCGAGGGAGACGCCGTCCGCGCCCCAGGGGACGAAGTGCAGGATCGCCTTCAGGTCGCCGTGGGGACCTGCCTCGGCGTCGGCCTTGTGCGCGGTGGCGATCAGGCAGTCGCCGTCGGCCGGATCGCCGACCCGGCCCAGGGCCATGGAGAAGCCCCGCTCGGTGTCGGTGCCGCGCCAGTCCTCCGCGGCCCGGCGGATCCGCTCCAGCTCGGCCTCGCCGAGGTCACGGACCCGTCGTACCCGGGTCTGGTAACCGGCGCGCTCGATGCGCTTGACCATCTGGCGCACGTTGCGCATCGCGCGGCCGGTGAGCGAGAAATCCCCGACGTCCACCACCGCCTCGTCACCCAGTTCGAGCGCGTCGAGCCCGGTCTCCCGCGTCCACACCTCGCCGCCGGTCTCCGAGCAGCCCATGACGGCGGGGGTCCAGGAGTGCGCCCGGGCCTCGTCCATGAAGCGCTCGATGGCGCCGGGCCAGGCCTCGACGTCGCCGATCGGGTCGCCGCTGGCGAGCATCACCCCGGAGACCACGCGGTAGGTCACCGCCGCCTTGCCGCTGGGGGAGAAGACGACGGCCTTGTCGCGGCGCAGCGCGAAGTGCCCGAGGGAGTCACGGCCTCCGTGCCTGGCGAGCAGGGCGCGCAGCCGGGCCTCGTCGTCCTCGGTGAGGCGGGCGGCCGGGTGTTCGGGCCGGAGGGCGAGGTAGATGGTGGTGACGGCGGTGAGCAGGCCGAGGGCGCCGAGGGAGAAGGCGACCGTCCAGGAGTCGTTGCCCCGGTAGTCGATCGGGCCCTCGAAGCCGAACAGCCCGTAGACGACGTGGGTGAGACGGTCGGTAAGGCTCGGGTCGCCCACCAGGAGGTCGGGGCGGGCGTTGACCACGACCAGGCCCAGCAGCAGCGAACCGGCGCCCATCAGGACGAAGTTGGCGAGTGCCCGCCACCGGCCGCGCGGGTCAGGCAGCGCGGCGAACTGGTCCCGGTGCAGCAGCAGGGGCGCCAGCAGCGCCAGCGAGATCAGGACGCCCAGGACGGAGTGGCGGTAGACGAACTGGGCCACGGCACCGACCGGAAGCAGTGCCACCGCGGCCCGCCAGGCCCGGCGCTTGCCCCGCTTGAGCCCGTGGGCGAGCAGCAGCAACAGCACGCCGGCGCTGAGCGAGAGGGCCGCCGCGAACGGGCCGAGCGCGCCCGGCAGCACCTCGGCGACGGCGTGCATTCGGCTGTGCCGGAAGCGGGGGAAGACGCCCGCGGCGATGTCCAGCAGGCCCACCAGGGCGCAGGCCCGTCCGGCGAGGACGGGGACGGCCTCGGGACGCGGTCCGCGCAGCACCCGGCGTGCCACCCCGCGCGCGGCGCCCCGCGCGCGGCGGCCCGAGGGCTTCGGAACCCCGACCGACATTTCGTCATCTGTCCTGACAGACATCGCATCCCGTAGTTCTGCGAGAGACCTTGGATCCGGTGCCGATTCGGGCATCCGGCGACATTGCGCCCTCTAGGACGGTGTCTCGGGGGGAGAGGTTCACTCCGCCCGTCAAAGCCGTTGCGGAACCCCTTGCGAGGGTCTGTGCGACGGACGTTGCGCAGGCCCGGGCACGGGCCCCGGAGGGAACGGAACCACCATGGGACTCACGAGCGACACACTGCTGTGGTCGACGGTGCTCTGCGCCGTGCTGCTGTTCGCCGCCACGGTGTGGCTGTGGCCGCGGCTGGCGCGGCGGACCTGGCGGGCCGTCTGCGGACGGATCGCCCTGCTGTTCGCGACCCAGCTGGCCGTCTTCTCCGCGGTGGGCCTGGCGGCGAACCAGTCGTTCGGCTTCTACGCGGGCTGGGCCGATCTGTTCGGGCAGGAGAAGGACCAGGGCGTCGTCGTCGACCACGCGGCGCCGGGCCGTGCGGGCGGCCCGCTCCGGGTGGTGGACACCCTGCGGGTGCCCGGGACGGGCGGGGCCCGGCCGGAGGTGGCCGGTCGGGTCGAGCAGGTGGCGATCGTGGGCCGTACGACGCGTATCGCCACCCCCGCGTACGTCTATCTGCCCCCGGAGTACTTCCGCGCCGAGCACCGCACCCGCACGTTTCCCGCGGCCGTCGTCCTCACCGGTTATCCGGGCACCGCCAAGGCCCTCGTGGAAAAGCTGCGTTATCCGCGCACGGCCCTGGAACTGGCCGAAGCGGGAAGGATGCGGCCGATGATCCTGGTGATGCTGCGGCCGACGGTGGCGCCGCCCCGGGACACCGAGTGCGTGGACGTCCCCGGCGGGCCGCAGACGGAGACGTTCTTCGCGCGGGACCTGCCCGAGGCGGTCGGCGGACACTACCGGGTGGCCGGGAAGCGGGGCGGCTGGGGAGTCGTCGGCAACTCCACGGGCGGCTACTGCGCCCTGAAGCTCGCGATGCACCACCCGGACGTGTTCGGAGCCGGGGCCGGACTGTCCGCCTACTACGACGCGCCGAGCGACCCCACCACGGGAGATCTCTTCCAGGGCGACACGGAACGCAGGAACCTCGCCGACCTCTGGTGGTGCCTCAAGCACCGTCCCGCGCCCGACACTTCCCTCCTCGTCACGAGCAGCAAGGTGGGCGAGACCAACTACAAGGACACCCTGAAGTTCATCGAACGGGTGAAGGACAACCGGCGTACGCGGATCTCGTCGATCATCCTGGAAAGCGGCGGCCACAACTTCAACACCTGGCGGCGTGAGATTCCGGCGACGCTGGAGTGGGTCGGCGGGCGGCTGAGCGGGCCGCCGGCCAGTTAAATGATCTTGTGAAATTGGGGTCGCTCGTATTCACGGTCGGCCCGAGTTCCCCGATGTCCTGTGAACGCTTCGGCGTGGCTTTGTTTTTACGGGGCGGGGGCTCCATCATTTGCCCACGCGCGGTAAGTTTCTGGCCATGCCACGTGGACGTCATCGCCATTCCCCGCCCCTGCACAGGCTGCTGCCCCCGTCGGCGATCGCAGGCGTCTCCCTCGTCTGCGCCCTGGGGCCCTGGGTGTTCACGCAACCGATGGTGCTGCGCCTGCTGGCCGCCGCCGCGGCGGTCACGGCGGTCACCGGCGCGGTCGTCATGCGGCACTGGGACACCCAGGCGGGCAAGCGCGTCGCCGACCTCACACGCGCACGGGCGAGCGACGAGTGGCGTTTCGAGGAGCGGGTCGCCGAACTGGAGGCCGACCTGGAGGAGTCGCGCGAACTGCGGATGAAGCTGGAGCAGCGGCTGCGCGCCAAGCGCGCGGAGCTCGCCGGGCTGCGCAACGAGCACGCGGCACTGCTGCGCCGGTACGCCACGGCCGAGGCCGACCGGGCGAGCGTCCTGGAGGAGCGCCGGGTGCTCGAGATCGAGGCCACGACCCCCGCGCGGGCGCTGCCCGCCGGGGCGTCCGGGGCGTCCGGTCCGCAGGCCCTGGAGCCGGCGTCCGTGCCGGGAGCCCGGACGGACGGCGGGGCGGCGGCCGGGCGCATCGCGGGGGAGGCGGCCCGGGGCGGGACCGCCGGCGCCTCGCCCGAGGCCGTCCCCGCGGCCGACGCCACTGCCGGCACCGTCGACGGGGAACCCGAGGCTCCCAAGGTCTTCTCGCCGGAGGGCTCCCAGCTGTTCCTGCGGGCCGACGCCGCCCTGGTGCGGCTCGCCGGCGCACCCGAGGCCGACGCGCCCGCGGGCGGCGGGGCGGCCCCCGCCGGCGAGGCGGCTCCGCAGGGGAACGACGCCCCGCAGAGCGACGCCCCGCAGAGCGAGGTGCCGGAGAACGACACCGCGCCGAACGACGCCGTGAAGGGCGCACCCGCGTCCGAGGGCGGCGGCGCCCCCGAGGACGACGGCCCCGGCCCCGCGCGCCGACGGAAGCCGGAGCAGTCCCCGGAGGACGAGGCACAGGGGCAGCCCACGGCGGTCGCCGGCCACGAGGGCGCGGCCGCCTCACCCGCCCCCGCCCCCGCGTCCTCGCCCGACGCCCCCGCGCAGCCGGTGCCGCCCGGGCAGCCCTCCGCCCGGTCCACGCAGCCGCAGCGGCAGCCCTCCGGTCACTTCACCGTGCCGACCGCCGTGGCGGTCGTGCCGCCGACGGCGCCCGTACGGCGCCCGGCGCCCGACGACGGGTTCGACTTCTTCGGTACGAAGAAGAGCACGGAACGGGCCGCGCTCGAAGCCGTCCAGAACGAGGACCTCGCCGATGTCGTCGGCCAGGAGGCCCTCGCCCTGCACAAGGCGGAGGCCGAGGCGCGTTTCAAGGCCGCCGACGAGGACGCGCGGGCCGTCGGGGGCCAGGTGATCGACCTGACGGCGCACGACGAGACCGAGCAGATCGACGTCCAGGGGCTGCGCAGCGCGGTCTCCTGACACCACCGGCCGGCCGGCCGGTCGGCCGGACACCGGCGACGGGGCCCCGCGCGGAGGACGCGCCGGGCCCCGTCGCCGTACGCGAGCCGCGGCGACCAAGGACACCCGCCTCGTCGTCCCGGTTCCGCCCGCCGCGCCGTAGTGCTGCGGGTGCGCCTGTGCCGTCCCGTCCCGGCCCCGCCTGTGCCGTCCCGGCCCCGCCTGTGCCGTCCCGGACCCGCCTGTGCCGTTCCCGCCCCGCCTGTGCCGTCCTGTGCCGTCTTGTGCCGTCCTGTGCCGGACCCGCCTGTGCCGGCCCCGCCGCGCGTACGCCGTCGCGGGGTCCGCCTACGCCATCCACCGGTCCGGACGGGCGTCCCTGCGCCCCGTCCGGGACCGTTCCGCCTGGGCGTGCAGCAGGTCCGCCGCCTCGGCCGCGTCCCGCAGCCGGGCCGTCACCGACTTGTTCGCCCCGGTGTCCACGTGGACGTCGGCGACTCCCCGGGCCCGCATCCAGGGCCCCTGGGCCAGCCGTACGCTCTGCACCTTGGCGTGCGGCACCAGCGCCAGGACGCGCCGCAGCAGCCCGTACCGCACCGCGAACACCGTGTCGGTGACCGCGAGCCCGTAGCCGCGCCACCACAGCGGGACGCACCACCGCGCGCGCCGTGGCGGCCGGGACAGCGCCGACGGCGGTGGCACGCTCACCCCGGGCAGCACCCGGGCGACGACCGACTCGGCGATCTCCCGCGGAGCGACGGGCAGCAGCAGCGAGTTGGACGAGCCGGCCACGTCCAGTTCGACCCGTACCCAGCCTCCCCCACGTCCGGCTCCGCCCGTCCGGGGGGACCGCCACCGCCGCCAGAGCAGCGGCTCGACGATCCGCACGGTCTGCACCCGGCCGGGCGGCACCGTCTCGTGCGCGCGGTCCAGCAGCCCGTGGTCGATGCGCAGCCCGTCGGGTGACTCGCCCACGGTCCAGTCGTACTCGGTGACGAACCGGCCCACACTGCTCGCGCCCGCCGCGCCGAGCAGCGGAAGCGCCGCGGCGAGGACCGTCCACAGGCTGTGGGTGGCCACCCACAGCAGCGGCAGCACCACCACGGCGACGACCAGCCAGCCCCAGGTCGCCCCGGTCAGCAGCAGGGAGACGGCGAGGACGCCCGGTGGCACGCGCAGCATCTCCCGGGAGGGCGCCTCGCCGACCTCGTGCGCCGTCTCGGGAGCGAAGCCGGCCGCCCGCGCGAGCAGTTCCGCACGCAGCGCACGCGCCTCGCCGGCGCCGAGGAACGCGAGCTCGTCCTTCTTGTCGGTGCCTATGACGTCGAGTTTGAGCTTCGCCACGCCCGCGACCCGCGCGAGCAGCGGCTGGGTGACGTCGATCGCCTGGATCCGCTCCAGCCGGATGTGCGCGGTGCGCCGGAACAGCAGACCGGTGCGGATGCGCAGTTCGCTCTCGGTCACCGCGAAATGGGTGAACCACCAGGTCAGGAAGCCGTAGAGGGCTGCGGCCGGGAGCAGCACGGCGAGTCCGAGCAGCAGGGTGGTCGTCGTCAGCCGGGTCAGCTGGCGCTGCGCCTGGTCGGGGTCGTGCAGTGCCCAGCCGATGAGCACGGCGACGGGCGCCCAGGCCCTCCTGAGCGGCGTGACGGGGTGCAGCCGCCGCTCGGTGACGGGAGGGCGCCCGCGTACGTTCCCGGCGCCCCCGGGCGCCTCGGAGGGCACGTCCTGAGGCACGTCCTGGGGGACGTCCGGGGCGGTCACAGCCCCGCCGATCGGGCCTCGCCCAGCTCGGTGAGCCGGTCGCGCAGCCGTTCCGCCTCGGCCGGATCGAGGCCGGGGATGGTCGCGTCGGTCGCCGCGGCGGCGGTGTGCAGCTGCACGCTGGCCAGCCCGAAGTGCCGTTCGACGGGCCCGGAGGTGACCTCCACCAGCTGCATCCGTCCGTACGGCACGACCGTCTCCTGGCGCCACAGGACGCCCCGGCTGATCAGCAGGTCGTCGGCGCGCTCGGCGTAGCGCCAGGAGCGCCAGTTGCGCTCCACCAGCACCCATCCCCAGGCCGTCAGCGCCAGCGGCAGCACCGCGAAGCCGGCCCAGCCGGGCCCCGCCAGCAGCCCCGGCACCAGTGCGGTGGCCAGGGTCAGCGCCCCCAGCCAGACCACCAGCAGCAAGCGCCGCATCCGCAGCAGTCCGGGCGGCAGCGGGATCCACACCGGCTCGTCGCCGGTGGCCACCGGTGCCGCGGGCCCGGCCGCCCCCGGTGCCTCCCCGTCCGCCGGACGTCCCGTTCCCGCCGTTCCCGTGTCGTGCGGGCTCCCCGTCTCCATGGGGCCAGCGTACGTAGGGGAGACTGTGTTCATGACTCCTACGACGGAGACCATGGTCGGAATCGGCGGCGCCGCGGAGAGCACCGACATGGTGCTCAACATCGGGCCCCAGCACCCGTCCACGCACGGCGTGCTGCGGCTGAAACTCGTCCTGGACGGCGAGCGCATCGTCCACGCGGAGCCCGTGATCGGTTACATGCACCGGGGCGCGGAGAAGCTGTTCGAGGCGCGCGACTACCGCCAGATCATCATGCTGGCCAACCGGCACGACTGGCTGTCGGCGTTCTCCAACGAGCTGGGCGTGGTGCTCGCCGTGGAGCGGATGCTCGGCATGGAGGTGCCCCAGCGCGCGGTGTGGCTGCGCACCCTGCTCGCCGAGCTGAACCGGGTGCTCAACCACCTGATGTTCCTCGGCTCCTATCCGCTGGAACTCGGCGGCATCACCCCGATCTTCTACGCCTTCCGGGAGCGCGAGGAGCTCCAGCACGTCATGGAGGAGGTCTCCGGCGGGCGGATGCACTACATGTTCAACCGCGTGGGCGGCCTCAAGGAGGACCTCCCCGCGGGATGGACCGCACGCGCGCGTGCCGCGGTCGCCGACGTGCGCTCCCGCATGGACCGCTTCGACGACCTGGTGCTCGGCAACGAGATCTTCCGGGGCCGCACCCGCGACGTCGGCGTCCTCTCGCCGGAGGCCGTGCACGCGTACGGCGTCAGCGGGCCCATCGCGCGGGCCTCGGGCGTCGACTTCGACCTGCGCCGCGACGAGCCGTACCTGGCCTACGGCGAGCTCGGGGACGTCCTGAAGGTGGTCACCCGCGCGGAGGGCGACTGCCTGGCCCGCTTCGAGTGCCTCCTGGAGCAGACGCACAACTCCCTCGACCTGGCCGACGCCTGCCTCGACCGGCTCGCCGGGCTGCCGCCGGGCCCGGTCAACCAGCGGCTCCCGAAGGTCCTCAAGGCGCCCGAAGGACACACGTACGCCTGGACCGAGAACCCGCTCGGCATCAACGGCTACTACCTCGTCAGCAAGGGCGAGAAGACCCCGTACCGGCTGAAGCTTCGCTCGGCGTCGTACAACAACATCCAGGCGCTCACCGAGCTGCTGCCGGGGACGCTGGTCGCGGACATGGTGGCGATCCTGGGGTCGATGTTCTTCGTGGTCGGAGACATCGACAAGTAGCCCCTCCGCGGCGCCGGGCGGCCCCGCGTGACCCCGTGCGGGTCACTCCGCGAGCACGTCGGGGATGCCCACCGGCTGCACCAGCCATCCGAAGTCGCCGAGTCCGCCCGGCGCGGTGAGCTCGGCGGCCTCCCCGGCGCTCGCGAGGGCGCGCACGTACCCGGCCGGGTCGCTGGAGGCGAGCGCGAGCGGTGGGCGGGCGCCCGTGACACCCAGGGAACGCAGGGCATCGCGCTGCGGGAGCAGGCGGGCGCCGGGGAGCCCGCAGGCCGCGGCGCAGGCGTCCAGGGCAACGTGCGCGGTGATGTCGCAGGAGCCGTCCGGCACGGGCGCCGTCTCCCGCCCCCGCCGGAAGCCGGTGAGCGTCCCGAAGGGGGGCCGGGAGCCGGTTGCGTGCGCGTAGTCCACGGCGACGGCCAGCCCCCGCCCGACCGCGGCGACGGCCGCCGCCCACGCCTCGTCCCGGGGCGCCCCGATCTCGGCCCGCAGCCCTTCGGCCGCCGTGGAAGGCGCCCCGCCCTCCGAGTCAGCGGCCGTGGAAGGCGCCCTGCCCTTCGCGTCAGCGGCCGTGGAAGGCGCCCTGCCCTTCGCGTCAGCGGCCGCGGAAGCCGGCCTGTCCTTCGCGTCAGCGGCCGCGGAAGCCGGCCTGTCCTTCGCGTCAGCGGCGGTGGAAGGCGCCCCGCCCGTCGAGTCGTCCGTCGTAGGGGGCTCCCCGGCCGTTGCGGGTCCCGTCGCCCGCAGGGGCCACCACCGGGCCAGCCACTGCGCGTCCGCGCCGGTGACCGGGTCGCCCAACCGCTCCGTTCCGTCCCTGCGGACCTGCACCAGCCGGGGCACGCCCTCGGGGTCCACCTCGGCGACCTCCAGGGGAACGTTGTCCAGCCACTCGTTGGCGAACAGCAGGCCCGTGATCCGCTCCGGGGGCTCGGCCCGCCACCGGATCCGGTCGTCGAGGCCGTCGGGCCGGCCGGCCAGCTCGACGGCGTACGCACGCGTGCGTGCGGCCACCTCGGCGGGCAGCGCGGCCAGCACACCGGTGACCAGTTCCCCGCGTCCGGCGGCCATGTCGACGAAGTCGAGCGCCGCGGGCCGCCCGAGCGCCTCGTCGACCCGGCACAGCAGGCGGGCCACGGCCTCGGCGAACAGCGGCGAGGCGTGCACCGACGTACGGAAGTGCCCGGCCGGCCCCTCGGGCCCGCGGTAGAAGCCGCGGGGCCCGTACAGCGCGTCCCGGGACGCCGCCCGCCACCCGCGCCACTCGTCCGCCGTCCGTGCCGTCCCCGCCGTCTCCGTCGTCACCGGCCCAGGCTAAGGGCAGGATCGCGCCGGGCCTCCACCTTGCGGAGTACGCGTGCCGAGCGGGGATCGGTCCTTCGGTTGACCCTTGCACGCATCCGACTTCCCTACGCTGGGTTACGTGCAGCGCCTCTATGACTTCCTCCGCAGGCACCCGGCATGGGTCGACGGCTTCTGGGCCGTCGTCCTGTTCGGGATTTCGGTGCTGGGCGGAGCGGCCGGGGAACAGAGCCGGGGGACCGACCTGCCGGCCGTCACCGTGCCGGTCATGCTGCTGCTGTCCCTGGTCGTCGCGCTGCGGCGCCGGGTGCCGGAGCGCATGCTCGTCCTCGCCTTCGCCGTGGGCGTGGCGCAGCTGATCCTGGACGTGCCGACGCTGCCCGCCGACTTCGCCCTGCTGGTGATCGTCTACACGGTCGCTGCCATCGGCGCCCGCTGGGCCTCCCGGTTCGCCCTGACCGCCGGCCTGGTCGCGGCGCCGTTGGCCCAGCTGCGCTGGCCCAGCGAACACACGGGCACGGCGGGCAACATCGCCATAGTGATCTTCCAGACCGTGCCCTTCGCCCTCGCCTGGGTCCTCGGCGACTCCATCCGCACCCGCCGCGCCTACTTCGCGCAGCTGGAGGAACGCGCCGCCCGGCTGGAGAAGGAGCGGGAGGCGCAGGCCAAGGTCGCCGTCGCCGCCGAACGTGCCCGGATCGCGCGCGAGCTGCACGACGTCGTCGCGCACAACGTGTCCGTGATGGTGGTCCAGGCCGACGGCGCCGCCTACGTCCTGGACGCCGCGCCGGACCAGGCGAAGAAGGCACTGGAGACCATCTCCTCCACCGGCCGCCAGGCCCTCGCCGAGATGCGCCGCCTGCTCGGGGTGCTGCGCACCGGCGAGCACCAGGAGGCCGGTGAGTACGTGCCCCAGCCGGACGTGCAGCAGATCGAGGACCTGGTGGAGCAGTGCCGGGGCTCCGGACTGCCCGTGGACTTCAAGATCGAGGGGACCCCCCGCCCGCTGCCCAGCGGCGTCGAGCTCACCGCCTACCGCATCGTGCAGGAGGCGCTCACCAACACGCGCAAGCACGGCGGACCCAACGCGGGCGCCAGCGTGCGCCTGGTCTACTTCGACGACGGGCTCGGGCTGCTCGTCGAGGACGACGGCAAGGGCGCCCCGCACGAGCTGTACGAGGAGGGCGGCTTCGACGGCCGGGGCCACGGCCTGATCGGCATGCGGGAACGTGTCGGCATGGTCGGCGGGACCCTGGACGCCGGCCCCCGGCCCGGCGGAGGATTCCGCATCAGTGCCCTGCTGCCGCTCAAACCCGCGCACTGACGGCTCCGCACGCCCCCAGCTGACACCTGTAACAACGGAAGAGGACCCGATGACGATCCGCGTGATGCTCGTCGACGACCAGGTGCTGCTGCGCACCGGGTTCCGGATGGTGCTCGCCGCCCAGCCGGACATGGAGGTCGTGGCGGAGGCGGGCGACGGCGTCGAGGCCCTCGAGGTGCTGCGCTCCACCGCCGTCGACGTGGTGCTGATGGACGTCCGCATGCCCAAGCTCGACGGCGTGGAGACGACCCGCCGGATCTGCGCGGACACCGACCCGCCCAAGGTGCTGATCCTGACCACCTTCGACCTCGACGAGTACGCCTTCTCCGGGCTGAAGGCGGGCGCCTCCGGCTTCATGCTCAAGGACGTGCCGCCGGGCGAACTGCTCGCCGCGATCCGCGCGGTGCACAGCGGCGACGCCGTGGTCGCCCCCTCCACCACCCGCCGCCTCCTGGACCGCTTCGCGCCGATGCTGCCGGGCACCGGGAAACAGGCCGAGGTCAAGGAACTGGGGCGGCTGACCGAGCGGGAGCGGGAGGTGATGGTGCTGGTGGCGCAGGGCCTGTCCAACGGCGAGATCGCGGCCCGGCTGGTGCTGTCCGAGGCGACCGTGAAGACCCACGTCGGCCGCATCCTGACCAAGCTGGGCCTGCGGGACCGCGTCCAGGTGGTGGTGCTCGCCTACGAGACGGGGCTGGTCCGGGCCGGCGGGCACGGCTGAGGGGCCGGACGCCGGCCCTGCCGCCGCCGGAGCCGTGCCGTCGACACCTCGGAGCCGTGCCACCGATGACACCCGAGCCGTGCCGCCGGCTGTTCCACCGGTGGCTCCGACCGTCTTGCGGACCCGGCTGACCGAAGGGCCCGGCGTCGGTAGGGTCTGCGCATGCTCCTGTGGATCAACGGCCCTTTCGGGGGCGGCAAGACACAGACCGCACACGAGATACGGCGCCGCCTGCCCGGCAGTGTCATCTGCGACCCGGAGCACGCCGGTTTCGGCCTGCGCCGCATGCTCCCGCCCGAACTGCGCGACGACTTCCAGGACCTGGCCTCCTGGCGGCAGGGCGTCGTCGAGGTCCTCGACCTCGCCCTCACCCGGCACGACGGCGTGGTGATCGCGCCGATGACCGTCACGGACTCCGGCCATTTCGCCGAGACCGTCGGCCGGCTGCGCGCACTGGGCCACGACGTCCGGCACTTCACCCTCCTCGCCGAACGCGAGACCGTGCTGCGCCGGCTGCGCGAGCGCGGCTTCGGGCACCTGCTGCGGTACGTCGGCGGCGGGCGGGACGCGGGCCTGCGCCGGGAGAGCTGGGCGGTGCGGCGGCTCGACCACTGCCTGGAACGGCTCGCCGAGCCGGAGTTCGCCGAACACCTGTGGACGGACCGCACGACCGTGCCGAAGACGGCGGACCGCATCGCCGTACTGGCCGGACTGACCCTGCGCCCCCACCGCGAGGGCCGTCTGCGCACCCGGCTGCGGCAGGCGGGCGTCGGCATCCGGCACATCCGCTTCGACTGAGCTCGCCTCCGCCTCGCCCGGCGGGGAGCACGGCGGCGGCGCTGCCCACGCTCAGCGCAGGAGCCCCTCCAGGAAGTCGCTGCCCAGCCGGGCCACGACCGTCACGTCCAGTTGGTGCAGCACGTAGCGCCCCCGGCGGCGCGTGGTCACCAGCCCCGCCTTCTTCAGCACCCCCAGGTGCCGGGATATCTCCGGGGCCGTCATGCCGTGCACCTGCGCCAGCTCGCCGGTGGTGTACGCGCTGCGGGCGAGGTGACGGCACATGCGCATGCGGACGGGGTGGGACAGGGCGGTCATCCGCAGGCCCAGCTGCTCGACCGTCGGCGGGGCGGCGAGCCCGGGGGAGCCGACCGGGTAGTGCAGCACCGGCTGCCAGCCGTACCGGTGCAGGACCATCAGGTGCGGCCAGCCCAGGCTCGTGGGGATCAGCAGCAGGCCGCCGCCGCCCGTGGCCGTGCGGTCCTCGCCGAGCTTGTCCACGGTGACGCGGGCGGTGGTCTCGTCGAGTGTGACCGCGGGGGACACTGCGGCCAGGGCCCCGGCGAGCCCCTTGTGCCGCAGCACGTCCGTCTTGTGGCGGGCGTCCGCGGCGAGTTGGTGGCGCAGCCGGGACCACGCCTCCGCGAAGAACGCCTCGTCGCAGTCCCGCAGGAACTGCCGCAGCCAGGTGCGGATCCTGGGCGGGTCGGCCAGCAGCCGCTCGGTGAACCGCAGTTGCCCCGGCCCCCGCGCGGCCGCAAGTTCGAGCGAACGGCGGCGCAGTGCCTTGTCGGTGAGCGGACCGGGGCCCGGCGTGCCGTAGGGGAGGGCGCAGGTGAACTCCAGGGCGGCGTCCACGAACTGCTCGTCCGACAGCTTGTCCAGCAGGTCCAGGTCCTCGGCGAGGGTGCTGCCCGGGAGCGCGGCCCCGCCCGGGAGACCGGCGCACGGCAGGAACAGGTCCGAGAAGGTCGTCCGCCACAGGAAGTCGGCCTCGCACATCCGGTCCGCCAGATGCGGGTCGAGCCGCGCGGTCACCCCCGTCACCCAGCCCTGGAGTCCCGGGTGGTGCCCCGGCTCGGACAGCGCGTGCAACGCCATGCCGAGCTCGGCCAGGGGTGAGGGCACGGCGGCCACCCGCTCCGGCCGCAGCCCCGTGACGTCGATGCTCACGCTCATGCCCACATGGTGCACCCCGCCACTGACACCACGGCACCCTTCGCCCGAGCCGCCCGAGCCGCCGCGGACGGGCCCGTCGCACCGGTCAGCCGGCCAGTGCCCGCAGCCGGGTGACGAAGTCCGCGACCGCCGCCCGCACGTCCGCGACGGTCCACTCGAGGCCGGCCGCCCGCACCGAGACCTCGGTGCGGGCCAGGCCCGGGCCGGTGCGCTCCCAGGCGGCGGTGAAGGGCATGGTCCCCGTCTCCTCGCCCTGGAGCACCGCCGCCTCGGCGAGCAGGTCGGCGTCGTAGGGCAGCCAGAGCTGGAACTCGTGGGTGTGCGGCTCCTCGGGGTGCACGCGCGCCCAGGGCACCCCGGCCTCGGCGAACCCCTCGCGCAGCGCGGCGGCGACCACGCGCGCGTGGGCCACGTACCGCGGCAGCCGGGGCAGCTCGCGCTCCAGGCCGACGAGGGCCGACAGCACCGTGGGGAACTGCTGGAAGACCTGACCGCCGTACCGGTGGCGCCAGGCCCTCGCCTCCTCCACCAGCGCCCCGGGGCCCGCGAGCGCGGCACCGCCGAAGCCGTCGAGGGACTTGTAGAACGAGACGTAGACGCTGTCGGCGAGGCCCGCGATCTCGTCCAGGGGGCGGCCGAAGTGGGCGGTGCACTCCCACAGGCGCGCCCCGTCGAAGTGCACCACCGCGTCCCGTTCCCGCGCGGCGTCCACCACCCGGGTCAGCTCCTCCCACGCGGGCAGGACGAAACCGGCCTCCCGGAGCGGCAGTTCCAGCATCAGCGCCCCGAAGGGCTCGTCGAACCCGCGGATTTCCTCCGCCGTCGGCAACCGCGGCTCGGCGGTCACCCGCAGCGGGCGCAACCCGCTGACGGTGCTGAACGCGTGCCGCTCGTGCACCTCGGGGTGGGACAGTGCGTGCAGCGCGACCGCGGGGCTGCCGGTGCGCCCCGCCCAGCAGCGCAGCGCCACCTGCTGGGCCATCGTGCCGGTCGGGAAGAACACCGCTGCCTCCGTGCCCAGCAGCGCCGCGACCCGCTCCTCCAGGACCTCGACGACGCCGTTGCCGTACATGTCGGCCGGACTGTCCAGGTCGTACACCTCGGGCGCGGCCTCCTGGAGCAGCGCCAGCCGCTCCCGGATCGTGCTCCGGAAGCCGGGGCGGGAGAACACCCGCCCGGCGTGCCGGGCGGCGGCCGCGCGCCGCTCCGCCCTGCGCGCCCCGTCCGGCTCCGCCCCGCCCGGTTCCTCGTCCCCGCCGCCCCGTTCCGCCGCATCGCTCATGCCCGTGATCATCCCGCGCCCCCTCCGCGCGGTCACCCCACCATTTCCGCACGCGCGTGTGCGACGACGGCGCACGGAAACCCACAGCCTGTGGACAACGGAACGACCCCGGAACCGATCGCGTTAACATGACGAGAAATCGTCCGGTACCCCGAGCGGACTGGAACGGGAAGGCCGCCGTCGCGTGAACACAACCCCACAGCCCGATCCCAGGGACCGCCCCGCGCGGCTCACCGTCGGCGTCGTAGGCGCCGGACGCGTGGGTCCCGCCCTGGCCGCCTCCCTCCAGCTCGCCGGGCACCGCCCGGTGGCCGTCTCCGCCGTCTCCGCCGCCTCCCGCAGGCGGGCGGAGCAACTGCTCCCCGACGTGCCGGTGCTGCCGCCCGCCGAGGTCGTCCAGCGGTCCGAGCTGGTGCTGCTCACCGTCCCGGACGACGCCCTGCCCGGCCTGGTGTCCGGACTCGCCGACACCGGCGCGGTGCGCCCCGGACAGCTCCTGGTGCACACCTCCGGGCGGTACGGCGCCAAGGTGCTGGACCCCGCCCTGCGGGTCGGCGCGCTGCCCCTCGCGCTGCACCCGGCGATGACCTTCACCGGCACCCCCGTCGACGTGCAGCGGCTGGCCGGCTGCTCCTTCGGCGTCACCGCCCCCGAGGAGCTGCGGCTGGCCGCCGAGGCCCTGGTCATCGAGATGGGCGGCGAACCGGAGTGGATCGCCGAGGAGAACCGCCCGCTCTACCACGCGGCCCTCGCCCTGGGCGCCAACCATCTGGTGACTCTCGTCGCCCAGTCCATGGAACTGCTGCGCACCGCCGGCGTAGGCGCCCCCGACCGGATGCTCGGCCCGTTGCTGGGCGCCGCCCTCGACAACGCCCTGCGCTCCGGCGACGCGGCCCTGACCGGTCCCGTCGCGCGCGGTGACGCGGGCACGGTGGCGGCGCACGTCGCCGAACTGCGCCGGCACGCCCCGCAGACCGTCGCCGGCTATCTGGCGATGGCCCGCGCGACCGCCGATCGGGCGCTCGCCCACGGCCTGCTGAAGCCGGAACGTGCCGAAGACCTGCTGGGCGTGCTCGCCGAAGGAGCGGAGCTGCCCGAGAACCGGGGAGACCAATGAGCCGCGCCTTCGAACTCGTCCCGACCACCGAGGACCTGGGTTACGTCCTGGACCACTTCGCCGTGCCGGGCCGCACCGCCGTCGTGATGACGATGGGCGCCCTGCACGAGGGCCACGCGACGCTGATCCGCGCGGCGCGCGGGCACGTGGGCCGGGACGGCTTCGTGACTGTCACCGTCTTCGTCAACCCGCTGCAGTTCGGCGCCGGCGAGGACCTCGAACGCTACCCGCGCACCCTCGACGCCGACCTGAAGACCGCGGAGCAGGCGGGCGCCGACATCGTGTTCGCGCCGTCGGTCGACGACATGTACCCGGGCGGCAGGCCGGAGATCGGCCTGCGCGCGGGGGCCATGGGCGAACGCCTCGAGGGCGCCGCGCGCCCCGGCCACTTCGACGGCATGCTCACCGTCGTCGCCAAGCTGCTCCACCTGACCCGCCCCGACGTGGCGTTCTTCGGGCAGAAGGACGCCCAGCAGCTCGCCCTCATCCGGCGCATGGTGCGCGACCTGGACTTCCGCGTCGAGATCGTCGGCGTGCCCACCGTGCGCGAGGAGGACGGCCTCGCCCTGTCCAGCCGCAACCGCTACCTCTCCCCGCGGGAGCGGCGCACCGCCCTCACCCTGTCCCGTGCCCTGTTCGCGGGCCGTGACCGGCACGCCGCCCAGGAGGCGCTGCGGGCGCGGGCGCGGGAGGTGCCCTCCACGCGTGCGCGTGCCGAGGCGCTCAGCGCCATAGGGGAGTCCCGCGCGGCGGCCGACGCCCACGCGGTCGCCACCGCGGCGGGCGGCCCGGCGGCCGTCCGCGCCGCCGCCCGCCAGGTCCTCGACGAGGCCGCCCGACTGGACCCGCCCCTGACGCTGGACTACCTGGCGCTCGTCGACCCCGCCGACTTCACCGAGATCGGCGACGACTTCACCGGCGAGGCCGTCCTCGCGGTGGCCGGCCGGGTCGGCAGCACCCGGCTCATCGACAACATCCCGCTGACCTTCGGAACGTTCGGAGCCGCCTCGTGACCAGCACAGGCATACGACTGCACGCCCCCGCGCCCGGGTGGTCCATCGACGCGGACGTGGTGGTCGTCGGCTCCGGTGTCGCCGGCCTGACCGCCGCACTGCGCTGCGAGGCCGCCGGCCTGACCACCGTCGTGGTCACCAAGGCCCGCCTGGACGACGGCTCCACGCGCTGGGCGCAGGGCGGCATCGCCGCGGCGCTCGGCGAGGGCGACACCCCCGAGCAGCACCTGGACGACACCCTGGTCGCCGGCGCGGGCCTGTGCGACGAGGAGGCCGTGCGCATCCTCGTCACCGAGGGCCCCGACGCCGTCCGCCGGCTGATCGCCACCGGCGCGCAGTTCGACGAGTCCGCCGAGGGCCGCCTGGAACTGACCCGCGAGGGAGGCCACCACCGTCGCCGCATCGCCCACGCGGGCGGTGACGCCACCGGCGCGGAGATCTCCCGCGCCCTGGTCGAGGCGGTACGCGCGCGTGGGATGCGCACCATCGAGAACGCCCTGGTCCTGGACCTGCTGACGGACGAGAACGGCCGCACCGCGGGCGTGACCCTGCACGTCATGGGCGAGGGCCAGCACGACGGCGTGGGGGCGGTGCACGCCCCGGCGGTGGTCCTCGCCACCGGCGGCATGGGCCAGGTCTTCTCCGCCACCACCAACCCGTCCGTCTCCACCGGCGACGGCGTGGCACTCGCCCTGCGCGCGGGAGCCGAGGTCAGCGATCTGGAGTTCGTCCAGTTCCACCCCACGGTCCTCTTCCTCGGCCCGGACGCCGAGGGACAGCAGCCCCTGGTCTCGGAGGCGGTGCGCGGGGAGGGCGCCCACCTGGTGGACGCGGACGGCGTGCGCTTCATGCAGGGCCAGCACGAGCTGGCCGAGCTCGCCCCGCGCGACATCGTCGCCAAGGGCATCATGCGCCGCATGCAGGAGCAGGACGCCGAGCACATGTACCTCGACGCCCGCCACTTCGGCGCCGAGATGTGGGAGCACCGCTTTCCGACGATCCTCGCCGCCTGCCGCGCCCACGGCATCGACCCGGTCACCGAGCCCGTCCCCGTCGCCCCGGCCGCCCACTACGCCTCCGGCGGCGTGCGCACCGACTCCCACGGTCGGACCACCGTCCCCGGCCTGTACGCGTGCGGCGAGGTCGCCTGCACCGGCGTGCACGGCGCCAACCGCCTGGCCTCCAACTCCCTGCTGGAGGGCCTGGTCTACGCCGAGCGCATCGCCGCCGACATCGCCGGGAACACCCTGCACGCGCGCGTGCCGCAGCCGCTGCCCACCGTGGACCGTCCCGCGCACCCCCTCCTGCCCCCCGAGGCCCGCTTCGCCATCCAGCGGACCATGACCCGGGGCGCCGGCGTCCTGCGCTCGGCGGCCTCCCTCTCCCGCGCGGCCGACGAACTCCAGCGCCTGCACGCCGACGCCCGCGACGCCCTGGACGAGAACGGCAAGACCGCCGAGCCCGGCGTCGACACCTGGGAAGCCACCAACCTCATGTGCGTGGCCCGTGTCCTGGTCGCCGCCGCACAACGGCGCGAGGAGACCCGCGGCTGCCACTGGCGGGAGGACCACCCCGGCCGCGACGACACGGCCTGGCGCCGCCACATCGTCGTACGGCTCAATCCCGACCGCACGCTGGCGGTGCACGCCACCGACACCACAGACTTCCCACCGACCCTCCCTCCCCAGGCCCCCCAGGAGCAGTGACAGCAGTGACCACCCCCGACCTTCCCCTCGTCCCGTCCGGTGGCTGCGGCGACGGCTGCGGCTGCGGCGCGGACGCCGACGAGGCATACCTGGAGTGCGGCCTCGACCCCGCGCTCGCCCAGCTCCTGGCCGACGCGGGTCTCGACCCGGTGGAGGTCGAGGACATCGCCAACGTCGCCATCCAGGAGGACCTGGCCCACGGCGTGGACGTGACCACGGTCGCGACCATCCCGGAGGACGCCGTCGCCACCGCCGACTTCACCGCGCGGGAGGCGGGCACCGTGGCGGGCCTGCGGGTCGCCGAGGCGGTCATGTCGGTCGTCTGCGCGGAGGAGTTCGAGGTCGAACGCCACGTGGAGGACGGCGACCGCGTGGCGGCGGGCCAGAAGCTCCTCTCCGTCACCGCCCGCACCCGTGACCTGCTCACGGCCGAGCGCAGCGCGCTGAACCTCCTGTGCCGCCTCTCCGGCATCGCGACCGCCACGCGCGCGTGGGCGGACGTCCTGGAGGGCACGAAGGCCGAGGTCCGCGACACCCGCAAGACCACGCCCGGCCTGCGCAGCCTGGAGAAGTTCGCCGTGCGCTGCGGCGGCGGCGTCAACCACCGCATGTCCCTCTCGGACGCGGCGCTGGTCAAGGACAACCACGTGGTCGCGGCCGGCGGCGTCGCCCAGGCGTTCAAGGCGGTCCGTGAGCGCTTCCCCGACGTCCCCATCGAGGTCGAGGTCGACACCCTGCACCAGCTCCGCGAGGTCGTGGACGCCGGCGCCGACCTGATCCTGCTGGACAACTTCACGCCGGGCGAGTGCGAGGAGGCGGTGGCCCTCGTCGCCGGCCGTGCCGCCCTGGAGGCCTCCGGCCGCCTCACCCTCGCCAACGCCAGGGCGTACGCCGACACGGGCGTCGACTACCTGGCCGTGGGAGCCCTCACCCACTCCGCTCCCATCCTGGACATCGGCCTGGACCTGCGAGCGGCGGAGTAGGGCCATGCTGCTGACGATCGACGTGGGCAACACGCACACCGTCCTGGGCCTGTTCGACGGCGAGGACATCGTCGAGCACTGGCGCATCTCCACGGACGCGCGCCGCACCGCCGACGAACTCGCGGTCCTCCTCCAGGGCCTCATGGGCATGCACCCGCTCCTGGGCGACGAGCTGGGCGACGGCATCGACGGCATCGCCATCTGCGCGACCGTCCCCTCGGTCCTGCACGAGCTGCGCGAGGTGACCCGCCGCTACTACGGCGACGTGCCGGCGGTGCTGGTCGAGCCGGGCGTCAAGACGGGGGTGCCGATCCTCACCGACAACCCCAAGGAGGTGGGCGCGGACCGCATCATCAACGCGGTCGCCGCGGTGGACCTCTTCGGCGGCCCGGCGATCGTCGTGGACTTCGGCACGGCGACGACGTTCGACGCGGTCAGCGCGCGAGGCGAGTACGTCGGCGGCGTCATCGCCCCCGGCATCGAGATCTCCGTGGAGGCACTCGGCGTCCGGGGCGCCCAGCTCCGCAAGATCGAGGTGGCCCGCCCCCGCAGCGTCATCGGCAAGAACACGGTCGAGGCGATGCAGTCCGGCATCATCTACGGCTTCGCCGGCCAGGTCGACGGCGTGGTCAACCGCATGGCCCGCGAACTCGCCGACGACCCCGACGACGTCACGGTGATCGCGACGGGCGGACTGGCGCCGATGGTCCTGGGCGAATCCTCGGTCATCGACGAGCACGAGCCGTGGCTGACGCTGATCGGCCTGCGCCTGGTGTACGAGCGGAACGTGTCACGGCTGTAGCGCCCGGCGTCGGCGCGGGCCGAGGCGCGGGTCACCCGGCCTGGCCCTGCCGGGAGGCCCGAGGCGGGCGCGGACGCGGGCGCGGGTGGGTGGAGCGGCCCCGGCGGTACGGGATGCCGCCGCGCCCACCGTCCCCCGCTCTCGCCCCGCCTTCCCACCGGCCTCCACCCCGGCCCCCCGGCCACCCCCACCGGCCGCCTCCCCCACGGACCCTCGCAGCAGGCACCGTCGGCCGCGAGCGAGGCGAAGCCCGGTGCGGAGTCGGGTCCGGCTCACCCCCGCCCAGCGCGCCGCCGGGCGGCGGAGGCGGTCCTCACGTGGGAGATGCACCGGGCGGTCGGCGTCGGTCTCGACGCCGGCGCCTCGCCACCCCACCGGCCGCCTCCCCCCTCACCCCCACCCGAGTGGCACCCCCACGCCACACCCCGCCCGCTATGCCGTGTTTGTCTGATTAGCGCGTATCGTCACCGCATGCCCACGCCCTACGGATCCCGCGGCGGCATGGCGTTCGGCCCGGAGGAGCTGCGTGTGCTCCGCCGCGCCCTCGCCCTCGCCCTCCACCCCACCTCCGCCAAGGCCGACGACGTCCAGGACTGCCTACGCCTCGCCGAGTCCCTGGACGAGGCGGCGCGGGAGAGTGCCCGGCTGCGCGCCTTCCTCGTGGCCGACCTCGGCCGCTACCGGGCCGCCCTCCCCGGCACCGCCGCCGGCTACCTCACGCTCCTGGACGAGGCCCTGGGTGCCGGCTACCGCCCCCGCCCCGACGACCTCGCCGCGCTGCGCGCCCTGCGCGGCAACCCCACCGCCGCCGCCCTCCTGGACCGCTGCGCCCTGCTCGCCGAGCAGGACGTGCGCGCCCGGCTCTCGGCCCGGCTGTCCGTCCGCACGCCCCGCGCGGCCACCGTCCCCGCCTCCCGGACCCGTCTCCTCTCCCTCCCCGGCGGCGCCACCGAGGATCCCGACAAAAAGAAGCCCGCGCAGAAGCCGGCGAAGCCGGCCACCCCGGCCCCGGCCCCCGGCACCCCGAGGCCGAGCCGTCCCATCCCCACCCCGGGCGAGGTCTTCCCCCGCCGCAAACCGACCCCGCCCCCGGCGGACCACCGGCTGGCCGCCGGCTGACCCCACCCCGTCCACGCACCGCCGCCGCCCTGGCTACCCTGGATCCATGGACTACGTCTCCGCGCTCCTGCCCCCGGTCGTCATGGCCGCTCTCTTCATCGCCGTGATCAGGGTGATCGTGAAGACCCAGGGCGGTGCCAACAAGGCCAAGGAGGACGCGGTCGTGGACGCGGCCCAGCCCCCCGCCAAGGCCGAGGGCTGACACCCGCCACCGCACCCCGCCACCGGCGTACGACTCCCGCACGCGCTCGTCGCGCGCTTTCGAGTCGTACGCCCTTTTTGTGCTCTCTTGTGGTCATTCACTCCCGTACGCGCACGTCCGGCACGCCATGACCCACATCTCCCACTATTGTTCTGAGAGTGCCTCGCCCATTGGGAGAACTCGAAGACGCGGTCATGACGCGGGTGTGGAAGTGGAACCGCCCGGTGACCGTTCGAGAAGTCCTGGAAGATCTTCAGAAGGAACGGTCCATCGCCTACACCACGGTGATGACCGTTTTGGACAATCTCCATCAGAAGGGCTGGGTCCGTCGCGAGGCGGAAGGCCGGGCCTATCGATATGAGGCGGTCTCCACTCGCGCCGCCTACGCCGCCGCGCTGATGAACGAGGCGTGGTCGCAGAGCGACAACCCCGCCGCCGCTCTCGTCGCCTTCTTCGGCATGATGAGCGAGGAACAGCGCCGGGCTCTCACGGACGCGGTGCGCATCGCACAGCTCCCGGAAACCCCGGAACCTCCGCGGCCCCCCGAACAAGCACAACCCCGCGAACAAGCCGAACGCCCGGGACAAGCGCAACCCCCCGAACATGCCGAACCCGGCGAACGCAACCCCGCCTCCTCGCCGGACGGTCCCGAGCGATAGCGTCCGCTCATGTCAGCAGACTGCCCCGAAGTCACCGCAAAAGCCATCACCGTCCGGCGGGCCCGAACCGGCGATGTCCCGGCGGTGCGCCGTCTCCTCGACGCGTACGTCCGCGACCGCATCCTGCTCGACAAAGCCACGGTGACGCTTTACGAGGACATCCAGGAGTTCTGGGTCGCGGAACGGGACGACAACGCGGAGGTCGTCGGCTGCGGTGCCCTGCACGTGATGTGGGAGGACCTCGCGGAAGTCCGCACTCTCGCCGTGAAGCCCGGCCTGAAGGGCGCCGGCGTCGGACACCGACTGCTGGAGAAGTTGCTGGAGACCGCCCGCTGGCTCGGTGTTCGCCGCGTTTTCTGCCTGACCTTCGAAGTCGACTTCTTCGGCAAGCACGGCTTCGTGGAGATCGGCGAGACCCCCGTCGACGGGGATGTCTACGCGGAGCTGCTGCGTTCCTATGACGAGGGCGTCGCGGAGTTCCTCGGTCTCGAACGAGTGAAACCGAACACCTTGGGCAACAGCCGGATGCTTCTGCATCTGTGATCGACGGTGCTCCGCGCCTCCCGCCATGGATTCCGCCCCGCCCCCTTGCCCCGGTGCCCTATGTCCGAAACGCGCATGTTTCCGGACCGTGCCGGGCCGACCGGTCTCTCCCAGGGGTTTGTGTTTTTCCCGGAAAAGCGGTTTGCTTTCCGACGTACTGCAGTACTGCATATAACAGGGGACGGCGATACGGCGGACGCCGGCACACCCCGGCCCTGAAGTTATCGATGAAAGGAAATCCGGTGGCACAGAAGGTTCAGGTCCTTCTTGTCGACGACCTCGACGGCGGCGAGGCGGACGAGACCGTGACGTTCGCGCTGGACGGCAAGACGTACGAGATCGATCTCACCACCGCCAATGCGGACAAGCTCCGCGGCCTTCTCGATCCTTACGTGAAGGGCGGTCGTCGTACCGGAGGCCGTTCCTCGGGAGGGCGTGGAAAGGCTCGCGCTTCTTCCGGCGGCAGCCAGGACACCGCGGCGATCCGCGCCTGGGCGAAGGAGAACGGTTACGAGGTCAACGACCGCGGCCGTGTGCCCGCGTCCATCCGTGAGGCATACGAGAAGGCCAACGGCTGAGCATCCGGACCGGCCCACCCGGCCGATCCGGTTCCGACCGACCGGGAACTCCACCCGAAACACCACCCGGGAAACACGACCCAGTGCACACACCGGGTCGTCCCTTCCGGGTCGTCACCTCCGGGCCGTCAGCCGCGCACGGCGGCCCGCGGTGGGTCCCGCCGAACGGCCGGTGGACCGGCGACCGCGCGCCGCAGCCGAAGGCGGTGGCACTGCGTGGCCACCGTGTGCACCAGCCGCACGAGATCCGGGGCGCCCGCACGGCCCCCCGTCGCCGACAGCGCCGGCAGCGAGGTCCCGGCCTCGTCTCCCGGCTCGGGGGGCCGCAGCCACACGGCGGCCCCCTGCGTGCCGCCCCGGCCCAGGGGAAGCGGCCGGGCGGCGGTACGGACGGCCACGGCTCCGGGGGGCGGCGGAGCGTCCATGAGGGCGCCCGCGTCGAGCGCGGTGAGGTCGAGCGCCAGCGTGCCCCACTCCAGCCACTCCAGCAGCCCCGGCAGTTCCTCCGCGCCGCCCGCGGCCACGAGCAGCCGCATCCGCCCGCCCTGCACGGCCACGGGGAACCCGCGGTCCACGCCCCCCAGCCGCTCCAGGGCCACCTGCCCGGCCTCGAGCGGCACGTCGAGCACGTCGAAGCGCACCCCGACCACCAGGCGCACCGCGGACCCGGCCCCGGCGGCATCCCCGAGCACCGTCGGCCACCCCAGTTCGTTCTCGTACCAGTGCCGGACCGCCGCGCCCGGCACCGGCGGGCGGCGAGGTGCCGGCACCGCGAGGGCCGCGGCGCGGGCTGAGCCCCCGGCTGCCGGGGGGACGGAGGGGACGCTGCCGACCATGCCACGTGCAACCGCCGCGAGTCGGTTCAAGTTACGCTGGGTTCCTGGACGAATGCACACAGTGTCGAACAAGGGGGCGCGCTGGGGTGGGGCGAGGCGCAACGTTGTTCGCCCGTAGCGGAGGGAACCCGTGCACTCGGCATGGACCGTCCGTAGCAGCGGGTAAGACATCCCTAGTGGGAGGGGGCGACGAGCAGGGCAGGGAGTCTCACGTTCGCCATCGGCGTACTGGCGAAGGGGGTAACTGCCTGGCCTGCGGGAACATCGTCTCGCACCATCGGGTTGGAGCAGATGTCGGCGTTCGGGGTCAGGAGGCCATCGACGGTGTCGGCAGTTGGAATGAGCGGTCCCCGCTTGCGGGACTAAGCTGCGGAAGGACAGGGAGGGGAAGTTCCCCCCACTGCCTGACCGCTCTGAGGAGCGATTAACGATGTTCGAGAGGTTCACCGACCGCGCGCGGCGGGTTGTCGTCCTGGCTCAGGAAGAAGCCCGGATGCTCAACCACAACTACATCGGCACCGAGCACATCCTCCTGGGCCTGATCCACGAGGGTGAGGGTGTCGCCGCCAAGGCCCTTGAGAGCCTCGGGATTTCGCTCGAGGCGGTCCGCCAGCAGGTGGAGGAGATCATCGGCCAGGGGCAGCAGGCGCCGTCCGGCCACATCCCCTTCACCCCCCGTGCCAAGAAGGTCCTGGAGCTGTCCCTGCGCGAGGCGCTGCAGCTCGGCCACAACTACATCGGCACGGAGCACATCCTGCTCGGCCTGATCCGCGAGGGCGAGGGCGTCGCCGCCCAGGTCCTCGTCAAGCTGGGCGCCGATCTCAACCGCGTGCGGCAGCAGGTGATCCAGCTGCTCTCCGGTTACCAGGGCAAGGAGACCGCCACCGCCGGCGGTCCTGCCGAGGGCACCCCCTCCACGTCCCTGGTCCTCGACCAGTTCGGCCGGAACCTCACCCAGGCCGCTCGTGAGTCCAAGCTCGACCCGGTCATCGGGCGCGAGAAGGAGATCGAGCGGGTCATGCAGGTGCTGTCCCGCCGGACCAAGAACAACCCGGTGCTGATCGGTGAGCCCGGCGTCGGCAAGACCGCCGTCGTCGAGGGCCTCGCCCAGGCCATCGTCAAGGGCGAGGTGCCCGAGACCCTCAAGGACAAGCACCTCTACACCCTGGACCTCGGTGCCCTGGTCGCCGGCTCCCGCTACCGCGGTGACTTCGAGGAGCGCCTGAAGAAGGTGCTCAAGGAGATCCGCACCCGCGGCGACATCATCCTGTTCATCGACGAGCTGCACACGCTGGTCGGTGCGGGCGCCGCCGAGGGTGCCATCGACGCGGCGAGCATCCTCAAGCCGATGCTGGCCCGCGGTGAGCTCCAGACCATCGGTGCGACCACGCTGGACGAGTACCGCAAGCACCTGGAGAAGGACGCGGCGCTCGAGCGCCGCTTCCAGCCCATCCAGGTCGCCGAGCCGTCCCTGCCGCACACCATCGAGATCCTCAAGGGCCTGCGCGACCGGTACGAGGCGCACCACCGCGTCTCCATCACCGACGAGGCGCTGGTCCAGGCCGCCACCCTGGCCGACCGGTACATCTCCGACCGCTTCCTGCCGGACAAGGCGATCGACCTGATCGACGAGGCCGGCTCCCGGATGCGCATCCGCCGGATGACCGCGCCGCCGGACCTGCGCGAGTTCGACGAGAAGATCGCCGGTGTCCGCCGCGACAAGGAGTCCGCGATCGATTCGCAGGACTTCGAGAAGGCCGCCTCCCTGCGGGACAAGGAGAAGCAGCTCCTCGCCGCGAAGGCCAAGCGGGAGAAGGAGTGGAAGGCCGGCGACATGGACGTCGTCGCCGAGGTCGACGGCGAGCTGATCGCCGAGGTCCTCGCCACGGCCACGGGCATCCCCGTCTTCAAGCTCACGGAAGAGGAGTCGTCCCGCCTGCTCCGCATGGAGGACGAGCTCCACAAGCGGGTCATCGGCCAGGACGACGCGGTCAAGGCGCTGTCCAAGGCGATCCGCCGGACCCGTGCCGGTCTGAAGGACCCGAAGCGTCCGGGTGGCTCGTTCATCTTCGCCGGCCCGTCCGGTGTCGGTAAGACGGAGCTGTCCAAGGCGCTCGCGGAGTTCCTCTTCGGCGACGAGGACGCGCTGATCTCCCTCGACATGTCGGAGTTCAGCGAGAAGCACACGGTCTCGCGTCTCTTCGGTTCGCCCCCCGGCTACGTGGGCTACGAGGAGGGCGGTCAGCTGACGGAGAAGGTGCGCCGCAAGCCGTTCTCGGTCGTCCTCTTCGACGAGGTCGAGAAGGCCCACCCGGACATCTTCAACTCGCTGCTGCAGATCCTGGAGGACGGTCGTCTGACCGACTCCCAGGGCCGGGTCGTGGACTTCAAGAACACGGTCATCATCATGACGACCAACCTCGGCACCCGGGACATCTCCAAGGGCTTCAACCTGGGCTTCGCCGCCGCGGGCGACACGAAGACCAACTACGAGCGCATGAAGAACAAGGTGTCGGACGAGCTCAAGCAGCACTTCCGCCCCGAGTTCCTGAACCGTGTCGACGACGTGGTGGTCTTCCCGCAGCTGACCCAGGGCGACATCCTGCGGATCGTCGACCTGATGATCGACAAGGTGGACGAGCGCCTGAAGGACCGGGACATGGGCATCGAGCTCTCCCAGTCCGCCAAGGAACTGCTGGCCAAGAAGGGCTACGACCCGGTGCTGGGCGCGCGTCCGCTGCGTCGCACCATCCAGCGCGAGATCGAGGACTCGCTGTCGGAGAAGATCCTCTTCGGCGAGCTGCGCCCCGGTCACATCGTGGTCGTGGACACCGAGGGCGAGGGCGAGTCCCAGACCTTCACCTTCCGCGGCGAGGAGAAGTCGGCCCTGCCCGACGTCCCCCCGATCGAGCAGGCGGCCGGCGGGACGGGCCCGAACCTGAGCAAGGACGCGTAGGCGTCCTGACGCGCGAGGAGGGGCCGGTGCCTTGGGGCACCGGCCCCTTCGGCGTGTTCAGCACAGGGCGCCTCGCCACCTCCCGGGCGCCGTGCCCGACCGTCTCACCCCCGTCGACGCATCGCGGGGTGCACGGGGGTGAGACGACCCGGGTTCGGACGGACGATCAGGAGAGCTGTCCGTCGTAGTCCGGCAGCTTGTACGTCTTCTCGGCGTGGCCGCCCGACAGGTCGGTGGCGCTGTTGCCGATGTTGGCGATGATCGTGTAGCCCTTCGACTCGATGTTCACGCGCTGGGCCGTCTTGTAGTCGGCCACGTTCTTGAACAGGTCGAAGAAGCCGCGCACATGGAGGCCGGAGGACTCGTAGCCGGCGTGGTCGAGGTTGTACGCCGTGGGCGCGTAGATGATGCCGGGGCGGGCGGTGACGAAGAACAGGGCGACACCGCGCTCCTGGGCGTACTCGGCGGCCTCCAGGACCGGCGTGTTGGCGGGCTGGGGGTAGCTGAAGCCGAAGTCCGTCTCCAGCGCGGTGTTGTCGATGTCGAGGACGATCGCCTGCTTCTCGCCCGGGCGGGGGTTCGCGATCCGCTGCTTCAGGTAGGGCAGGGCCTGGTCCATGACCGCCCGGACGTCCTTCTGCCAGGTCTCGTAGTCGACGTCCGCGGCGGCGGCCGCCGTGGAGACGGAAGCGGCGGTCGTGGCGGTGGTGGAGGCGCCGGAGGGGGTGGCGGCGTCGGCCGGTGCGGCCAGGGCCACGAGGGCGGTCGCGGAGACGGCGGTCACCGATATGCGGCGCGACCAGGGGCGTCGGCTTCTCATGTCGTGGGGGTCCTCTCACGTACGTAACGCTGCCAACGTGTCGTGTGCATGCTCGTGTGCGAGGGTGACGCGAGGTGAACCGTAGGGTTACCGGACGGTAGGCGCCTAGAGGCGTGCGCCACATTTGTTGAATGGCCGATCTCGGCCCCCGGTGACATGCCGCACAGGCGTTATGTCCGGTACTAGCCGGAATAGTGGTGGAGTCGGTAGAAGCGAAACGGACATAAGCCGTAAATCTTTGATCGATCAGCCTCAAATGGGGCTTTCGTCCCGTACGGGGCCTCTGTCAAGAGACGCGCATCTCATGCCAGAAGTACGAACTTCTGTCGTAGATCACCGTTTTGGGTGTTTGCGGGGCGGGGGGTTACCAAGGGATGGCCACGTCGGCGACGTCCATGAACGCCGGGTGGTTTTCCTCTGCCCCCTCCCCCATGAGGTTTCGATGTCCCAGCGCGTCACGTCCCGTTCCTCCCGTACGTCCCTGATCCGCACCCGTGCGGCCGTGCTGGCCGCCGGCCTGGGCGCCTCGGTCGTGATGGGAGCCGGGGTCGCGGTCGCCGCCGACACCACGGCCGCCTCCGGCGTCGCCAGTGCCGTGGAGGCGCAGGCGGCCGCCCAGGCCAAGGCCGCGAAGGCCAAGGCCGCCGCCCAGGCCGCCCAGGCCAAGAAGGCCGCCGAGGCGAAGAAGGCGGCCGCCGCCAAGGCCGCCCAGGTCAAGAAGGCGGCCGCGGCCGCCGCCAAGAAGAAGGCCGCCTCCTGGGTCGACCCGGTGAAGAACTACAAGATCTCCGCGCGCTTCGCCCAGGCCGGCGGCATGTGGCAGTCCAGCCACAGCGGTCAGGACTACGCCGTGCCGAGCGGCACCCCGGTCATGGCCGCGCACGGCGGCACCGTCGTCAAGGCGGGCGGCAACGGCGCCGGTGACGGTCCCGCGTACGGCAACGCGATCGTCATCAAGCACGGCAACAAGACGTACTCCCAGTACGCGCACCTGTCGTCGATCAAGGTCAAGGTCGGCCAGGTCGTCAAGACGGGCCAGAAGATCGCCCTGTCCGGCAACACCGGCAATTCCAGCGGTCCCCACCTGCACTTCGAGATCCGCACGACCCCGAACTACGGCTCGGCGGTCGACCCGGTCAAGTTCCTGCGCGCCAAGGGCGTGCGGATCTGAGACCGCGCCCCGGCCCTGGCTGCCGGGGCCCCGGGAACCCGTGGCGCCCCGGTGCGCCCGGTGACCAGACCGACGACGACCCCGAGGAGCGGCCCCCCGCCGCTCCTCGGGGTCGATTCGTATGTCCTGCAGCAGGCCCGTCGCGGCGTGCAGGGTGAACAGCACGCCACGGTCGACCTGGTCGACCGGCTCCGCGTCCGGGGCGATCAGGATGTCCCGCAGGCCCCGCATGCGCGTTCCGAACATGCCGTCCGATCCGCAGCTCGCGCACGGTGGCCCGGTTCCCGTCCCGGGGCTGCGCGGTTCGGGGCCGGCCGCTCGTCGTGGCCGGCCCCGTTGTCGGACCCCCGTGCCACCATCGACGGCATGGACAAGGTGCGTAGGCTCCGGCTGGCCAAGGACGCGATGGACCGGGACTGGGCCGATCCGGACCTCGACCTGGACGCGGTCGCCGCGCACGCCGGGTACTCGCGCTACCACTTCATCCGGGCCTTCAAGGAGACCTACGGCGAGACCCCCGGCCAGTACCTGACGCACCGCCGCATCGAGCGGGCCGAGGACCTGCTGCGCACGGCCAACCTGACGGTCACGGAGATCTGCCTCCTCGTCGGCTTCAGCAGCCTGGGCACCTTCTCCGCGCGGTTCAAGACCTGGACCGGCCTCACCCCGAGCGAGTACCGCGCCCGGCACGTCGGCCGGGGCGCCGCCCTCATCCCCGGTTGCTACGCCATGCTCTGGGCCGGCGGCTTCCGGTCCCCGCCGGGCGGGACACGGAGCAATTCCGGAGAAGCGGACCGACAGCGGCGCCGCCTACCGTGAGAGGGCAGGCGAACGGAACCGACACGGCCGCGCAACCAGGGAGTACGTGATGATCAAGGGTCTCGCCATCTCGACGGTCTGGGTCCTCGACCAGGACCGGGCCAAGGAGTTCTACACCGAGAAGCTGGGCCTGGAGGTCCGCACCGACATGACGATGGGCGAGGGCGGCATGCGCTGGCTCACGGTCGGCTCGCCGAACCAGCCCGACGTCGAACTGACCCTGATGGTCCCCGGCGGCCCGGCCATGGATCCCGAGTCCGCCGAGATGATCCGGACGCTGGTGGCCAAGGGGGCGCTCGGCGCGGGCGTACTCACCACCGACGACGTCCACGGCGACTACAAGAAGCTCAAGGACCGCGGGGTGGAGTTCCTCCAGGAGCCGCAGGAGCGCCCGTACGGCACCGAGGCGCTGTTCCGCGACGACTCCGGCAACTGGTTCTCCTTCACCCAGCCCCGTGAGGGCGGCCTCGACCCGGACGCCGACTGGTCGTGAGGACCCGCCCCCGCTACTGGGGCAGCATCGGGTAGCTGCCCGTGTTCGTCGGCGCGTGCTCCGGCAGCCACAGCACCGCGACCGCGCCCTCGGCCGGCACCTCGTCCGGCGCCCCTGCGGGCCGTACGTTGCGGAAGGTCAGCCGCGCGCCCAGCACCCGGGCCTGCCCGGCTGCGATGGTCAGGCCCAGGCCGTGACCGCGGCCGGCGCGGTCCTTGCTGCCGGTGCGGAAGCGGCTCGGGCCCTCGGCGAGCAGGTCCTCGGGGAAGCCGGGCCCGTGGTCGCGGACCCGGACGACCCGGCCCTCGACGGTGACCTCGATGGGCGGCTTGCCGTGCCGGGCGGCGTTGGCGAGCAGGTTGAACAGCACCCGCTCCAGGCGCCGCGGGTCGGTGGTGACCTCCGACTCGTGCACCACGTGCACCGTGACGTGCGGGTCCTTGGCCGCCACCCGACGGGTGACGAACTCGCCCAGCATGAGGTCCTGCAACTCGGCCCGCTCCGAGGCACCGTCCAGCCGGGCCACCTCCAGCACGTCCTCCACGAGGGTCCGCATGGCCTTGGCCCGGTCCAGCACCAGCTCGGTCGGCCGGCCCGGCGGCAGCAGCTCGGCGGCGGTCAGCAGGCCGGTCACCGGGGTGCGCAGCTCGTGGGCGATGTCGGCGGTGACCCGGCGCTCGGCCTCCAGCCGCTGCCGCAGCGCGTCGGCCATCGCGTCCACCGCACTGGCCAGGTCGTCGGTCTCGTCCCGGACGACCCCGCCGATGGCATCGCGCACCCGCACGTCCGTCTCGCCCTTGGCGACCCGGTTGGCGGCGGCCGCCGCCTTGCGCAGCCTGCCCGAGAGGTGCCCGCCGATGAGCACACCGAGCGCACTGCCGCCGAGGACGACCGCGATCGATCCGATCACCAGGGCCTGGTCGAGATCCTTGAGGATGTCCGAGCTGCGGTCGGTGAAGCCCGAGTGCAGGGACATGACATGCCCGTTCTTCAGCGGGACCGCCGCCCAGATGTCGGGCGTGCCACCCGGCCGGTCGGCCACGAAGGTCGCCCGCCGTCCCGCCTCGGCCTTCTCCCGCAGCTCGGGCGGCAGCTCCGGGTCGTCGATCTTGGTGTTCGGGAAGTTCATCCGCCCGGACAGCTCGTAGTTGCGCTGGGCGATCATGATGCGTTCGTCGGCGAGGTCGCGTGCGTTGTCCAGCATCGACACCCGGGCCGCGTTGTGCACGACCAGGCTCAGTGCGACCGCCACCAGCGCTCCGACCAGCGCGATCGCCGCGCTGAGCTTCCATCTCAGACCCGTGCGGATGCCCGCGCGGTCGACGCACGCCGCCACCAGGCGCCGGAAGTGGCCCCCCACGGCCCGCTCAGGCCTTCAGCTTGTAGCCGAAGCCGCGGACCGTCTCGATGCGGTCCTGGCCGATCTTGGTGCGGAGCCGCTGCACGTGGACGTCCACCACCCGCGTGTCCCCGCCCCAGCCGTACTCCCACACGCGTTCCAGCAGCTTGTCCCGGGAGAGCACGGTGCCCGGCGCGGAGGAGAACTCCAGCAGCAGCCGCATCTCCGTCGGGGTCAGCGCCACCGGCTCACCGGCCCGGCGCACCTCCATGCCCTCCGTGTCGATCTCCAGCTCGCCGAAGGTCAGCACGCCCCCGTCGGCCGGCGAGGCGGGCTCCTCCCGGCCGCCCGCCCGGCCCAGGCGGCGCAGCACCGCCCGGATCCGGGCGACCAGCACGGCACCGTCGAACGGCTTGGTCACGTAGTCGTCGGCACCCGCCTCCAGGCCCAGCACCACGTCGATGGAGTCGGCCCGCGCCGACAGCATGATCACCGGCACCATCGACTCGTCGCGGATCCGCCGGCACAGGCTGACGCCGTCGAGGCCGGGGACCATGACGTCGAGGAGCGCGATGTCGGGCCGGTCCGCCCGGAACGCCTCCAGGCCGGACAGTCCGTCGGGCATCGCGGTGACCGCGAAGCCGTCCCGCTCCAGGGCGAGCTGGGTGGCCTCGCGGATGACGTCGTCGTCCTCGACGAACAGGACGTGGGTCTGGTCTGCCATCCCGGTGCTCTCAGTTCTCGTTTCGACTCGGGTCGGTGGGTCGGTGGGTCGGTGGGTCGGATCCGGCCGGTGTCACGCCGGCCGGGGCCGGTGTGGGCGCGGTGTTTTCCCGGTCCACTCAACTGACGCGGGAGCCGCACGGCGGGTTCATCTCTGTATCGGTCCGGACGGCCCGGACGGTTCCCACCGTGACCCATGTCTCAGCCCGCCGGCGCGGGTGTCGGCTCCGAACCGGCCATGCTGCCGTAGTCGTTGTGCGTCCGGTCCTCCTCGGTGAACCGGCCTGCTGCCCAGCGGTACGTGATCACGTTCTCGCCGGACGGGCTCGACACCGGGTCGCCCGGGTCGTACACCTGCTTGGTCACGACCAGATCCCCGCGGTCGATCTCCGCGTACACCGGAGGCTCCTCGGCCGTGAACACGTTCTCGTAGGCGCCACGGTCCTCCCGGTACACGTACGAGCCGACGCCCACCGCGTCACCGCAGGTCAGCACGTTGACGACGACGTCGTCCGCGGCCGAGCCGGTGAGGTTGCCGTAGCTCACGTCGACGGGGTACTCGTCGGCGACACACGGCTGGAGCTCCCGCTTGACCTCCGCCGAGACCGCCGGATCAGCCTTGATCAGCCGCACCGCGTCCACCCGGTCCGGGCTCCGCGTCGGCATGGGGGTGGGGGTGGCGGCAGCGCTCGTCATCGCGTCCACGTGCGCCGGGCCCTCGTCCCGCGCGCCGGTCCCGCCGGTGCCGCAGCCACAGGCCAAAAGGACGAGGGCGGCGAACACGGCCGTCGCCGCGATCACCGCCTGGGCTGCTCCCCGGGCCCGTGTGGGCCCCGCGCCGGTCAGGCCGCGCAACGCTCCCGCTCCTCACGCTCCAGCGCGCGTGCGTCCAGATCGCGGGCTTCCAGCTCCTCGCGGAGCCGGGCGAGCGCCCGGTGCAGCGTGCTCTTGACCGTACCGGCCGACATGCCGAGGGCGGCGGCCGTCTCCTCCGTGGACATCTGCTCCCAGTGTCGCAGCACCACCACGCTGCGCTGCTTCGGGGCGAGCACCTTCAGCACGTCCATCAGCAGGGCGCGGTCGGCGTGCTGCTCGGTGGCGTCGTCCACGCAGGCGTCCGGAAGCTGCTCGGTCGGCACCTCCTCCAGCTTGCGGGCGCGCCACCACTCGGTCCGCGTGTTGATCATGACGCGGCGCAGGTAGGCGTCGGCCAGCCGCTTGTCGGATATCCCGTCCCAGCGGCCGTAGGTGCGGGCCAGCGCGGTCTGGAGCAGGTCCTGCGCGTCCACCGGGTCCGGGACCAGCCGGCGGGCACTGCGCAGCAGCGCGTCCTGCCGGGTGCGGACGTACTCCTCGAACTCGAGCACCTCGCCCTGCGCCATGGTGAACCGCCTTCCGCTCCCCGTTTCCGGCACGCCCCGTGCGCGCCGGTCTCACTGCCTGTGGTCCGTGGTCGTCGTGTCCCTGTCGGGCACGCAACCGAAGGTACGGAGGCGTTGTCACGGCACTGTCCGAGGCAGCCTGCGGGCAGCCCTCGGCTGGCCGTCGGTTGTGTAACGGAAGGGAAATCCGAGCGGTACGCGGGCCCGGGCCGGGCCCGGAGCGGGCGACGGGGTGCGGTCCGGGTGGGGGTCACGGCCGGGCGGCGGTCACGGCCCTCCGCGAGCGTGCGGCACGGCGGCGCGTCAGCCCAGCGGGAGCCGGTACGACCCGCCCGGCAGCGGCTCCACCAGACCGTCGGCGACCAGACCGTCGAGGGCACGGGCGCGCTGCACCGGCTCGTGCCACACGCGGTCCAGAGCGGACTGCGGCACCGGGCCGTGCGCCTCCCGGAGCACCGCCAGCAGCCGGCCGCGCACCTGCCGGTCGGTGCCCGCGTACGTCTGGCCCCGGCGCGGAGGGCCGTCGTGCGCCGGCTTGCCCGCCAGCCGCCAGGCGCACTGCGCCGCGATCGGACAGCGGTGGCACGACTCGTTCTTCGCCGTGCACACCAGCGCCCCCAGCTCCATCGACGCGGCTGCCCACCGCGCGGCGGTCCCCTCGTCCTCGGGCAGCAGCGCGCGGGCGAGCCGGCGCTCGGCGGCCGTGGTGGCGTTCGGCGGGTACTGCACACCGGTGACCGCGCGGGCGAACACCCGGCGGACGTTGGTGTCCAGCACGGCATGCCGTTGCCCGTACGCGAACGAGGCCACGGCGGCGGCGGTGTACTCGCCGATCCCGGGCAGGGCCAGCAACTGGCCGTGGTCGGAGGGTACGTCGCCGCCGTGCCGCTCCGTTATGGCGACGGCCGCCCCGTGCAGCCGCAGCGCGCGGCGCGGATAGCCGAGCCGGCCCCAGGCGCGGACGGCCTCGCCGGGGGCCTCGGCGGCCAGGTCGGCGGGGCGCGGCCACCGGGCCAGCCACTGCTCGTAGACGGGCAGGACCCGGCTCACCGGAGTCTGCTGCAACATGAACTCACTGACCATCACCCCCCACGCGCCGGCCTCCGGCCGCCGCCACGGCAGGTCACGGGCGTGCTCGTCGAACCAGTCGATGACGGGGGCGTGCAGCCGCTCACCGGGGCCGCGCTCGGCGGCGGGCTCGGCGGGGCCGGGATGCGAAGGCGTGGTGGGAGCAGTCATGACCCGTCGATCCTGCCACGCCGGGCCACCGGTCCGGGGGGACCGCCACCCCGCAGGACGATCAGGTACCTGACGATCGGCAGCGGTGGCATCCCGTCCACCGCTTGTAGCGTCCGGGGGAATGCACCGTGTCGGTCCCGCCGTGCCGGTCAGGGGAGCCTGCTGTGGGCGGCCCTTGCCGCACCGGCGCTCACCGCGAACACGCTCGGGCTGAACGAGCCGCGCGACCCCTGGCAGCACCTGGCCGGCCTGGGCACCCTCGCCGCCGCCACCGCCGTCTCCCGGCGGCGGCCCCTGGCCGCCTTCGCGCCGGCGGCCGCCCTGGGCCTCGCCTCGGCCCCGGCCCTCTTCACCGTCTCCTACGGTCCGGCGCTCGGCGTGTTCGCGCTGCTGCTCAGGCTGCGGGGGGACCGTGTGCGCCCTGCCGCACTGTGCTTCGCCGCCGTGGGATGCGCCGGCACCGCGAGGATCGCGCTCGTCGGGGTGGACCCGGCGCCCGAGTGGCTCGTGATGACCGGCACCCTCCTCTTCGGCTGTGTCTTCCCCTGGCTCGTCGGACGCCACTGGCGCCAGAACCGCCGGCTCGCCGAGGCCGGCTGGCTCAGGGCTGCGCGGGTGGAGGAGGAGCAGCGGCTCACCGAGGAGCGCGCCCGGCTGCGTGAACGGGCCCGGATCGCGCAGGACATGCACGACTCCCTGGGCCACGAGCTCAGCCTGATCGCCCTGCGCGCGGGCGCCCTCCAGGTCGCCCCCGACCTCACGGACCGTCATCGCGCCGCCGCGGCCGACCTGCGCGCAGCGGCGGCCGACGCCACCGACCGGCTGCACCGCATCATCGGCGTCCTGCGCGAGGACGACGAAGCGCCCGTGCCGCTGACGCCGGTCGGCGAGAGCCTCGGGCAACTCGTGGCCCGTGCCGCCGAGTCCGGGTTGCCGGTGCGCTGGGAGCCCGGCGCACCGGACGCGGACGCGTGCGTGGATCCCGGCGGGGTCGCCGGGCGGCTGCTGCACCGGGTGGCCAGGGAGGCGATGACCAACGCGGCACGGCACGCACCGGGCGCGCCCGTCGTCGTGGCGGTGACGGGGGACGACGTACGGGGAGCGACGGTCACCGTCAGCAACGGCCCGGCCGTGCGGGAGGGTTCGCCCGTCCCGGGAGGCGGCTCGGGCCTGCTCGGTCTGCGCGCCGCGGTGACCGCCGTCGGCGGGACCTTCGAGGCGGGCCCGCACGGAGGGGGGTACCGGGTCCGGGCCTCCGCTCCCCCGCACACCCCCGTGGCGATGGTGCCGTCGCGCCCGCCGTCCGTCCCCTTCGCCCGCGCCCGCCGCCGGGCCGCCGTCGGCCTGGGCGCCGCCGCCGGCGCGGGCGTGGTCCTGGTCGGCGCGGCCTTCGGCTGGTACGCGTACACCGAGACCCACTCGGTGCTGGACCCGGCCGCCTACGCGGACCTGCGCCCGGGCACTCCGGCCGGCGAGGTCGCGCGGGTGCTGCCCGACCGGGACGTCCACGACCCGCCCGCGGACCGCGCGCCCGCACCGCCCGAGGGCGCCGACTGCCGCTACTACCGCGCGAGCGGCGAACTGTTCGTCTCCGTCGACCACTTCAGGCGGTGCTTCGACGCCGGGGGCGGATGATCGCCAAGCACGTGATCCCGCGCGTCGGCCTGTCCGGCGAAGGCCGGGAGGAATACGAGGAGTTCGCACCGTGATCCGGGTCCTGCCGGCCGACGACGAGGCGATGGTGCGGGCCGGGGTCCGCGCCATCCTGGAAGCAGCGGCGAGACGGACGTCGTCGCCGAGGCGGGCGACGGGCGCGAGGCCGTCGAGCTGGCCCGGGCCCACCGCCCCGACGTGGCCCTGCTCGACATCCGCATGCCGCGCCTGGACGGCCTCGTGGCGGCCGAGGAGATCGTCCGCACCGTCCCCGGCACGGCCGTCGCGATGCTCACCACGTTCTCCGAGCGTGCCTACGTGGCCCGTGCGTTGGGCGGCGGTGCCACCGGGTTCCTGCTCAAGTCCGGCGATCCGTACGAACTCATCGCGGGGGGTGCGGGCGGTGGCGGGCGGAGCCGCCTTCCTCTCGCCCAAGGTGGCCCGGTACGTCATCGAAGGACTCGGCGGCGCGGGCGGCACCGGCCGGCTCGCCCGGGAGGCCGAGGCCCGCGCGCGTACGGCGGGGCTGACCCCGCGCGAGCGCGAGGTGCTCGGCCTGGTCGGGGCCGGGCTGTCCAATCCGGAGATCGCCGCCCGGCTGCACCTCGTCGAGGGCACGGTCAAGGCGTACGTCAGCGCCGTCCTCGACCGGCTCGGTGTGCGCAACCGCGTACAGGCGGCGATCGTCGCCTACGAGGCGGGGCTGGTGGGGGAGTGAGGCTCAGCGGCGCCGCTGCGGGGCGCACGCCCCGGCGTGCACCGGTCCGGGCCCGGTGAGCCACCGCGCGGTGGGCACCGTCGAGGCGCGCATCGACTCCGCGAGCCGGACCGCCGGGCGGGTGGCCGACCGTACGGTCACGAAGGCGACCAGCGCGCCGAGGAGCAGCCCCGCGGCCACGTCGCGCGGATGGTGCACGCCGACGAAGACCCGCGAGAACGCCGCCAGCAGGGCCAGCGGAGCGGTCAGTCGCACGAGCGTGCGCCGGACCAGGACGAGGGGGAGCGCCGAGGCGCCCGCGATCGTGGCGTGGTTGCTCGGGAAGGACCAGCGCCGTGCGGCGGGCACGGGACGAGCGGTGGCGCCGCGCCGGTGACCGCCCGGCACGGACGCTCCTGCGCCACCACGGATTTGAGCACCTCGGCACACGTACGCCACACCCGTGGCCAGAGGTGCAAGGGCGGCGATCGCGAACGCGTGTGCGCTGCCCCGCCGGGCGCGCCACCAGGCGGCGGCGAACAGCACGAGGAAGACGAGCAGCCCGGCCTCCGTCCCGATCTCGGCCGTGTGCCGCACCCACGGCGGGGTGTCGTGCGCGAAGTCGGTGATGTCGCGGTAGAGACCGCCGTCCATGAACTCCATGGTCACGGACCGTAGGCGAAGGGCGGATCCCGTCACACCGCGCGATCGTCGGGTGCCGTACCCGACGAAAGACAGGGGTGGGGAGGGATTTCCGGGATGATGATCCGGAAAAGTTGTGGCTGTCAGCGGCGGGTGCGACAAGCGAACGCGCCGATCTCTCGTACAGTTTGCGCCGTGGGATCTCTGCGCAATCCGGTCGGGCCGCTTCCCTCCTCCATCTACTGGCGACGGAGGGCCGTACTGCTGTCCGTACTGGCCCTGTTGGCGCTGCTGATCACCTGGGTGGTCGCCTCGGGCGGCGGGGGCGGCGGCGACCGAGACAACGGCGCCAACGGCAAGAATCCCGCGCCCTCCATCACGCCCGGACCCTCCGGCTCCGGTCCGGCCATCAGTCAGGCACCGGGCGGACGCGACGAGTCGGAGGACGAGGGCGGCTCCGGCGGCACCGGGGGGTCCGACGGTTCGTCCGGCGACGGCGACGACGGTGCCAACGGCGACCCGGGGGACGTGGGCGGCGCCGACGGGTCCGGCAGCGGTGCCGACGGCAGTGCGGGCGGCGGCATCGGGGGCGGTACGGCTGGGGTCGGCGCGGGTGACGCGCTGCCCGCCGGTACCTCACTGCCCAACTGCACCGCGAGCGCCGTGAAGTTCAGCCTGCGCAGCGCCCGCAACACCTACGAGCCGGGCCGCACACCCACCTTCCTGCTGACCGCCCGGAACGTCTCCGGGAGCGACTGCAAGGTCGATCTCGGGCCGAAGAGCGCGGTGCTGACGATCACTCCGGCGACCGGCGACGACCCGTACTGGGCGTCGGACGACTGCCCCAAGGGCCCGGGGAGCCTGGTCTTCCGGGTGCCGGCCGACGACAGCATCACGTACACCGTGAAGTGGAACCGTAAGCCGAGCACCGAGCGGTGCGAGACGCCCCCGGCGGGTTCGGCCGGCGCGGGCACCTACCTGGTCGAGGCGAAGGCCCCGGGCTTCGCGAAGGTGCAGACGTCCTTCGTGCTGGAACGGGACTGAGCGCAGCGGGCCGGTCCCGGACCACCGGACGGTGGTGAGTGGACCGGTCCCGGACCACCGGACGGTGCGGCCCTCCCAGGGACCCTGCGCAGGCGTGGCCGATCTCGCTCTCGACCTCCGGGTGGATGACCGCTCCCCGACCTGCCGAGGAGGGGGCCGCTCCAGGCCCCTCCGCACGACGGGCCCCGGACGCCGCCCTCAGACGTACCGCTCCAGGATCGAGCTCTCCGCGAGCCGGGACAGGCCCTCGCGGACGCTGCGGGCGCGGGCCTCGCCGACGCCGTCCACCGTCTGGAGGTCGTCCACGCTGGCCGCCAGGAGCTTCTGGAGGCCGCCGAAGTGCTCCACCAGGCGGTCGATGATCGCGCCGGGCAGCCTCGGGACCTTCGCCAGCAGACGGAAACCGCGCGGGGACACCGCCGAGTCGAGCGTCTCCGGGGAGCCGGTGTAACCGAGGGCCCGGGCCACCGTCGGCAGCTCGAGCAGCTCCGCGTGGGTGAGCGCGTCCAGCTCGTACAGCGCCTCGTCGACCGTGCGGGAGCGCTTGGCGGTGGGCTCGGGGACGTAGTCCCGCACCACCAGCTCGCGCTCCGGCTCCACGCCCGCGATCAACTCGTCCAGCTGGAGGGCGAGGAGACGACCGTCGGTGCCCAGTTCGACCACGTATTCGGCGATTTCGGTGGCGATACGGCGCACCATCTCCAACCGCTGTGCGACCGCCGAGACGTCCCGGACGGTCACCAGGTCCTCGATCTCCAGCGCCGACAGTGTGCCCGCGACCTCGTCGAGGCGGAGCTTGTAGCGCTCCAGCGTGGCCAGTGCCTGGTTCGCCCGGGACAGGATCGCCGCCGAGTCCTCCAGGACACGGCGGTGGCCGTCGACGTACAGCGCGATCAGGCGCATCGACTGGGAGACCGATACCACGGGGAAGCGGACCTGCTTGGAGACCCGGTCGGCGGTGCGGTGCCGGGTGCCGGTCTCCTCGGTCGGGATCGTCGGGTCCGGCACCAGCTGCACGCCCGCACGGAGGATCTTCGACAGGTCCGAGGACAGGACGATGCCGCCGTCCAGCTTGCACAGCTCGCGCAGCCGGGTCGCCGTGAACTCCACGTCCAGGACGAATCCGCCGGTGCACAGCGCCTCGACCGTCTTGTCGGAACCGAGCACGATGAGACCGCCGGTGTTGCCGCGGAGCACGCGTTCCAGGCCGTCGCGCAGGGCGGTGCCGGGTGCCACGGCGCTCAGCGAGGCGCGCATCAGGCCATCGGAACCGGCACTCCCACCGGACTTTCCGGGAGCTGCTGCCCGGTCGTTGGCTGCCACTGCACTCCTCCGGTCGCAGGTTCTGGGCGCCCCCGTTTCGCGCACTCGGTTCGTACGGACGGGCGAGACCTGGGCAAAGTCTACCGGCGCTCCTCCTCGTCCCGTGGGGCCTCTCGCCGACGGGAGCGCGGAAGGACCCGCAGGGCGTCCCCTATGTCCGCCACTTCCAGCACCTTCATCCCCGTGGGGATCTTGCCCGGATCGCCCGGTACCAGGGCGTGCGTGAAGCCCAGGCGGTGCGCCTCGGCGAGCCTGCGCTGCACGCCCGTGACCCGCCTCACCTCGCCCGCGAGTCCGACCTCGCCGATCGCCACCAGGTTCTTCGGCAGGGGGGTGTCGCTCGCCGCGGACGCGAGCGCCAGGGCCACGGCGAGGTCGGCGGCCGGTTCCGAGAGCTTCACCCCGCCGACCGTCGCGGAATAGATGTCCCGTTTGCCCAAGGCGCTGATCCTGCCGCGCTGTTCCAGCACCGCGAGCATCATCGACACGCGCGAGGTCTCCAGGCCGGACGTGGTGCGCCGGGGGGAGGGGATCTGCGAGTCGACCGTGAGCGCCTGGACTTCGGCGACCAGGGGGCGGCGGCCCTCCAGGGTGACCGTCAGGCAGGTGCCGGGGACCGGTTCGTCACGACGGGTCAGGAAAAGTCCGCTCGGGTCCGCGAGGCCCGTGATGCCCTCGTCGTGCAGTTCGAAGCAGCCGACCTCGTCGGTGGTGCCGTAGCGGTTCTTCACCCCCCGGACCAGGCGCAGGCGGGCGTGCCGGTCGCCCTCGAAGTGCAGGACGACGTCGACCAGGTGCTCCAGCAGGCGCGGACCGGCGATCGCGCCGTCCTTCGTGACATGCCCCACAAGGAGGGTGGACATCCCGCGCTCCTTGGAGGCCCGGATCAGGGCGCCGGCCACCTCGCGGACCTGGGCCATGCCGCCTGGAGCCCCGTCGATCTCCGGGGACGCCACCGTCTGCACCGAGTCGAGGATCAGCAGGGACGGCTTGACCGCGTCGAGATGGCCGAGCACGGCGGCCAGATCCGTCTCCGCGGCGAGGTACAGGTGGTCGTCGATGGCGTGGATGCGGTCGGCGCGCAGCCGCACCTGGCTCGCCGACTCCTCGCCGGTGACGTAGAGCGTGGGGTGCTCGTCGCTCGCCGACTTCGCCGCGACGTCGAGCAGCAGCGTGGACTTGCCGACGCCCGGCTCGCCGGCCACCAGCACCACCGCCCCGGGGACCAGCCCGCCGCCGAGCACCCGGTCCAGCTCCGGCACGCCGGTGGAGCGGGCGGCGGCCTGGCGGCCGTCGACCTGGCCGATGGGCAGGGCGGAGGTGGTGACCCGGCCGGGGGCGGTCGTGCGGACCGCGGGCGCGCCGTACTCCTCGACCGTCCCCCATGCCTGGCACTCGGGGCAGCGGCCGAGCCACTTGGCCGTCTGCCAGCCGCACTCGGTGCAGCGGTAGGACGGTCGGTCCTTGGTGGTCTTGGTACGGGCAGCCATGCGCAAAAGGTAGCGGGCCCCACTGACACCGCCCCCGCCCGCCTGTCGCCCCCGGCCCGCCCAGCGCCGTTCGGCCCGTCTCCGCCCCCTGCTCGTCGGACGGCCCTGCGCGCCCTCGCCCGGCTGCCCGCCCCACCGTCGCCCCGTCCGGTCGCTCGGCTCCGGGCCGCGCGTCGGCGTCCGGCCCGCCTCTCGCTCCTGGGCCGCATGTCGCCCGCGGCCCGCCCAGCGCCGTTCGGCCCGTCTCCGCCCCCTGCTCGTCGGACGGCCCTGCGCGCCCTCGCCCGGCTGCCCGCCGTGCCCCGCCGGCCCGGCTGCCCGCCGTGCCTGTCGGCCGGCGCCCGCGTGCCCGTGCGCTCCGCCGGACAGCCGACAACGCGCGCCGGTGCTGAGCCGGCGCCCCGCGCCTCCCCGCTCGGAAGGCGCTCCCCACGGAAGCGAAAGGTTCCTGTCCCCTATTGAGGGATCGTTTCACCCGTACGGATTAAAAGTGCGCCGGGCTCGCTGAGCGCCCGCCCCGGTCCCCCTACGGTCGCCGAATGATGAGCAGTGGCCCGCAGACCCCGACCCGCACGACCGGCACTCACCGGGCGCACCGGGAGGTGCGTGACCGCGGGGCCGCGCGCACGCTGGCGCAGCGGCCGTCGGCGCCCCATGAGCCGTACGTGGACGGCCTGTTCACCTACTGCCTGTCCGTGCTGTGCGACCACGACGCGGCGACGGCCGCCCTCGCCGACGTCCTGGTGCTCGCCGAGCGCCGCGGCCGGCACGTCCCCGAGGCGTCCGGGGATCGCCGCGCCTGGCTGTACGCGCTGGCCCGCTGGGCGTGTCTGCGCAAGCTGACCGAGGCCAAGCAGAAACGTCAGGCCACCCACGCGGCGGGCCGCACCGACCGCCGGCGCGCGGCGCGCACCACCGCCGGCCCCGCCGTCTCCGAGGAGGCGCAGGAGCAGCGGCGCCGCGAACTGGCCCTGCTCGCCTGGCCGGAGGCCGCCGGTACCACCCCCGAGCAGCGCGAGGCGCTGGAGCTTGCCGTGCGCCACCACCTCTCCGCCCAGGAGGTCGCCGCCGTCCTGGGCCTGAAACCCGCCGCCGCCCGGGAACTGCTCGCCTCCGCCGCCTGCGAGGTCGAGCGCACGCGCGCGGCCCTCGCCGTCGTCGAGACCCGCGCCTGCCCCGGCGTGGCGCATCTCACCGGCGACCACCGGCTCGTGCTCAGCACCACCCTGCGCCGCGAGCTGGTGCGGCACGTCGACGACTGTCCGCGCTGCCGCCGCACCGCAGAGCGGGCCATCCCCGGCCGCTGGCCCGGCACCAGCGTCACGCCGGACGCCCTGCCCGTCCTGCCGGCGCCCCGCACGGCGCTGCACACCGCCCTCGCGCACCACCCACGCGCGCGTGCCGCCGCGCCCCGCTTCGACCGGCGCGGCTTCCCGATGGAACCCAAGGACCGCGCCGCCCGCAGGGACCGGCTGCGGTCCCGCGCCGTCACCACGACCGTCGTCGCCACCGTCGTGGCCGCACCCGTGCTCGCGCTGTGGGCCGCCTACCGGGGCACCCCGGTCGGCGAGGCCGAGGACGGCCGCTCGGCCTCCGCACGGGAGGCCGACGGCCAGGTCGACCTCGACGGCGGGGACGCGGGCGGCTACGAGAACACCGGCAACGCCGGCAGCCGGCCCGGCGCCCGCTTCGGCGAGGACGGCAAGGCCGACGTGTCCGTGGAGGTCGTCGGCGTCGCCGGTGCGGGCCGCAAGGGCGCCGCCGCCATGGACGTCACAGCGGGCCACAGCGGCGACACCACGCTGATCACGCTGACCGCCACGGGCTCCCACCCGGTGCGCTGGTCCGCGACCACGGGTGCGTCCTGGCTCTACCTCAGCCAGTCCTCGGGAACCCTCCGGCCGGGCCAGTCCCTGACGATCAAGGTGTACGTCGACCAGCTGCGCGAGCCGTCCGGCCCGTGGAGCGCGCGGGTGGCGATCGCACCCGCCGGCGTCGTGGTGACCATCGACGGCCTCGGCACCGCGCCCGCCCCCTCCGACCCGGCTCCCTCGCCGCCCGGTCCCTCCGACCCCGCGGGCCCGCCCCCCGGCACGGGCACGCCCAGCGCCCCGCCCTCTTCGTCCGGCCCGGACCCGACCCCCACGACACCCCCGCCCTCGGAGCCCGCACCGAGCGACCCGGGCCCGTCGCCCGACCCGGCCCCGACGTCCTCGGAGCCGGCGAGCGCCGAACCGATGGCCGCAGCCGAGCCCGGGTCCGAGCACCGGTCCGAGCCCCGGTCCGAGTTCGGTTCCGAGTCCAGGTACACCGAGCCCGGGTCCCCGGAGCCGACGGACTCCGGGCCGATGGGCGATGGCGGCCCGAGCCCGTCCGCGTAGTGCGTAGTAGGGGATTACGCACTAGGGGATACGGCCAGTGCGGCGGCGCGGAGCCGGGGGAGCGGGCGTGGGATCAGCCGGCCGGGTCCGCCGGGTCCGCCGGGTCCGCCGGGTGCGCCGCCAGCAGGGGCAGCTGCGCGGCCAGCCGTTCCTCGCACAGCTCGACCAGGCGGTCGTAGCCGGCCTTGCCCATCAGCTCGGTCAGCTCCGCCCGGTAGGACACGTACACCGGCTCGCCCGCGCCGTGCGCCGAGGTCGCCGACGTACACCACCAGTGCAGGTCGTGGCCGCCCGGTCCCCAGCCCCGGCGGTCGTACTCGCCGATCGACACCTGGAGCACGCGCGTGTCGTCGGGCCGGTCGATCCAGTCGTACGTCCGCCGGATCGGCAGCTGCCAGCACACGTCCGGCTTGGTCTCCAGCGGCTCGCGGCCCTCCCGGAGAGCCAGGATGTGCAGCGAGCAGCCCATGCCGCCCGCGAAGCCCGGCCGGTTCTGGAAGATGCACGAGCCCTGGAAGGGACGGGTCTGGCGGTCGCCGTCCTCGTCCTCCGACACCCAGCCGCCCCGGGTCCCCTCCGCGTGGTGCTGCCAGATGTCGGGAGTGAGCCTGGCCACGTGCCCGGCGACCCGCTTCTCGTCGTCCTCGTCCGAGAAGTGGGCACCCAGGGTGCAGCACCCGTCGTCCGCGCGGCCCGCCTGGATGCCCTGGCAGCCGCTGCCGAAGATGCAGTTCCAGCGCGAGGTCAGCCATGTCAGATCGCAGCGGAAGACCTGCTCGTCGTCCGCCGGATCAGGAAACTCCACCCACGCACGGGCGAAGTCGAGGCCCTTTTCGTCGTCCACCGGCGCCTTCCCCGACTCCCGCGGTGCTTTCACCCGCGAAGGACCGCCGACCGGTTCGGCCTTCTTGGCCCGCTTGTCCGTCTTTTCATCCTTCGCCTTTTTCGTCTTTGGCACCCGTCCAGGGTAAGTGGCCCACACCCCCGGCCGGCACCGACTCGGACACTGCCGAGGGGGCATCGCACCGCACGGCGGGCAGTAGCGTTCCGTCCATGAGACTCGGTGTCCTCGACGTGGGTTCGAACACGGTGCATCTGCTGGTGGTGGACGCACACCCCGGCGCGTGCCCCCAGCCCGCGCACTCGCACAAGGCCGAACTGCGCCTCGCCCAGCTCCTCGACGACGGCGGGGCGATCGGCCCGGACGGGGTGGACCGGCTCGTCTCGGTCGTCAAGGACGCCCTCCAGGCCGCCGAGGACAAGGGCGTCGAGGAACTGCTGCCCTTCGCCACCTCCGCGGTGCGCGACGCGGACAACGCCGACGAGGTCCTCGCCCGCGTGCGCGAGGAGACCGGGGTCGAGCTCCAGGTCCTCAGTGGTGAGGAGGAGGCCCGGCTCACCTTCCTCGCCGCCCGCCGCTGGTTCGGCTGGTCCGCCGGGAAGCTGCTCGTCATCGACATCGGCGGCGGCTCCCTGGAGATCGCCTACGGCATGGACGAGGAGCCCGACGCCGCGGTGTCCCTGCCGCTGGGTGCGGGCCGCCTCACCGTCGGCTGGCTGCCCGGCGACCCGCCCGACGCGGACGACGTCCGCGGGCTGCGCCGTCATGTGCGCACCGAGATCGCCCGCAGGGTCGGCGACTTCAGCCGCCTCGGGGCGCCGGACCACGTGGTGGCCACCTCCAAGACGTTCAAGCAGCTCGCCCGGATCGCGGGCGCCGCACGCTCCGCGGAGGGCCTGTACGTCCAGCGGGAGCTGAAGCGGGAGTCGCTGGAGGCCTGGGTGCCCCGGCTGGCCGGCATGACCGCCGCCGAGCGCGCCGAGCTCCCCGGCGTCTCCGAGGCCCGCGCGAGCCAGCTCCTCGCCGGCGCCCTGGTCGCGGAGGGCGCGATGGACCTGTTCAGGGTGGAACGGCTGGAGATCTGCCCGTGGGCGCTGCGCGAGGGCGTGATCCTGCGTCGGCTGGACCACATGGGACCCGTGTGATGGCGTAGGGCCGGACGCCCGTCGCTACGCCCGAGGGCGGTCGGCCGTCGGGTGCACGAGCGGGCCGGGGCCGGTTAGCTGAATCACACATGTGTCCGAACCGCCGGTCCGCGCGGGGTCCGGCGGGTGCCCCCTGCCCTGCGGACATGCGGTTTCTCCGGCCACCGACCCCCCTGGCCGAAGCCCGCCGTCCCCGGCCCGCGCGTCGAACACACCCCGTACCCTGTCCCTCGTGGCAGAACCAGCGGTGCGCATCCCGGATGCGAAGGTCGCTCTGTCGACGGCCTCCGTCTATCCGGAGTCGACGGCGACGGCCTTCGAGACAGCCGCGCGCCTCGGCTACGACGGTGTCGAGGTCATGGTGTGGACCGACCCGGTCAGCCAGGACATCGAGGCGCTGCGCCGGCTCAGCGACTACCACCGCATCCCCGTCCTCGCCGTGCACGCGCCCTGTCTGCTCATCACGCAGCGCGTGTGGTCCACCGACCCGTGGACCAAGCTCCAGCGGGCCCGGGCCGCCGCGGAGAAGCTCGGCGCCGGCACGGTCGTCGTCCATCCCCCCTTCCGCTGGCAGCGGCAGTACGCCCGCGACTTCGTGGACGGAATCTGGCGGATGGCGAACGAGACGGACGTGCGCTTCGCCGTCGAGAACATGTACCCCTGGCGCTACCGCGACCGCGAGATGCTCGCCTACGCACCCGACTGGGACGTCACCAACGACGACTACCGCCACTTCACGATCGATCTCAGCCACGCCGCCACCGCCCGCGCCGACGCCCTGGACATGCTCGACCGCATGGGCGACCGGCTCGGTCACGTGCACCTCGCCGACGGCCGGGGCTCCGCCAAGGACGAGCACCTCGTGCCCGGGCGCGGCACCCAGCCCTGCGCCGAGGTGCTCCAGCGGCTCGCGCTGAACGGCTTCGACGGCCATGTCGTCATCGAGGTCAACACCCGCCGGGCGATGTCCGCCGCGGAGCGCGAGGCGGACCTCGCCGAGGCGCTGGCCTTCACCCGGCGGCACCTGGCCTCGGCGCCCGCGCCGAACTCCCGGCTGAAGGTGGACCGACGATGACCGGAGCCGCCGCACCCGGCGGCACCTCCGCGCGCGGCGACGGCACGGCCGGCCCGGGCGGCGCACCCGCGGGCGACCCCCCCGGCCCGGGCCCCGGCAACGGCACCGCGCGGCGCCGCGGCCGGCCCCGGCGCACCGAATCCGCCGGCACCCGCGACCGCATCCTGCACGCGGCCCGCGAGGAGTTCTCCGAGCGCGGCTACGACAAGACGTCCGTGCGCGGCATCGCCAAGGCGGCCGGGGTCGACTCGGCGCTGGTGCACCACTACTTCGGCACCAAGGAACAGGTCTTCGAGGCGGCCGTCGAGGTCGCCCTCGCGCCCGTGCTCAGGGCCCGGGACGCGATGATCGAGGGCCCGGTCGAGGACGTGGGCGAGCGGCTGGCCCGCATGTTCTTCGGGCTCTGGGAGAACCCGGTGACCCGGACCCCGATGCTCGCGATCGTCCGCTCCGCCGTCAACAACGAGACGGCCGCCGCCGTCTTCCGCCGCCTGGTCGCCACCCAGCTGCTGCGCCGCATCGCCGTCCAGCTCGGCCTGCCGGACGGGGAACTGCGTGCCGAACTGGCGGCCGCCCAGCTGGTCGGCGTCGCGATGATCCGGTACGTGATCAAGGTGGAACCGCTGGCCTCGGCCGACGCGGAGCAGATCATCACGCGGGTGGCGCCGGTGGTGCAGGGGCATCTCACCGGCAGGTGAACCCGTACGGGAACTGAGACACGCGTCCCGCATGGCGGACACCTCGTCCCGCCCTCTGGAGCACCGGCGTACGCTCGACCTCAGTCAGAACTCTCTGGCCGGCACCCTCGAAGGTCTGAAGGAGCGAGCGACGATGCCCGAGCTGAGGTCCCGCACAGTCACCCACGGCCGCAACATGGCGGGCGCCCGCGCCCTGATGCGCGCCTCCGGTGTACCGAGCGCGGACATCGGCCGCAAGCCGATCATCGCCGTCGCCAACAGCTTCACCGAGTTCGTCCCCGGCCACACCCACCTCGCCCCCGTCGGCCGGATCGTCAGCGAGGCGGTCGTGGCGGCCGGCGGCATCCCGCGCGAGTTCAACACGATCGCCGTCGACGACGGCATCGCCATGGGCCACGGCGGCATGCTGTACAGCCTCCCCTCCCGCGACCTGATCGCGGACAGCGTGGAGTACATGGTCGAGGCCCACCGCGCGGACGCCCTGATCTGCATCTCCAACTGCGACAAGATCACCCCGGGCATGCTCAACGCCGCCCTGCGCCTGAACATCCCGACGGTCTTCGTCTCCGGCGGCCCCATGGAGGCCGGCCGTGCCACGCTGGTCGACGGCACGGTCCGCACGCTCGACCTGATCGACGCGATGGTGGAGGCGGCCAACGACAAGGTCTCCGACGCGGACGTGCTCCGCATCGAGGAGAACGCCTGCCCGACCTGCGGCTCCTGCTCCGGCATGTTCACCGCCAACTCGATGAACTGCCTGACCGAGGCCATCGGCCTCTCCCTCCCCGGCAACGGCTCGGTCCTGGCGACCCACACCGCCCGCAAGGACCTGTACGTCCGCGCGGCCCACACGGTCATGGACCTGACCCGCCGCTACTACGAGCAGGACGACGACACCGTCCTGCCCCGCAGCATCGCCACGGTCGCCGCGTTCGAGAACGCCATGGCCCTGGACATCGCCATGGGCGGCTCGACCAACACGATCCTGCACCTGCTCGCCGCCGCCCAGGAGGCGGAGGTCCCCTTCGGGCTCACCGAGATCGACGCCCTCTCCCGCCGCGTGCCCTGCCTGGCGAAGGTCGCGCCCAACGTGGCCAAGACCCGCACGTACTACATGGAGGACGTGCACCGCGCGGGCGGCATCCCGGCCCTGCTGGGCGAGCTGCACCGCGCGGGGCTGCTCAACGAGGACGTCCACTCGGTCCACAGCCCGACGCTGGCCGACTGGCTGAAGACATGGGACATTCGCGGCGGATCGCCCTCCCCCGACGCGGTGGAACTCTGGCACGCGGCCCCCGGCTGCGTCCGGTCCGCCGAGGCATTCTCCCAGTCCGAACGCTGGGACACCCTGGACGAGGACGCCGAGGGCGGCTGCATCCGCTCCGCCGAGCACGCCTACTCCAAGGACGGCGGCCTCGCGGTGCTGCGCGGCAACCTCGCCGTGGACGGCTGCGTGGTCAAGACGGCCGGCGTCGACGAGTCGATCTGGACCTTCGAGGGCCCGGCGGTCGTCTGCGAGTCGCAGGAGGAGGCCGTCGAGAAGATCCTCACCAAGCAGGTCAAGGAGGGCGATGTCGTCGTCATCCGCTACGAGGGCCCCAAGGGCGGCCCCGGCATGCAGGAGATGCTCTACCCGACCTCGTACCTGAAGAGCCGCGGCCTCGGCAAGGCGTGCGCCCTGATCACCGACGGCCGCTTCTCCGGCGGCACCTCCGGCCTCTCCATCGGCCACGCCTCCCCCGAGGCGGCCTCGGGCGGCACGATCGCCCTGGTCCAGGACGGCGACCGGATCCGCATCGACATCCCCGGCCGCTCGGTCGAGCTGCTGGTCGACGACGCGGAACTGTCCCGCCGCGAACAGGCCCTGAACGGCCGGTACGCCCCGAAGAACCGCGACCGCAAGGTCTCCGCGGCGCTCAGGGCCTACGCGGCGATGGCGACCAGCGCGGACAAGGGCGCCGTCCGCGACGTCACCAAGCTGGGCTGACGCACCCACCCGCGTCCCACTCGCACGGGGCCGCTCCCGAGAACCGGGGCGGCCCTGCCCGGGTCCCGGGGCCGGCCGATCCGACGGGACGGGGCGATGCAGGCCCCCCGGGTCGCCTCACCAGCCCTCCGGATCACTCCCGTCCACACCGAAGACGCTCCCGTCGGGCGCGGAACCGTAGACCCGGCCGCCCACGAGCACCGGCCGCGGAAGCGTGGCGGCGACCCGGTCACCGGCCGCCGCCATCCGCGGAGCCGTCTGCCCCACCAGCCGCCCCACCCGCGCGTCCACGGCGAGCAGCCGCCCGTCCGGCGCGGTGAGGTAGACGTGCCGATCGTCGGCCACGGGGGCGGATCCGCGGGTGATGCCGGTCTCCAGGCTCCACCGCAGCCGCAGCGCCCCCATGTCGACGGCCACGAGCCTTCCGCCCGTCCCGGTGAGATAGGCGACGCCCCCGCGCACGGCGCCGTGAGGCTGCGCCAGCCGGACGGGCAGCGGCACGCTCCGGGTCCTTCGGGTGTCCGGCGTGTAGCGGACCACGGCCCGCGCCTCCCGGTAGACCGCGTCGACCGAGATCAGCACCAGGGATCCGTCCGCCGTACCGACCGGGGTCAGTGCTCCTGGCAGCCGGGCGTCCCAGGCGACCTCGCCCGTCGCCGGATCGATCGCCGTGACCAGAGTGCTCGAACTGTCGCCGGACGTGCTCGCCGCGTACGCCAGCGGGTCCCCCGGGAACGACGCGAACGACGGCGTCCGGTGCCCCGGTACGGCATGACTCCAGGCCGTGTCCCCGGAGGCGCCGTCCACGCCGGTGATCGTGCCGTCGGTCCCCGTGAGAAGCAGCGTGTCTCCGGCGTGCGCGATGCTGCGGTACTCGGCGACGTCCCGCCGCCACACCGGACTTCCCGACGCGGGATCGAGGGCCTCCAGGCCACGGCTCTGTACGAGCGAGGGCTGAACGAGGCTCCCCGACACGACGGGCGGACCGCTCAGGGCCGTCCGCGCCACGTGGTGCTCCCACAGCAGACGGCCGTTGTCCGGATCCAGGGCGAAGACCCGTCCGGGCCGCGTACACAGGAGCCGCCCGGCCGCGTGCGAGCAGTGCACGGAACCGAAGGCGGCCGTGGGCGCCGTCGCCCACGGCGCGAAACCGGCCGGCGTGGTGTGCGACACGGTGTTGTCGGGCGCCGGATCCTCGACGCCGGACCACTGCACCGCGACGAGCGTGCCGACCAGGGCGAGCGCGAGGGCGCCGGCACCGAACATCGCCCGCCTGCCCGGCCTCCGCGCGCGGCGCTCGTCGGCGGTCCCCACGGTGCGGGGCGCCTTCCCGCGCTCCTGGTCGGCCTCGTCTTCCTGGTCGGCCCCGCGCTCCTGGTCGGCCCCGTGTTCCGCATCGCGCTCCGGCTCCGCTTCGGGCTCCGGTCCGGTTTCGACTCCCGTCCCGGGTTCGGCCTCGGGCTCCGGTCGGTCGTCGGTCCGCGTGCGCTGTGCCGGTACGAACGCCTGGGTGTCGTAGATGGCCGCGGCGGCCCGCAGCTCCCGCATCAACTCGTCGGGCGAGGGCCGTTCTTCCGGCTCCTTGGCCAGACAGCGCTGGACCAGGGGAGCGAGGCCGTCCGGGACACCGGTCAGGTCGGGCTCGTCGTGCACCACTTGGTAGGCGACGACGTACGGACTGTCGGAGTCGAACGGCCCGCGCCCCGTCGCCGCGTGCACGAGGACCGAGCCGAGCGCGAAGACGTCGGCGGCAGGTCCCACCTCACGCGGGCGGCGGAACTGCTCGGGTGCCATGAAGGGCGGCGTACCGATCAACTTGCCGGTTTCCGTGCGCAGTTCACTGTCCGTTGGCCGGGATATGCCGAAGTCGATGACCTTCGGCCCGTCGTCGGCGAGGAGCACGTTGCTGGGTTTCAGATCGCGGTGAACGACTCCGACCCGATGGATGTCGCGCAGCGCCTCGGCGAGTCCGGCCATCAGCCGACGCAACTGGGTCGAGTCCATGGGGCCATTCCGCTTCACATGCTCGGCAAGGGTTGGTCCGGCGATGAACAACGTGGCCATCCACGGTCGTTCGGTCTCCGGGTCGGCGTCGACGACCGGCGCCGTGAAGGCACCGCTCACTCTGCGCGCCGCCGCCACCTCCTGCCGGAAGCGGCCCCTGAACTCGGGATCACGGGCGAATTCGGCGTGCACCACCTTCACCGCGAGCTTCATCCCGGACGCGCTGCGGGCCAGGTGCACCACACCCATCCCACCGGAGCCGAGACGCGACTCGAGACGGTAGTGACCGGCATATTCCGGAAGTTCCGCTTCCGCGCTCGCTCCGGCATTCCGCTGTGGCGCCATGGGACCACCCCCGTGCTCTACGTCCGCGTGCGCGACGCACGGAGCCTAGTCGATGACTCGTTCGGGACCGAGGCGGCTTGCTAGCGTCCGTGTTGCACAGACGCGCAGGTGTGCGTGGCGCGTTCTCGGGGCATCAACGGCACCCCATGACAGGCGTGGGGTGCACAACGGGGGAGGTTTTCCATGTCCGTCGACCGTGTCGAAGAGACAGCGGGCACCAACGCGGCGGAGTCCGTCACCACGACGGCCCTGCGCTACTACTCGGTCGCCCCGGGCGTCCGCCTGAACGTGCGCAGCGGCCCGGGCACCGGCTACGGCATCGTGCGGGTCCTGCCCGAGGGCGCGAAGGTCCCCATCTTCTGCCAGACGCCGGGAACGTGGGTCACGGGCCCGTACGGCACGTCGAACATCTGGGACAACATCGACAGTGGCGAGTACGTCGCGGACGCCTTCGTGCAGACCGGCAGCGACGGATACGTCGCCCCCCGCTGCGGCTGAACCCACCCGGAGCCCGTGGAGCATCCGGCGCCATAATCGATGCGTGAGCGCAGAGAACGGCACCCCGGACAGCACCGCGGGCTCCCTGGAATCCGCGGGCCCCCGGCCCGAGCCCATCCGGTTCTTCGGCACGACCTGGGTCGACCACGACAGCGGCTACACCGCCCGCCGCATCGGCGTCGCCGCCGGCTCGCTCGCCGCGGCCGCCGCCGCCTGCCTCGTGCTGCGCGTCGCCTACCAGGGCCTCCAGATCGCCGCCGTCGGCGGTTTCGTCACGGGCCTCATGGTCGTGATGTTCGCGATCTGCAGCGCGCTCGCCTTCGGCCACACCTGGGGAAGCTTCACCCGCCGCCCCGACCCCGAGCGCCAGGCATCCCTCCGCGGCCTCCTGGCCATCGGCTTCGTCGGCACCCTCCTCGCGTACTTCTTCCGTACATTGACCGAGGCCCCGGGCGAAAAGCTCCACCGCCAGGAGTACGAAGCGGCCCGCGCCCAGCACGAGAAGCGCACCTCCCGGCGCTCCGGCAACCCGAAGAAGCGCCGCCGCTCCTGACCGGCCGACCCGGCATCGAAACCGCTCGCGGCTTCGACAACCCCCGGTATCGACACCGACGCCGGCACGGGCAACAACACCCGCTCCCGCGTCGACACCACCCCGTAACCAGGCCGGCCCGAACCAGGTCCCAGCCCCCTCAGATACAGCCCCCTCAGATACAGCCCCCTTCGGACAGGGCCCCCCTTTCAGCGCCTCAGGCCCCGTGAACCCCACGGCGGCCCGCTCCGCGCTGCCCACGTTCCGCTTGACGCACGCCACCCCCAGGAGGACTATTCATCACATGATGAATTATCCGTCCGAGCAACCCCACCCGCTGCCCGGGACCGACACCGGAACCCCGCCCCCCGCCCACAGCCCCACCCCCGCAGCCGACGACCCCCCGGCCATCCGCGGCCGGAACCTCAGCGTCGTCCGAGGCCCCCGCACCGTCCTGCGCGACCTGGACTTCGCCGTGCCGCCCGGACAGATCACCGGCCTCCTCGGCCCCTCCGGCTGCGGCAAGACGACGCTGATGCGGGCCATCGTGGGGACGCAGGCCAAGGTCACCGGCACACTGGAGGTCCTCGGCCGGCCAGCCGGACACCCCCACCTGCGCACCCGCATCGGCTACGTCACCCAGGCCCCGTCGGTCTACGACGACCTCACCGTCCGCCAGAACCTCGACTACTTCGCCGCGATCCTCGACCCCGGACACGCGGAGGCCGACCGCCGCCACGCGAACGTCACCCGAGCCATCGCCGACGTGGACCTCACCACCCACGCCGACGCCCTGGCCGGCAACCTCTCCGGCGGCCAGCGCAGCCGCGTCTCCCTGGCCGTCGCCCTCCTCGGCGCCCCCGAACTGCTGGTGCTGGACGAGCCCACGGTCGGCCTGGACCCCGTCCTGCGCCGCGACCTCTGGCAGCTCTTCCACACCATCGCCGCCGACCGTGGCGCGACCCTGCTGATCTCCTCCCACGTCATGGACGAGGCCGAGCGCTGCCACCGCCTGCTCCTCATGCGTGAGGGCGAGATCCTCGCCGACGACACTCCCGACGCCCTCCGCGACCGCACCGGCGCCGAGACCGTCGAGGCCGCCTTCCTGCACCTGGTGGACGCGGCCGTCGCAGCCGCCCGCACGAGGGAGACCACCCGATGAGCACCAGCCCCGCGCCGACCCTCGCCCCCGCGCCGACCAGCCCCCTCAACCTCTCCCGCACCACCGCCACCGCGGCCCGGGTGCTGCGCCAGCTGCGCCACGACCCGCGCACCATCGCGCTGATGCTGCTCGTCCCCTGCCTGATGCTGTTCCTGCTGCGTTACGTCTTCGACGGCAGCCCGCGCACCTTCGACAACATCGGCGCATCGCTCCTCGGCATCTTCCCGATGATCACGATGTTCCTGGTGACCTCCATCGCCACCCTGCGCGAACGCACCTCCGGCACCCTCGAACGCCTCCTCGCCATGCCCCTCGGCAGGGGCGACCTCATCGCCGGGTACGCCCTCGCCTTCGGTGCCGTCGCGATCATCCAGTCCGCCCTGGCCACCGGCCTCGCCCTCTGGTTCCTGGGCCTCGACGTCACGGGCAGCCCCTGGCTGCTGCTCCTGGTGGCGCTGCTCGACGCGCTCCTCGGCACAGCCCTCGGCCTCTTCGTCTCGGCCTTCGCGGCATCCGAGTTCCAGGCGGTCCAGTTCATGCCGGCGGTGATCTTCCCCCAGCTCCTCCTCTGCGGCCTCTTCACCCCGCGCGACAGGATGCACCCGGTCCTGGAGGCCATCTCCGACGTCCTCCCCATGTCCTACGCCGTCGACGCGATGAACGAGGTCCTCCGGCACACCGACATGACCACCGCCTTCGTTCGCGACATCCTGATCGTCGCCGGCTGCGCCCTGCTGGTCCTCGGCCTCGGCGCGGCGACCCTGCGACGCAGGACGGCATGACGCAGGACGGCATGAAGCAGGACGGTGTGACGCAGGACGGCATGACGCGAGCCGGCGTGCGGACGGCGTGCGGACGGTGGGACAGGACGACGCGGCAACGACCTGCGTCACCGTCCCGCCCACCGGACACGCCCCCGCCTCCGAGCCCCCGGGTGCGAGGATGAACCAGGACGACGCACACCCCGGAGGGCACCCGCAGCCATGACGCAGAAAGTCGCAGTCCTCGGCACCGGAAAGATCGGCGAAGCCCTGCTCAGCGGAATGATCCGAGCCGGCTGGGCCCCCGCCGACCTCCTGGTCACCGCCCGCCGCCAGGAGCGAGCCGACGAACTCCGCACCCGCTACGGAGTCACCGCGGTCTCCAACCAGGAGGCCGCCAAGACCGCCGACACCTTGATCCTCACGGTCAAGCCGCAGGACATGGGAAGCCTCCTCGACGAACTCGCCCCCCACGTCCCCGCCGACCGCCTGGTCATCAGCGGCGCCGCCGGCATCCCCACCTCCTTCTTCGAGGACCGCCTGGCCCCGGGCACCCCCGTGGTCCGCGTCATGACGAACACCCCCGCCCTCGTCGACGAGGCCATGTCCGTCATCTCCGCCGGCAGCCACGCCACCGCCGAGCACCTCGCCCACGCCGAGGAGATCTTCGGCGCCGTCGGCAAGACGCTGCGTGTCCCCGAGTCCCAGCAGGACGCCTGCACCGCCCTCTCCGGCTCCGGCCCGGCGTACATCTTCTACCTGGTCGAAGCCATGACCGACGCCGGCATCCTGCTCGGTCTGCCCCGCGACAAGGCCCACGACCTGATCGTCCAGTCCGCGATCGGCGCCGCCACCATGCTCCGCGACAGCGGCGAACACCCCGTGAAGCTGCGCGAGAACGTGACCTCCCCCGCCGGAACCACCATCAGTGCCATCCGGGAACTCGAGAACCACGGCGTACGGGCCGCGCTCATCGCCGCCCTGGAGGCCGCCCGCGACCGCAGCCGCGAACTGGCCTCCGGCACCAAGGACTGACAGTGATGATTGCTGTGGCTCCGCCCGGGGGCGGTCACCCGCCGTCGGACCCCGTAGGCAGCAACCCGATCGCCCGATAGGCCGCCTCCACGGTCGGCCGGGCCATGCCCCGTGCCCGCGCCGCACCGTCCCGCAGCACGCCCTCCACGTAGCCCGGATCCGCGCACAGCTCCTTGTGCCTCTGTTGCACGGGTCCGAGGACTTCCACCACGGCCTCCGCGGTGTCCTTCTTCAGAGTGCCGTACGAGTCGTACCGACCGGCCAGCTCCGCGGGGTTCCCACCCGAGCACGCCGCGAGGATCTCCAGCAGGTTCGCCGGCCCCGGACTGGACTCCCGGTCGTACAGGACCTCCCGCCCGCTGTCGGTCACCGCCCGCATGACCTTCCTGCGTACCACGTCGGGCTCGTCCAGGAGGTAGACGATCCCCGGCCCGGTGTCGTCGCTCTTGCCCATCTTCGACGCCGGTTCCTGGAGGTTCATCACCCGCGCCGCCACCGTCGGATGCGTGGCCCGCGGCACCACGAAGGTGTGCCCGTAGCGCTGGTTGAACCGCACCGCCAGGTCCCGGGTCAGCTCCACGTGCTGGGCCTGGTCGTCCCCGACCGGCACTTCGTGGGCTCCGTACGCCAGGATGTCCGCGGCCATCAGCACCGGATACGTCAGCAGCGACAGCCGCACGCTCCCGCCCCGACGAGACTCGAGTGCGGCCTTCTCCTTGTACTGGATCATCCGCCGCATCTCGCCGTCGGTGGCCACGCACTCCAGCAGGTACGACAGCCGCGCGTGCTCGTCCACATGGCTCTGCACGAACACCGTGCACAGCGCCGGGTCGAGCCCCGCCGCCAGCAGCAGGGTCGCCGCCTGCCGACTGAGCCTGCGCACCCGCGCCGGATCGTGGTGCACGGTCAGCGCGTGCAGATCGACGATGCAGAACAGCGCGTCCGCCCGGTGCTGGTCCACCGCGGCCCACTGCCGCATGGCCCCCAGATAGTTCCCCAGCGTCAGATGCCCGGTCGGCTTGACTCCGCTGAACACCCGTGTCATCTCGTCTCCCTCTCCCGGTCGAGGCCGCCCGCCCCCGGCCGGCCGCCCCTCGGAGCTCTGAAGGGAGAAACAAGAACGGCCGCCGAGGCGGCGGCCGTGAGTGCATACGTAAGGACGGCCGCCGTCAGGCGGCCCACCAGAACTGGCGGTACGTACGCGTCGTCATGCGGACAAGAGTACGCCGCACGGGAGGGGTGAGGACGCGAGTTGACACGTCCCGGGGGCATCCGTAGTGTTCTCCGAGTTGTCCGACGTGAGCGCCGACTCCGGTCGGTCCCCGGACAGCCACTCCGCTAGTACCACCTCTACTCGACGGCAGTCGTATGTCTTCTGCCTGGCGCCGTGTATTGGTATGCGTATGAGCGGAATGAGGAATCCGCGCCCGAAAGGGCGCAGGCCCCCGATTAGCTCGGGAGCCGGGAATCCGCTAAAGTCTCACTCGTCGGAACGGCCCAGCGGCCGGGAAGACAAACCCCGCTGACTGGGGGTCAGGTCGAGAAAAGGATCTGATAGAGTCGGAAACGCAAGACCGAAGGGAAGCGCCCGGAGGAAAGCCCGAGAGGGTGAGTACGAAGGAAGCGTCCGTTCCTTGAGAACTCAACAGCGTGCCAAAAGTCAACGCCAGATATGTTGATACCCCGTCTCCGGCATCAGCTGGGACGAGGTTCCTTTGAAAAAACACAGCGAGGACGCTGTGAACGGTCGGGCCTATTCCGCCCGACTGTTCCGCTCTCGTGATGTGTTTCGCCGGATCACCGGCAAGCATTCACGGAGAGTTTGATCCTGGCTCAGGACGAACGCTGGCGGCGTGCT